>CAZMZF010000009.1:0-90789 GCA_964570765.1 uncultured Ignavibacteria bacterium
CCAACGCTACTCTAAATTATGCTTGATTTTCAAGACAGTCGCTACTATATCTCCTTTAAAAAATCTATCTGAAAAGCTCCGAGGCTTTGACTACCGTTACATCTTCAGGCTTGATTTTCAGATCAAAGGCTTTGATTTTTTCGTCCTCTTCTTTGAGCAAAGCACCTTCTACCCCTGAAGGATACTCGATTACGGTTTTATCCGAGAGTAGTTCTTTTTTGAAATCCTCTGCATTGCTGACTATTGCCACTATCACCAGATCCTCTGGGAAGATATGCTCCTTTAAAGCTTGTTTCACCTGGGCAGAAGTTATCTCTTTCACTTTTTTCTCGAAGTTATCTACAAACCCAAAGTTTCCATAAAACTCTTCGTCCATCAACTGCCCCAATTTCCTCTGCGGTGTCTCTATCTCAAAGGGGAAATGGTTGATTTCGAAATCCTTATACCTCTCTAATTCTTTTTCCGGAACCCCGTTTTCTACCAGATCGGTTAGGTCTTTCAAGACCAATTTCATTGTAAATTTCCCATTTATCCTTTTGGGATAAGTCCAGATGCTGAAATATTGATCGTGTCTCGGCGTATTGGGAGAAGCTAAATTCGACCAGCCTGTCTGTTGAAAATACTCCATATAGCTATAGGCACCATAGCTTAAACCATGTGCAGTCCTGACTGTGCGGAACAAAACCCCGAACTGTTCCCGGTGTTTTCCAAAATAGGTATTTGCCACATACAGGGGGAAATAGATATCCTCATCTTTTCGGGTGAAACTAAGCGGATGTCCAAAACAGAGCTGGGTCTGATCCCTTCCCTCTTTTTCCACTAAGAAAAGCTTTCCACCTTTGAGGGGTTGAACCACTCTTTCCGGATGAACCACCTCTCCCTTATTCAATCCGGAAAAATCTTTTCTCACCTTATCAACCAAGCTCTGGTCAATATCTCCAGCTAAACCTATGACCAGATTATTTTTTACAAAATGCGTACTATAGAAATTCTGAACATCTTCTTTGGTAAATCTCTTAATAGCAGACAGGCTTCCTACTGGCGAATGACCATAAGGATGGTCTTTATAAATAAAATCCTGCAGGCATTCTTTTACTAATTCTGCATCATCCTGCACCAGCATATTTATTCCATCTTCCTGGTCTTTTTTCTGTTTCTCTACCTCCTCTTCTGGAAAAGTAGGTTTCAACAAGACCTCAGAGAAAAGGGGATAGAATTTATCCAAATTCTCCTTCAAAGTAGTCCCGCTTATCACTATTGCCTCTTTATCCACCTCGATATTTATACCAGCGCTCAGAAAGTCTAAAAGCTCCTCGATCTGTTCCCGGTTATAAGACTGGGTTCCCTTTTTTAAGAGGGAAAAGGTAAAATTGGCTAAACCCTCTTTACCTTTGGGGTCATCTGCCGAGCCAGAAAAAACCATAATCCTGAAATGAACCACCGGTATCCCCGGTTTTTTCACTTCAATGATTTTGAGTTTCTGGGTTTTGCCACAGCCCAGTGAAAAAACCAATAATAAAACCATTAAACCCAGGAGTAAAACTTTTATTCTAAAATTTTTCATCTTTATTCCTCCATCTATTTTAGAATTGCTTGATTACTTTTTTGGAATCAGAGTAAGAATGGTCCGATTCTCAGAGGTAAAATATTTCTTTGCCACTTCTTGAATTATCTCAGGGGTAACCTCTTTAAATTTCTTTTGAATCTCAAAAAGGAGATTATAATCTCCACCAATTAACTGATAATCTCCGATGGTATAAGCAACTGACAGGGGATTATCCATCCGATAAACCATCTCAGCTTTGATAGAATTTTTTGCCTTCTCCAGTTCTTTTTCAGCTACTGGCTCATTTTTCAGTTTATCGAGCTCCTCTAAGATTAGAGACTTTACTTTATTTAAAGATTTTCCTCTTTTCAAAGATGCTCGGATTGCGAAAAGACCCGGATCCTTTTTCTCATCCATATAACCGTAGATATATTCAACTAATTGCAGGTCCTTATAAAGCTTCTTGGTGATTCGACCGGAGGACATAAACAAAATCCGGCTGATTAACTGTAGTGCACAGAAATCATTATCCTGTATCTCAAAATTTGGTCCATGAAAAGCCATTAGCAGCTTGGTCGAAATCTGGCTATCTTTCCAGACATAATTTCTTACTCTCTCCTTGGTCTGCCTGGGCTCAACTGGTATAGAAACATCTGGAGGAGGAGTCTTCTCCCAGTCTCCATAATATTTATTTATAAGCTCTAAGACCTTGGGAGTATCAAAATTTCCAGTTACGATTATGGTTGTATATGCAGGTGAATAGAAATTCTTTTTGAAATCCAATCCATCCTGAAGTTTTATATTTTTCTCTAAATCCTCCTCAAAACCTATTACCGGATGATGATAGGGATGTACCTGATAGGCAAACTGGACTAACTCATCGCTTATAAAACCATCCGGATCATCTGCTACAAACCTTCTCCTTTCCTCTTTGACCGGACCCATCTCCGTGCGAAAGGTCTCATTGTTAAAGATCAAATTCCTTAATCTATCAGCCTCAATCGGGATTATCTCCTCCAGGTAGTCTTTTTTCACAATCACAAAATAGTTAGTGTAATCCTCGCCGGTGGAAGCATTGGTTCCTGCGCCAAAAGAGGCAACTGCATCATGATAGACCGGGTATTTCTCAGTTCCCCGGAACATCATATGCTCAAAGATATGAGCCAGACCAGTAGTTCCGGGCTTTTCCTCCCGGGAACCAGCATTTATAAAAGTTATATAGCAGACCGTAGGAGCTGACTTATCCTCACAGGTCAAGATAGTCAAACCGTTATCCAGTACATTTTTCTTTATGTCCAGCTTTATCTCTTGGGCCCAAACAGGGACAGGTGAAATTAACGCCAGCAGGAGCAATGAAAAAATAAGTGTGTTAAAACTCTGTTTTTTGTCCATATCCTCTCCTTATTAAGATATTTATAGGTTATAAACTTTTCACCTGACATCTAATTATTTAATCTATTAACCCCCATTTGTCAAATGATTTCTCTACAAATAAAAAAATAGGGGCACGTTCAACGTGCCCCTACTAAAAACTTCCTGATAGTTAACATCCCGGCTGTGGTCCACCTTTAAATAGATAATTTATCAGGTAGATCACATCTGAAACATTAACGTTGTTATCGCAGTTAGCATCTCCAGCCTCCTGAGGAATCGGCACCGGACCTCCTTTAAACAGATAGTTGATTATATAGACCACATCTGAAACTGAAACTTTAGAATCGCCATTAGCATCACCCCGGATATATCTGGAAATCCCGACTAATGCAAAGTCATCGATGTTCCAACCACCTAAGTGGAGGTATTCATCAGAATCGAGTTCATATCGAATCTGAACTGAAGGATTGTGGTCTGCATAAACTGATATATCTATATCCTGAAGCTCCCATTTATAATCGATCTGGTCAAAAACCGGGTCGTTTTCCCAGACAAGATTTCCATTCACAAATATTTTGGCATGATCCCAGATCCCTTTCTCACAGGATAACCATCGGTAATATCTCAAGCGAGTCTTCTCTATGTTTCCACAATTAATCACTGAAGAATTAAGATAATTGTCTGCTGTATCCACATAACTTCCACTTAGATTATTACCCCAGATCTTAGTTCCAGAATGAGCTGTTTCCGGATCAGGGAGACCTCCACCGCCAGGTGTCCCTCTTTGCCAGTCACTTCGATTCTCAAAGAAACCAGTTGTCCAGCCGAGATCTATCTCCATATCGTCGAAAAAGATCGTATCAAACTCACCCATGAAATCAAATAAGCTGTCACTGAAACTACCCTGGTCGCAGGTTATATTCAGACTAAAATTCATCCTGGTTCCAGCCTCAACTGAAGGATCAATAGCCAAGGTGAAATGAGGAGAATCAGAGTTTTTTATCTGATTAGATGGTATATCCGGAAAAGTTGCTGTGGCGTCAGTTATAGTGATTCCAGGAGTAGCTGTGGACAGAGTGGCACTAACCGAGGTAGCTGTTTGTGGACCACTATTCTTTAAATTAACTGAAAGCGAAATGGTCTCTCCTGGCTCTGGTATCCCATCTCCATCCCCTGCTGCGTCAGAGACTTGATGACTTTCATAACTTAAATTTACCGGGTCAGGAGGGTAAAGGGGTAGAACTGTGTTATCACCTATGCCACAATTTCCCCACTTAATGTAAAAATAACCTCCTAATCCACCCCAGGTAGAATCCCAGCTATTTTTACATATCCAGGCACCCTGTCCGGTCCCGCAAGAATTATCATCCCACCCCACGATGACTATGGCATGTCCACCCCGATAGTAACCTGAGGTATGCTGATAACATCCGGTAGAATAATCGCTGAAATCTGAATAAACATCAAAAGTGCTATAAACTGGACCGGTTAGTAATGCTTGTTTAATTGAATTGACATCGTTATTCACATATTGCCATCCTTTTAATTTAGCTACAACTGTATATAGGTCTTGAGTGCAAGGCACATCATCATTTGCCTGATAGGGCATAGAGGTTTCCAGTATTGCCCCATATCTTTGAAAAAGCTCATAAGCTGCTTCAGCCCAGGCACCATTACATCCATCATCGGCATATATATTACAGGATAAGACCTGCTGTTCAGAAAGGTCATATTCTATATGGTCATATTTCTTAATAGCGGCCTCAAAAGCACCAGTTGCAGCAAAATCCCAGCAACTGCCACAACCATCTTGGTCTTTAACCGGTGTCACATAGTTCGAGTCCCTCCAGTCGAAAATAGGAGGGAATACCGCACCTGGTTTTGCTCTGAGCTTAGGCTGTTTTTCCAGCCACTCTTTATATCCTCTTGGTGGCTTATAACCTAAGAGTTTCTTGAACTCCTCAATCGAAAGCTCAGACACCCAGCTCCTCCCTGCAGTCCAGTGATACCCCTTTTCATCAATCAATTTTTGAAGTTGTTCTATCTTCAGGTCTATAGAATCAACTGATGATCCAGTCTGAGCCAAAACCAGACTCTGCCCTCCTGCAAGAAAAAACACCCCTAAAACCAGCACGAAAACTTTAAATGATTTAAACACAGAAGTCCTCCTTTAGCTTTTCTGGTTCAAAAAAAGAGGCTTTATAGCCATTTGTTAATATAATAACACTTTTTCAAAATCTGTCAACCTCTATTTTTTCAAAGAACATAGTGTATTTTCCCCCTTGTAGAAGGATGTCAACATTCGCCTATTTTCTTGATGAAGAAATGTAGGGGCAGGCCCCTGTGCCTGCCTTTTAGATGGTGGAACAGACATCCTGTTTGTTCATTAGCAAGCCTTATCTTCGACCCACTTTGAAGGTAAAGTGGGTTTACGGGTTTAGGATTGGTAGCCCCACCTTGTTCCAAGGTGGGGAAAAGCAAATTTATTTATAAAATTTCTATTGTATTTTCTAATCTCAAGCGTATATTTAATTAGAAGTTAGCCACCTTTATGGGGGCGAACGGCTTCGACGGGGACTAAGGGTAAAGGAAAGCAGGCCGAGGTACCCAGTAACCTCGTTAATCCATTGGGAACAAATCTAAGTGCAAACGACTATTCGTACGCACTGGCTGCTTAATAAAAGGTAGCTCGTCTTACCTGAGCCTGCCTGTTGGCTTGGACTAAGGCGTCGAGAAAAACAGGATAGCCCACTTCTTTTGCCTGGGGGAAGAGGGCGAATCAAAACCAGGATAGTTCCGGGTTAAACCTGCTTGTCGGTTTTCCCCGGGACAAATTCTCTCCTGCCTCTGGTGGGAGGGGAAAAGACTAAGCTAAGCCTGTAGATGTCCTTTGATTCTTATCTTCGGACGTGGGTTCGATTCCCACCGCCTCCAGAAAAGAATATAGTCATTCAGAATTCAAGAAATGGAATTTTTCAGAACTAAACCCTTTCAACTCGCAGTCAAAAATATAGACTTCAGAAGTGAAAGAAGAGGGGAATATCTTAACATATTTGAGGATTGGGGAATTCTAGATTCATTGGATAACAATACCAATCAAGTAATTTTCGGAAGAAGAGGAAGTGGCAAAACCCACTTAATAGGTAGTTTTGAAGAAAAGAATGATAGGATAAAAGGTAATAACAAGTTGGTAGTATTTGTTGACCTTCGCTATGCCACTACAATATCTGTGGTAGATGCGAAAGACCAAGAGAAGAGAAAACTTTTTGCATTTGAGTTTTTTTGGCGAACAACTTACCTGATATTTATTGAACTGAAGAACAAACTAGAGCGTCTACACGTTGAGTCACCTGGCAATACTGAAAAGGACAAAATCGAAGATGCTCTATCTAAAGTAAACGAATTATTAGATCTTATCTCAGAGAATAAAATTTCGCACCAAGTTGGTATTTTAGAATATGAAAAAATCTATAGACCAATTGGATTTAAAACAAAAAATGGCGAGCAAAAGGAATATCTTAGGGAGAGTTCTGTAAAGGAATATTTGGAAAATATAGTTGAGGCGGTGGGACTTGACTATGTAGTCATTTTATTAGATGAATGGTCTAGTATTCCCTCATCCGTTCAGCCTTACTTGGCTGACATGATCAAAAAAGCACTTATAATATCTCCAAAAATATCAGCAAAGATAAGCACAATAAGATTTAGAACAAGATTCTCAACTTCAGAAAATGCAGAAGATAGTTATGGTTTGGAACTAGGAGCGGATGTCTTCGGAGATATTGATTTAGATACGATAAAGGTATGGGAAAAGGATCTTCAAGGAGCAGTGGATTTTTATAAGAAATTACTTTTGAAACATCTCAAATTTGAACTTAAGAAATTTGGGATTGAAGATAATAATATTGGGCAAATAGAACTTGTGAAAGATTTATTTTCTTCTGATGATGCATTCCGTGAGTTAGTCAGAGCTGGCGAGGGAATTCCAAGAGATTTTTTGAACGTTTTTAAACGTTCATATAGCCAATACTATGATGACAAAGAAAAAAAGGCAATTACTATGAAACATATCAGAATTGCTGCTTTGAACTGGTATGAAGAAGATAAGCTCGCTAACATCGATAGGGATTCACAAGCTTATAAAATGCTAGAAAGGATAATTAATCAAGTAATTACTAAATTTAAGAAGAAAGCATTTCTTGTCAATTCTGAGTTCTCAAGAGACGAGTATCTACAGTACTTGGTAGATTCTCGCCTCTTACACAGAATTCATCAAGGTTGGTCTTCTAAAGCTGAACCGGGTAAAAGATATGACATCTTTTCTTTAGATTATGGCAGTTTCATCAGATTACTGGATTCTAAAGAAGGGAAGCAAATAGATTTAGATCTTTTTGGTAAACTCACCACAGAAGAAAAGACAGTTTTGGAGGAACCATTGCCAGATCTGGATTTAAGATCTATTAGGAGAATAATAGTCGATAAGAAACATTTAGGTTAAACTTCGAGTCACCCTCAGTCCTGCCCCGCTGTATTGAAAGTTTATTGAAAGCTAAGCCTGTAGAAGTCCTTTAGCTCCTATCTTCGGACGTGGGTTCGATTCCCACCGCCTCCAGTTTTTATTTATTAATGAATATAATTTGTTGGTAAGAAATTTAAGGTTCGATTAATCGAACCCCTACAAATATTTTTCTGTAGGGGCTTGATTCATCAAGCCTTTTTTAGTTTGATTAATTGTAATTTATAGAATCTTCTTCAATAACAGATGTGAGTTCTCATTAATTCCAATTATCTTAGCATTTCTTATATCGTGAGCTAAGACCACTGAGGGGCGGGCATCTTCCAAGCCAAAACCCCTGCCTGCCAGAGTCTCTTTATAAACTATTGTATGCAGATCCGTGAACCCTTCGGAGAATTCTACTTCTTCTCCATCTATGGTGATTGAGCGGAAGGTGGGCTTATTATTCTTTTTACACTCATCCGGAAGATCATTTTTATCAATCGAAAGAAACCATTTCACTCGTGCATCCTGCAGTTCCATATACCCGCTAGTCTTAGTTGGTGTAGAAAGATGAACCTCTGAGTGTTCGACCTTGCCGAATAGCCATATTAAGAGATCAAATAGATGAATGCCGATATTAGTTGCCAGACCACCAGAGCGTTCGACCTGCCCTTTCCAGGAAATTAAATACCATAGTCCACGGGAGGTGATATAGGTGAGATTGATCTCTCTTTTAGAAGTTCGTGTCTCTTTTTGAAGTTTCTCTTTTAGTGCAATCAAAGAAGGATGCACCCGCAACTGCAGAACCGTGTAAATTCTTTTACCGCTTTCCTGTTCTAATTCCTGCAGGGCATCTATATTCCAGGGGTTTAGAACCACCGGTTTTTCACAGATAGTATCCGCACCAACTCGCAGGGCAAAACGGCAGTGGGCATCGTGCAGGTAATTGGGAGAGCAGATGCTAACATAATGCACGTGCTGGTCCTCACCCTGTCGGCGTAGCTTTTCGATATGCCGGTCAAACCTTTCGAATTCGGTGAAAAAGCGAACCCCATCAAAATAGCTATCCAGAAGGCCAACTGAATCGTGTGGATCAACCGCCGCCACCAGCCGGTTCCCTGTCTCCTTTATCGCTTTCAAATGGCGCGGGGCAATATACCCTGCCACACCAGTTATCGCAAAATTTTTCGACATTTTAGTTCTCTTGAGTTTATTTCCCCAATAATATTTTTGCTATGGTCTTATTATTTTATCGACCTATCGAGTTGAATATTCAACAACTTTAATAAATGGAGTAATCACCAGATTGTCAAATAGAAAAAGCACTTAGGCTTGATAAATCAAGCCCCTACAAATCAGGATGTAGGGGTTCGATTTATCGAACCCAGCAGGCTCGTAGGCAGGGCTCCCAGCCCTGCAGATTTGAGTTTTTCAGAGACCTCTCAACTTTATCTTGACATTCTTTTTTCAAAATAATAAAATATCCTCAAATTAAGTTCAACCTTCCTCTCTGTTGATTTAATGTCTAAGGACGAAAAGATGATTAAAAAGATTTTGGAGGTAACAAAATAAGCTAGGAGCTTGTAGCAGGTAGCAAAGAGCTTAAAAACCATTAAAATACAGGACTGTAAATATGAAAAACTTAATTCGATTTTTTATAATAACAATTTTTTATATGAGTTTTTTCCTCAATTCTTTTGCTCAAACTAATAAAACCTGGTATGTGGATGAGCTTAAGGATAAAATAATCGGGAACGGCACAAAGGAGGAGCCATTCAGGGATTTACAATATGCCTTTGATCAGGCAAAGGATAAAGATACCATCTTTATTTTCCCGGGAACTTATGAGGCAAAACCAGAAGAATATATCGAAGAATTATGTGGCAACTGTCAGGAACATAAGACTAAAGTTAATGCCACCAGAGGCTTTTTAATTCAAAATAAAGGCTTGAACATAATCGGAAGTGGAAAAGATATAACTATTTTAGTGACCAATGCTGGTTATGGGGTCTTATTTGAACATGGCCGGAATTCATTCATCACCAAATTGAAAATAACAGGAGGTAAAAGGGATCCGGATGGAAATGCTACGGATGCTGGAATTGTTACCAAATTCAGCACTGTTACAGTTAAAGATGTGGAGATCTCTGATAATACTCACAGGATAGATGAAGTCGTAGTTGGAATCGGTGGTGTTTTCGGAAGAGAAAACTCAGAGATATTTATTTTGAATAACCGGATTCAGAACAATGGCTGGGATGGGGTGGCATTATATCGGGGAGCAACTGCCTATATTACAGATAATATAATCTGCGATGGCAGAGGCGCAGGCATAGGAATAACCTGGGATGCAGTGGCAACAGTTTACCGGAACCAAATCTCCGGTTATTGGAAAGGGATTGGAACTTTTGGAAATTCCAGAGCATTGGTAAAAAACAATTTAGTCTTTGACAACTTAGGCTGGGGTATAATCGCCACCGGGACTTCTTATCTGGATGCATCTAATAATATTATCACTCACAATGGAAACTGTGGCTTTGCAGTCTGGAGCGCAGAGTGCAAGGGGGTCTGCACAAATAATATTGTCACTGAAAATGGCTGGAGAAAAGAGTGGGTCTGCCCCTGTGTGGGTATCTGGGCTACCGATATAAATCCAAATTTCTCTATCAGTTATAATGATGTATGGAATAACAATGCTGGAAACTATAAAGACCTGCCAGACTTAACCGAACAAAACGGAAACTTATCTATTGACCCTCTTTTCGAAAACCAGCAGGATTTTCGATTAAAACCTAACTCCCCTTTGATCGACAAAGGCAATCCCTTTTTAACTGATCCGGATGGAAGCATAAGCGATATTGGAATCTATGGAGGACCAAACGCCAAAAAATAATTTTTTTGTAGGGATGGGTTCCAAACCCGCCCCTACAACTATTACCTATACAACCTGCCTATAAAAAATAAAATTAGATAATAAAATCCTGTTGCAGTTTTCTACTTAATAGTTTAAAATTAAGTCTTAGATTTGTAGTTGCTTGATTTATCAAGCTATTGGTTTCGAGGAATCAAAAAACTACATTCAGTATTAACTGAAAGTTATGAGCTTTCTAAAACCGAAAAAATTCAAGTGGCGCTATGTCTTTTCAGGTTTGCTTTTAATCTTTGTTCTCATTTTTCTTTTAGAGTATCTAACCCTGCCCGATATAGTATATCTTCAAAAAGAAAATCCCAAAACTACGGCTTTAATTCAGATCAGAAATAAAGAATATAAGAAAAAGGGTAAAAAGCCCAGGGAATATAGAATCTGGATGCCTTATAACCGGATTTCGCCCTATCTAAAAAAAGCTATATTGGTAGGAGAGGATATAAATTTCTTCACCCACAGCGGCATAGACCTGGAGGAGATGAAAGAATCCTTGAAGATCGACTGGAAGAAGAAAAATTTTTCCAGAGGCGCTTCTACTATCACCCAGCAATTAGCTAAAAATCTTTACCTTTCACCTTCTAAAAACCCATTGAGAAAACTGAAAGAGATCTTAATCGCCTTCCGCCTGGAAAAAGCATTAAGCAAAAGAAGAATTTTTGAACTATATTTGAATTTAATTGAATGGGGAGATGGAATCTATGGCTGTGAAGCAGCTTCCAGATACTATTTTGGAAAATCTTCTGCAGACCTTACACCAGATGAGGCTATCCGGATGGCAACTTCCTTACCTTTTCCCCGAAAATACCCTCCCCCCTCAGAAAGCAGAAGATTTGAAAGAAGAAGAAAGATAATCCTGAACCGGATGTTAAAATATGACTTTATAACCTTAGAGGAATATGAAGCACCTTTAAATCCACAAACAGAAGAACCTAAAGATTCCTCTTAAATCCTTTTCCCTTCAATAAATGCTTGCAAAATTTATACTGGTAAAATTATCAAGGTGTAAAAGAAATTTGACATAGAACAATACCTGTATATTAAAACTTAAATTGCTTAGTTTCTATTTAACTACAGGGGGATGGTCCGCCTTTGAAAAGATAATTGATCAGATAGACGACATCGCTGACCGTTATTTTGCCATCGCTGTTAATATCTGCCTTTTGAATCGGATCAGGAGCAGGACCACCCTTGAACAGATAGTTTATGAGGTAAACCACATCCGAAACCGTAGTTGAAGAGTCAGAATTTGCATCCCCGCAAACATAAGGGAAAATAATCTGGAGCCAGGGAATATAATTAACCCACTGGCTCACCCGGTTGCCCTGTCCCTCAGGATTATCTACAGGATCAAAAGGGCCACTTTTGTGCCCCCACCAGTTATATTTTGCATCTATAATTACTAAGGAATCTTCATTTAATACACCGTAATCGTTATGGTTATAGATATTATTATAATTTAACTTTGGATTTGCACCATTTCTGGCAATCACACCTTTTAATCCATCCATAATACTGCAGTAGGTTATAGTCGGTGTTGAGGAGGAATCACACAGAATCAAAATATCAGGATTGCTATCTATCCCCTCTAATTTACAGTTGTGAACAGATGGATTAGCATTAGAACCAGAAAGATGTAAACAGTTCTGATTACCAATAATCCATGAATTTTCAATGACAGGAGAGGAGTTAAGACACAAGATTCCATTTTCTATACTATCGATTCTGCAGTAGGTGAAATAGCTATTACTGCCTTTAAAAATACTGATTCCTTCCCATCTAGACGAAAATAAATTATAGGATGTAAAGTGGATATTACTATCGAGGGTCCCCTGGGCTATAAGGTTACCATAAGCATCTTAAGAGAAGAATCCATCAAATTCTAAATTCACTCCGGGCTCAAGAGTAAGGGTTTTGCCACTATCAAGAACAATATCTGCCTCTACAATGAAAGGACTTTTATCTTTTCCCCAGGTTACATTCTCAGAAATGTGTCCACCAACCTCTACCGGATAATGCCAGGAGTCCATCCCCCCTAACATATTGTAAACATTTTCATACCCTTTTCCATCCAGGAAACTGCTTGCCTGTGCACTTCTGATGCCACTTTGGCAGACCACAATTATGGTATCATCCGGGGAAAGCCGGGTATAAGCTGTATCCAGAACATCAGAGTTCCAGGGCATATTCACCGCATCGGGAATCCAGCCATAGCTTTCGAACTCATATAACTCCCTTACATCCAATATTACCAGATTAGCTCCACTCTCTATCCAGTTCTTAACACTGTCAGCACTAATATTGTTATATTGAGGCAATTTTACCTCATAGATAGAGTCAGAAGAAGGGTCTGACACCCATAAATGCTTGTTCTCCCAGGTTAATCCCCATCCGCTGGATAATAAACCTATGATTGAATCCACCACCTCACCATTTTGATTATATTTAAATAACTTTCCATCAGAGGTGACCAACCATAGGTCTGTACTATCATTTGCTAAGTCCCTCGGGTTATCCATGTCTAAACTAAAGGTGAAGAACTGTGCCCCTGAAGTTGTCATCTTCCTGACAAGAAGCAAGTTACGATCTGAGCCCCAAAGGTTGCTGGCCACACGGGTCAGTCCACAGGAAGTAGCACCTCACCCCCCAGGGCAATGAAAAGAAGAGATGGTATCACCTGAAGATGGATTTATTTCATAAACATAACTGCCATTAGCTACCCAGAGTTGACCATTGCTACCCCAGGTAATACCTCCATAGTCGCTCAGCATAGGAAAGGAGACAGAGTCAGCTTTTGCACCGTTTGAAGGGTTCAGTTTGAATATCTTTCCAGAGTAATAATCAGCACACCAGAGGAAAGATCCATCCCAGGTTAAACCTCTGGATTCAAAACTTGGAGCTGGAAAGGAATTGATTATCGTCTGAGAAAAGATTGACACCGGGATTGAGAAAATCAATAATCCTAACAGAATTACAATTTTCCACCTGAAAATGTTCTTATATTTTTTTGGAAGACTGGTGAAGTTATTATTTTTTGTCATAATTACTCCCATTTACATATTCGCCCAGAGATATTATCATCCCTGGAAAAATAACGGGGATGAGAACATCCCCTCAGTGTTAAACTATTAATTCTACCTGCGTTAAAAGAACGTTAAACAAACTTCTTAATTTCTAATATAGTGAGTTTTTAAATTTTGTCAAGTTTTAATTAAGACTATAAAAGTCATATTTGGGGAATAAACTTCTGGAGTATATCCGCTTGAGGTGGATAGCCTTACCTTTAAATCATTGAACGATAAAGTATGTGTAGAGGCGGGGTTTCCTCGCCGTGAATTTGGGTGGAAGAGTAGTTGCTCGATTTATCGAGCTAAATATTATGGAGTACATTAACCGTGTTAATACTCTTTTTCCTCCCCTCAAAAATGAGCTAAGGACGGTTATTAGTTGCTGTAGCGTCCTCACTCCGGTCCTATCCTACTGATCAGTTTATAGGATGAGGACGTCTCTATGTTGTCATCATAGAAGCGGATCCGCTGGACAGGAGTGGCAACGTTATCACCTGAACTATTCATACGACACATCCATTGACGAGGTACTCTATATTCACCCCAGAGCAGTAAATCAGGCGGATGATAACATCCACCTGGGAGCAGACTTGGTAGGATAGACATTCCTGTCTGTCCCTGATTGACAGGTTGAAAACCTGTCCTACCAACCATAATTGCGAGGAGTTTAAAAAAAAGGACAACAGCAGAGATTTCCCCTACGAAAATTACCCTAAATCCTCTTTTATCCCGTTTATCACGAATTACACTAAAAGGGCAAGGATTAAAAATCCATTTTTAGTCTTCGTTTATTTCCTCACCAGAGAAAATAGGGTCGAATCAATAATTATTAACATTATATTTAAACAGATTTATCGATTATCATTTCAAAAGAACCATTTTCTTGGTCTGGCTGAAATTATCAGCTTTTATAGAGTAAAAATAAACTCCAGCAGAAACCTGATCCCCTGAATCGTCTTCTCCGTTCCATCTTACAGATTTGAAACCAGCATCTTGATAACTATTAATCAAAGTCCTGACTTTCTGTCCCAAAATATTGTAAATTACAAGAGTTACTTGGCAATTAGAAGGAAGAGCATACTCTATATAAGTATCTGGATTAAATGGATTAGGATAATTGGGTAATAGAACGAAACTCTCAGGTATGTTCCGGGCAGGTTGTTCAGAAACCCCTGTTGTTCCAATTCTCGCTTTCATTACTCTTCCTCTGTCATCAATCACCTGGAGGTATTGTAATGCACAATCCTGGTTACGAGGAATTGCTAACAGGTCCACCGGCCTGGAAGGTATATTGACCCCATCTTCAAAACTGTAAACCAGGACTCTCAACTGACTATCAACAACCTTAGACATTATGTTCATATCAGTAGAAATAATATAAGGAAAACATGGTGTGTCCGAGGAGTGGAATGTGAAAAGAACAGCTCCAATCGGAGCTTCTGAATTAAAAGTGAGTAATTGAATAGAATCTCTTATCGAAAAATTAAAATAAGCTATTTTATCAGTGGTACCGGTCGAATCTCCTGGAGAGGCTTTCCCTTGCATTATCCTGACCAAAAGAAGAAAATCGGAAAGGGTTAAAACAGCTCCATCCCTATCTATATCGGAATCTCTGATCTGCTTTGCTGGATCTATTGTAAAAACAGAGATGCCCTGAAGGAAATAGTTGGCAAACAAGGTCGCATCTCCAATTTCATAAGGAACTCCGTTGAGGTCTATGTCTCCAATCTGGGCCACTGGTGGTTCAGGAATATTCACAAATCCATTTTCAAAATCTACAGAAGGAATAATTTCACTAGTAATTATGTTCGTGTCACAGTCGATGAAATTAAACTGTGAAGTGTCATTACTAACGTAAAGGATAGTTCCTGATTGATCAGATAAGCTATTATCATAACAGCTATTAGGATTCCAGAAAAAATTGACCGGGATTTGGGTTCCACAAAGATTGTTGTCATAAGCGATTTGAAATTTGATTTTGGCTAATTCAACGAAATTTGTATCGGGTTGAAGAGGGATTCCTTTATGGTTATTATATAACTCATAAATCCCCAGAATTTCTAATCTGTAGATGAATGAACCAGGATTGGGCAACTGCCTATTGCCGAAATATTCCCATTGGTAAGTTCCTGTGGAATCTTTTATAGTCAAAGCCTCTCCTCTTTCAGCACCTTTGAAGTATAAAAGAGTTGCATCAAACTCGATCTGTAAATCAAAAACCCCCACCTCCACATCATTCTGAATAAAAATTGGCAGAGTAATTTTGTCACAAGGTTTTCCTTTAATCTCTGAGATCTTCAAAGAGGCAAGAGTCAGTTTCTGCTTCTTACACTTAATGGCATGGTGTTTATCCACCCATCCCTTTAAGATCAGATAATCAGCTATCTCATAGGCGATACCATCGAAATTCAAGTCACCACACTCTAAGGGAAGAGGAGGTTTTATTTCGCCTTGAATTACCTTATACATCAATTTCTCGTCATGTCGATTGATAACTCCATTATGGTCAATGTCTCCCCTGCAAAGGCAAGTATTTGAACCTTCTTCTAATATGGGTTCTGTAGGGTTCTTCTCATAAGGGTTTCCTAAATGAGCATAGAAAAATACAAAAATAAGTACCCCCAACCAGATTATTTTAAACTTTTTCATATGAATCTCCTTCTCCTACCTGAGAATAATTTAATATAATTCCTAAATATGTCAAGTTGAAAATGAAATGGTGCGGTTGGTTTTTGTTGTTCATTGGTACCCTCGACAACAAAAAATATAGGGGTTCACTCCGCCTTTGGCGGATGAACCCCTACAACAAACTCACAAACTTCAAACTCCAAACTATCTTTCAGCAGGCTGGTGGGGGTCCACCTTTGAAAAGATAATTGATTAAATAGACAATATCCGAAACCGAGACTTTGCCATCGCAATTTAGATCTCCTGATTCATAGGGATCGAGTCCAGGCCCACCCTTGAACAAGTAATTAATTAAATAGACCACATCCGCAATACCGAATATACCATCGTCATTTGGGTCAGGCAGGACTGTGATATTCCCTCCTGAGAAGGCTGGCAATATGGCGGCATTATCCTCTGTAACCAGCATAGATTCACTGCCATTCATCCAGCGGATTAAATGGAAAGCTGCTGTTCCAGCTGATTTGGGGGTGAAAACTGGACAACAAACTGCTTCTCTACCGGTTGTAAAATTAACCAAGTATCCCCAGGCGAATAGATTGAAGTTTTCCGGATTGATGCTATCAACATGTTCACCACCACCCCAACGCGTAAAAGCTTTTAGACGGTCAGTTGGAACAAGCCCACTATCTGCATCCCATTTAAGCAGGGCGCTCCCGTCTATTTCAAATTCCAAGGCTAAACCACTCAAAAACTCATCATTGATTACACCCATACAAATCGAAGAGGGAATACCTGCTCTCATCGTTTTGTTTTCAACCCAGACTGTATCCGGAAGTGCCGGGTCATTATAATATGAAGGATTGGTAGTTCTGCAGGTACAAGGTGGCGGGAGACCACGTAAAAGATATCCTGTGAGATAAGTCAGATCACGTAAATCCAGTTTTCGGTCACACTTCAGGTCTGCCCGACCATACCGGTCGTAAACTGGATAGGAATCAAGAGTATAATCATATTCCCAGATGTTATCGATGGATACAACATCAGAGATAGATACTTTTCCATCCTGGTCAACATCCCCGACCAGATAGTTACAGGCAATGTCAATCAGACCGGAAAAGAATCGTGGGGTGAAAGTCTGCTGATTTGAGTTGGTAAGCAACAGCCTTCCCCTGGGTGAATCAGGCAAAGAGTCCACTAAAACCCCACCTCCAAAATGCAAAGTGAACCAGAGATCGCAGAGCTTGCCTGCTCCAACGGACAGGTTATTTCCAGAGGAGACTGAGAAAGATAGAAGCAAAGCGTCAAAAGAGAAGGTATCCGTGTCAAAAACATATACCTCCCGCTTATCTAACACTGCTGAGTCTATAAGACGACTACCCTGGTATGAGACCGAATCGAATCTCAGCCAGCCAGAATATCCATCCACCAAAAGCGGGATCACTACGGAGGTCAATTCTTCATCGTTATCAAAGAACACCGGAAAAGAGACCTGGGTTCCGATTTCTCCAGAGATATTTGCCAATCTGACTGTATCAGCCTCGCCCGGATCCTGAGCAAAGAGAGGCAGAGTAAAAAATCCAGAGAAGATAAAAAGCAAAATCAAAAGCGATTTACTCATAACTCCTCCTTTCCTATAAACAACTGTTAAATCAAATTCCTATTGGATTAAATAAACATCTTTTCTGATATTGTCAAGCTTTTTTAAGAGATGGTATTGACACGTTGCAACGTATCACTATTCTTTCAGCAGTTCGTAGGGACTGGGATTACTTCTGTCCGAATGGGATTTATTTCCCTCCCTTGTTCTGTCCTAAGGATCCCTTTTCGGGACGGGTCCGTTTCTCAGGAAAGGGGAGGTATAGGGTGAGGTCAAATTTAGTGAAAATAGTTAGGGGTGGCTTTCAAACCCACCCTTACAAACTTTCATTCGGGTTATTACTTGAGATCATTTTGGAAAAGATGTCAAGCGATAGCTCAGATATCATCTTACACATTAAACTATTTCAACATATAAACTTACATCAGGAACAAACAGAAAAGCTTTGAAACTGTTCAAATATTGAGCAGTTTTTTGATATCTTATAGAAGCTAACCGCTTACTAACTCTCAAGTTAATTTCAGGCACATTATTTGCATTTCCAAACAACGATGTAATCTGTGAGGGAGGGGTAAAAATATTATAAGTATGAGTAATAAACCAGGCTTGAAAACAACACAATATCCTACTTCCCGGTGCCAATGGTTTATGGCTCTTTCCTCTGTTGAGAATCCTACGATTTCGAGAAATTAGCAGCTCTTAAGAGTAGTAATAGTCAAGTCAAAGCTAACCTTAGGAAGGGAGCTAAAGATGAAATGTATTAAAATATTTTTTTTGATTTTTATTTTATTAACCGCAGGTGGCAGTGCTGAAGTTCAGGTTCCTCTTGTATTCCAGACCTGCTCTACTTCTTTACCAGAGGATACTCTGTATTCCATTCAGATTCAGACTTCAACTGATAGTCTGTTTATTGGAAATTTAACCCAGTCAAGCTGGCTAAGTTGCCAACCTAATACTCAATTTACTTATTACGCCAGTTTCCCTGATAGTCTTACCAGTGCAATATACTTCTGGAGAGGGAAGCACAGGCGGATTTCATCTGCTCCGGATACATTAATTTCTAACTGGTCAAATGTTTTTCATTTCACATTAAACATTCAACCACAGTTAATTGTCTTCCTTTCCCCGAGTTACCTCTCGACCAACCGGGGCGATATTGATACTCTCTGGATTTCTTTAAATGAGACTGTAAATAAACTGGAGGCTTCATTTTTCAATATCAGGTATGATCATAATTTTATTGCGGTTAACAATGTGATTCAGGGGCCGGCGTTATCTCCTCCAGATAACTCGTTTTTATCTTATGATATTTATACTGACTCAGTGGTGATGAGCCTGGCGATCTTAGATGGAAGTTTTACCGGAACCGGACAATTATTAGGGCTAATTTTCACATCCACTCAGGCTGGATCAACCAATTTAACCTTTAATAGTTCAGTTTTACGCGATTCTTCAAATCAGGACATACCTCACACTAATTCCGGGGCTACACTCCAGATTCAAATCGCGGATACTACCCGCCCTACGGTTGTGGTCAATTCACCGGTATCTGGTGACACCATTAATTATCTCCCAACTCTATCCATCCGGTTCGCTGATAATTTAGGATTAAATAGAGGATATTATTGCCTAGACAATTGTTCAGGGGTATGGAATGAATTATGGGCTTATAACTCTAATTCCTCAGACACGAATATAACCTGGATAGTTCCTTCTTTGTCTGAGGAAAGCCACAGCATTTTCTTAAAAATTGTGGACGATTGGGGGAATGTTAATATTGATACCTGTTCATATTCCTGGAGTTTTACCTACGACACTACACCACCAAGCTCTCCTGCCAATTTTGTTGCCAGGCCCGGGAATAGGAAATGCAGACTGAGCTGGACTAATCCGGATGGAAGTTTTAAAGGAGTGGAAATTCGAAAGAATTCCTGGGCTAATAATGCTTACCCTGAATATGATGATTCCTATCCTTCCCCTTCAGGATACCCTCCAAACCAAACTTCAGGAGAGCTGGTGTATACGGGGAATGGAACAAGTTACCAGGACTCTAATGATGTGGCTACCTTCCCGCGAAATGTTTATTTTTACAGCATATTTGCTTACGACTGTGCGGGAAATTATTCTAAACTTTCAACTGGTGATACTGCACGAGCCACTAATTACTGGTTAGGTGATATCGACGGGGATGGCAGAGTTTATTTTAGTGATTTATCGATCTTTGCCGGGACCTACGATACAGACGAAGGAGATGCAGAATATCTACCTGAACTTGATATTGGTCCCACCGTTAATAAAAGTGCGGAAGACATTCCTCTTACTGATAATATAATAGATTTTGAAGATTTAGTCGTCTTCGCTATGAATTATATGGCAGTGAGCAATCTAAAAATTGTATCCGGGTCTTCGGGTAAGGCAGTTTCAGGTGATTTAGGTCTATCACTGACCAAATCAACGGACAACTGGATTTTAGGTAATGAGTTTGATGTAAAAGTGTCACTGGTTAATAATCCTGATACAGTAAAAAGTATTCACTTTATACTGCCTTATGATTCTCTGCAGCTCAAGTTCATAGACGTAAAGAGAAGTTATCAATTAATCGATAGCGCTCAGACTGTTTTCTTTTACGGGAAAGATATGGGATATGAAGTGGATGTCAGCCTGGCACTCCTCGGAGCAAATACTTCCATTATTGGTTCCGGAGAGATAGCTATTATAACCTTTGAGCTTCTGGAACAGGAAGAGCCTGTTTTAGCTTTTAGGCTGGTGGATTTGCGAGATAATCGAGGATTTCCTTTAGAAATAGAAGAAGAGGAAGATCCAGAACACCATACCACACCTGAGATTCCTAAGGATTATGGCTTAAATCAGAACTATCCTAATCCCTTTAATGCTTCAACTCAGATAAATTATCAGCTAACTCAATCCGGAGAGGTTTCTCTCAAGATATATAATATCAAGGGAGAATTAGTCTGTGACTTAGTAGATAGATATTACCCGGCTGGCTATCACAGAGTTGTCTGGGATGGAAAAAACAGGGAAGGGATGATGGTCTCCAGCGGAATTTATTTTTATCAGATTATTTCTGAGGATTTTGCTGAAACAAAAAAGATGATGTTGATAAAATAATCCATCTTAGTGTAGGTCAGGAGCCTCGTGCTCCTGACCTACGGGACTTTTTTCTCTAAGCTTGTGTTTCTCCGCTTTTCTTGGATGAGACTTTTTCTTTCAGAAGTTCGCCTATACCGGCAATGCTTCCGAGAAGACCTGAAGTTTCAAGCGGCAGAAAAACCTTGGTTGCCTGTCCGTCTGCAATCTTCTGAAGGGCTTCAAGATATTTTATGGCGATCAGGTCATTGGTAGGCTTGCCTTCGTGAATGGCTCTATATACGGTTTCTATCGCTTCTGCCTCTCCCTTGGCTACTGTTAATTTCTGATATTTGTCCGCATCTGCAACTTTCTTGATCGCCTCTGCCTGTCCTTCTGCCTTGAGTATGGCTGATTGTTTGTGTCCCTCAGCTTCTAAAATCATTGCTCGCCTCTCTCTTTCTGCCTTCATCTGACGATGCATTGCGTCAGTAACATCTTTAGGCGGATCAATCCTCTGCAGCTCCACCCTGGTAACCCTGGTTCCCCATTTATCCGTAGCATCATCTAAGATCTGACGTAACTTAGTGTTTATAAGCTCCCTTGAGGTAAGGGACTCATCCAGGGCTAACTCGCCCACCAGATTTCTCAAATTGGTTTGCGCCAGTTTAGTAGCCGCGGTGTAGAAATTGGCAACGTTATAAGTAACCTTTACCGGATCAGTGACCTCATAGTAGATCACTGCATCCACCTCTACGACTACGTTATCTTTGGTAATCACCGCCTGTGGAGCCACCTCCACCACCTGCTCCCGCATATCCACTATTATCATCCTCTCCAAGATGGGAACGATGATGGTAAGTCCGCTGCTCGCGGTTCGCTGATACTTTCCTAACCGCTCTATTAATCCTCTTTCCCAGGGCCTGACAATCTTAATGCCACTGGCAACAATTATGAATACTACAAAAGCTATGATGACTAATGCCACTACCATCTTATTCTCCTCCTTTTGAAACTTTAACTACCAAATGCGTCCCTTCTACTTTGATCACTTCAACTGTTTGTCCTGGAGATATAACCTCACCTGTATCGCTGTCTGCTCGCCACTCATCTTTTCCTATCCTGACACGCCCGGTGTTTTTAAGATTATTGATCTCCTCAATCACTACCCCTTTTTTATCGATGAATCTGTCTGCCCCAACTCCGGGTGGCTGCTTTTTAGTAAATTTTTCCGCAAATCTCCTGGAAACAGCAAAAAGTACTCCTGAGACGATGATAAAGCTCGCTAATTGCCACCCCAGGCCAAAGCCAAGAAGTGCCAGAATTCCAGCTACCGCGGCTCCCACACCAAACCACAACAGAAAAAACCCCATATGAAATATCTCAGCTACGACAAAAAATGCCGCAATAGCAATCCAGACCCACCATATTTTAATAACCATTCTTTAACCTCCTTTGTAGATTTATCGTTTTTCTACTCTCTTTCATATCTTATTTCTATTTCTTCCCCCTCGCCCATAGTTTGTTCAATTAACCTTACCAGATCCTCGTTCATTCCTTTATCTTTTAAAAAATCAAGTGTCAGCCGGTCAACATAATAATCTGTATCTGTAAAACTTTCTTCTTCCAAATTATCAATTAAAAATTGAAATGCTTCATCCTCTATTCTGCCCAGGTACTGACCGGTATTCTTGTCATACAACCTTATCATAGAATTCTCCTTTTAGTTACTTGTTTTCCAGATAAACATGCCTTTGTTTAGATTCCTTAATATTTCAAGCTATCCGCTTTAGTTCCCGTTATTTTATCATATCATCAGCTAAAAGTCAAGTTTTAGTTAGTGGTTTTAAGTAAAATTCAGGGATAATAATAAGAAAATATCTGGCAAAAGTCAGGTGCAGAAGTAATTAAATTTAAAATCAGGAATATATGGTTCCTAAGCTTAGGAGCTATGGGGCTGAGATTTTCATTTTCAAATCATCCGGATTAATACTGTTCACTTCCTCCCAGAACCAAACTTCAGCTTCTGCCCGGCATTGGCGAAGCTCTTCAGAATTAGCTATAAAATTCAGTTTATGCAGACGCTTCACCACTTCAGAAGGTAAGTCATAATAGATATAGCTATTATGAAAATTATAATGATAGGGACAGTATTTGATCCTGAGAACCTCTACCAAAGGTCTGTAGGTATAAGCTATATAATAACTAAAGGCTTCAATATCGTTGCCCCGATTTAGCTCTTTGAGAATTAATACCTGAAACAGGTCAAAATTCGTTTTCAGCATTTCCAGTCGTGCTTGAATTTTATTTAAAAAATATTCGGGATCGATTGGATCATCTTTGATCACGGCGATTTTGTCGAAATAGACGACTGGCTCTCCATGGATCCGGAATTGAAGGAATTTGTCCTTACTTGATTTCTTTATCACTACGATATCCAGAAATAAAAAAGGACTGGTTTTTTTCAGACGATAAAAGACCTGAGAGTGCCCATGCCAGGTTGGTTCTGGTAGGCGGAATTTCAAGTCAATTTCGTAAAGATTTAAGAAGCTCTGTTCTATTGAGCTGAGACTATCTTCCACTTTCTCATCCTCCACCACCAGATATAAATCGATATCCGACCACTGGTCTATCCTGTCAAAGCTTGCAGAGCCACCCTCCCACAAAGCATAAACATAATTCAAAGGTTTTAAAGCAGTAACAAGAGTGGCAATAATATCCTTGTGGGTGATATTATCTTTTTTCATTCAAAAACTCCTTCGGTTTCAATCCTTCGACATTCTTTGCATCGAGGAAAAGGAATTCATTATCCCCTTTCCAGAACAACATTCATCGTTGTGAAGTCAAACGTTAGCTGGTATGTTCTGAAGAAAGCGTGAGAAATAACTCCTCCTAAGCGAAACCCAAATCTATATTCCATAACTGGAGGGAATCCTCCGAATAATCCTCTGATATTATGCTCCTTTGCCTTACCCAAGGTGAGCTCTCTTACCAAACCTTCCTTAATTTTAATCATACCCCCTCCCCCCATTCCTTCTTTGGTTTCTTTGGAAAGTTCAATGTTTGCTTCTTTTATTACACTTTCCGGACAGTCAAATCCTCCGCCCGCCATGCCTGTATCGAGATGGAAGAGAAGCGGTTTGCTCCCGTTGACCGTTCCTTTTGCTATAATGAAATGGTCCCCTGCCATCCAGAAGGGGACAACTATGTTATCCTTTGATTCAACCAGACGCTTCATCTGCTTCACGTTCTCCTCAGTCTTCCGCTGTAATATCAATCGACCATTAGGATAGTCCAATGTAAAAATGAAATGGTAGAGAAACACTGTCCCCAAAACTCCGCGCACCGGTATACCAAATGCATCCGCAATTCTTTTAGTGCTTTCATTAATACTAACCGGAACGTTCTTGACCAGGAAATCGCCAATCTTAACTTGGTCAACCATTCCGTGGTAAGTGATGGCTTTTGTACCACCAGCATATACCGCCGTATCCCCCCCGAATTTTTTCGCTCCGATTTTCTCCGCAAGGTCAGTATCGATGATAAGCTCCCAGCCACCTGTATCGATCAGAAAAAGAGTTTCCTCAATATTATTGAGTCGTATCTTTACAATTGGTAGCGGATCGGTTTGAACAAACTCAACTGATGTCACATCAACACCACTTTCGATTTGATATGGCACTTTGTTGCTAAAATATTGCAATTTATCAGCCATTGGCGTTTTGCCGATTGCCTGAAATAGTGGTGCGGCTTCTTTAAAATTATCTTGCCGATAATATGCTTCTGCCAATAATGCTTTGGGTTCATTTTCTTCTGGTTTTAATTCGATTGCCTTTTTCAGCCATCGTTCTGCGTCTGCGAATCGATTCCCGAGCAAGGCGATCCTTCCTAATTGCAGAGTCGCACGATAATTGCCCGGTTCGTTCTTGAGAGTATCTTCGTAGAGAGCCTCAGCTTGAGAGAATTCTGCCGCCCTGAAGAGAGTGTCTGCCAAGGCGAGCTTACTTTGATCCCCTTGAGAAAAAACAACGGATGGAAGTACTAACAACAGCAGTATCGCAAATGTAGTCAGCAATACTGACCATTGAATCCTGCTTAAAGGATTGTTCATAAAACAAATTGGGGTTGCTATAATCATGTTATATATCTCCTTTTTATTTTTCTGATTACTTTTTTTCATCAGTTTCAATTCTTCGATGGTTTTAGCATTAAGCCGGTAAATCGCATATGGCTCACTCAAACACGCAGAAGAGCCGAGACCGTTTTTATTCGGATGTTCTGGGCGAGCTGTCGGTGCGGCCATCATCATACAAACCCACTACTTCCGTTACCCGCCCAGATGAATCGCTAACGAACTTGAGCCGGAAATATCTTACTTCATCAAACATGAAAGTATCCTGAGACATAGGGATCATTTTGTATTTAGGGCGATCTTCCCTCTGATAATAAAGCTCACTGTTCTCCAAAGTTATGGTTCTGGGTCCATATTTTCCAGCATATTTATTCATCAACTCGATATCAACCATGGCCGGCTTGAGAAGAGCATCCAGCGTTTCCATACTCCAGGTGAGGTTCTTCTTCCTCGTCTCATCCGTAGTTTTCCCAAGAAGCTTTTTCAGTGCTTCTTTATGTGCGGTCTGCAGTGCTTTCTCCTGTGGAACTTGTATATCCGGAGTAATTCCAACACCTTCCCAATTGGTTCCGGTAATAGGATTGATTGCCCGGCCAAAGGGAAGTGACATCCCGACATTGAGATTATGAAAAGCCTTTATATCGTTGGGATGGGCACCTCCACCTGTAGTTTCTCCGATTATTGTGGCACGTTTCATGTTCTTGAGATTGTAGGTGAACTCCTCGGCTCCAGAGAAGGTATAGCTGCTGGTAAGCACATAAAGATCAACATTGGTCATTCTATGACCTTGAACGCATGCCTGGGTCCAAAACTGTTGCGTCGAGTCGGACTTACGCACATAGAAGCTGTTCAGGTGAACCGGCTCGGGAAAGAAGTAGCTGGTAATGAGCTGTATCATGCTCGGACTCCCGCCGCCGTTCTGTCGTAGGTCGAAAATAATGGCATCAGTGTATGCCAAAAAATTCATCGCAGCAATGGCCGTGGGACCGGCATCTATGGCATCGGAGAAACAGCGAAAGTCAACGTAGCCAACGTTGCCTTCCAGAATCTTAACCTCCTTGAAGCAGAAGTTGTCCCTTCGCCTTTCCTCGAGTTCGAGCTGTTTCGCTTCGTCGGTCAGTGTATCACCCCGAAATCTGGCAAGCATCTCGTCGGAGGCGAATCCCACCCACAGGTGCTTGTCATGGCTTATCTCCTGCAGGTCTTCAGTTAGCTTCTGGGTGAATTGGTCTAAGCTGGTGATATCCCTATATTTTTTATTCTTGTACTGCTCCCTAAGGTATTTTTCCATCTTCTTAGCTACTTCGGGAAATACATAGACCTGATTCAATGCCTGAGATACACTATCAATGATCTCCAGCTGGGTTTGGGCATTGATGGTTTTGTCCTGAGGATTCATGCCTGGTGTCTGTGCCTCAGCCCTTGAAGGGAACATGATAATCAATACCAGCAGAGCTGTACAAAACACAGATGAGGTTAACCTCTGTAATGTGATGGTGGGTATAAATGTTTCGTTATGCATAATACCTCCTTTTATGTTTTTTAAGTTTCTTGTTATCTTCGATAATTAGCTTCAAGGTTATGGTTGGACGCTGGTAGCCCAACTCCTCCTGCAGTGTCGGAGCTACCCGAACAAAACCTAACTGGCGATAAAGCTTGTTAGCGACCGCAAGTTTGGGACTGGTATTCAGGACGATGGTATGGGCACCAAGTGATCTCGCCCGGTCTATGGCGGCTTGCGCAAGCCGTTTACCGACCTGTCTTCCCTGGGCTTTCTCAGTAACAGCCATCTTTGCCAGCTCAAAGGTAGCTTTGTTATGGCGAATTAGTGCCACCGTCCCAACAATCTCACCGCCAACCCGAACGAAAAGTATCTGGCCCCCTTTTTTCAGAATCTGCCCATTGGGATCCCCAAGAATCTTTTTATCGATCGGCTCGACCGAGAAATATTTCTCAAGCCACTCCAGATTGAACATCCTGAAGTACTTTCGGTAGCAAGGTTTATAGTTGATAATTTCGACCGTCTCTAACTGCCGTTTCTTAATCTGAGCCTTGATCCGCTCAAACATCCCAGCACTATCCAGTGCGCTTTCAATTCGATCCAGTGCTGCCAGCAAATCAGTACCACTTGCATCCAGGAGTTCACAAGCAGCCCGTTTGATGTCGCTCCATAAAGGCATCAGTCTTATAACCAAATCTTTGCCTGAGGCTGACAATGCTAACAGGCGCTTGCGGTCATCCTTTTTATCACGCCAGGAAATGATCAAGCCCGCTTTCTCCATAGCGCCTGCCACCTGGTTAACTGCCGGGTGAGTTACGTGGAGTTCACGGGCTATCTCGGTAACTGCCAAAGGAGATTGCTCTGACAGAAGATAAAATACCGGAAACCAGCGTGGCTCGAAATCAAGCTTCTGTTCCCGGTAGATCCGGGAAGCGTCTTTCATCAGTCTCTCGCTGAGTCGCTTAAGACGACTGGCAAGAGCCAGCGGTCCAAGCAGTCTGATCAAATCCATACGCTAAACTCCATCTTTACCAAACGATCAACCGACTTTTCGTACTTTATGTAAGTACTTACGCATTTTCAAGTGAAAAAGTTCCAAATATTTTGCAAATGCGAGAATCAAATTAATTGTGGGCAGAATCGAACTCCTCTCGTTTTGAGCATACACTCTCTATGGAGCGTATAGCATACTTGACTTTATGGAACGTGCGACTTAATTGGTGAGCAGTGCTTGCAATATTTTATTGTAATATATAATAAAAGGAGTCGATCCCGCTTCAGCAGGATAGCCCTCCAACTTAACCATGAGCTGCGAACTGCAAACTGCCCTTTACGATTGTCTCATAAACGGATACTTGAAATCAGTCGGGGGTAAAAGGTTCTCTTTAATAGCTCGGGGTGAGGTCCAGCGAATCATATTGTGCAGTGCGCCGGCTTTATCATTTGTGCCTGAAGCCCTGGCACCGCCAAACGGCTGCTGACCAACTACTGCTCCGGTTGGTTTATCGTTGATATAGAAATTTCCAGCGGCATTACGCAAAATAGTTTCAGCAATTTCTACCGCCTTCCGGTCAGTAGCAAACACGGCGCCGGTCAAGGCATAAGGTGAGGTCTGGTCGCAGAGATTTAAGATCTTCTCGTAATTAGCATTTTCATAGACGTAAATAGTAATCACCGGACCGAAGATCTCCTCCTCCATCGTCTTGAACTTCGGATTGGTGGTTTCAATCACAGTGGCATCAATAAAATATCCTCTGGAATCATCACAATTGCCACCTGCAATGATTTTGGCGTCAGAAGAACTCTTGGCATGGTTTATATACGATTTAATAGTGTCGAACGCGCTTTTGTCAATAACGGCGTTCATAAAGTTGGCGAAATCACAGGGGTCACCCATCTTGATCTCGCTTACCTGTTTTAACAAAATCTCCTTGATCTGGGGCCAGAGCGATTTTGGTATATAAGCTCTGGAAGCGGCTGAGCATTTTTGACCCTGATATTCAAAAGCACCACGGGTTATCGCAGTAGCTACCTGAGCAGGATTAGCAGACTGGTGAACGAAAATAAAATCCTTTCCTCCGGTTTCACCCACGATGCGAGGATAGGTTTTGTACTTTGCGATATTCTCTCCTATGGTTTTCCACATACCCTGAAACACAGAAGTTGAGCCAGTAAAATGGATTCCCGCCAAATTCTCGTTGTTTAAGACCACTTCGCTGATCTCCGAGGAGTTGCCCGTAACAAAGTTAATCACACCGGCTGGCAGCCCTGCTTCCATTAATATTTTCATAATGAAATGCGAGGTGTATAGCACACTCCTGGCCGGCTTCCAGACCGCAACGTTCCCCCACATCGCCGGCGCTGTCGGAAGGTTACCATTGATCGACACAAAATTGAATGGGGTGACCGCAAAGATAAATCCTTCTAAAGGTCGATAATCAAGACGGTTCCAGATTAAAGGATCCGGATTGATTGGCTGGATATCGAAGATTATTTGCATATAATAGGCATTAAACCTGAAGAAATCTGCCAGCTCACATACAGCATCTATCTCCGCCTGGAAAGGATTCTTGGAGTGAGCCAGCATAGTAGCAGCATTCATAATGTAACGGTAAGGTCCAGCTAATAAATCAGCCGCTTTTAAAAAGATAGCCACCCTTTGCTCCACTGGCAGTACTGCCCAGCTCTTCTGGGCTTTAAGTGCGGAATCGATTGCCAGTTGTATCTCTTTTTTACTGCTGTGATAAGCATAACCAAGAATCAGATTATGATCATGGGGTGCGGTGATTTTGACCTTCTTATCAGTGCGGACCTCTTTGCCGTCAATTACCAGAGGGACTTCGATCTGCTTTGATTTTAACTCATTTAAAGCCGTTTTCAGTTTATCCCGCTCAGGTGAGCCCGGAGCGTAACTATAGACTGGCTCGTTGAGAGGCTGGGGTATACGATAACTACACATTTTATCCTCCAGATTTATTTAGGTTTAGTTAATTTTGCTTCCTTATGTTTTTCAACTAAATCATCTGTAATCTCTTGCTTAGGGTTGCAATATAATAAATACTTTTACACCTCTACAAGTTTAAATAATATACGATATAAAATTTTGATAATAAGAAAAAACTGATAAGAAGAGGTCTTCGAATCATAAAGGAAGGTTTCTTTGATCCGAAACTGAAGGGAGTCGACTGTAGAGAAATTTCAGATAGCGTCAGGAGCTAAGGACTCAAGAACTATGAGCTATACAAGACGTCTAAGGATAATTGAAAGCCTATGATATTATAAAATTCAGTTAGATAGTAACATTTCTGGGTGATTATAATGAAAATCAAAAAAGTCAAGGGGGATTTTTTTTAACCATCCAAAATAATTTGTGATAATTAAATTCTGTAAGCTATTCATTTGTATTAAGTTAAACGATCCGCCAGTTATTTTTAGAATTTACCTTGGCAACTTTTTTAAAAATATTATTTTCGTGTCGAAATGACCAGGTATATTTACATCTTTTACCTTAAAGGAGGGAAAGATGAAGAGTAGAATAATCTTCGGACTTTTGTTGGTTGTTTTGTATCTATGTAGCATGATTCCAAATACTAAAGCCGAGACTTGGTCGCGAGTCAAAGTCATCACACTGACTGGATGGGAATACGATAATATGACGGTAGAGACTATTCCTAACGAGTCGTACATTGTAATCATTAATCCAGACGGAGCTACCAAGAAGATGTCTCGGTCGAATATCAGCATTATTCTCGATGAGAACGGGAAAGATATAACCTCTATAGTATTGGTAAATCCTACTAGCGTAAAAACTGCACCAGATGATACAACAGCCGTATCTGAGCCAACGCCAAATAGTCGTGCCTCTACAGAGATACCTAGTATGAGGCCAAATGAGGACTACCGTACAATGCGTCAACGTTCACCTAGCCTTATTTACGGCCCACGGCATCGGTTTGCCATCTCGGGAGGAGGTGGATATGGCCTGACGGCAGGCGAATGGTTTGAAGGGCTAAATAATGGTCTATCGTTTAACACGTGTGGCCGTTTATTGGTGTCAGATAACATCTTCATTGGTCTCAGTTATCGGTATCAGTCGCTTGGCGTAGACAGTGAATTAGAAGGTTCGTACATTATATACGACGGATATGGAAACCCAGTCGCTATCGTATCGGTTGACTTTGACGTTTATTTGAACGAAATATACGGTCTGATTGGCTTCATGACGAACCCCAGTACTTACACGAAACCCTTTGCATTTTTTGAGGTCGGATTTGGTGGAATAGATCATAATATCAAGGCAACTGCAAGCGATGGCAGCAATGTTGCCTCTGCTAGTACGGATGAGACTAAGTTTGGAATGCTTATGACCGTAGGTGGAGTTTTCCCTTTTAATAATACGATTGGACTCTGCCTGGAGGGTAACATGAGGATTACCGGAGAGGGAAATTCCTATTCTTACAACTATTACCAACAGGGCAGTACCGGTGTCTTATTCGGAGCTGGGATAAGCCTAGTAATAATGGTTGGTAAGTAGGATGCTTTGCTAAACCATCCAATGAGAATGAGGACAGTATGCGTTTTCGACTACAGATAAGTGTTTTGTTTCTTTTAGTCTCTGTAGTATTGTTTTCCAATTGTGCAACTACTTCTGGTCCTGTATTGATTGGGTCGCTCGGAGATACAACGTTCAACCAGTTAGCAGCAAAGGGTGAAGTGCTATTCCTGCTACCTCCTCATATGACCTTTGAGGATGTTGCAACTGAAACGCCTCTGCCACCCGATTCACAAGGTGGAGATCAAGTGCAAGCGGTTATGATGTCGACGGTTTTTGAGGGGCTTCAAGTATCTGGATTCCGCGTCTTGACTCTGGACAGTGTTGAGACTAATGCTCAACCTTCCACCGATAACATCATTCAAAGGCTTAACGAAGAATGTCGTGTTCTTACTTCCGTCACTAAAAACAAGAGTGCACTTTTACCGCTGTTAAGTCAGCTTGCTGAGATCACTGGTGCTAGTGTCGCCTGCGTTCATACCGTTAGAGCAAAGATCGGGACCGGAGCCATGTATGATCCTATCTTTTCGGGGGCAATGAGGCAGGGAACTAGTTCTTCAACTATAAATGTAGTTCTTGTATCCTTGAAAAATGGTGATATCGTATGGAGTAACGAATCATTTGTTAGGCATAAACCTACGAGCAACGAGTTTAAAAAAGCAGTCAAAATGTTGTTCGAAACTTCAAAAAAAAGGAGGAATTGACAGGTGAGAAAGCATAGTGCACTACTATGTGCAAGTCTGATTGGGCTGGTTGTAATCTATTTACTAACAAGTTGTGCTGGACAGCCAAAGCCACCAATTTACGCTGATCCTGATCTCAACAACATACAGTTTGAGACAGTAACACTTCTACCAATTGTAGACCGGAGAGTGGACAAATCCTATGAACTTGATCTTGAGAGTAATATAGGTAAACGAGTTGAAAAGAATATTAAGAAAAAAGGTTATTCAGTAATTAGGCAAACCACCTTCTCTGATACACTTCAAGTCACCAATGAAAAGATTGCTGAAATGGAGCCTTATGAGTTAAAGGCGCTTGGAGGTGAGAAAACTGATTATATGCTGATAGTCTATCTCGATGATGCTTTGGGTAAAACGGGCTTCGGATACACCTTCAAGATTGAAGCCACAGCACTCCTGATTAACAAGCAGACAGGATCAATGCTTTGGAAAGATAAAGGGATAGGCTCACATGGACAGGCAGGACTATTTGGAGCTCTGATGTCAGCAGGAACTAAAGCTGAGGCCATGGATCAATGCGTCAAAAAAATGCTCTCAAGTTTCCCCAAAATCCAGAGAAAAAGGAAGTAGAAATCTGCAGGTGTCTGTAAAAACCATTCGTTCATAAACTGCCATCTCATTCAGGGTTCTAAACAGGGTCATGACTGTCAAGGAATGTAGTTAATCCCCAACACAAATGGGAACCGAATCACTCCTTGAATAATTATCGATGAGGGATTTTAACCCGATGCAAAAAGAAGCAATGAAAAGCATGAAAGAGATTTGCTATTGAAATTGGATATTGGCTTCGAGTTCTAACCGATACAGACTATTCTTTTGTCAAATGTACAGGGAACCTCTCCTACGAAGCAGGCAACACTGACCAGCTCTTCTGGGCTTTAAGTGCGGAATCGATTGCCAGTTGTATCTCTTTTTTACTGCTGTGATAAGCATAACCAAGAATCAGATTATGATCATGGGGTGCGGTGATTTTGACCTTCTTATCAGTGCGGACCTCTTTGCCGTCAATTACCAGAGGGACTTCGATCTGCTTTGATTTTAACTCATTTAAAGCCGTTTTCAGTTTATCCCGCTCAGGTGAGCCCGGAGCGTAACTATAGACTGGCTCGTTGAGAGGCTGGGGTATACGATAACTACACATTTTATCCTCCAGATTTATTTAGGTTTAATAAACTTGATTTCCTGATAAAAGCTGCCATATTACATACTCCAAATAATATTAACAATATACGGCATAAAAGCAAAGATATTATCAGAAAAATAAAATCGAACCAGCTAATACATGAGTTTACCTGTGAAGATTTCCCGATGCTCCTTGGTGGGGAAAAGTTAGTATTCAGCTTCAAAGAGGACAGATATCTGCAAAATTCAAAAATTATATCTTTCAACTATCAACTATGAACCGTGAACTATTAACTGTCTTAATTTGGCGGAAACCGATGAAATTTGATTTACTGTTTGAAAGAATTGTGACACCTGAAATGATTGAATAGCCTCATAGAGCAGGTGTCCTGAGCATCTGACAAAGGAATAGTGTTAAAAAACAGAGCTCTTGACCTACTGCCTAAAACTCACCCCCTTAATCCCCCTCTCTTATTAAGTCGAAGATCCCGCCCTTCAACTGACTCAGGGTGGTGACAGTTTGATTTCTCTCACTGTCCCTGAGCACAGTCGAAGGGAGCGAAGTAGAACCACTGAAAGTGGGGAGAGGGGGCATAGGGGTGAGTTCAAAACCTGTAATAGTGTCACGAACACAGGGCTCCTGGTTTACTGTTGCTTAGGCTGGTTTTTGTTGCGTATTATCAAAGTGACAGGTTTCTCGGATTGTGCAATGATGTGCTTCGGGATCACCAGGGTAAGTTTTGCATCGGGGATTTCTGTCACCCGGCACTGCGAAGGGACAAAAATTGACAGCTCCTATCTCGGCCTTTATACTGACAGCGCTCATAGGATTATTCCTGTTTTTTGCTTTGAGCAAAAGGCAATTTCGTAATTACCGGCGTAAACGACTTAAAAGCAAACCATTTCCGCCTGAATGGGAAGGCATCCTGAATCGGAATGTTGTTCTTTATCGTTATCTTCCCGACTCGCTAAAGAAAGATCTGCAAGGTCATATTCAAATCTTTTTGGGTGAAAAAATTTTTGAGGGATGTGGTGGGCTGGAAATAACCGACGAGATAAGGGTTACTATTGCAGCGCAGGCGTGTATCTTGTTGTTGAATCGGAAAACCACCTACTATCCCACCCTTTACACCATTCTGGTATATCCCGGTGCTTATGTGGCTAAAAAAACCACAGTTGTCGGTATGCAGCACTTTGAGGAGATGACTGTTCGTGCCGGTGAATCCTGGAGCAGGGGGGAGGTTGTTCTGGCCTGGGATAATGTGAGGCAAGAGGCAATAGATCTTGCCGAGGGGCATAATGTGGTACTGCATGAATTTGCTCACCAGCTGGATCAAGAGGATGGAAGGTCTGACGGAGCCCCCATACTGGGGAAGCAAACCAGCTATAAGACCTGGGCTCGGGTCTTGAGTAAGGAATATCAAAATCTAAGGCGAAAAACTCTGTCCGGCAGGCCTGATATTATGGATGCTTACGGAGCAACAAACCCGGCTGAGTTTTTTGCAGTCGCCACCGAAACTTTCTTTGAAAGACCAAAACAAATGAAACTCACCCACCCTGAACTCTATGAAGAACTGGAAAGTTACTATGGGATGGATCCATTGAAGTGGTTCGAGAATATTGATCATTAGATGATGGATGGTAGGTCAGACATTCTTGTCTGACAATCACAGAACAGACAGAAATGTCTGTTCTACCGATTCCCTCGTAGCTCAGGTGCCCTGTGCACCTGATAAATGAATAGTACCAGGAGCATGGGGCGCTTGACATACCGCCTGTCCTACTGGCTGGACTTACTGACCTTACTGGTGATTGTTTTAAATTTTTTCAACCATCCTGCGGGCACGAATTCTGTGCATGCATCATATATACATCTCCCATAAACGGTGGAGCTATCCTTTTCACCATTAAAGTTATGGTTCGAAGCTCACCATAAAAGAATTGCCTAGATTAGTGCTCTGTAACGACGTCTTAAGCATAACCGACGGCATGTTTTTTCGCCGCGCCGGTTGAAGCGTCCGGTTGATGCGCTGGTTGGTCGCTTTGCAACCATCTATATGGTACTCTATTGATATGTTTATTTAGCGGACGCTAAATATTTCTCGTGTTCGTTATTTCCTATATCACTTCCACCCCCCTTACTTTCAGAATATTCTCAAACTATATTTTTGTTTACTTTGGGCAGCTTCAATAACTCTTTACGATTTATTCTCATCTTACTTTTTTTACCTATCCTTCGTTCCAGCTGCAGGAATCTTCCTCAGCTTCATGATAAGGGATAAAATACCCAGTCCTATTAGTAGAGCGATGATGCCATAAACCCACCAGGGGATGTTCCGCCCAAAGAAGATCACATAGATAAAAGGCGCTACGTTAGCGCATAGAAAGATTGCGGCCCAGAGCATGACTTCCTTCCCGAGCTTTTTGGTGAGGGATTGAAAGGTGCGAAATAATGAATAGTAGAATACTGGCACACAAACCAGGTAAATAATCAGGAATACAACTGGATTGACACCATAATTATCACGAGCCATCTGTAATAGTTCCTCTATCTTTGATATTACATAATCTAGCATTCTCTGATATCTCCATTCATTCAATAATACAAGTGTTTAGCGCCCAACGTCACGCGTGAGGTTCAGTTTTGCCGCCGCGGCAAAACTGTAGCCTCCACGCGCTGGTTCGACTTCCTATTCTGTTTTCGGTTCCGGTTGCTTTGATTTCTTAAGAAGTTGGTCCGAGAAGGATACATCTTGGGGTTGGCTCGGAGGCGCGGGAGTCTCGGTCGCTGGCTCTTCGCCGGCATCCTTGGATGCCTTGCGATAAAACCGTTTCACGCGGCTCTGAGCCTTCTGTGCTTCGTCTCCCTCGATCGCATCTCTCTTAAGCACCTCGTTCTCGAGGACGTGCATGATGTTTTCTGGTGTGACAAGGAACCCATCCGACACTTTGCGAAGCTCCCGCCGAATCACCGTGACGACCTCTTCTGACATAATGATCGCGCCGAGGATGAAGCGGTTGAGGCATTGCATCTTCAACTGGAACTCTTCTCGCGCATCCTTGATGATACCTTCCTTGCTAATCATAAAGAGTTTCTCTTGGTGTTCCTCGGACTTCCCGTCCAAGATAGAGAAGTCGAAGTCACAGATGAGGTCATATCCGATCGGTTGTTCGAAACGGATTTTGTAAATTCGCCACACGATGCCGTTCGTGAGGACCACCCATGGAACCCCGTTGCTCGCGCCGTACTCTATGGCTTGGCGGAGATGGGATTCCTTCAGGCTTCTTCCAATGGCTTTTGCCTCAATAAGGAACTCGATCTTGTTTTCGACCTTGATTGCGAGATCGCAGAATGTTCCCCGGATCGCGAGCTCGCTGGTGACCTCCGTGAATTTGTCATAGCCAAAGACCTCGGCAAGCATGTCTTTGATGATTGAGACTGTGTCCGCTTCGTTGACGTCTCGGTCCTTTGCGCTCTGGAGAATCTGCTGAAACTTGGCGACCGATCTGCCGATTCTATCTGTTACGCGTTTGGGTGGAATCATTGTACTCCTCCTTGTGTTAGGTTTTCATCCTCAAGTCGAACAGTGATTATGCAGTCCGTATAAATCTGCAAAGACGGACTGCTCGTTTCTGTATAATACATCGGTTAAAAACAAAGCCAAGCGTTTTAACTTGTCCACAGGATCCAAATTCGGACCTAATATTAGTGTCTTGTCCGAATTCTGGATCTTGAGACATGATTCTCTTGCTTCATTACTCTCCGGCTTATACAGCCTGTATAAACCGGTTCAGAGCCTATCAAAGGGACTCTTCACGCCATGTCCTCCTTTGTTAAGAACATGGGTATAGATCATCGTCGGAAGCGAATAAATCGTTTAATCCACAGGTAATAGGTCTGCTCGGTCCCGGCGGCTGTAATGGCGGGAACGTAGCGCCTGCCGCAGCTGATCCATCAATTTTGGCGGCTGTACGGCACTTAGTATAGCAACGCTCACTTGATCGTTGGTGCTCATTGTGTATTTCCGAGACATGTCTTTTTTCTCGCTCCCCTCCATATCGCGCGCATCCTTTACTCCCCAACCCGAGACACCCCAGCATATATTGCTTGCCACCGATTTCTGGGGGAACCCATTATATTTATTTAAGGCATTATAATTATTTATACAACCTTGTCAAGTAACTTTTTGGGGAATGTCCCCAACGAGATTTGAACTCGAGTCTACAAAAACTCATATCCTTTGAGCATTATTTTCATACGTGTGCCTGTCGGGTCCCCCGACCCGATCCCGCAAAATGCGGGACCAGGTCAGGGGATACATATGCACTCATACAACCTGGCGGGCACGGAGAAACCCCCTATTGTCCCCCTGATAAGGGGACATAAAAACACCCCCTTGGCAAGGGGGGATTAAGGAGGGTTAGAAAAAGGGCTGTAGCCAAAACAGTTAGCAAACAACTTTCATCCCAACGCCGTTTATAGTAAAGAAATGATTGAAAAACTCGATTGTAAAAAACTGTGATGCAGTGATGGAGAAAAAAATCATACGCCTGAGAATTTCTTTATTTTTGCTGGTATTCTCATACCTGTTAATTTGCGCTTGCAAAAGCGGAAAAAGCTCTCCTCCCCGGCGCGAATCGGGCATAGCCGGGGCAAGGGTGCCTGTAGATGCGATGGTGGTCCAGCCAAGGCTCCTCGACAACCGGATATTTACGACCGGAACCCTCCTTGCTAACGAGGAGGTTCAATTGCAGCCCGAAATCGCTGGAAGAGTTACTGACGTTCTCTTCACCGAAGGAAGTAAGGTAAAAAAGGGGGATGTGCTGATAAGAATCAATGACCGCGAATTTAAAGCACAGCTAAAGGGGAAAGAGATTGAAGAAAGGGAGGCCTCCGATGTAGAGGCCCGTGCTCGCCGGCTATTCGAGGTCAAGGGAATAAGCCAGGAGGAATACGACAGGGTTGCCAACGCCCTCGGGATGGTTAAAGCCCAAAGGGAAGTCATCGAGTCTCAGCTTGCCAAAACGGAGATAGTTGCGCCTTTTGACGGGATAATCGGGTTAAGATATGTCAGCCAGGGGAGTTATGTTTCCACGGATATGCTGGTTGCGACCATGCAAGATATTGACCCTATAAAGGTCGAATTTTCTGTGCCGGAAAAATATGTAAAGCAGATAAAAAAAAGCACCGGAATCACGGTTCTGGTGGGTGATTCCGGAAAAGAGTATAAGGGTATGGTCTATGCGGTGGAATCAAAGATAGACTTAGCAACACGAACTATTAAAGCGCGAGCTAAAATCCCCAATCCCAATGGAGATCTGATTCCCGGTTCTTTTGCCAAGATCGATATTACGCTCGAACAGTTGCTCAATGCAGTAGTGATTCCTTCAGGATCGGTCATCCCGGAAATGAATGGAGAAAAGGTCTTTATCTGCGTCAATGGTAAGGTTCGCTCGGTCCAGGTCAAAACCGGCATCCGAACCGAAAACAGTATCCAAATAGTGGAAGGATTAAATCCGCAGGATACTCTTATCCTCACCGGCTTGCTTCAGTTAGCCGATGGCAAAGCAGTGGAGATAAGGAACCTCGAAAGTTCTCAAAAGTAGCCCTCAATGAACCTGCCGTCTCTATGTATTAATCGCCCCGTTCTTTCAATAGTATTATCTCTGCTGATAGTCCTGTTTGGGGCAATCGGTTACTCTTATCTGGGAGTGCGCGAGTATCCCAATGTCGACCCTCCGGTGGTTACTGTCAGCACCAGTTATACCGGTGCCAACGCCGACGTCATTGAATCGCAGGTCACTGAACCGCTGGAAGAGTCGATCAACGGTATTGCGGGCATTCGTTCGCTCACTTCCTCCAGCAGTGATGGCAGAAGCAGGATCACGGTCGAATTTGAGCTGGGCATCGATATGGAGGCAGCAGCAAACGACGTGCGCGATAAGGTCTCCAGAGCCATACACGATCTTCCGCCGGACATCGATCCTCCCACCATTTCCAAAGCAGATGCTGATGCCAGCCCGATAGTAGCCTTAACCATCCAGAGCGACAAGCGCAACCTGCTGGAACTTTCGGCTTTGGCCAACGACATCTTAAAGGAGCGCCTGCAGACCATACCCGGGGTCAGTGAGGTCGGTATCTGGGGCGAGAAAAAATACGCTATCAAATTACTGATCGATCCGGCACGCCTGGCTTCACAAGCTCTAACCCCACTGGACGTAAAGAATGCCCTGGATCGGGAGAACGTCGAACTGCCATCGGGTCGTATTGAAGGTTATAACACGGAGCTGCCCATCCGGACATTTGGCCGTTTGTCGACCCTGGAAGAATTCAACGATCTCATAATCAAAGAAGCAAACGGATCGGTGGTCAGGCTCAGAGACATTGGCAAAGCCGTCCTGACCGCGGAAAACGAGCGCTCCATCTTGCTCGGCAATGGTGGAATTCCGATGATATCAGTTGTCCTCGTTCCCCAATCCGGATCAAACCAGATTGCCATCGCCGATGCGTTCTATAGTCGTTTGGAGCAAATAAAGAAAGATCTGCCTGAAGATATCAAAATTACCGTCGCCATGGACGCCACGGCCAACATCCGTAAAGCCATAACCGAGGTGGTTGAAACCCTCCTGATCGCATTCATTCTGGTATTGCTGGTGATTTTCATTTTCCTGCGCCACTGGCGGACAACCATCATCCCGATGCTGGCCATTCCTATATCGCTCATCGGCGCCTTCTTCATCATGTACATTGCCGGCTTCTCCATCAACATACTAACTTTGCTCGCCATCGTGCTGTCTACCGGTATCGTGGTGGATGACGCCATCGTGGTGCTGGAAAACATCTACAAGAGAATTGAGAAGGGCATGAATCCGCTTGAAGCCGGGTTCAAGGGGTCGAAGGAGATTTACTTTGCGATCATCTCGACTACCATTACGCTGGCATCGGTGTTCCTCCCCATTATGTTCCTGCAGGGTCTTACCGGACGTCTGTTCAGGGAATTCGGGGTGGTCGTGGCCGGCTCGGTATTGATTTCCGCATTCGTGTCCCTCACCCTGACTCCGATGATGAGCGCGCGGATTCTGCAGAAAACCGAACACGAGAACAAGCTGTTTGAATTAAGCGAGAAGTGGTTCAACCGGCTGATCTCGGGTTATCACCGAACTTTGCGCCTGTTCATCAACCGGAGATGGTTAGCGCTGGTGATAATGGCTGCCTCGGTGGCGATCATTTTTGGGCTGGGATCACTGCTTCGCTCGGAGCTGGCACCAATGGAAGACAAGAGCCGACTGATGGTCAATTCCACAGCTCCGGAGGGAACATCGTATGAGGCGATGTACGACTATATGGGAAAGATCATGGCTATCGTCGATACGCTGCCCGAGAAGGACGTGATCGTTTCGGTAACCGGTGGTGGAATGGGTGGAGGTGGCGCGAACAGCGGCTTTGTCAGGGTCAGTCTGGTGCCCCCTGGTGCCCGAAAGCGAAGCCAGCAGGAAATTGCCGATGCACTTACCAGGGAATTCAAGAACTATAACTTTGCCAGAACCTACGTGACCCAGGAACAGACTATCGGAGGTGGCCGGGGTAGAGGGCTGCCGGTGCAGTATGTCATCCAGGCGCCAACACTGAAGAAGTTAAAAGAAGTGTTACCGAGCTTTATGGATAAGGTTCAGACGGATGTGGTGTTTCAGGTTGCGGATTTGGATATGAAATTCAACAAGCCGGAATTGACCGTCGAAATTGACCGGGATCGAGCTCAGGCACTGGGTGTCACGGTCAGGGATATTGCCCAGACGCTGCAGCTTTATTTCAGCGGACAACAATACGGGAATTTTGTTATGAATGGCAAACAGTATCCCGTGATTGCGCAAGCAGAGCGGACGGATCGGGATGAGCCGCTGGATTTAAGCTCTCTCTATGTCCGCAATAGCCGCGGGGAATTGATTCAACTCGACAACATGGTGAAGTTGTCTTATCGCAGCAGCCCGCCGCAGCTATATCATTTCAATCGTTACTTGGCCGCAACGGTGTTAGCGTCTCCGGCAAAGGGGTATACACTCGGTGATGGGATCAAAGAGATGGACAAAATCGCCTCCGGCACGCTTGACGAGTCATTTTCGACCAGCCTGGCCGGTACCGCCAAGGAATATGCGGAAAGCTCGAACACTTTGGTCTTTGCATTTTTGTTGGCGCTGATTTTAGTATATCTTATTCTGTCGGCCCAGTTCGAGAGTTTTCGTGATCCGTTGATCATCATGTTCACCGTGCCACTGGCGCTGGCCGGGGCAATTCTGTCGCTCTGGCTGTTCGGCCAGACATTAAACATCTTCAGCCAGATAGGTATTATCGCTCTGGTGGGCATCGTGACCAAGAACGGCATCCTGATCGTTGAATTCGCCAATCAACGCAGAGCTAAAGGATTATCGATCAGGGAAGCCGTGATCGACGCCGCGACCCAAAGATTCCGGCCGATCCTGATGACCAGTCTGGCCACGGTCTTCGGTGTTCTACCGATTGCTCTGGCTCTTGGTGCTGCTGCCAAAAGCCGGGTATCGATGGGAATTGTGATTATCGGCGGGCTTCTGTTTTCTCTTGGGTTGACACTTTTTATTATACCGGCACTTTATACCTATCTCTCCAGCCGAAAAAGACATATCGAGATTTCGGAAGAAAAAGTGGTCGAGCCGGAAAGTGCCCAGGTAAATTAGATAAGCTCATAGAACTAGGGCGTCACTCAACAAAATCAATAGTCAATTTATTGCAGATATAATCCAGAACAAAGGGCATTGTGAAAAAATTCATGTGGGGCTAACAGATTGTTAATCAATAGATATAAATAAAAACGGGGCCGACCTTACTCTCTCCAAACTCTTGTAGCCTTTCAGTTCCCTATCCAATTACACTATGCTGTAATTAACGGGACCAGGTGGAAAACAATCAAGTGCGAGTGAATATACGCGCTGGTCGGTTATTATTACCAAACTGGAGCTAAGCTGCAACGCAACGTTTTAGCTAGTAGGTCAGAAGCCTTGTGCTCCTAATACTTTTATTTGTTAAGTGCTCAGTGCACCTGACCTACAAACTCTACGATAAATTCAAAGGAATATGATAACGCCATGAATTCCAACATTTTTTTGTGGTAACTTTTTCATAGGTTTCAGGGAAAGGATAGACAACTCTAACGTCTGGATAGTTTAAAGCAAAAAGGCATGTTCCTAATGCCATAGGTTTGGTACCTAATGGAGCAATATTAATGAAGGTATTTTCATTTTGCTTTTTAATACTTTCGAGAAGATTAAATACTTCAAAGGGATTATTCGCCCTGCTAAATTTAATTTTCACATCTCTATCACTTGTAAGTTTTTCATTTGCAACTAAACTTATATCTTTAAATTTTGGACAATAACTCGGGAAGCCATTTACAACCATTGTTTCAGAAGGTGATATATCTTCATTTATTTCTTTTGATAAATCACCATCAAAACCCAACAAAATTATCAAAAGCCTTCGTTCGTCCCTTGCCTCATAACCTGGGAAGCCAGGAATTTCTAAAATTGTAAGAGGGCCAGTGCTGGAACGATACGAAGTGAAAATACGACGGGGGAATAAATAAGATTGAGGCTCTGTATAAAAAACAATTATTGAATCTATTTTAAATCGCTCTTTAAGAAGTTTAATTAAGTAGAAGAAATACGGTTTTGTAAAACACGAAATATCAATTGCGATTTTTTTAGCAGATAATAATTCACGTTCTAGTGGAATCAATTTATCTAAGCAAGAACTTGGATCTTTAATGAAACACGAAATGGACAATATGTTATTAAATCCAATTGTTTGATAGGTAAAATAATAATCTTCTCTGTCAATACTTTGAATCCTTTCATTAAAATCAAAAAGCAATATCTTATTAATTGAGACATCCGCAGACTTCAATTTCCTCAAAATTTCATATGCTCGAAAATCTGACCCCCCGGCCAGAATAAAGATGTCAAAAGAATCGTTTTTAATTATGTCCTCTGAAACTAATTCCATTTTGTAAATCTGCTTTTTCATATAGTGGTGAACAAGTCTAATTTTGTGTTTGGAGCTTCAGATTCGTCACCTATCTGCTTTAGGTAATCTTTTGAACTAACATTTTCTTGTGTCATTAATTTAACAATATCAGATGCGCTCAGCTTAACTGAATACCCCCCTCTTGTCCTGTAAGAAATTTGAAAGCGTGGAGAGTAAATTCTGTTAATAGTATAAATATCTTTTAAGTGCTTACCAGGCGATGGTTGTTGAATTTTTGGTTTTTTTTGAACAACACTCCACTTTATAGCTGCCGTAAATGCATCTTTAAGTTTCTGGTCAGTTAAGTTGTCAATATCAGCTGAGAATTGATTTGTTTCAGGATATCGAATTCTAGTGTCCTTATGAAAATCTCTGAAAATATTTCCAATGTTATTTGTAAATCTATAAATATATCCGCCATAGCTTTCGATTCTGTTTATCTGTTGCAATTCAGCATCAGAAAAGTCCAATGCAGCCTTCGTCTGTTGGTCTATAGATATCTTTCCTTCTTTTATTAAGAGATCCTTATTTTCAAACTCCGCATATTGAAATGACCTTCGACATAACTCTATAAAATTTCCTACTATCCCGGATGACAAAAAGGAGAAAGTATTAAAGCTATAATAATTTTTATTTTTCCGATAAATGGAACATAACAAAAACATCAAAGACAATTTGTACTTATTCACATAATCCATGTGGTATTTTTTTACTTTCTCTCCTTTCTTATTACCTTTTAGATAATCTTCCATTGTAGCTTTGACTTCATCGGCGGGCACGCCTCGGAGAACCCAAAGAATATTTAAAAGTTCTAATAGCGGGTTTTCTTTACACTTGATGAGTTCAATATCAGGTTCTTTAAGAAATTTTTTAAAATACTCAAAATGCTTACCCGGATTTTTGGAAACCAATTCTAACGCCTCTTTTTCGAGGTCTTCGGATTTTGACAAAAATTCAGTTATGTCTGTCTTCCCATTTTCTTTTAAAATTTTTATAGATTCCAGCCGTTTTTTGGATACCTCTATCAAGAAATCACGATAATGGTTCTTTTTATTTGGCTTCTTTTTCTTAAGGTCCTTTTTTATAAGAACTTCCTCAAAAACAACTTTTCTATATTCTCTTCCTTCCTTAATGAAATCATCTTCGGAAATCATATTGAAAGTTCTAAAACCCTCTAATCTCATCCCTATGCGAAACCTGATTTCATTTTTGGAAAATTTTAATAGCGTATTTATTACCTGCTGTTGTGGTGCAAGATAATTTTCATATTCATCCATAAGGAGGATAAAATTTATATCCTTGAACTCAGAAATTGTTGTTTTGGCAATTTTGGGGATACCGAAACTTAATGATTGTGAGGCTAATCCACCACCTGAGGGCTTAAAGTGTTTCTTGAAAAAAGGGATGTCCCCCCGGAATGTATCAACTTCCTTTATTCTACTATCAAACTCATTTAAAAGGTCATCTAATGATATGATTTGTGATTCTTTAATAATTCGCTTTACTTCTGGAATAAACTTATCTTCTATTTCATCTTTTTTTAGGTTCCCTATATCATAAAACTTTTTAACTGCCTCGATGTAACTCCTACCGGCAATTAGCTCAAAGTAATGTGTGAAAATAGGATTCCATTTTTCATCGGCAATTCCAGATCCGTTAAATGATCTCAATATCGGGCCATCAATTCTTATATAAAAACCAATGCCCTTTTTTTCTTTAAAATAATCTATTAATCTTTTGGATTTAAAGTCCTTTTCTGCAAGTTTCAATTGAACGGGAAACGACCAATATCGCAGGAACATTGTTTTCCCAGTACTTCTACCGCCCATTAAAACAATATTGCCGGGGTCTTCATAAATATCTGATTCTTTAATAGGTGAAAAAAGGCGATAATGGAAAGGATTGCACCAATAGTCCAAGATCGCTTGATCATCAAGAGTTGCTGCATTACTCCCACTGAAGGGATTCCTATAAGAATCTTTCATATATCAACAGCTCTTTTCTTTCGTAGTTTTTATCATACCGTTTAAATATGGGACGCCAGCCATTGTTTGTTCCCCAGAAAATTGGTAACGTATTATCCGGGGTGTTATAAAAGAAACCAAATGCATATTCTCCACCTTTATAACCTAAAGGCATCTTACGATCAATCTTATCACCATAATGGGACGCAAATCTTTTACAAGTTTCAATATAATTCGGATAAGTATGAAATATATGAGAGCTCTCACAAAAACATTTGTTTCTTTCATCTAATATAATTGAGGTAATTACTTCAACTCCAATTTTCTTTAATTCTGTAATCGAATCTTCATTTGCAATTAAAGTCAAAAGGATAATATTTTTATTTGGATACTCTGTTTTTAATTTTTTTAGTTTTCTGTGAGCTTGTCCACCTTGACCTGGTGTCAAGGTAACGTCATCAATGTATACTAAATTGTCTATTAAATCAGGGTCGCTTGTTTTTGGAAAAATGAAATAGGAAATATTAAGATCATTAACTTGTCTAAAATAATATAAAATATATCCGCCACTCTCGCTATGTTCGCCAAGGGCTAAGAAACGGGTTCTATAAATTATTTCACTTAACTTTTTACCAATTTCATCCTGTTGTGTACCAGTATCAATCAACATTTTATGAATAAAGTCCCTCATTAACACCCTGCAAAGATGGATTACTTCATCTTCATTGTAAAATACAAAATTTACTAGGAGCCATAATGCAAGTATCTTCTCTTCATCTGGAGCCAATACCTCTCCAGTAAAGTTCTCCAACCATTTATCTATTTCTTTATCAGTAATTTCATGCTTCCATACAGTTGCACTTGTATGCATTATGAGCTTTTTCAATTCTGAGATTTCAGGAAAATCTTTTAATATTTCATTCATGATTTTGATTAGATATTAAAGCGACCTTTTGATCCTTTAATATATGATTGATTTATTTCGACTGAAATCCATTTTCTTTTTAATTTCTCTGCAACCCAACCAGTGGTATTACTTCCCCCAAATGGATCAAAGACTAAATCACCAGGGTCGGTTAGAAATTTTATAAAAAAATTGGGAATAAATTCAGGCATTCTAGCAGGATGTAGTTCGATATTATTTCCTTTACAATATTCAATATATTTTGATGTTGAGATTGTGTTTGCTCCAACCAAGACATTTGATGGGATTGCACCATCATTATCTTTCAAAAAAGAGTTCTCGCCGATTAAATGTTCAGACGGTCTTGGTCCTGAGTTATACTTCTTCCTTTTAAGAAGTTTTTTCATTGATTCGCTGTATTCCTCAAGTACATTTCGGTTATTCGCCTTTGGATTAGGGGAGTTGCTCAGCCACCAAATATGCGTAAACGCATCCTTTACTCTTACCCTGTCCACATTCACCCATTGAACTGGACTGGGTAGTCTTGCAATATTAAACCATATAAAATGTTGACATAAAAAATAATTTCCCTTCTCCTGAAATTCCAATAAAGCTTTTAAAGGCAGTGTCGACATTATTGGAGCATTTGCTTCCCAAGCATTACCAAGCTCAATAACTATTGAGCCATCTTTTGTAAGAAAATCCTTGACCTTTCTGGCTAATCCAGAAAACCAGTTTAAATATTCTTTCCCATTACGGTTACCATATTTTTTCTTTCGGTTTAATGGAAAAGGGGGAGAGGTAAAAATTAAATTTACTTCTTTTTTATATTTAGCAAAAGATTTTGATTTTAAAATCTCATCAATATCACCTTGAAAGCAGACGCCCAATTGGGTTTTGTAAGCTTTTTTAATTTGAGCCATAACATTTATCCTGTCTTAGTTCATAGGTTAGGAGCCCCGTGCCCAGACGAGCGGACGCTCCCCACTGGGAGCTCATCCGAGCTCCTGACACTTTTATTTGTCTATGAACCACAAACCCTGAACCGATTTTAAAAAAGGAACTGATTATAACTTCACCAATTCTACACGACGATTGTTTGCCTTTCCCTCCGGGGTATTGTTCTTATCGATTGGCTTTGATTCACCCCAGCCCTTGGATTCAAGTCGTTCAGCAGCAATCTTGTAGTTTGCGATAAGATAGTTCCTCACTGATGCCGCTCGTTTTTGCGACAAGGTCAGGTTGTATTCGTCTGTCCCATCGCTATCCGTATGCCCCTCGATGGACAAACGCAGAGTGGGATTATCGGTCAAAAGCGCGCCGATATCCGCCAGCGTCTTGTATGACTCACCCTTGATCTTGTCCGAGCCCGAATCGAAGAGGATGCCGTGAGTGACGATCCGTCCCGCCTCATCCAGCTGCTGCTTTAGCGTTTTACCTCCCTCAGCGTAGCGGAACGTGCCGATCAGCATCGGATTGTTGGGCTCGTCCAGCCAGGGATCCATATAAACCCCGAAGTCCACCGGTTTGAAGCTTTCGACGGCTGGGACGTTAGCCATACGTTCGTTGTCGATGTAACACTTCATCGTGCTCTGCGTGGCCATGATGCGCATGGTGTGGATCCCCCCGGGAAGCGGTGCGCTCAGCTCTTTGGAGGCAATGTCCTTATCCAAGAGTCTGAGGTTGGTTCTGAACTTATCCTGTATGTAGAAGTTGCCGATCTCTTGACCCTCACCGTTGTACCACTTGATGAAGAACCAATGACCCCTCGTATCCCCCCCTTTAATGTAGAATTCCATTTCGATAGTGTACTTCGGCGGAAGCGCTCCGGTTGCGATCTTGGGGCGGATGGAACCCTTGTCCGTGCACAGGATGAAGTTCTTGCCCCCCTGCTTGGCAATCTCGAAGACCCCCTCATCCAGCCTCCACCGGGAGGGGAACTCGCCCATTTCCTCGCTGGAGAAGTCATCGTAGAAGATTACCTTGTCCCCGGGTACGAAGTCGTACTTGGTGTAAAGTGACATATCTTCCGAAGCTCCGGCAGCAGTCGGCTGTGCTTTTGCCGTATCGGAGGCGGGCTTTTCGGCTGACTCTTTGTTAGCCTTGGAAGTGTCCGAAGCTGTTTCTTCCTTCCCCTCGATTGTCTCCTCCACCTTCTTTTTCGCTTTTTCTTTGGCTTTGTCCTTGAGCTTCCCAAACTGTGCCGTGGCCGGGGATGAAATTGCTATGAGAGCAAAACAGAACAAGACGATGAAAGTAAACTTTGATTTCATAAAACTCTCCTTTCTTCATTAAACCCAATGGATAGTTACTTCTCTAACCATTGAGATGTTTAGTTTTTCACCTGTGGCTAAAAGCGAGCAGGTGGTTAGCTTTCTTTTTTCCAACTTTTAGTAGCTCATTTCCCATTTCGGGGTTATATAGAATTTATATAAAAATATACAGACTTTTAACCTTGTCAAGTTTTTTTTGGCGAAGAATAGAGAAATCTGACGATCTCTGGCTTGACTATTAAATGCTTTCAGTCTGCTGTCGACCGACCACCGATTTTTGGGGTGGCGGGGTTGTGACTACGAACTATGAACTATTTACTGCTTTAAAAATGCGGCCCCGACCTCACTCTCCGCAAACTTTTGTAACCTTCGAGTTCAATCTCCGATTGCACTATGCCAGAATCAACGGAAGCCGTTGGAAAACAATTGAATAATTAGACGAAGCTCCATAGCGGTGTGACAGCCTAAGCATGATAGGGGACGGTACTGCGCTATAAGGGTAGTTTGCAAGCCCGCTTGATTATCCTTCACTTTTTATGTTCACCCTTCGTCTTAAAGACCCAGCGCGGGGCAGAATTGATGGTCTGCCGGAGTATGAGGTTCAGCTGTGCCGCATGGTGCTGGACGTGGCGCATGTTGTATAGATGTAACTCCGCAATGCTGAAGTCAACCGTTCCGAACACCCAGCGTTGACGAGCTTTCTCGTCCGTCAGAGCTTCAATCGTCGCCCGGCACTTGTTGCGGCCATGCTCAAGATAGGTTTGAAGCTCGTCTTTCGTATACGGACGCTCTGGAATAAGCCCGGCTGGGTCCAGCTCGTCAAGTGTGAAAGGAGCCGGGGGAGCGAATCCCTCAGCCGATTCAGATAGGTAAAGGTCGAGCCAGAAGAGCGTGTGATAGACGAGATACCAGAACTCCGGTCGCCGCAAGCGGTCGCTCCATAGCTTGTCCGGACAGGCGACCAGGGCATTTTCGAGCATGTCAATAGCAGCCCCGAACTGCTGCCACAGGATTGTTCTCCAGATAGTATCCATTCCAAAGACTCCCGACCATACCGCTCTACCTCAGGCGGGTCGAAACGTTCTAACTAAGAGAGTATTTCTTGTTATATGGTGGTGAACTGCAAGTAGCTCTGCTTTTAATCTTTTAACCACCCACTATGAACCATGAACTATACACCGTTTTAACTGGCGGGGCCGACGAGACTCGAACTCGCGACCTTCTGCGTGACAGGCAGACGTTCTAACCAAACTGAACTACGACCCCGCTGCGCGGTGGATGGTTGTTAGTTCATAGTTCGTGGTAAAAAAATCATTAACTATGAACCATCTACTAACCACCATCCACCAGATTCATCTTGGGCGGTACTGGGATCGAACCAGTGACCTTCTGCGTGTAAGGCAGACGCTCTAAACCAGCTGAGCTAACCGCCCGGGCATTTGCCAGTTGATAGTTCATAGTGAACGGTTCATAGTAAAAACCATCAACCTTTTTTAATAATAAGCTCTTCTGGTTTGGGTGTTTGTTCCGCTTTCTTTTTCTTCTCTCCCAAGAGGATCGCAATCGGGATAATTACGCAATAACCCAGAACCAGAAGGATCGGGGCTAAAGTTATTGAGCCCTGAGATAAGGCAATATAACCTATGATTATAACTAAAAGCCCAATACCCATCCAGGTCCAGTTTCTCTTGGTGAAAGGAAGAGCGCCTTTTTCTTTAGCTTTCTCTACTTTAGGTTTTCCCTTTACTTTAGCCATATATTCTCCAGTTAATTAGCCAATTTAATAAAGAATTCAATAGAGTCAAGAGAAATTAACGCAAACTTTATACGTTTAAGAAAGATTCCATTGGGGAAGAATCTCAACAAAATGCTGTTGAGTAAAATAATTTCCAGTAAATATCTTCGACACATTCAAATAAAGATATAGCTTTAACCTTTTGACATATCAGAAGTTTTGCTCTACAGAATCCTTAAAATTCACTTTTTTAAAACCAACTGATTAAACCATTGACAAAAAAGAACTCAAAAACTATTATGGGGAAAATATTGGACTTCAGAATAATCAATCTTTGGGAGAGAATATGCGTTCCTTTAGAGTAGGGCTGGCACAGATAAACTGCACCGTAGGGGATTTAGAAGGTAATGTTAAGAAGATAATCAACTATTTGGATAAAGCAAAAAAGTTGGGAGTGGAGTTAATCTGTTTTCCGGAACTGGCAGTTACCGGCTACCCGCCTGAGGATTTACTCCTAAAACCTCAATTTATTGAGGATAACCTTAAGGCTTTGAAGAAGGTAACCTCAAAAACTGAGAACTTAACTGCAATAGTTGGATTTGTGGATAAAAATGGAGAAATTTACAATTCCGCAGCCATCATCCATAATAGAAAACTTATAGATGTTTATCATAAAATCAATCTCCCTAATTATGGGGTCTTTGATGAATACCGCTATTTTCAGCCAAGTGAGAAGGTCTCAGTGTATCAATTGGGTGATCTGGTCTTTGGGGTGAATATCTGTGAGGATATCTGGTATCCGGAAGGACCTGCGAAGGCTCAGGCTTTGTTGGGGGAAGCTGAGCTGATAATTAATATTAGCTCCTCCCCTTATCATCTGGGCAAATGGAAGGAGAGGGAGAAGATGCTCTCAACCAGAGCAAATGATGGCAGGGTCTTTCTACTGTATAATAATTTAGTGGGCGGGCAGGATGAGTTAGTTTTCGACGGGATGGGGATGATTTTCAGCCCGCAGGGTAAAACCCTTATCCAGGGAAGGCAGTTTGAAGAGGATCTGATAATAGCAGATTTAGACTTAGATGAGGTTTTCAGAGCAAGATTACAAGATTCAAAGTGGAGAAAGGAAAGGGAAGGGATCAAATCTGAAACAGTTAAGAAGATTGTTATCACTGAAAAGGTCAAAAAGAGAAAAAAACCAAAGATCAGAAGAATAGAAGTAGAGGTTCTTGACCCAATAGCAGAAGTATATAAGGCACTGGTTTTGGGAACAAGGGATTATATTAAGAAAAATGAATTTACCAAGGTGGTCTTAGGGTTGAGCGGGGGAATAGATTCTGCCTTAGTAACCGTAATTGCTAAGGATGCCCTGGGTAAAAAGAACGTCATCTCGGTCTTTATGCCTTCTGCGTATACATCTGAACGGAGCTATACAGATGCCAGAAGATTAGCTCAGAATTCAGGGATAAGATTTATCAACCTGCCAATTGAAAAAATCTTAAAATCTTATATTTCAACTTTATCCTCTGGGTTCAAAGGTAAAAAGCCGGATGTGACTGAGGAAAACCTCCAGGCACGGATCAGGGGTAATCTTCTGATGGCATTATCCAACAAGTTCGGCTGGCTGGTTTTGACCACCGGGAATAAAAGTGAATTAGCAGTGGGATATTCCACCTTATATGGTGATATGGCTGGGGGTTTTGTGGTTTTAAAAGATATACCCAAGACCTTAGTCTATAAATTAGCTCGATATAGAAACTCCTTAGAGAAAAAAGAGGTCATCCCTGAAGATATTTTGAAAAGGGAACCTACAGCTGAGCTTAAACCAGGCCAGAAGGACACAGATACACTACCTCCATATCCGATATTAGACCCGATTTTAAAGTATTACGTGGAGGAGGACAAGGGGTTCAAAGAGATAAAGGATTTAGAATTTGACGAAAAAACAATTTCTAAGGTAATCGGTATGGTGGATAGAAGCGAATATAAAAGAAGACAGTCGCCTCCGGGTATTAAAATTACCCCCAGAGCTTTTGGAAAAGACCGAAGATTACCCATTACCAACAAGTATAAAGGATTTTAAATGCTTGAAAATATTAGACCGATCATAGAGATATCAGAAGAGATCGGCTTAAAAGAAGATGAATTAGAGCTTTGTGGAAAATATATTGCTAAAGTTTCTTTCAGAGTTCTGGAGAGGTTGAAAGATAGAAAAACAGGCAAATATATTTTTGTAACCGCCATAACCCCTACTCCCTTAGGAGAAGGAAAGACTGTAACTGCTATTGGACTTTCTCAAGCTTTAAATAGAATAAACAAAAAATCTATTTGTACTTTGAGACAGCCATCTATGGGACCCTTATTCGGAATAAAAGGTGGTGCAACTGGAGGAGGGAAAGCACAGGTTTTACCCAGGGAGGAGATAAATCTTCATTTCACCGGCGATTTTCACGCTGTCGGTTATGCCCATAATCTCCTTTCAGCTATTTTAGATACTCATCTGCAAAAAGGGAATAAATTAGGTTTTGATATTTCTGAGATTTTCTGGCCCAGAGTGGTGGATATAAATGATCGTGCCTTAAGGCATATAATAATAGGTCTCGGAGGGAAAGCAGATGGTATACCCAGGGAATCTTTTTTCGATATCACACCGGCAAGTGAGGTTATGTCGATTCTATCTTTATCCAAAGATTTAGAAGATCTTAAAAAAAGGCTCTCTAAGATAATCGTGGGGATGGACCAGAATAAGAAGATGATAAGCGTAGAGGATTTAAAATCTTTTGGGGCAATGGCTGTGGTCTTGAAAAAAGCCTTTAATCCAAATTTAGTTCAGACCTCAGAAGGAACTCCAGCTTTTGTTCATACTGGTCCTTTTGCCAATATCTCGCATGGAAATTGTTCAGTTATATCGGATCTTATAGCTTTGAAGCTCACAGATTATGTTATTACCGAGTCAGGTTTTGGTGCGGATTGTGGTGCTGAGAAACTGATGGATATAAAATGTCGGGAAAGCGGACTTAAACCTGATTTAGCAGTTTTAGTTGCCACAATTAGAAGCCTGATGATGCACGGGATCGGGTTCTATGATAAAAAAGCACTTGAAGAAGAAAATCTAATGACCTTAGAAAAAGGTTGTCAGAATTTGCAAAAACATATAGAGAACCTTAAGCTTTTCGGCCTTCCAGTGCTTGTAGCCATAAACCGTTTCCCTGAAGACAGCGAAAAAGAGCTTTCTTTCTTAAAAGAAAAGTCGATCCAGACTGGAGCAGATGAAGTCTCAGTTACAGAAGTTTTTGATAAAGGTGGAGAAGGAGGTTTAGAGTTAGCTGAAAAGGTTGTAAGACTCTGTGAAAAAGGAAGCTCTTTTAAATTCCTGTATGAAGCAGGAGGTATAAAGGAAAAAATTGAGAAAATCGCCAGGAAAATTTACGGAGCAGGTGAGGTCCTCTATTATCCCTTAGCTGAGAAAAGGATCGACCTTTTCAAATCCTGGGGACTGGATAATCTTCCTATCTGTATTGCCAAGACTCCTTATTCTTTTTCTTCTGACCCCAAGCTCAAAGGAAAACCAGTGAATTTTCGTTTTCCAATAGAGGATTTAAGGCCTGCAACTGGTGCAGGTTATCTATATGCCTTAGCTGGTGATATTATGACTATGCCAGGCTTACCTACCATCCCGGCAGCATTTAACTTCGATTTAGATAAAGATGGAAACATATCCGGACTTACATAATAATAAGGAGTCAAGATGGAAAAACTCTTAGAGATATTATCACAGGCAATGCAGGTGGAGATAGATGGGTATCATTTCTACAAATTAGCCTCTGAGAAAACTACAGATAAAAAAGGGAAAGAGGTCTTTCTATCCTTAGCTGAGGATGAGAAAGAACATTATCATATCTTAAAGGGACAGTATGAAAAAGTAAGAAAGACCGGAGGGGTAGAATTCAAGGATAGGAAAGTTGAATTCTTCAAGTCCGATAGCCCCAGCCCCATCTTCTCTGAAGATTTCAGGAAAAGGATTAAGGATATGCACTTTGAGATGTCAGCTTTAAGCATCGGAGCACTCTTAGAGAAAAACTCCATAGAATATTATCGAAAGTATGCGGAGCAAAGTGAGAATGAAGAGGTTAAAAAACTTTTCTCCTATCTTATAGAATGGGAACAGGAGCATCTCAAGGCATTGATAGCTCAGAAGAAATATTTAAAAGAGGCTTACTGGGAAGGGGCTCGTTTCTTCCCGGATATCTAAGGAGGAAGAAGATGAAAATCTTAGTAGTCTATTACAGTATGACCGGGCACGTTTTCAGATTAGCCCAGGCAGTAGCACGAGGGGCTAAGGAAGAAGAGGGTGCTGAGGTTAGTTTGAAAACGGTTGAGGAGTTACTTCCTGAGGAGATTATCGAAAAAAGCCCTTCCATAAAAAAAACTAAAGAAGAGCAGAAGGACATCCCCATAGCCACAAATGAGGATCTGGCACAGGCAGATGCGGTGATTTTTGGCTCACCAACCAGATTTGGAAATATGTGCGCCCAGATGAGGAATTTTTTGGATAAAACCGGACCTTTGTGGGCAAAAGGGAAGTTAGTTGGAAAGCCTGCCGGGGTTTTTTGCTCAACCGGAACTATGCACGGTGGCCAAGAAACCACCTTGATTTCGATGATAACCACTTTACTCCATCACGGAATGATTATCGTGGGAATTCCTTATACTGAACCACTGCTCTCCACCACCCAGAGAGGCGGAACACCCTATGGAGCCTCCTCCGTTTCCGGACCAAAAGGAGACCAGATTCCAAATGAAGATGAGCTTTATCTAGCCAAAGCCTTGGGAAAAAGAGTGGCGGAGATTACTAAGAAATTAAAAGGGGAATAAAAGAGTTTTAGAAAATATATGGGGAAAAAGAATGGAGAATTATCCAGGAGGAAAAAATGCCTATAAAGCCTGGGGAGAAAGCACCGGATTTTGTATTAAAAGGGCAGGATGATAAAGATTATAAGTTATCTGATTTTCTGGGTAAGAATATTGTCTTGGCTTTTTATCCGGCGGACTTCAGTCCGGTCTGTTCTGGGGAGCATACCTGTTTTATCAATGATATGAAAAGGTTTGAGAATTTGAATGCGCAGGTTTTTGGTATAAGCGTGGACAATATCTGGTCTCACAAAGCTTTTGCAGAAAAGCTTCAGCTCAAATATCCACTTCTCTCTGATTTCCACCCTAAAGGGGCAGTTGCTTCTAAATATGGATTATACCTGTCCGATCTGGGGATAACCAATCGGGCTACAGTGATAATTGATAAAGAGGGGGTAGTCAGATACGTTCAGGTTTATGATATACCACAGCAGAGGGAAAATAGTGAGCTTTTAAAGATTTTGGAGAATTTAAAATAAGCTATCTAAAAAGTTAACTGAGCAGGCCTCTTAAAAGCTCGTTGATCTGTTGAACTTTGAAGGGCTTTAAAAGAAATCCGTCTGGCTTGGGTTCTTCTTCCGGGTCATATTCAGCCTCATAACCGGTTATCAGCACTACTGGCAGTTGAGGGAAACTCTGCTTCACCGCCCTTAAAAGCTCATGCCCATCTATTTTAGGCATCATTAGATCAGTTATAACCAGGTCAAAGGTCTCCTTATTTAGAATCGCTAAAGCTTCTTCTCCATCTTGAGCTTTTTGGCTTTTGAGGTCAAAACACTGCAACAGGATATCCGAAAGAAGATTAGACATATTAGGGTTATCTTCTACAATGAGGACTTTTTTATTTTTTAAACTATAGCCCATATCATCCAGATCGTTTTTACTTATTAATCTTATCGGTTGGAAAAAGATTTTTATCAATAGAAAAGGATAGGTATTAAAAACCTATCCTGTTTTTAGTTAGATCTGTTTTTCTTTTACTCGAAAAGACTTCTTTCTTTTTTCTCTTCTGAGATGATACGGTATAACTCCTTTGTTTCCTCTTTTCTTAAACTTTTGAGAGGAAGTTTTAATACCTCTAATTCAATTTTCCTGTTAGTAAAATCTATAATGATTTTCTGCCCCACTTTAACTTCTTTGCCTGGTTTGGCTTTAATCCCATCTACGTAGATCAGCCCTTTATCGCAGGCCAATTTTGCCTGAGTCCTTCTCTTTAAAAGCCGGGATATGGACAGGAATTGGTCTAAACGCAATTCAGGTTTAAATCCTCACCTCTACATAAGTTTTGCTCTTAAGCTCCTCGATCCATTTCAAAATCTCATCGTTTCCTTTTTTCCTTTTTGCCATCTCTTTAATCGTATCGTAATCATCCTCAAGGCTCAAACTTCTTTTTTCTTTCTTATCCAGGATTTTGAGGATGTGCACACCTTCTTCAGTAAGTACTGGTGAAGTTATCTGGTCAATTTCTGTCTGGGAGATCTTCTCCTTTAACTCCTCTGGAAGCTGTGCCAACGGAAACCAGCCTATCTCCCCACCTTTTTTCTTGGATTCATCATCCTGAGAATAGTCTTTAACCAGCTGGACAAAATCTGCTCCACTTTTCAGTTTTTGATAAAGCGTATCTGCCAGGCTTAAAATCTTTGCAGAATCAACCTGGGATGGTGTTATCTTTATCAGGATATGGCGAACATGAATCTCCTCTTCTTTTTTCTCTACCAATTTAATTATATGATAACCCAGGGAGGTCTGAACCAGATCACTTATTTCATCAGTATTAAGAGCAAAAGCATTCATTTCAAATTCAGGCAAAATCTCACCTCTTTTTAAAAAGCCTAAATCCCCGCCCTGTTCAGCACTGGGGTCTTCTGAATATCTTTTTGCCAGTTCTGAGAAATCCTCACCCGCTTTTGCCTTCGCCAAGATCATAGATGCGAAATCTTTCAGCGAGTCCAGAGTTTTCTGGCTTGGCTCTATCTTCAGGAGGATCTGGCTAAGCTTGGCTGATTCAGGCTGTTCTGGCAGACTATCTTTATAGCTCTGATAGAACTCCTTAACCTCTCTTGAAGAGATATTAGCTTTGGATAACTTAGAGGAGATGAGTTTATCTCTTAAAATCTGCTCTTTGATCTGTTCCCGGTAATTTCTTTTAAGCTCCGCCTCAGTTAGCCCTTCAGCTTTTAACTCTTTCTGGAAAGCTTCCTCAGATGAAAACTGACTTTTTATTTTAGATAATTGATCCTCTAAGGTCTGCTCTATCTCCTTTTCATTTATCTTCAACAGGGTATCTTTTTCTGCCTTAGCCAGCAGGAGACGATCATTTATCATCTGGTCTAAAAGGGTTTTTCTTAGTATATTTAATTTCTCAGGATTTTCTACCTTCTTACCGGTCTGGGTTAAATAGAATTCGAGCTGAGTCTTAAGCTCCGATTCCAGGATAATGTCTTTGCCCACTATAGCCACGATCTGATCTAAGCTTTCCTGAGCAAAAATAATTGAAGGTAAAAAAAGGAAATAAAAAATAACAAGAAGAGAAATTATCCTGGTTTTCATCTGCTTAAAAGGTTTTTTGTTTTGCGGTTAGCGTATCTTTTGCCCAGTCGTATTTCTCGATCTTAGCTTTACTCTTTAACTCCTCCAAGAGTTTGGTAACCGCCTCGCTCTTTTTTTGTTCGCTCATCTGGGCTATAAGTCTATCTTTGATCTCTGCAAACTCTCTTAAGCTCCCTTTAGGTTTTCTGTCTGTAACCTTTAAGATATGGTAACCCATTTCGGTTTTAAAAGGGGCGGAGACTTTCCCGATCTGAAGTTCAGATACCACGTTAGCTATAACCGGAGGCATACTGGAGAGGTTAAAATATCCGATATCTCCTCCTGAATTTCTGGTCTGTGAATCAAGGGACAATTCCTGAGTCAGGAGCTTGAAATCCTCCCCCTTTTTTATCCGGTCAAAAGCGTTTTCCGCCTGAGCTTGAGTGGAAAAAAGGATGTGGCTTGCTCTGATTTCATCCTGATCCCTTTTGAAAAAGTCCCTGTTCTGCTCATAAAATTTTTTAGCTTCTTCTTCTGAGACCTGGATCTGCTTGATAGACTGATCTTTTAACAAACTAAGAACCAACACATCCTTGACTGCCTGTTCGATCCTGATCTTCACCTCCGGGCTCTTATCCAATCCCCTCTTCTTTGCTTCCTGATACAAAAGCTCATTTTCAATCCAGCGATTCAAATAGTCCAATTTTGCCTTCTGGGGGATGCTATCCTCAAAAGCTAAGGAAAGCTCAGAGTTTATAGCCTCTTCGGTTAATTTCTGACCATTAACCTCAACCAGCGCCTTCCCTTTATGTTCTAATTTTGAGCTCTTACAGTTAAAAGAAAGTATCAGACTAAAGAATAATAAAAAGAACGTAACCTTTTTCACATTTTCTCCTGGGGTGGAAGTTCCTTTTGAACTATCCCAAAAGCCTCCTGCAGGGCCGGTTCGTTGATTTTGATCTCGGTTTTCGCACGGGCCTCATCCACCCACTTTCGAGAAACGCTATTTTTTTTCTCGTAGGTAACTGCATTTCGCACCACAGGTTCTACCTCTGCTAAGGTTTTCTGTTTCTGCTCCGTTTTTTCTAAAAGCTTTATGACCGAATATCCTTCGCCCACCGGACTCTGTAAAAGATGAATAGGACCTCCGATCTCGTTCTTCTTGAGCTTGAAGGCTGCATCGAAAAGCTCTGGATAATTGCTTTTCATAATTCTGCCCAGGTCTCCTCCATTTCCCTTAGCATAGGTGCGGATCGTCTTCTCTTCAGCCAGCTTTTTGAAATCAGCACCGGCGCGAAGCTGTTTGAGAACTTGCTTGGCTTCCTCCTCGGTTTTGACCATAATCTCTAAGACATGTACCTGAGCTAGAGTAATATATTTCTCCTTATTTATTTGATAGAAATTCTCCAGATCGGCTGAATCTACAGCTAAATCTTTCCAGATAATCTCACTCCGGTATTTATCCGCAATCATCGCCTCTTTAGAGAGAGTAAGTTTATCCTTATATTCCTTGCTCTGGTCGATCTTTTTCTTAAGGGCTAACTTTTTTAATATCTCTGGAGCTAAAAGATAATTGAAAACCAAACCTTTGATATTTTCCTCATCATTTAAAGCTGGTCTCTGGAAAGAGGGCCAGCGGTTATAGAAGGGAAGGAACTCTGATACCTTTAACTCCCCTCCCTTATATCTAATAACTGGTAAGGATTTCTCCTCTTCGGTGAGTTGAGTAAGGTCTAAGTTTAAACCCTGCATTGGTGATTTAAGAGTATCTGTAACAGCTAAAGCTTTGGTCTTTTCCTCTAACATCTTTATAGTGGAGCTAACCATCTTAAGGTCCGATTGCTCCATTAAATTGACCATATAGTTTATCCCGATCTCCTGCTGATTCATCGTCTGCAAACTCGTCTTCAGATTTTCCTTTTCTTCCTCAAAGCTTCTCTGGGTTTCCTTCTTTCTTTCATCCAATTTGATTATATGCCAGCCTGCCAGGGTCTTGACCGGGCGGGAGAACTCCTGGGGCTTTAATTTGAAGGCTACTTCCTTAAATGAAGCTGCACCTGCCATACCGCGCCAGCTGATGAAACCCAGGTCTCCTCCCCTATCTTTAGTTCGTGTATCGATTGATTTCTCCTTTGCCAGGGTATCGAAATCTGCTCCTTTCTTAAGATCGCGGTAGATCTGATCTGCTTCCTTTTTGGTCTTTATCAATATATGTCTTACCTTGATACTCTCACCTAATTTTTTATAGAAATCAGCCATGTCCTTATCGGTAACTTTGACTTTGCTCAAAACCTCTCTGCGGAAAAGCTCATTCATCAAAAGTTTCTCCTTTTCCGGTTCGAGCCGGCCTTCAATTTGAGGATCTTTATCAAAACCTTTCTCATAAGCTGCCTGAACCAGAAGCCGGCTATCGATTTTCTGGTCTAAAAACTCTTTAAACTGGTCATATAGAGGAAGGTCGGACATTATTTGTATCTGGACATTTTTCTTCATTTCTATATAATCTCCGGCCAGCCCTCCCACAGTTATTTTATCCTTTCCTATCTGTGCGACTATCTTACTTTGTTTTGAAGCGCAGCCGGTTATCCAAACCAGGCTAAGTGCCAACACTGCCAAGATTACAGCTACTCTTTTCACCTCTACCTCCTTAATTAGGGTTTAGTTCAAATACTCAATTTTTAAATATAAATCATTCTATAATTTTAGCAAGAGTTTTTTCAACTCTTCCAGTCGATTTTTTACACCCTTTAAGTCTATTTCTATTTTGAAATTTCCAACAACGGAAAACTCCAAAGGGAAATCAATTGTCTCCCGGTATTTTTTTATCTCTTCTTTTCCAGTTTTTTTACTCAGACTGAACTCAAGTTTCACCCTTACCCCCTTAAGTGTAAGCTTAGACACCTCTTTTTCCTGACAAATGAGCTTAAGCTCAGCTACTTTTAAAAGCTCCTCTGCCTCCCGGGGAAGGAGCCCGAATCTATCCCTTAACTCCACCTGCAAGTCCTTTATTTGCTCTTCTCTTTTTATCTCTGAGAGCTTTTTATAGATTTCCATCCTCTGTTGTCCATCTTCTATATAATCTGATGGAAGGTAAAGGTCTGAATCTATCTCCAATTTCACCTCTGGTAATTTTTTTATCTCTTCCCCTTTTAGCTCTCTTACTGCTTCCTCTAAAAGCTGGCAATAGAGGTCAAAACCGATCTCCTCTATAAAACCATGTTGTTGAGGTCCCAAGATATTTCCTGCACCCCTGATCTCTAAATCCCTTAAGGCTAAATAGAAGCCTGAGCCTAATTCGGTATATTGTTGAATTGCTCTTATCCTTTTAAGGGCTGGAGGGTTTAAATTCTCGAAAGGGGGGACTAAAAGATAAGCATAAGCTTTATGGTTAGACCTTCCTACCCTACCCCTTAGCTGATAGAGCTGTGCCAGACCAAATCTATCTGCCCGGTTGATTATAATAGTATTGACATTAGGTATATCCAGACCGGATTCAATTATATTGCTACACAGAAGGCAGTCATATTTTCCATCCAGGAATGAAAGCATAATCTTCTCCAGAACCTTTTCCTCCATCTGACCATGAGCTATTCCCAACCTCAACTCTGGAAGTAGTTTTTTTAAAAAATTGTACATAGAGCCTATAGATTCTACCCGGTTATGCACAAAATAGACCTGTCCACCCCGGTCCACTTCTCTTAAGGTTGCCTCAGCTATTAATTCCTTATCGAAATCAGAGATTATAGTCTGGATAGGTAGACGATCCTTAGGAGGGGTATTGATAATGGACATATCTTTAGCCCCTAACAAGGAAAGCTGAAGCGTCCTGGGGATGGGTGTGGCAGTTAAGGTCAAGCAATCCACGGTGCTTTTGACTTTTTTCAGCTTCTCTTTGTGAGCTACTCCAAACCTTTGTTCTTCATCGATTATTAGAAGCCCCAAGTCTTTAAACTTAATATCTTTTTGGAGTAATCTGTGAGTCCCAATTACTATATCGATTTTACCCTGTTCTAAGGATTTTATTATCTCCTTTTGCTCTTTTGAAGATTTGAAACGGGAGAGGACTTCGATTTGAACTGGATAATCTTTTAACCTTTCGGAAAAGGTAGTATGGTGCTGTTGAGCTAAAATTGTTGTGGGGACCAAAACTGCTACTTGCTTCCCATCCATAACAGATTTAAAAGCAGCTCTCACAGCTACCTCAGTTTTACCATAACCCACATCTCCACACACCAGCCGATCCATAGGTATAGATTTCTCCATATCTATTTTAATAGATTCAATCGCTTCAAACTGGTCTGGAGTCTCCTCATAGATAAAGGCGGACTCAAGCTCTTTCTGCCAGGGTGTATCTGCAGAAAAAGGAAATCCAGGTTTTGCCTTTCTCTCAGCATAAAGTTGAATCAGTTCCTCAGCCATCTCTTTTAAAGCCTTTTTAGTCTTCTCCTTGGTCTTTTCCCACAAAGGTGAGCCTAACCTGGAAAGATTTGGTTCTCCATTTTTCCCTATATATTTCTGGATTCGGTTGAATTCCTCTACCGGCACATATAACTTATCCTCATCCTTATATAAGAGGAGCAGGCAGTCTCTTTTTCTACCATCTATCAAAAGATTTTGCAGGCCGGAATATCTCCCTATCCCGAAATCGGCATGCACTACAAAATCACCTGAGGAAAGGCCAGCATAAGTAGATAGAGGTAACCCCTCTTTAAATCTCCTCTTCCTTCTTCTCCTGAAATAACGACTGAAGATCTGGTGCTCTGGCAGAATAACTAATTCCAACTCCGGATAGATAAAGCCAGAGCTCAGGTTGCCTAATAAAAAGACAACCTTTTCAACCTCTTTTTCTAAGAGCTCCTCCAGTCTTTCCTTTTGGCCTAAATTCTCACAGGAGATATAGACTTTTCTCCCCTTTTTTTCTTCTTCTTTCAGAGTTTTCTTAAGCAGGTTAAAATTGGAGACAGCGCTTTCCGGCTCACACATACCCAGATTAAAATCTAAGTTTTCCTTTCTCAAATAGAAACTTTTCAAAACCTGAAAACTTTCAATCTTCCTCTCAAAGGAGTCGCCATCCCTGAAAAGAAAAGATGGTTGAGGGACTAACTCCTTTTTCAGGCTTGCCTCTTCATATCTTCTCTGAGCTTCTTCCCGGATATAATCTATCTCCTTTCGGATAAGCTCTGGCTCATCCATAAAGACTAAACTCTCTTCAGGGAGGTAATCAAAAAGCTCGCCCTGGGGTAATTCTAAAAGAGGTGCCATCCATTCTAAACCCGGGATCTCCTGATAAAAATTTATTCTTCCTCTTAATCTTTGCGCCTCTTTTTCCTCTATCCTGCCAAGATATTTCTCTAATTCCTCATCTTTAAGGTGAAACTCCCTTTTAGGAAGAAGGATTATTTCATCTCTTTTGATAATCGTCCTCTGGTTAAAAACGGAAAACTCCCTTATCGATTCGATTTTATCCCCGAAGAACTCTATCCTTAAAGGGTTCTCTGAAGTATAAGGGAAAAGGTCCAAAATCCCGCCCCTCTGGCTGTAAGTTCCTACCTCTTCCACCTGAGGAAATCTTTTAAATCCTAATTCTGATATTTTCAGGATAAGGTTTTCTAATTCCAGCTCATCTCCGGTTTGCAGCTGGATGGTTTTGTTTTTCAACTCATCCCGGGGAATAGTCTTTTCAATAATTGCACGGATATGGGTTACAACTACGTTTTTTTTGCGGAACAGGAGGTTATGTAGACAGGAAAGCCTGGCACCCAAGACCTCTGAATGAGGAACTTGAAGCTCGTAGGGCAAAATCTCCCAGCTGGGGAAAAACAAAACTTCCCCTTCGCCCGAAAAAGATTGCAAGTCCTCAAATAACTTTATGGCCTCTTCTGGATGATAGGTTAGAATAAGAATTGGAAGTCGAAGTCTTTTCTCTAAATAAGCTAAAAGGAACGATTTTCCAGAACCTACCAGTCCGGATAAAGTAAGGTCCTTTTCACCTTCTGCAATTTTTTCGACCAGGATAGAGAAACTTTTTGATCTATGAGCCTGATCCAGTAATATAGATAATGACATCTCTTATTCTCTTTCTAAAACCTATTAATTAAAAACGATAATTTTAAAGAAAAAATTGGAGAGAAAATGCCCCTTTAGCTCACCTTCTTAGCTAAGATTATCATTCGGGGGCTTTGTATGGTATAATCCTTTAATTCATAATCACCAAAAACCTGCTCGGTTATAAAACCTGATTTTTTCAATTTAAAGATCATCTCGGTGAGAGTGTAAGCTCGGAAGGAGAAGAAATATTCTCTTTTGGGTTGATTTTCGAAAAGGAGGGTACGGGTAGTTTCAACTCGACTGGTAAAAGGGTCGAAGATGGACTCGTCTAACATGAAAAACCCCTCTCGAGGGTACCACATTCTCCTCTGAAAATTCTTTAACAGAAATTCTCGATTGGCAGTATCTATAAGGAATAACCCCTTTTCTATTAAAGCCCGATTGATCCCCTTTAAAACCTGTAAGTCTTCTTTTTCGTCCTGGAAATAACCAAAAGATGTATACAGATTTACAACCGCATCGAATTCTGATTTGAGAGGGATTTTCCTCATATCCCCTTGCACAAGCTTCACCTTTAGGTTAAGCCTATGAGCTTCTCTTCTTGCTCTATCCAGAAAGTAGGAAGAGAGGTCGTATCCCGTAACCTGAAAGCCTCTTCGGGCAAATTCCAAACAGTGTCTCCCATATCCACAGCATAAGTCTAAAATCTTCTTTTTAGGCTTAAGCCCCAATATCTTTATCACCCCGTCTACTTCCCTGGAGGCTGAAGCATCTAAGGGAGCATAAGCCTTGGGATAGTATTCGTCGAAAAATTTTTCCCACCATTTCATCTTTTACCTCTCTTAAGCATTTACCCTTGTTTTCTTTTTCTTCTTAGGTCATTATAGGTTATATATCCGATAAGTTTATAAATCAACTTAGCGGCCAGAAAATCCGGCGCAATATTTCCAGGCTGTGGACATAGTTCAACTATATCGAAACCAACTATTTTTTTTCTCTGAGTCAAAGCTTTAAGAAAATCTAAGGTCTCATACCATAAAAAACCTCCTGGCTCCGGCGTTCCCACTGAAGGCATAATCGAAGGGTCAAGAAAATCCAAGTCAAAGGTGAGATAGACCTCATCTGAAAGAGAGCTCAAGACCTTATCGCTCCAATCCTTCTCCCTTTTTTGGGCATAGAACAGGGTGACCTTATTTCTTTTTATCCAGTTATGCTCCTCCAGGCTTAAGTTCCTTATCCCCACACCAATGGCCGGCACAAACTCCCTCACTCTCCTCATAGTGCAGGCATGGCTGAATCGGTTCCCCTGATAACTTTCTCTCAGGTCTGCATGCGCATCCAGTTGCAGGACCGAAAGGTCTTTATATTTCTCCTTAAAGGCTTTAATCATCCCGATGGAGATGGTATGTTCACCCCCCAACATAACAATCATCTTATTGTCTTTAAGAAAATTTCGACCGACTTTGTAGATTTTTTCAATCATTTTCTCAGGACCTTTAGAAGTGGGCTCTAACTCATCTGAAGTATAGATTCCGGCTTTATAAGGTTCGGTATTTAACTCTTCATCGAAAAGCTCAACCTGTTTTGAGGCTGAAATAATTGCCTGGGGACCTTCTCTGGTTCCCCCTTTATAGGTGGTGGTTTGTTCATAGGGAACTGGCAGGATGACAAATCTTGACCTCTTATAATCTGAGTAAATCTGAGGAATACCTAAAAAATTATCCGGTAGAAAAAACTTATTATCTAACAAGGCCTTTACCTTTCCATCAAAAGTTCTTTTCCAAACTTAAATTCAGGTTTTTTTCTTTTTCGGATTAAATCTTTTGACCCTTGCGAAAGAGCAGTGGCTAAAAAAGGCAAGGCAATGGTAGCATCTGAATAGACAGTTACCATCTTAGCCTGTGGATGGATTTTCCCCCAGGATTGTGCCTCAGTGAAAGTGCATCCGGAAAGCCCTCCCCAGTGAGGTGCATCAACCGATATTTGAATAGCGTACTTATGCCCGGACTTTTTGCTTTTCCTTTGAAGGGAGGCTATGACCTCAGCCTGCTGGATGAAATTCTTGGGTGTCCCTCCTCCTATATAAATTACCCCGGTTGATTTAGCCCACAAAACTAAGTTGGAGATCTCCTCTGCATCTTTGATCACATCAAACTGTAACCTTTTCCCTTTTGTCTTAGCCAATTCCACCAGGGCAATTCCGTAAGATGAATCCCCAATGGCTGGGCAAAAGATGGGAACTCCGTAAGTATAGGCAGAGCTTATCACCCCTTCTTTCTTCTTTATTCTGGATAGCTTTTCTCCGAGTAAAAAGAAAAATTCCCTGGTAGAATAATTTTTTCCAAAATCGAAAGAAAGGGCAAATTCTTTGATAAATTCATCTACTTGTCTGAACTCAGCCTCTAAGGCATAGGTATCGTAAATCCGGTCGATCCCTGCCTCCCTTAACTTAAGGTCGCTTATGTGATGATTCCCTATCCAGTGATATTTTCCCAGGCTTTCATGCAGGTCATGAAAAAGATTGGCACCCGTTGAAACCAGACAATCAATCAATCGGTTTTTAATAAGGTAGACCAATACCTGCCTTAATCCACCAGGGATCATCGCTCCAGCCAGACCAAAAAAGATAACCAGATTTTCTTTCAACATCTCTTTCCAGATAGAAAGAGCTGTGGCTAAATTTCTCCCCTGAAAGGATATTCCGCTCATCTTTTCTAAAAGCTGAGCTATGTCTTTAATATTTTCGATCTCAACCGGATGAGTAGGATTTCTCAAGAATTTATCCATTTTGAAATACCTCCTCAAGCTGATTTTTATAACTATTCCTGGGTTATAAAGATGGCGGCTGCTACAACTGTAGTCCACAGGCCATTCTTATCTCCCTCAGCTGATTGGGTGATATTCATAGTGCGGACTATCTTGCCAGAGATCTTCCAGATCTCCTTTCGCATATCATAATTTTTGTCCACATCAAAATCTAACCCTAAGGTAGTAGCCAGCATAGAGGCAGCTAAGTCCTCTGCATAATCTCCGGCTTTTTTCTCGGTCTGACCATAGGCAGAATGCTCGGAGAGGAATCCATAATACTGCTTTTCCTTGGGGATGGCTAAACCGACTGAGGCAGAGATCAGACGGTTGGGTTCGTTGGTTGCGTTGCGGCTCATCACGCAGAAGATTATCTGGCCATCCTGCAGCTTCTTCATCCCTTGAGCTCTGGTAATTAGCTTGCATCCTGGTGGAAAAATTGAGGAGACGCTTACGATGTTAAAACGGGCTATCCCGGCATTTCTTAAAGCCAGCTCAAAGCTGGAAAGTTTTTCAGTGTGCCTTCCCACCCCCTTGGTCAAAAAAACTTCGCTGGGAACTATGATCATCTTCCACCTCCTTTATGCTAAAAAGTGGTTTTTCCCTACAGGTCCAATTTGGGAAAATATCAGGCATTCGTTTTTAAAATGCAATAATAAAATTAATTTTTACAAAAAAACCCCGCCGTCGGCGGGGTTTTTTTAAACCAGCACTTTTTCTTAGCAGGGTTTCTTAGTCTTACAACTACCCTTTTTCTTTTTTGCTTTGGGCATCTTCTTACCTTATTAGATTAGGGTTAATAAACTTTTATTTCTTTTTCATCCCCTCTTCAATGGCAGTCACCTTGGTAATCACATCCGTTGCCAGATCCGAGGCTTTCTTATAATCCCCAGCTCCTAAGGCATTTTTCGCCTCAGCCAGGTTGGCATCGCAGGTCTTTACCTCAGCCTTCATCTTCGGAGGAATCTTACCTTTTTTCAAAGTCTCCAGCTTAGCGCTGGCGTCGTTTACTGCAGTTTCTGCAGTGGTTCTCATCTGATCTTTATTGGTTACAGCCATAGTAGCGGCGGAGTCAGCCCAGCTCTTGGCAAAAAGGGCCAATCTTTTTGCATCTGCAAATTTCTTCTCTCCGAAAAAGGTCTCAGCCTGAGTTAAGGAATCCTGAGCGGGAGTGAGAAGATCAGCCGCATAAAGGTTGGCTTCAGCATTGGCAGCATTGGCAACTGCATCCCTGGCCGCCTGCATCTCCTGCTCCGGAGGCTTGGCACAGGAGCTTAATAGTATTATTCCCAAGATGAGAAGTAAGCTTATCCCGAAAAATCTATTCTTTAACATTTTGTTTTTTTTCCTTTCCTACTTTGATTTTTAAAGTTTTCTTTAAAAAAAGCATTAACAAAAATTTCTACTCCTCCTTTTTTATGGGGGAGGTCTATTCCAGCTATTGAAGATCATCTCGTATTTATAAAGATATTTAAACATTTTCTTGATTTATTTTCAGTTGGGGAATATTTTAAACCTCTACAATCTCCTAAAATAAATTAACCTAATATATCGGCAAAACCTTTTTTGTCAAGGACTTTTTTAAAAATTTTCAATTAAAGATATATTTGTTTTTGATATTATCTAAGATAGGAAATTCCCCATTTATCCATATATCTCAAAAATCCTTAGCACAAATCCTTTACCTTTTAAGTTATTTATACGAATGAATGGTTTAATTTTAGAGCCCTATTTTTATGATTGGCATTTCCAAGGGGAGCAACCGAAGTTTAACTGTGGGGCAGGTCCACCTTTTAAAAGATAATTTATCAGATAGACTATATCACCCAGTGAAACATTGCAATCTCCATTGGTATCACCTTTCCAGAAAGGAGCAAATCCAGGCCCACCTTTAAATAAATAGTTGATTAAATAAACGATATCTGCGCTTTCAACTGTAAGATTACTATTGACATCACCTAAAATATCATTGGGATGCACGTTACATACCCAGCCTTCTTTGGTTATTGAGTCTGCATGAATCCAATTGCCTTGATCGTCTTGTTCGGCATAAACTGATACTGCGCTGACTTTCATCGAATAATTTCCACTGGCAACACTTTGACCTGTATTATTTTTCCCATCCCACCAGGTTAAAGTCGGACCCGAATATTCTAAAACTCCAGGCTTTACAGTTCTAATTATAGTTCCTGATTCATTATAAATTTTGAAATAGATACCTCCTGGATCAACCAGCACATAATCGGCATAGTGGACCCAATGCTCATTGTTAGAATAGACATTGAAATCAACTATATCTGTGCTTATTGCAAAATACTGCCCTCCGCTTGAATCGGTCCAGGCTTCAAGCACATAGACATTGCCACATCCTAAATATCCACCCGTATTGGATAAACTTACCGGTTTATAAAATTGATTCTCACCAAAACCGGAGCTACCAAAGGTACATAAAGGAAACAGGCCTAGGGTGATGTCTGGAAGATATTTAATAATTTGACCATTCGCTCTATCCACAGCCCAGACCTGCCCGAAATTATCTGTTTCTAAATCAACAATGTCCCGGTCTACATATACTTCCTTATACCAGTAAATACTTTCGCCAGCATGGGTTTTGATCAACCATACAATCCGATTGTTCCCTCTATCAGCTACAAACAAATGATCGGTATTAGCATATGGATCTCCGGGAGGTACTATGAAAGGACCTTTATCACTAACAACCGCAGTCGGCCGGCAGAATTGACCAACACCATGTCCATAGCTTCCGTAGGTGCTCCTAAAAGTTCCAGTGAATAGATCGAACCTCATAAGCTGTGAATTTCCATTTAGTATCCAGAGATAGTCATTATAAGTCCAGAAAAAATCAAAACCATTATTGATATCTAAATCCTGTGGTAAATCCAGACCTCCACCGGTTATCGCCCCATCGTTGATTATAACCTGAGTATCCCAGCGGTATCGGAGTTTTACTATACGGTTATTCAGTGCATCAGCCACATAGATGTAATAATAATAGAGAAAATAGTTCATGTCACAGGGCGCTTGACAATCCAGCCTTTTGGGCCAGCTAAATTGGCCGGTGCCAGGACCGTAAGTCCCATAAGCTCTTATCCAGTTATCCAAACACTCCGAATATAACATCCTGTTCCAGCCATTATCCAGCTCAAATGCCATTCCGCTATAAAGAAAATATGTAGGGTCCATTATATAGGATTGAGAAGCGGATTGTGGATTAAAGTAGAGATTTTTTTCCCAGTAGTGATTTGCTACACTTTTAGTAAATTTCCAGATTAGAGGATTTTTCATAACGGGTCGTTGGATCAAAGCATACTGGCTGGGGCTTTGAGAAAATCCATTCTCAATAAAGAATAATGTAAATAATATGATAAGAATTATTAAATTAACTTTTCTCGACATGGTTAAATTCTCCTTCTTTAATAGAAAAGATTTAGTTTGAACGACCTATTCATGGAGTTCCATGGTTTTCTCTACCCTTATATCGTGAAATAAATGTCTCTATTCTTTATATATATCTTTATAAGTCTCAACAAATATCTTTCCATCTTTCTCCAAAATAAGCTTGTCTGGATTCCCCTTCCACTTGCTGACGGGTAAAGCGATCTCTTTTAAGATCTTATCTTTTTCGACATTATAGATAACATTATAAGCAAGCGGAGTTCTATTGTCAACAGTTGCAACTTTGACTTTTTTCTCTGTTTTGGCTACTGGCCGTTTTTTAATGAAGTGCAGCAAGTGACCTTCTTGGAAGACCCAATAAAAACCAGCATTTTGTATATCATTTCCAAACCTTCTTTTTAATCTATCAGTAATCTCTAAATTTGAATCAGATATATAAAGTCTCTGAGGAATAGAATCTCCAAATTGTTCGCTAATATAGAACTTGCCATCCGGAGACAAATTGATGTCCTTATATTTAACCTGTTCAGATTTGCCCAACTTAGTATTATACTTATAGACACCGCCACAATAGTCGAAGTCCTTTATGTAGATATTATTATCGTGCTTCGACCATTTAATCTCATATCCTCCGCCTTCAAACCCTTTCACGGATGGATGTGGGAAATCCTTTTTTATTTGTTTCTTACTCTGATCTTTCAAATCGAATATCCATACTCCGGTGGTTTTAAAACCTACTCCTCCTTCGTAGTAAGTTCCCGTGATATAAGCAATCTCCTCTCCATCCGGGCTCCAAGAGAATTCCCGGACATCCTCCTCCAATTTTGCTATCTCTTTCCCCTCTGGAGTTATAAAGATTACCGAATTCCTTGGCAAAACAGAATAGTCGTGCTCTCCTGGTAGGGTCACACCTTCTTTCGTAACCAATAAAGCGATTACTGTGTCTAACGGTGAAAGTGAAAACGACATCTTATAGAGCCCTACAGTATCGAAGATAGCCTTTTTTTCATTACTGGTAGTATCTAGTCTATGGATGCCTTTGCTATCAATGAAATATAAGTATGATAGCGGCGTCCTATTCACGTCGATCTTACTAATCACGGAGGGCAGTAAAAAGAGACACAGACAAAATACAATGATGATCCACGTGTTTATCATGTAGGTTCTCATAATATTACCTCCTTTTCTTAGTTACTTGTTCCATCGGGGTCTAAAATCAGAACATGAAAATGATCTTGATGACCCGATAAATGTCTGATCGGATCAGACACTACAATCCCAGCGTGAACTGTATCAACATAGATAATCGTGACATTAGCATTATCGATTAGAAAATTCATTAGATCTACTGTGGCATCAACATCATAGTAAATAGAGTCCGAACCTGCAATATTCAGCCCAATTTCTTGACCATCATTTCTCACATATCTAAAATCCGCCTCTAATCCATTCTGATGACAACTATGTGGTGGAAATAGTCCTCCAAATTGCTGTGTCTGGGCATCTCCTTTGCTCATATCACCCACTCCGATTCTTGGTGGAGTGTAGCCATTGCTATACCAATTTCTTCCAGCCCCTTCTATCATATTAATCAAATGTAATACACTCCAGTCATCGGTGTCAATTATATCTTCGCCTAAGTAATGGTAATAGCCAGTACCCTGGTTCACCAGATTTAATGCGTTTTCAATCCAGCCATCGCAGGGTGACCCATGGGCGAAACTTGGATTAGCATCGGCAGAGTCAGGTTTTAAGCCAAGATACGAATTGGCACTATTTGTTTCCACTGCATTACTGATGCTATCACAATCGGTATCCCAGCTTGGACAGGTATCTTCTGGGGTTTCTGTAGGTATACCAGGCCATTCTAACCAGCAAGTGACATTAAATGTAAAAAAAGATAACATTATAAGTATTAAAAACTTTAATTTTGTATTCATTTCTGACCTCCCCCTCTATTATTTTTGCTTCTCATCCACAAAATTCTCGATTGATAGATTTAGGAACTCCAGCAAATTCTCAAATCCTACCAATTGCCAGGTTCGGTTGAGTTTTGTGTCTTTATTCCCGAATGCACCTCCTTCCTCATTGGTAGGTATCAAATTGGGTATTCGAGGAGGGGATTTGAAAATGAATTTTTCCTGAGCTCTTCGTCCAGTTTCCTTGCTTCCAGGAAGAGGTGTAGCACCCCATAAGACCAACTCGCAATCCACAATAGCACTATCTCCTATTATTTTTGTTTCCAGATTAACTATATCAAAATCCCAGAAATTTGAAGAAGTAAGAGGATTTGGTTGATTGAATAAGGGTTTGTGAAGAGAGAGTTTCCTTTTAGAAGAGTTATTAAAAATATCCTGAAATTTTTTGGTCAGAACACCGTTAACTTTAATACTCTGTTGTTTCACAAAAACTGAAGGTGCAGAAACCATTGAAATTTTTAAGGAGTCCTGCTGTTGCACTCCCTTTCTAATCATATCCAGAGCTAATTCAATCCATTGTTGATCACTCATCTTTACAAAATGCTGGGAAGAAGTTAATCGAAAACAAAAAAGCAGGATAATATTTAATATTATAACTATCTTGAAACAATTTTTAAGCATCTTTATCCTCCCCTGTCAAAATATTAAGGCATACCCCTCTGATGAATTTAGTCTGAAATAAGTATATTCTGCCCTCAAAAATAAATAATTATTTCTTTTTAATTAGCCAACTAAAAACCTAGCAATGGTTATTATATACCCCCCTGAAAAAATTTTCAAGGACTTTTTTAAAAATTGTTAAAACCAGGACCAGACCTCGACCCTGAGCCAGCGGATTATCCTGCGCAATAAAAGGGAGATAATGCTCCTTTTGCCGCAATAGATTTTTGCCTGCCCGGTCATCCCCGGTTTTAGAAGAAATTGAGTGTTATCTATTTTGCTGGTGACCAAAAATATCTGGCGGGATTTATATTTTTCTCCTTGATAGGCGATTCGGGTTACTACTCCAGAGAAAGACTTAAAAGGGAAGCTCCTCACTTTAGCTTTTACCTTCTGACCTGACTTGATGACATCTAAATCTTTTTCAGATACCGGAATTAATACCCTCATCGTATCGTAGTTAGAAATGTTTATTATTTCCCCGGCTGGCCTTACCTGGGTTACTATTCCGGAGATCGGGGTTTTTAAATCTGAGGCTGAGACCTGATCTTTAAAGAATTTAGCTTTCGCCTCTAAGCGGCCGATCTCCGCCCTGGACATCTCGATCTCTTCTTCTTTTGCACCTTTCTTAAGTATTTTCAGATCGTTCCGGGCAATATTGAGTTCTGAAGCCAGAACATTATAATCGGACTCTTTTTTCTCCCACTCCTCTTTAGAGATAAGATTCTGCGATTTAAGTTCTTTCAACCGGTTCAGCTCTTTTTCACTGGACTGCAGTTTCGTTTCCGCTTTTCTAACCTGCTCTTCTGCCTGGTCGATCTCCTCCGGCCTGGCACCTTTAATTAGAAGCTCTAAATTAGCCTTCTCTTTTCTGATAGCTGCTTCGGTCTCCTCCAATTCACTGGTGTATTGATTGGAGAGCAGACGAATGATAATCTCACCTTTTTTTATTCTCTGTCCTTCCTTTACCACTGGTTCTAAATTCGCTATGCCATAGGTAGAGGAGATCAGCTTGAAGATATTCACCTGCCTTTTTTCCTCCTTATCCTCCTGATAAAGCTGTTCCTCTAAAAAACCAGTCGAGGGGCTATTGATTATAGAATAGCTCTCCAAAGCAGCGAATTCGCACTCTTGGCTGATCTTTAAATCTAACTTCACCACCAAAAATAAAATTAAGAGGATGAGGATTATCCCGGCATAAGTTAAGATTTTCTTTGGCTTCATAATTCCTTCTTTCTTTATTAAGAAAAGATGAAAACTGCCAGCCAAAACAATTTTTAAAGGCTTTTGAAAGATAAAATAAAGGATGACTAAAAACAAGGTAAATCCATAACCCTGATACCTGGAAACTAAAAAATTCCCCACTTTAATGAAAAAGTATAAGATCAGAATAAACGAGTAGAGCAAAGACAGGGTGCCATAAAGCGGGAAAATCTTTTTTTCTCTTGGTGAAACTTCAACTGCCTTCTCTCCAGTTTTAATAATTTTACTTTTAAAAAAAGATCCCAGATATCCAAAAGCTTTTTTTCGCAGATTTGGAATCTCCAGCCAGTCGGATAAAAGGTAGTAGCCATCTAATTTTATCAAGGGGTTGAAGTTAAATATAATTAAGACACCGGAGACGATCATCACCACAAAAAGAAAAGAGTTGAGCTGGGTCTCCAGATCGGTTATTCTCCATAAAAGGGTGGCACCAGCCCAGAGGAAAAGATGGATATAGATCCCTGCCCAGGAAACCAAAAGCTTTTTCTTCTTTTCCTTGAACATCCAGGCATCTGAAACGTTGGTGAAAAAAGCGGGCTGAAAATAGATCAACAAAAATCCCATCTCACTGACTTCTCCTCCAAAATATTTACAGGTCAAGGCATGCCCCAACTCATGCACTAAAGCAATCAAAAGGAATGCTACCCAGAGCTTGACAATGGTGGTCAAGTGAAATAACCCTCTAAAACTGTATCCTAAATCCCCCCAGTTGGAGATAGTAATTATGAGTGCTAAAAAGATTACAAGCAGGGAGAAGTATAAAAATCCTTTAGTATAAAGAAATTTGAATTTCTTCAAGAGCTTATCTAAGAATTTGTCCGGATCAAAGGCTTTTAGCTTTATGAAGAGGATTTTCCTGATAAGTGTTTTTTCTTTTTCTGCTCTATATTGTAATCTGGAAAGCTCCCTTTGAGAAATCTCGCCTTCCAAAAAACCCAATTTCTCTAACTGGGAGAGGAAATTCTCTAAAGTGGGTAAATCTAATTTTATCTGGAATTTTTTCTCAAATTCTTCAATTAGGTCTTGATTTGACTTCTCCCCGTCTAAATTCTGAGCGATAAAATGTTCCGGCTCTTTAAGCCTGAAGAATTTTCTGGTTAGAGGGTCTTTGATAACGTAGTAGGTCTTCCCCTCGTACTCCTGCTGGCTTATGATTAAATCTTTTCTGAACTTCGGATATTCCCCAGCCATAATCCTTTGGTTTGAAAACCCGCGTAGGGGCGGTCGATAAAAGCCTTACGACCCGTGGGGAGTTTATCTCCGCCCTAAGTTGATTCCTCGGTCCTATTCTGTCATTCTGAGGGAGTCCGCCTTTGGCGAGACGATCGAAGAATCTCCATCCTCCACCCTACGCGATTATATTTAGCAATAAGAAAAAGGGTAAGTCAAGAGAAATTTAGGGAGGTGTCCCTGATTTAAGAAAAAATTGTTTTTCTCTTGACAGATTTAAAATATCTTCTAATTTAATATTAGAAACGATTTTGATAATGTAATTAAAGCGTCGCTGTATGCCTTGCTGCATTATGTGGCAACCTTTTATTAGAGCTGTAATGGATTTACGATACATTTAAAACAGATAAGGAGATAGGATATGAGACGAATAGATCTATTAATCTTAATTTTAACAAGTTTGATACTTTCAAGTTGTGCCAGTACAAGGCCTCCAGTAATTTATTTACCCCTTCAAAATCCTGAAGTAATGTCATTTTTTAGAAACGGGCTTCCTTTTGGGGTAGTAAATACAGATAGTTCATTCGTTATAATCTCTTTGGAGCCCTCTGATGTAGCTGGAAGTAAATATATGAGGTTATGGTTGCTTTATAAAAACAACTCAAATACTCCTTACCTGTTAGAACCATTAAAAGCTGTAAAATTTTATATTCAAGGAAAGAAAAAATCCTATAATAATATATTTCCTGAGTCTCCTACAAAAATACTCGCTAATATTGAAAACGAAAAAGCAGTAAGCCTCATAGCACAGGCAATAGGTGGAGCTTTGCAAGCCATGTCTACTGAACATCCTTATGAAAGAGAGCGTGCTATTGACAGAACAACAAGTTCTATAGGAAACACTGTTATTTTATATGATATTTTTAAAGAAAGTATAAATTCTGGAATCTTACGAAGAAATACGGTTTTCCCCGGGGAAAGTGTGAATGGTTACATATATTTTCCTCTCCCCATCTATGAAATCAGTTATGGTAAATACGATGCTATTAACACAGCAAAATATAATTATAGACTCTACATTATTACCCAAGATGATACCAAGTCAATTGATTTCATGCCAGCCTCAGGAGAGTAAGGATTTCCTTTTATAGTGGTGTCAGGAGTTACCTCCTGACACTTTTATCTGTCGGGAGGTAACTCCCGACAGCACAGCTTGGAAAAAATGTAGTTGACCAATTCATTGGGCAAATTTATAGCATTGACTGTGTTAATACACTCCAGAGTTTAAACTTGCTTGATGAATCGAGCAATAATATTTCCCCTCTCCCTATCCCTCTCCCACAGGGGGGAGAGGGGATTACTGCTCTCGAAGAGAGAGAGAAGAATAATGCTATGAAAGGAAAATTCACCATTTTATTTTTAGGCCTAATAATAATCTTGGCAATACTTGTTCATTCAGAGGAGAAGGTATCTCCACGTGCTGATGATATTGACAGGCGCTTTGCGGATGAGCCCAGCATTGACAGCCTGATCCAAAGCTATCTGAAGGAGATTAATCCAGATAGCATTAAATATCTCACGCAGGGATTGGTGAATTTTAAGACCAGGTTCATGCTGGCGGATAATCGCAGGGATATAGCATTCTGGATCAAGGACAGATTTGAATCCTTAGGATATACAGATGTGGTGATTGACTCTTTTCAAAATACACTTGAGTTCCCTCCAGGATCAAAAAATCTTCACGCCACCTGGCAGTATAATGTGATCGCGACTTTAAAAGGGATTAAAAATCCTGATGATATTTATATACTTGGAGCTCACTATGATTGTTTCATAATGGGTCCAGAGACAGATCCGTTCAAGTTCTCTCCTGGTGCCAATAATAATGCCTCAGGTGTTGCCGCCTGTCTGGAGATAGCCAGGGTTATGAAGAAAAAAGATTTTAAGCCAAAATCCTCAATTAAATTCATAGCTTTCGGGGCTGAGGAATTTATGACCCTTTTTGTAGAGGGGAAAAGCGGAAGCGAACATTACGTTAATCAAATTTCTAAATCTAATCAAACGATAAGACTGATGATCGATAATAATCAAATCAGCTATTCTCCTCCTTCTGAGATGTGGAAGCTTGATTTCCAAAATTACCCCGGTTCTGAATGGGTAACTGATTTAGCTCACGGCATTTGCGAAAAATATACTAAAATCACCCCCATGGACACTAATGACCATATAAATTACACAGATGCTTATTATTTTTGGAAGACAGGTTATCCAGCGATATTCTTTGAAGAATTTCATTTCAATCCTTATACTTTTACAGAGAAGGATGTAATGGAAAACTGCAATCTAGCATATTGTGCTGAGGTTACGAAAATCTCCGGTGGTATTTTGGTGTACTGCAATTATTGAAAGAGTATCGATGTGATATAATGTGAAGTTAAGGCTTTACACTCCAGTTCCTTTTTAAAAACCCATTTAAAAATCTTGACAAAACTAATCTCCTAACGTATAAGTTAAATCAGTAAGAAATGTTCCGATAAAGATAAAGGTAATGGATTATTCTTTTGACTGATCAAACCCAAGGAGAACAGATGCTAATAGAAGAGAAGATAAAAAGTTTCATTCAGGATAATTTCCTTTTAGGGGATAAAAATAGAGTCATAAAAGAAGATGAGTCCTTTCTTCAGGGAGGGACAATAGATTCAACTGGAGTGTTGGAGCTGGTCAATTTTATCGAGGAGACCTATAAAATCAAGGTGGAAGATGAGGAGCTTATCCCGGAGAACTTAGATTCTATTAAGAACTTAGTAGCCTACATAAAAAGAAAAAACGGGTCTATAAGTTAAGATTTTAAAAAGACTATCTTTATGTTATTAAACCATTTCTTGGAAAATAGTGCAAAAAGATTTCCAGATAAAGTTGCCTTAGTCTTTCAAAAGGAAAGATTGACTTATCAGGAGATTGATAAATCCGCCAATAGATTAGCTTCAGGGTTAAAAAAGTTAGGAGTGGAGAGAGGTGAGAGGGTAGCAATTTTTTTAGAAAATTCAGTAGAGTCGGTTATATCCATCTTCGGAATTTTGAAAGCAGATGCAGTCTTTGTAGTTGTAAACTCCACCACCAAGAAAGATAAACTAATTTATATCTTGAACAACTGTCAGGTCAAAGCCCTGATCACCAGCACTGATAAATGGGAACTGATCAAAGAAGTTTTACAAAAAACTCACTGGGTTAAATTTGTAGCTCTGGCTGGGGAGCTTAAAACCGAAGAAAAGGTTTTTGATGATAAAAAAGTCTTTAATTTTAAAGAACTCGTAAATTCCTATCCAGATAATCCTCCTGTAAATAGAAATATCGACATAGACTTAGCCAGTATCATCTATACCTCAGGCACGACCGGGAACCCCAAAGGGGTGATGCTTTCCCATCTGAATATGGTCTCTGCGGCAAACTCCATTACTCAGTATTTAGAAAATACCAGCGATGATATAATTCTTGACATTCTGCCCTTATCTTTCGATTACGGGCTCTATCAGGTTTTAATGGGGTTCAAGATCGGAGGAAGGGTAATCTTAGAGAAAAGCTTTTTATACCCTTATGTGATTATTGATCTTATGTTAAAGGAGAAGGTAACCGGGTTCCCAGGAGTCCCCACTATCTTTGCCATCTTGCTTCAATTAGAGGATTTGAAAAAGCAGAATTTCGATTCCTTAAGATATATAACCAACACTGCGGCAGCTTTGCCGGTCTCTTTCATAAAAAAAATAAGGGAGACTTTCCCTAAAGCCAGATTATATTCAATGTATGGTCTGACCGAATGCAAAAGGGTATCTTACCTTCCACCAGAAGAACTTGATCGAAAACCTGCCTCCATAGGTAAGGGAATGCCGAATGAGGAGGTTTACATAGTAAATGAAAATGGTGAAAAAGTTGGTCCAGGAGAAGTAGGAGAATTGGTAATAAGGGGCTCCAACGTAATGCTTGGTTACTGGGAGCTTCCAGAGGAAACTGCTAAGGTTTTAAAGATAGGTTCATTGCCCTGGGAAAGGGTTCTATATACTGGCGATTTATTCAAGATGGATGAGGAGGGGTTTCTATATTTCGTAGGTAGAAAAGACGACATCATTAAATGCCGGGGTGAGAAGGTAAGCCCTAAAGAGATAGAGAACGCTTTATATAACCTGGAAGGTGTATTAGAGACCGCAGTGGTTGGAGTACCAGATGAGATCTTAGGACAGGCGATAAAGGCATTTGTGGTTTTAAAAGAAGGGGTAAACCTTTCAGAAAAAGATATTTTGAGGTATTGTTCAAAAAACTTAGAGGATTTTATGGTTCCCAAATTTGTGGAATTAGTTGAAGCTTTACCCAAAACCGAATCAGGGAAAATCAGAAAAGTTGGCTTGAAATAAAGGAGAGAAATGGAGTTTCATAAAAATATCCTGGACATAAACCCTGACAAGGAATGTAATAGGATTTGCGAATTTATAAAAGAGCAGGTCTTTTCACGTTTCAGAAGGGAAGGTGGAGTGGTGGGGATAAGCGGAGGGATTGACTCAGCTTTAACCGCGGCTTTATCTGTTAGAGCTCTGGGTAAGGATAAAGTTTTGGGGGTTCTTCTACCAGAGAAAGAATCCAACCCTGTAAGTCTTACCTATGGGGAGCTTTTAATAAAAAGACTCGGTATAAGAAGTGAAAAAGTCGACATAACACAAGCTCTGGAGAGTCTTGGATCTTACAGTAGAAGGGATGAGATAATCAAAAAAATATTTCCAGAATATGATAATACCTACAAGATCAAGATCGGACTTCCTCAAGACCTTTTGGAAAGGGACCGGATTAACTATTTCAGCTTGAAGATAATAAGCTCTATGGGTGAGGAGAAAAGCTTTCGTTTATCCAAAGATCAGCTTTTGGGGATTGTGGCGGCTACGGATATAAAACAGAGGACCAGGATGACTCAACTTTACTATTATGCTGAAAAAAATAACTATTTAGTTGTTGGCACTACCAATTATAGCGAATATGCTCAAGGATTTTTTGTGAAATTCGGGGATGGGGGGGTAGATTTAGAGCCAATAGCTCATCTTTATAAGACCCAGGTCTACCAATTGTCTAAATATTTAGATATACCTGAAGAAATTATCGATAGAGAGCCAAGCCCTGATACTTTCTCTGCAGTGGTAAGTGATCAGGAGTTTTATTTCTGTATACCGTATGACCTTTTAGACCTGCTCTTATATGCCCAGGAGAACAAAATCCCCTTGAATAAGGTAAGTGAAGTCTTAAATCTCCCAGAAGAGCAGATAAAAAGAGCTTATAGAGATTTTGACCAGAAAAAGAAAGCATCTGCTCATCTGGTCCAGACTGCCCCTAATCTACTTTGCTGAAAAAATAGATTCAGTGGAGAGGAAGACAATAAAAATCATTAAGAAAGAAAAGATTTTGCTGAAGAATTGTAGTTGCTCGATTCATCGAGCAGAAAAATGCCCAATGAATTGGGCAACTACCTGAAAATCTAAGAAAAGGTAAAACCTTATGAAAATCTGTAGCAATTGTGTGCTTCCGGAAACCTTCCCCGGCATTAGTTTCAATCCAATGGGGGTTTGTAATTTCTGTCAGGATTTTAAGGGAAAAGAGCATTTGGAAAAAGAAAAGGAGAAATATAAACAAAGATTAGATGAGCTTCTAAGTAAATTCAAAGGGTCCTCGTCTTACGATGCTCTGATGGCTTATTCCGGTGGAAAGGACAGCACCTATACTTTAAGTATTTTAAAAGAAAAATATGACTTAAAAGTCTTAGCCTTAACCTTTGATAACGGTTTCCTTTCAGAACAGGCTCTAAAAAACATAAGGGAGGTTGTGGAGAATTTAGGAGTTGACCATATATTTTTTAAACCGGACTTCGCACTCTTAAAAAAAATCTTTTTAATCGGGACAAGGGAGGATATCTTCTCCCGTAAAACCTTAGATCGGGCAAGCACCATCTGCACCTCCTGTATGGGAATAGTCAAGTTCACTACACTAAGATTGGCTCTGGAGAAGAAAATACCCTTTATCACCTATGGCTGGTCGCCAGGTCAGGCTCCAATCTCTGCTTCGATTTTCAAGAATAACCCCTCTATGCTAAAACAAATGCAGGAAGCCATAAAGGGACCACTTTTCAAAATATTGGGAGAAAGGATTAATCCCTATTTTTTAGAGGAAAAAGATTTTGAGCAGAAAGAGTTTTTCCCCTATAATATTAGTCCATTAGCCTTTTTAGAATATGACGAGAATAAAATCTTCAAGAAATTAGAGACCCTTTCCTGGAGTATGCCGGTTGACACTGACTCAAACTCGACTAACTGCCTTTTGAATTCATTTGCCAACTTAGTGCACAAACAAAAGTTTGGCTTTCATCCCTATGCCTTCGAGCTGGCAAAATTAGTTCGAGAGGGTTATCTGGATCGCCAGGAAGCTTTAAATAGAATAAATATACCTGAAGATTCAAATACAGTTAATTTGGTAAGAAGAAAGTTGGGATTGACCTAATTTCAATCTGCGAGGCGATGCTCTAATATGAATTATTCAGTTACCAGTGCAGATTTGGACCGAGATAAAGATGATATCCTTTTGCTCTTGAAAAGAAATTTTCCGGACATTCCACCAGAGAGATACGATAGTATTTATCAAAAAAATCCAGATGGAAAAGCTTTGAGCTGGACTGCCCTTGAGACAAACACTGGATCATTGGTCGGTACTACGAGCCTATTCCCCCGTAAGATGATCATAGCTGGTAAGACCGTTAAGGTGGGAATAGCAGGGGATTTTGCAGTTAATCAGGAGCACAGAGGCTCCAATGTCGCTATAAAATTACAGAGGGCAGTTATTGCCAGCCTGAACCAAAATGACTTTGAATTCATTTATGGCATCTCGAATCGAAAAGCAGAACCGGCCCAGCTTAGAGTGGGATACGTTCTATTGGGCAAAACCGATAGATGGGCGAAATTGCTGAAGACCAGAAGATACTTCAAGGCTTCGGCCCTCCATTGGCTGGTGTCAAGACCTTTAGATTTTATAATAAAGATTCTCTCCAAAGAAGCAAGATACCGAAGAGGGGAAGGCTACACTATCCAGAGATTAAACTCTTTTGATCAAAGGTTTGATCTTTTATGGAAGAAAGCCTCAAAGCAGTTTAACATAATTAGCGAAAGATCTAAAGAATATCTAAACTGGAGATATGGAAAATCTCCACACCGAAACTATCATATTTTTTCGCTAATCCAGAAAGATACCCAGGAGATCTGGGGATATATAGTTTACTATCTCCAGGATCAGGTCTGTTTTATCGCCGATATGTTATTTCTTGATTTCGGTTCAACCTTTGAGACCTTATTATCAGAGTTTATTCTTTACTTAAGAGGTCAAGAGGTTGAGTCTATATCCATCCTTCTTTTTGGTTGTCCACCCTTAGCTCAGAAATTAAAAAGCTTTGGTTTTTCTTGTCGTGAGAAGGAATCGAGTATCTTGGTTTATCTGGATAAGAACTCCCCGTATGCTGATTTGGTTTTGAATAACAATAATTGGCTTTTGTTGGAGGGTGACAGAGACATATGAGAAATAACTTTTAAGAGATTTGGCAGTGACAGTTTTGACCGAGATTTTAAGTGGGGAGAAGTGCCAAAGGAGATACTTGAGCTTTCTCATGCAATTTTGACCCTCCTAAAGTAAGAAAACTTGCTTCCGATATGAGAAAAAGAGCCCGTTTTGACTGGAAGAATTACTTGATATCCGAAAAAACATCCATCCGGCAGAGAAGCTTTTTTTCTAACTTATAAACTTATAATGGAAAAAATTAAAAGCTTAGCTAAAAGTATCCTCTATTATTCCAGATATTATCATCTGATCAGTTTCTGGCATGATTTGACCCATCCGGAATGGAAATTGATAATTCTGGCCTATCACAACATCTCGGATGGATCCAGTCATCCTGTTAACCTCAGGCCCGAGATCACTGCCCAGCAACTCGAACTCCAACTGGAGATTTTGAAGAAGTCCTACCAGGTTGTATCGCTGGAAGAGGGCATAAAGTTTTTGAAAAGGGGGAAAGAGTTGAAGGATAAGTTGGTGGCGATTACCTTCGATGATAGTTATGAGTCCTTTTACACTTTTGCCTTCCCACTGCTTAAAAAATATAATTTCCCAGCTACCGTGTTCTTGCCCACCGATTTTATCAACAGCCAGAGAATATTTTGGTGGGATGAGTTGCATCAGGTCTTATCTTATGCTGTTCCGTCAGGTGAATCCGCATCCGTTTTGATTCCTGTTATTGGCGAGAAACTGGCGAAACAGTTCTATGAAGCAGAGAAAGATTTTAAACGTAAAGAACAATTTCTGGAATCTCTGGAGTTCTATTTAAGGAACATTGAGGATGGACTGAGACAGGAAAAGATCGAAAGACTTAAAGAACTCCTGCTGACAGATCATAATGTGAAATTGGCAAAACTAAGAAGCTTAAGCTGGGATCAAATAGCGGAGATGTCCAGGGAGGGCATCAGCTTTGGATCTCATACCTGTTCTCATCTGAACCTCAAATTTGCATCTCTCGAAAAAGCCTGGGAGGAGTTAACCAAATCCAAAGAAATTATCGAAGAGAAAATTAAAGCCAAGGTGGTCAGTTTTGCTTATCCCTTCGAGGCCGATTTTGAAACACACCTTCGGGTTAGACCTATTCTAATCAATTTAAAATATGAATGTGCCTGTGCTGGTTGGATGGGGGTGAACTTATCCAATCTTGATCCTTTTTTCTTGAGAAGGATGACTTTGCCAATGTCCACATGGAAACTCCTGGTCGTCAGGGAGCTTTTATTATGTTAGTCTTGGAAAGTCGAAAAGAAAGTTTTTTATACCTATTGTATGTGTGTGGCAATTTCAACCTATAACCGACCTCTAATTCAACTAAAAAAGGACTTGCTTCAAAAGAAAGTCGGCTTTACCTTATACCAAGAAAAAAAGCACTCGTGCACCAAGATTTATTGCTGGATTTCGTTTCCTAATGCAAAAGCCATCGAAAGTTTTAAGAAATCGAAAGGCAGAAATGAAGAGAACTTCAAATTGATAACTGATTGACAAAATTAGAAAACTTGTCAGCTTGGTTTTGCCAGGAATATCCAGGGTAAAAAGATGAGAATTCTACACGGTCCTCATGATTATGGGGGACAGGGATCTAAGATTTCGCGGGCTCAGAGGAAATTAGGACACAGAAGTGACTTTGCAGTTTTCCGTTCCTCTTACTTACATTTCCCTGTAGATTTCGTTTTGAGGGATGAAAAAGGTGGCTGGTCTCGAACCAAAAAACTTTTTTTCCTGTTAAAATGCCTGCAGGACTATGATGTCTTCCATTTTCATTCAGAATCTATTTTCGCCGCGGAATTCAGGGATATCCCTCTATTAAAAAAACTGGGTAAAAAGGTTATCTTTCATTTTCATGGAAGCGAGATCAGGGGTAAAAAAATGCACCCACGCATAAAATTGGCAGATGCCAGATTAGTCTCCAGCCCGGACCTTCTTCAATATGCTCCAGATGGAATCTGGATACCCCAGCCGGTTGATTTAGAATACTGGAAACCTCTACCAGATTTTAATCCAGAGAAAGCTCTTATCATAATCCATGCGCCAACTCACCGGAACAAAAAAGGGACAGATTTAATCCTCTTAACCATACAGGAATTAAAAAAAGAGGGTTATCCAGTGGAACTTTCTTTAATTGAGGGGAAACCTTATGAGAGTTTAAAGTCTTATTATCAAAAAGGGGATATCTTTATGGATCAGATCCTCATTGGCACTTATGGAAACTTCTCCATAGAGGGTATGGCTTTAAAAAAGCCGATTTGTGTCTTTATAACCGACGAAGCCTCACGCCTTTATCCTGAAGAACTTCCGGTGATGAATACCTCTCCGGATAATTTAAAACAAAACCTGATAAAATTAATTGAAGATGAGAAATTAAGAATTGATTTAGGAGAAAAAGGCCGGGCTTATGTAGAAAAATATCATGATGTCCAGAAAGTAGCTTTAAAGTGCCTTTCAATTTACCGAAATTGCTAATATGTATAAGACCTTAAAGACCATAGCCAAGCATACTGCTATCTATAGTACCGCAGACCTCTTAGCCAAAGCGGTTGGCTTCTTCCTTCTGCCTATATATACCCGCTATTTAAGCCCGGCAGATTACGGGATATTAGAACTTCTATCTGTAAGTTTAACCATAATTATAATCTTTGTTCAGCAGGGGATGCATACTTCCTTTTTCCGGGGATATTCTTTTGATTATAAAGATAATGAGGAGGAAAAAAAGGAAGTGGTCAGCACCTCTTATCTTTATCTTCTTTCCTCTGCGTTTATCTTTTTAGGAATCGCCACTCTTTTCTCCAGACAGATAAACAACCTTCTTTTTCAATCCAAAGACTACACTCTATTGGTTCGGTTGACTTTCATCACCGGGTTTTTCAATGTCCTCTCCACCATCCCTTTTCAGCTTTTTCGGGCTAAGCTTCAGTCAGTAAAATTCAGCTTAGTATCTATCTTGAGGTTTTTATTAAATGTCTCTTTCAATATCTACTTCATCTTAAAACTTAAAATGGGATTGAGCGGGGTGGTCTATGGCAATTTATTCACCGCCATTTTGATCTCCATTTTAACTTTCTTCTTGATCTATAAAAATCTCTCCTTAAAATTCTCTTTTTCTAAGTTAAAAAGTATGCTCAGTTACGGTTTCCCTCTGGTTCCAGGTGGACTTTCCATCTGGGTTCTATCAGTAGCTAACCGGTATTTCTTAGAAAGGCTTTCCACCACCACTGAGCTTGGTTTATACTCCTTGGGAAGTAGATTCTCCGGCATCTTAGAATTATTGATAATCCAGCCTTTTTTAACTACCTGGCCTTCGATCTATTTCCCCTTAGCTAAAGAGGAGAATGCTCCACCAACTTTTTCTCGTTTAACCACCTATTTCCTTTTAATTGGCAGCTTTTGTAGCCTGGGAATTATTGCCATTTCCAATCCAGTTCTCAAAATTATGGCAGACCAAAAGTTCTGGGGAGCATACAAGGTGATACCTCTTTTAGTCTTTTCGGTTTTGTTGTTTGGGTTGTTCAGCCTGTTAAATGTAGGGATATTCATTCAGAAAAAAACCAAATATAATCCCTTAATCATCGGGATTGCCGCTATATTTAACCTTTTGCTCAATTATTTTTTAATACCTCCTTATGGAATGTTAGGCGCAGCCTACGCCACATTTTTCTCCTATCTTCTGATGGACCTTCTGGCTTATTTAATCAATGTCCGAGTCTATCCTGTTCCTTATGAGTGGATAAGGATTTTAAAGATCGTTTCAGTTACAGTTTTACTCCTTTTTATTCTTAACCAAATTCAGGTCAATTCCTGGCAAAGGGAATTATTATATAAGGTACTTATACTTTTGTTTTTCCCTTTAGTTTTATGGGGCACAGGCTTTTTCACCTCTTCTGAGCTGAAAAGAGCTAAAGATTTTATCTTGGAGCTTTTGGAAAAACTTAAGCTTAAAAAAGGATAATGTAAATTACTCTGGGCATTTTAGTTTGGAAGTTCTTTGAGATCTGAATGAAAATGGCATACCTTAATGGTTATTGCAAACATCAACCATTAACCGTCCCTTAGTGGGACAAGGAGGTATGCCTTGAGAGACTTAGATTTCTCGGCGGATAATTTAGCAGTTCAGTGGTCCACCAGAGGCGGATTGAAGGGCTTTTTTGAAAAGATCTAGTATTCCTCACCTCAACAAAACCATCTTTCGAACTTCAGAGACATCTCCGCTCTTCAGCCGGTAGAAATAAACTCCGCTGGGCACCTTCTCCCCTCTGTCGTTTTTCGCATCCCAGATTACCTGATATATCCCCGAATTCAAATTCTCATCCACCAGTGTCCTCACCTCTTGCCCCAGAATATTATAAATAATCAGGGTGGTGTAGATGGGTCTCCCCACTCCAAACTCCAAACTCTTAACCTTGAAGGGAATGGTGGTGGTTGGGTTAAACGGATTCGGGAAGTTCTGTCCCAGGCTGAAATCCTGAGGAAGGTTCAGGTTATCATTTTCAAAAACCGCAGTCGGGGTAATTCTCAATACACCGTCTTTTACTATAGGCGGCACCCACTCATTCAGCTTTATCTCTTTAAAATGAATAACGGAGCTATCCCCCACTGAAGCGGAGGAGAGGACTTTAAATCTAACATAGACTAAAGTCCCGCTCCCGCTTATAGAATCTGCCCCCGCCAGGGCAACATTTAAAGTCGAATCATTAGGAGAATAAGGCATTTTTATCCAGGCCTGAGGAATCAAAGTTCCTTCAAAGGAGACACTATCTACTTCGAGTAAATCTGGATTGAAAATCAAACTTAGCTGAGCGGCTGTAACAACACTCTCAGGCAAGATAGAATCAACCTTGATCGGAATTTTCACATACTCCCCGGGTGCTCCTGAAGTATCCGGTATAGTAACTGATACTGTGTTTGCAAAAGCCAGACCGGAGAAAAGCAGAAGGCTCAAAAAGTTCCAGCATATAACTTTTAAGATTTTACTCTTCTCCATTTTTTTCTGTCTCCTATTTTCTCTGTAGGGGCGTATTGCAATACGCCCCTACGATTTAATTTTACTTCATCAATACCATCTTCTTAACTTCTGAGAAATTATCTGATTTCATCCGGTAGAAATAGATCCCACTGGAGACTGAATTGCCTTCTTTGTCCTTTCCATCCCAGATCGCCTGATGTGCTCCTGCCTCCTGCTCCTCGTTCACCAAAGTGACTACCTTCTGGCCTAAGAGGTTATAAACCTCTAATACCACATTCGACCTTACAGGTATACTATACTCGATACTGGTAACTGGATTGAACGGATTTGGCCGGTTCTGAGATAATGAAAACTTCTCAGGCACTAAGGCTCCCACTGATACCACATAGCTTAAATTCAGCTCCATTACCTGGCTCTCATTTACCCTCAGATTTAATAGCTTTATCTCAGTTCTATCTCCAGGCTTAACCTTATCCGAAACCTTGAAGGTTATGCCGATTAAATTACCATTCCCAGAAACAGGCTTGGCTCCGGCTAAAGCTATCCTTATCTGGTCATAAGTAATTCTGTCCTCTAACATATACCCTGAAGTCAGCTCAGATAATGATACTTTCTTTGCCTCTAACCAGCTGGCATCATAGCTCAGAGAGAATTCGGCTGAATATGTCTCTGACAAATCAGTTAATTCTATTGGTAGTACAAACTCTTCGCCCGGCTTTACTACTATCTCTTTTACCTGTACCTTAGGGAGTGAACCGAAATCATTAGACCTGACCGCCAAAAGGTCATCGCCACCAACCCAGTTTCCGGATACATCTCCATACAGGATACCTTCGTAATCCTGGTTAAACATATTAGTGGAAAGATCAGGATAGAAAATCGAATCCGGAAGACCTGCACACCAGATCGTGTCCAGCGGGAACAAATCTGCAGGATAGAATCCCCAGTCTTTAACAATCGGGAATTGGGATATCTCACCCACAACATATCTCAAGATATACGACGCATCATAGGCAGAAACCTCACAGTTACCGGTTACATCTCCGGACATCATTTGACAGATCGAAAGCTGTATCAGATGAACCACATTCCGCAAAACTAAAGAGGCATCATAAGCGGTTATAGCACCTCCTTGATGACCCCATTTATAAGGCTTCACGGTGTAATCCAATCCTCCGGGAAGATTCAAGAAACTATATCCACCGCTGGCATCGGTTAATACCGAATCGGTCTTACCACCAGTTATCCGCAACAGGGCTAAGTCAACCGGATTGTCATTCAAACAATATCTCACAGTTCCGGAGATCTGATAAACCTCACAAGGCTTAATCACACCATCTTTAGCTTCAGCCGCAGGTATCCCCTCATTAAACCTCATTCGCTCAAAGTGGATTATGGTTGAATCAACCGGGAGTGATAAAACATTGAAACCTACATAGACCAATACACCACTACCACTAAGCGGTTCTGTCCCGGAAATGCCAATCTCTATTTTGCCATCATATTTATTGTAGAACATCATCCTGCCTTCAGCAATCGTTCCCAGTAGAGTGGCATCTGTTGCCTGCAGAATATTCTGGTCATAGGTTAAAGTTATCTCTGCAGAGTAAACGTCTCTACCGGTCACAATCCCAATATTAACCGGTATCAGGATGAAATCGCCTATCTTGACGCAGGTATCCGGAATTGTAACTGGAATTGTAACCGTAATAGTCTCAGTAGGAATGCAGGTCCAATGGAAAACGTTCAAAGCTAACTCCTGGTTATCATAATAATCTATGCCGATATTCTGGGCAGCATAATCGTTCGCCCAGATATTGAAATCACCCACTGCCCAGACCTTCCCCTTTCCATATAGCGAGGCTGCCATAACCACGATATTGGAATCATCCTGCCCGGTCAGCTGATCAACCGGATCATTCTTAAATGAACCGGCATAAAGTGCATTGGTAGGTACTGTCCCTTTTAAAGAGGGTGGTGTATATGCATCAGTATCAGCATAAGCTACTGGATAAGCAGAGCCGGAGAGCTCCAAACTTGAGCCAGCATAGATAACGGTTTGATCTATTCCTACGGTGGTAGGATCGATTAGATAATCAGAGATGATGGGCCAATCACTGTTACTCTGGTCATTATGCATATTATCTAATACCACATTGCTCTTGAAGTTTATTCCAAAAAGATTAGCTACGTGATTGAGATATCCAGTTCCGAACCCACCACTATGCTCTGCGCTTATAACCACTGCTCCGCCATTCTGCACAAAGCTCTGAATGGCTGAAAGTTCAGTGGTTGAGTAATCTTCACCCGGCAATGACAGGAAGACAACATTATAGCCATTCAAGTTGAAGTCAAGCTGATTTGTTACTACTTCATGCCCGGCACTTCTAAGGGCTGAGATCAGATGTGACCAGTAGGTAGTATCTAAAGGCTCAGGCACAGTCGTAAATCCATGGCTAATATCGAAAAGTATCTTACAGCCGGATACAACTTGCCTGGTGATAGTGAAGTAATTATCACTTACATCTGAAGTCTCACTATTAGAGACATCTGAGATTTTTACCAGACAGCTATCCGAAGGGGTATCAGGTATAGTCCAAGGATAAGTTCCATCATTGGGAGTGCTGGCTATAACTGAAAGCCAGTTTGCTCCTCCATCTATACTGTATTCAAGCTTTACATTTGAAATCGTTCCCTGAGATGTCCAGGTAATATTATGTAAGCTTCCGGTAAACCAGTTCTCGCTTCCATTGGGGGAGGTAATAGTTAGCTGAGCAGGTGGTGGTGGCGATATGGTAAACATCGAATTGCTCACATCATTTGGTACTCCAGCAGCTTCAGCTAAAACTCTTACCAGACAGCTATCCGACGGGGTATTGGGTATATTCCAGGGATGAGTTCCATCATTAGCAGTACTCGCTATTATTAAATTCCAGCTTGAGCCATAATTGGTTGAATACTCTATTTTGACATTTCCGCTAAAGCAGGCAGATGTCCAGGTGATATTGTGAGAAGTTCCTACCTGCCAGTCTTCACCTCCATTGGGGGCAGTTACTGTAATTACCTGAGGGGCGATAGTAAAGGGTGCATTACTCACATCCGAGGGAATGCCTGTGGTCGCCTCAGAGACCTTAACCAAAGCAGTGGTTGAAGGAATATTGGGTATTACCCAGGGATGAGTTCCATCATTTGGGGTGCTGGCAACAATTGTTATCCAGTCCGAACCGGAATTGGTTGAATACTCTAATTTCACATTCGCAATCGTTCCAGTAGAAGTCCAGGTTATATTATGATTGCTTAAAGCACACCAGCTCTCACCGCCATTGGGTGAGGTAATAGTTAAAGTCGGAGCCACGCTTATGGTGAAATTAGCATTGCTCATATCTGAGGGAGTGCCAGTAGCTGCGTCTGATACTTTCACCCTGCCTTGAACTGTAGGTGCATTTGGTATAATCCAGGACTCAGTTCCATCATTCGCGGTGCTAGCAGCGATTGTCGTCCAGGTAGAACCTGCATTGGTGGAATATTCAATCTTTACATTACCAGTGAAATTTGAAGAGGTCCAGGTTATATCATGCGAACTCCCCACTACCCAGTTCTCCCCTCCATCCGGAGAGGTAACTGTAATCGTAGGAGGTACAACTGGATTGCCCAGACACCCCTTTGCAAAAGCAGGTAAGAATCCATTACCATCCGTCTTGGTGAACTCTAAACTGGAAATAGGAG
>CAZMZF010000010.1:0-83376 GCA_964570765.1 uncultured Ignavibacteria bacterium
AGGGAAAAGGATATGAGGTTATAGATTTTGGCACTTTTTCTGAGGAATCAGTGGACTATCCTGATTTCGGATTTAAGGTAGCTAAAGCTGTTTCATGTGGAGACGTAGAAAGAGGGATTTTATTCTGCTGGTCAGGAATAGGGATGTGCATCTCAGCCAATAAGATTAAAGGAGTAAGAGCGGCTTTATGTTTAAATGAAGAAATGGCCAAGCTCTCCCGTGAGCATAATGATTCCAATGTTCTTTCCCTTTCTGCTAAATTTATACCTGAAGAAAAGCTTCTGAAAATTGTTGAGGTCTGGTTGAACACCTCCTTTGAAGGAGGCAGACATCAGAGAAGATTGGATAAAATTTCCTTAGAGGAGAGAATGTAGCGGAGGTCTTTAGACCTCCATTAAATATGGAAGGCTTCAGCCTTCCACTACAAAAAGATTTTTCGTAGTGCGATCCTTTCAGGGTCGCCAAAGAAATGTAGAGGAGGTCTTCAGACTTCTATAAAATAATTATGGAAAGCTAAAGCTTTCCGCTACATTTATCATCAACACAACAAATGTTAAAGCGAAAGAACAATCGGTTAGATCTCCAGCTTTATAAAGGTATAAGAGCATATTTTGTCACTATCTGCACTAAGGATCAACAGAGCGTTTTTACTGATACAAAGACAATAGCTGAGCATCTCAAGTTATTAAATTCTTGTTGTAAAAAAGAGAAATTCTCTGTATGGGCTTATTGTTTTATGCCTGACCATCTTCATTTACTTCTAATTGCCAAAGAAAACTCAGACCTAATTAAATTCATTCGAATATATAAACAACTCAGTGGATATGGGTATAAGAAGGCAACTGGACAAGTCCTGTGGCAAAAAAGTTTTTATGATCATATTTTAAGAAAGGAAGAAAATATTATCCAGCTAATAAGATATATTTTGGAGAATCCGGAGAGAAAGGGGATCATAGAGTATTTTGTGAATTATCCCTATTCTGGCTCTTTGGAATTTGGGAAAGAGATTTTTAAATTGTAGCGGAGGTCTTCAGACCTCCAGGGGCTGGGATGTGAAGAAAAATATGGAAAGCTATCCGCTACAAGAAAAGTAGCGGAGGTTTTTAGACCTCCAGAGGTAGGGTGTAGGGATAAGGGATATATGGAAAACTAAAGCTTTCCGCTACAAAAAAATAACAGAATTTTAAGGAGTGATTGTTATGAGCAAATTAAAAGAGGTTGATCCGGAGGTCTATGCAGCGATTTTGGGAGAGACCAGAAGAGAGGCTTATCAGTTAGAGCTTATCGCTTCAGAGAATTTTGTGAGCGAGGCCGTCTTAGAGGCTTTGGGCTCGGTTATGACTAATAAATACGCTGAAGGTTATCCGGGAAAAAGATATTATGGTGGATGTAAGTATATGGATATGGTTGAGAATTTAGCACGAGAGCGAGCTAAACAACTATTTGGATGTGAACATGTGAACGTACAGCCACATTCTGGCTCCCAGGCAAATATGGGGGTTTATTTCTGTGTTCTAAAACCTGGTGATACTATCCTGGGTTTAAACCTTTATCACGGAGGACATCTGACCCATGGCTCTCCAGTTAATTTCTCAGGGAAATTTTTCAAAGTATGTTTTTATGGAGTTAGAAAGGATACTGAAGTTTTAGATTATGATGAAGTTTTACAAATAGCTAAAGACTGTAAGCCAAAATTGATTGTGGCAGGGGCAACCGCTTATCCCAGGATTTTAGATTTTTCAAAATTTCGTCAGATAGCGGAGGAGATTGGTGCATACCTGATGGTAGATATCGCTCATATAGCTGGATTAGTCATAGCAGGAATTCATCCTTCACCAGTGCCTTATGCTGATTTTGTAACCTCTACCACCCATAAGACCTTACGTGGTCCCAGGGGCGGGATGATTATGTGTAAGGAAAAATATGCCAAGGAGCTGGATAAAGAGATAATGCCGGGCATACAGGGTGGTCCACTTATGCATGTGATTGCCTCCAAGGCTGTGGCTTTTAAAGAAGCGTTAGAACCTTCTTTTAAGGAATATCAACATCAGATTGTAAAGAATGCTAAGACTTTAGCTCAAGAGCTTATTAATTATGGTTATCACGTAGTAGCTGGCGGAACAGATACCCATTTAATGCTGGTTAGCTTTGTAGAGAAAAAGATAACTGGAAAAGTGGTAGAGGAGGCATTAGATAGAGCCGGGATAACGGTCAATAAGAATACTGTGCCATTTGATCCTCAAAAACCTTTTATAACCTCAGGGATAAGGATAGGAACCCCTGCAGTTACTACTCGGGGAATGAAAGAGTCAGAAATGAAAATAATTGCCAGGTTAATTCACGAGACCATTTCCAATTTAGGGAATGATGAGTTTTATAAGAAAGTCAAAAAAGAGGTTGAGGAACTCTGTCACAAATTTCCTTTGTATAAAGAGAGATTGGAAATTAGTAGATAGTAGGTAGTAGACAGTAGACAGGGAAATGTAGCGGAGGTCTTCAGACCTCCATAAAAGAATGGAAGGCTAAAGTCTCAAGACCTTGAGGCTTTCCTCTACATTAACAGATGAGTATTCACAAAGATAGAATTAGAACTGTATTAAAAGGGGAGAGGCCTGACCGGATACCGATTTCTTTATGGAGGCATTTTTATGATAAAGAGTCAGATGCTTCGGAGTTAGCAAAGGCAATGATAGCTTTCCAGAAAAAATATGATTGGGATTTTATGAAGGTAAATCCACGGGCAAGCTATCATATCGAAGGCTGGGGAGCAAAAGTGGCGTTCAGTCTAAAACCCTGGATTAAAACTAAGGTCGTAGAACATCCGGTTAAAAAAACTGAAGATTGGAAAAAACTAAAAGTATTAAAATCATCAGTCAAGGCTTTAACGGAACAATTGAAAGCTCTTAAGTTGATTAAAAAAAGACTTAAAGATGAGATATTCATGGTTGAAACAATCTTTACACCCTTATCCATAGCTGGTGATTTAGTAAAAGAGGAAAAGGATTTATTAAAAGACTTGAGAAAGGAACCTGAATTAATTCATACAGCTTTAGAGATAATCACAGAGACTTTTTCGAGCTTCGCAGTTGAATGTTTGAATGCGGGAGCAGATGGGATTTTCTTTGCCACTACCGAGTGGGCGACTAAAAATCTTTTAACTGAAGAAGAATACTTAGAATTTGGCAAAACTTATGACCTGAAAGTTTTAAATGAAGTAGAATCGGCGGAGTTTAATATCCTGCATATCTGTAAAAGCCATAATTTTCTTAAACTTTTCTTTGATTACCCTGTAAAAGTTGTAAATTGGGATTCGACCGATCCGACAAATCTAAATTTAAAAGAGGGAGCAAAAATTCTCAATAAGATTGTTCTGGGTGGAATAGACCAGGAGAATTTATTACTAAAAGGAACCTCAGATAAGGTTACAAAAGAAATAAAAGAGATAATTGAGCTTAACCAGAAAGTGAATTTGATCCTGGGACCAGGATGCGTAATATCTCCACAAACACCCGGCGAGAATCTGGAAGCAGTAAGAAGAGCTGTAGAAAACTTATGAATTAGTAAAAAAGTTGTTTTTATGTAGAGGAAGGCCGTTCCTATGGATCCAATTTCGGACAAGGTCTTGAGACTTCAGCCTTCCATTTTAATTATTTAGATGTTTTAAGATCTCAACGATAGTAAAAGAAGGAGCAAGAGATGAAAATGAAAGAAAAAAAGATTCTTGAGCAGATAAAGGAATTAGCGAAATCCAAAATGAAAAGGGAGGATATTCTTAAAGAAACTGTGAGAATATTGAAAGAAAACTTCGACTACTATAACTGGGTAGGGATTTACCTTTTGGAAGGCGAAGAATTAGTGCTTGGTCCATTTTCAGGTAAACCTTCACCTCATACCAGAATCCGTTTAAATAGTGGTATATGCGGGGCTGCAGCCAGTCAGAAAAAATCTATACTCATCCCGGATGTTAAAGCTGATCATAGGTATTTAGCCTGTAGCCTGGAAACTAAATCGGAGATAGTTATTCCTATAATGACAAGGGAGAAGGTCTGGGGTGAGATAGATATAGATTCCGATAGATTGGATGCTTTTACAAAAGAAAATAAGCATTTATTAGAAGAGATCTGCTCCATTTTAGCTGGATTATTTTGATTTTTTTTGTGTTTTAGCTTGCATCTAATATGAAAGGAAATGCATAAGAAATGAATTATTTACTAATAATTTAAAGTTATTAAATTATTTTGTATTACGAGCATTCAAATTATATTAATAACTAACTCTATAATGGGCAAAGTATTATAAATTATATTTAAAGTATTACATTATACTCCTATCCTAACATTTCTCTATACTCATAAAAAATTTGCTAACGGCATATCTTTTGCATTTCTCATAGCAAAATAGACATACTTAGAAAGGATAAAAATGGAACAGGAAACCTCTAAAGACAGTTTAAAATATCAGGTTCTAAGACTCTTAGCTATCAGGATTAACAGCTCAGCTCCCATTAAAGAAATAATTCAAGAGGTAATAGATAAGACACTGGAAATAATGGGATTGGAAGCTGGTTCAATTGCTTTATGGGATGAGGATACAAAAGAATTAATCTGTGAAGCCATATCCGGTAAACCTGATAAAGCCGATTTCCTTTCAGCCATGGAAAAAAGTGTCATTCAAACGATGAGAAAGGATTTTAAAATCGAGTCTATTTATCTGACCCTGCAAAAAGACGGGTTATACAGCCTTTTCTCCTATCCGATTAGAGCAGATGGCAGATTATTAGGGGCAATAACTGGACTAAGCTCAGGAAACAGAAATCTGATTTTAGAGGAGGAGTTTTTAGAAGCTTTAGGGAGTCAGTTAGGATTAGGAGTTTCTAAAGCTGAAGGGTTTCTTACTAAGGCTGAGAAGAGGAAGATGGAAGAGGAAAAAGAACAAGCTTTAAAATCTGAAAGGCTTTCTGCCATAACTCTCACTTCTGGAACGGTAAATCATGAGATTAATAACCCTTTAACAGCGATTTTAGGAAATGCACAACTGCTTTTAGCTCGTAAAGAATATCTTGATCAGGAAACAGTGGAAAAGCTAAAGAAGATTGAAGAAAATGCTCTGAAGATAGAAGAGGTTACTCACAATCTTCTCAGAATAATTGAGCCGGTGATTGTGGAATATGCACCCGGAGTTAAGATAATAGATCTAGCAGCTTCCAAAAAAAGAGAATTTTCCTCTGAATCTTAATGGTAGAGACACATTGCAAAGCGTCTCTGCTATTAATTCTAAAACAAAACAAAAAAAGGCGAATAATCTCGCCTTTTTATTGTTTCTTAATCTTTGCTTATCCTACTTCAACCTTTTTCTCTTCAGTTTTGAGAAGTTCAATCTTTTTCTCTTCTGTGCTTAGAGGTTCAGTTAATCTGATTTTTGCCTTCAAAGTATCTATTCTTTCTTTTCTCAAGCGGATTAATACTCCTAAGGAGATTAACATGAACATAAAAGAATTTACCTGTCTGAAGATCTCTCCATAATTAAAAATGCTATCCAGGAACGCCAGCACACCCAAGAGGAAAAGCATAGTTGACCAAAATAGCATAAATCTACCTCCACGAAAAGGGTTAATTTATTTCACCATCACTCTTAATTTGATTTTCTTATCGGCAGTTTTAGAGCAAACCTTAGAGTTAATCTTTAAAAATTTATGAATTTCTGCGTATAAGTTGGTAGTTTAATAATATTTATATTTTAGTTCGTAGATTCTTATACAAAACAGTTAACTTTAAGTGCAAACCTTTAGGTTTGACCAAAATTGTTTAATTGGTTTATAAAGAATTTAAGGTAAAGCTAAAGCTTTACAATCCAATGTTTATTTCCAGAAGTTTTACTTTTTCAGAGAATAATAAATAAATTCTTGACAGTCGTGGTAAGATAGAATAACTTAATACTCTTATTGTTATGATAGAAAATTTGTTACATGAGAATTGTGGTGTCTTTGCTATTTACCGTGCAAAGAAAGCTGCAGAACTGACCTACTTAGGGCTTTATGCCCTTCAGCATCGAGGGCAGGAGGCATCCGGAATAGTCTCCTCTGACGGCAGTAAGCTCTTCCAGTTGAAGGGAATGGGACAGGTGAATGAAGTCTTTGCTAGTAAAGAGGTTTTAGGTGATTTAAAAGGGGAGATAGCAATCGGACATAATCGATATTCCACCACCGGCTCTTCTACTATAGCTAATATTCAGCCTCTCCAGATTACTTATAAAGGGGATAAGCTCTTAGCAGTAGGACATAATGGAAACCTGACCAATTCCACAGGCTTGAGAAAAAAATTAGAGAAAGGAGGTTCGATCTTCCAAACCACTACCGATAGCGAGATAATTTTACACCTGATTGCACGTTCTAAAAAAGAAAAGATCGAGGATAGCTTAGCGGATGCTCTTTCTCAGGTGAGTGGCGCTTACAGTTTGGTCTTCATAACGTCGGATTCTATATTAGCAGCCAGGGATCCATACGGATGGAGACCTCTGGCTTTAGGGAAGCTCAGAGATGCCTGGGTGGTTGCTTCTGAGACCTGTGCTTTTGATATCATCGGAGCAAAATATATAAGGGATCTAAAGCCAGGCGAAATTATATTGATAAATAATAAAGGGTTAAAATCGTTTTCACCTTTTAAAAAAGTTAAACATGCTTTCTGCATTTTTGAATTTATATACTTTGCACGGCCTGACAGTATGATCTTCGGTGAAAATGTGGATAAGGTTAGAAGAAGGTTGGGCCATCAACTCGCTAAAGAACGGTCAGCAGATGCGGATATAGTAATTGCAGTTCCGGATTCAAGTAATACCCATACCCTGGGCTATTCTGAACAATCCGGTATAAAATTTGAAGTTGGTTTAATCCGGAATCATTATATCGGCAGGACTTTTATCCATCCGGAACAAAAGATCAGGGATTTAGATGCGAGGATTAAATATAATCCGGTTAAAGGGGTATTAAAGGATAAGAAAATAATAATCGTGGACGATTCGATCGTGCGCGGGACTACCAGCAGAAAATTAGTAGGGATGTTGAGAAATGCTGGGGCCAAAGAGGTTCACTTCCGGGTAAGCTCCCCTCCCATCATCAGCCCCTGTTTTTACGGGATAGATATGCCCACCAAAAAGGAGCTAATCGCTTCTTCAAAATCGGTCGAGGAGATCAGGAGATATTTAGGCGTGGATTCCTTAGGGTATCTTTCGATCGAAGGGATGCTTTCGATGCCCTCCCTGCCCAGGGAAGATTTCTGCGTAGCTTGCTTCTCTGGCAAATATCCTTCCAGGATCGAGAACAATATTGGGAAATTCGCCCTGGAATTAAAGTAAAAATCCTTCTACTTTAAAAAGATAAGCCAGAGCGACGGATAAATTTCGAATACAGAAAACATTTCTCCGGTTTAGGACCTTCTCTAACAAGATAATTAATTAAATACACTATATCGGTTAGTGAAATTCTACCATTGCAATTTGCGTCTGCTATTTCAGAAAATGGAAATGGGGGAGGACCGAACTTAAATAAATAATTTATCAAATAAACTATATCTGACACAGTGATTGAGCTGTCTCCATCAAGATCTCCTGGTATATAATCACAGAACTCCATGCAGATTATAGCTATAAAATCAGGATGGGAATAATCAGTAGTTAGCTCTTCATAATACTGGTTAGCTGTTACCAGAATATCCTTATCAATATCTCCAGTAAGTTTTAAAAGAAAGAGATTAGGAACTTCAGGACTAAGGGAGTCTATAATGATTGCACCGTGAAGAGCGTTTAAACTGTCAATAGTTGAACGAGGAACCCATTCATAGAATTGAACCACAAATCGGTCTGTTACCATTAGTGCCATAGAATCCGTAGTTAAATATCCCGGGTTTGCCATCTCTACTTCTGGTCGGTTTCTTAATCTCTGGATTAGGGTCTTGATATCATTACCCGGTAAAACATAAAGAATAAAATATCCATCCATGAAGGGGTAAGGTCCCAGGGCTGGATTAAGCGCGTCATCAGATAAAATAAAATTATAAATATCCTCTGGAGTCATACCTGGAGTAAACTTTATATTAACTTTATTGGGCGAAAGTAATAGGGGGATTTTCTTCCCGTTACCATAATAATAATCATATTGAGCAAAAGTAGTAGAAAACGTCAACAAGAAGGTAATAAACCATAATAGCTTTAAATAATGCTTTCTTAAAAACATATTTCACCTCCCCTAAAATGTTGGGTTACTAATTATAGAATAATATCTTTAATAGCTTTGTCAAGTACTTTTTTGAGAAAAATTATAGTTTATTTTAAAACCTTATCTCTTAATTCCTAAAAAATGAAGATAAACCTTCTTCTGCCGATAAAATTAATGCAGGCTAAAAATACAGGCTAAAGGCAATAGTCTATAGCCTATTTAATAATTTCATTAAAATATTTGAGGGTAGTATGGAAAAAGCTAAAATAATGGTTATAGATGATGAAGAGAGCATGTGCAGATTTATGCAGATTATGCTGCAGAAAGAAGGATATGAGGTAACCTCTACCGTTAGTAGTAAGGAAGCTTTGGAGGAGATAAAAAATAAAAACTATGATTTAGTGATCGCAGATCTGATGATGCCGGAGATGAACGGTTTGGAACTTTTATCCCGGGCTAAATCTATTTCTCCAGATATAAATTTCATCGTTATGACCGCTTATGCCTCGGTTGACACTGCTATCGAAGCCTTAAAAAAGGGTGCATTTGACTATATCACTAAACCGTTTAAAGTAGATGAGATAAAAATCGCCATAAAGAAATCATTAGAGCAGAAAAAAATAGCAGAGGAGAACATCAATCTTAAACGGCAGTTGAAAAAAGAATTCGGCTTGCAAAATCTGATCGGCAACTCACCAGAGATGATTCAGTTGAAGAGGTTAGTGGAAAGAGTTGCGGAAACTGATAGCACAGTTTTGATCCAGGGGGAAAGCGGAACTGGAAAAGAATTAGTTGCCAAAGCCATTCATCAGCTCAGCTGCAGAGCAGATCAGCCATTTATAACCATCAACTGTGCGGCTCTGCCGGAAAGTCTTCTGGAAAGTGAGCTTTTCGGGCATATAAAAGGGTCTTTCACCGGAGCAGTAAGGGATAAAGAGGGGCTTTTCATGGTAGCAAACCTTGGAACCTTTTTTATGGATGAGATCGGGGTAACCTCTCCAACTATTCAGGTGAAGCTTTTAAGAGTATTAGAGGAAAAACAATTCACTCCAGTGGGAAGCACCAAACCAGTAGATGTGGATATAAGGCTTATCGCCGCCACGAATGCAAATTTAGAGGAAGAAGTTAAATTAGGAAATTTCAGAACCGATCTTTTTTATCGACTTAATGTAATTCCTATACATATCCCTCCTCTAAGGGAGAGAAAAGGGGATACTGAAATCTTAATAAAATTTTTTATTAAAAAATATTGTGATAAATTGGGGATTGAAGAGAAGGGCATTTCTCCTGCGGCTATTAGTAGTTTGGTCAGTTATTCCTGGCCCGGAAATGTCAGGGAATTGGAGAACACCCTGGAGAGAGCAGTTCTCTTGACATCCGGTGAAATTATAGATATGAATTCCCTTACCCAAAATATCGTAGAGAATAAACCCTTAGGGTTTATTCGGTCAACTCAACCTGAGATCCCAGCTTTGGAATCGATAGAGAGAGCATATATCTTCTGGGTATTGAATCAAACTGGCTGGCAGAAAACCAAAGCCGCCCAGATACTGGGGATAGATGCTTCTACCCTCTACCGCAAAATCGAAAGATATAATCTCAAAGAGAAATGAAGAATCCTTTCAAATCCTATGAATACAAATATGGACATAAGTCCTGGTTTTTAGCAATACTTTTTTTCACGATTTTCCTGTGGATATACTGGAGAACTTCCTGTCCAACCATATTCTGGTGGGATAGTGCAGAATTTGTAGCAGCCATTGCTACTCTGGGCATACCACATCCTCCGAGCTTTCCTCTATATATCTTACTGGGTAAGGCTTTCTCGTTTTTACCTGTTTTCTCTTTATCTTTAAAACTGAATTTACTTTCCGGAATATTCTCTGCGCTCAGCCTGGCGATTTTCTTCCTGCTTTTTCTAAAGGTTACTCGACTATTCCTTTACGAATTAGTGAAAGATGAAAAATTACTTATTTTCACTTCTCTGCTTTTGCTTTTAGTGGCAGGTTTGAACTATGCCTTCTGGATTCAAGGAGTAAGAGCAGAGGTATATTCTTTAAATGGATTACTCTTTATCCTCTTGTTCTTTTGTGGAGTAAACTACTTGTATGGATCTAATTTTGGTCAAATTTCATCTAAGATCGATTTGGTGAAAAATAAAACTTACCAGAAAAATCTCCGCTGGTTATATCTTTTCTTTTTCATATTTGGATTAGGAATGGGAAATCACAACGTCACCCTTATCTCTATAATTCCTGCTTTCATTTTTCTTTTTATCTGTAATGGTTTTCGCAATTTTATGAAATTGAAATACCTGGGTTTATCTCTTATTTTTTTCCTTTTAGGTTGTAGCATCTATTTTTATCTCCCTTTAAGGGCAATTAACTTTCCAGCCTTGAACTGGGGAAATCCGGTTAACTTAGAAAAGACTTTAACTACTGCCCTGGCTTTAAAATCTGTAAAACAAATCGGGTTTGCCCTGAATTATACCCTGTGGGAAAGGACTAAAGATGCCTGGGTGATGATCTATTCGCAATTAACTTTTTTACCTTTTCTGTTTAGCCTGCTGGGTATGCTATTTTTGTTAATAAAAAATTTGAAGCTTTTCATTTTCTTTCTTCTTTTGATTATCGGGAACTCGTTAACTATTATAGTTCTCCCCTCCGAGTTTATCTCCACCAGCTCAGATTTTCAAGGATACATACTTCCTACCATCTTATCTTTTTCTTTTCTTTTTGGGCTGGGAGTTTTATTTATACTAAAGAATATCAAAGAATGGGTGAGAAATATAGAGTTTAGCCCGGGTTTCAGAAAAAGTCTTATAATTGTGTTCTCCTCTTTCTTTCTTTCAATTTCTTTTTTGCCATTTTTGACCTTTAACCGACTGGCAGATCTATCTAAAAATGATTTGGCTTATAGATATGGAAAAGGAGTTCTATCTCAGGCAAAGAAGAATGTAGTTCTATTTATCGATAACCCTAATCTTTACTTCATCCTCTGTGCCCTCAAATATGGAGAAGGTTATAGAAAAGATATCGCTGTTTTAGACCGGGGCTTATTGAAAGCGAAATGGAATTGTCAACAGGAGAGAAGAAATTATCCTGAAATATTTTTGGGTATCAATTCTGGTTTAACCGGTGAAGACCTGTTCCTGGCTTTAATGAATAAAGGATTGAGTAAAAATATGAATTTATTTATGGAATTTACCGAGAGGGATACTGACCTGATAGATTTCCTTTCTCCTTCCGGTTACCTGTTTAAGATAGAGAAGAAAATTATAACTAAAATACCAGAGGAGATTTTGGCTAAGCAGAAGGAATTTGAAGAGAAATATTTTACTCAAAAAGAAGAAAGAGTTTTTCAGAATGACTTTGATGCTCAGAGGATGTTCGTATTTATCACTTACTGCTGGGGACTTTACTATGAACAAAAAGGAATTTTAAAAGAAGCTTTAAAGAATTTTTCCTCAGCCTGGGAGCTGGATCCTTTAAATATTGAGCTTCAAAACCGGATAGAAAGTTTAAAGAAAAGAATTCGATCCTAGGAACGGATCCATAGGACTGGCAAAAATTTGAACAGATGAGGTGATTTGCATTTCGCAATTAAATAAGCGAAACGCCTTCTTTTTTAGAATAAAAAAGAAAAAGTTCACTTAATAAATAATGACTAAATACATTGCCTTAAGGGGGTTATGATTTAGAGCTTTTGTATGGCATATTATTTGCGATAAATTCAGTTAAAATTGGAAACACCAACACCCAAAAAACTAATAACCTTAAAAGAAAGGAGAGGGGGTGAAAGAAGATGCTGAGTAAAATGAAAAAAGGGCAGAAGGGTTTCACCCTGATCGAGTTAATGATCGTAGTGGTCATCATCGGTATATTAGCTGCTCTGGCTATTCCCAGATTTATGCGGGCTACTACTAAGTCCAAGCAATCTGAGGCAAAGCAGTTACTGAAGCAGATATATACGATGCAACATGCTTACCGGCAGGAGTATAATACCTACCCGACATATCCCGCGACTGTTCCAGGAACGGCATCAGCTTGGGCTGATATAGGGGTGGAGTTCCAGCAGGGAGCTCGATATTCATATGTCTGCACAGGCGGAGCCAATTCCTTCACCGCTACGGCAACTGCAGACTTGGATGATGATCCGGCCATAGATACCTGGAGGATTACTGAACTCGGTAATCTAACCCCTGTCATTAATGATGTTACCCAGTAGTGCTCTTATGGGTAAGAGAGAGGGGCAGGAAAATCAGGTTAGCCCAGCCCGCCTGAGGCGGACTGGGCTAACCATCGTAAAAAACAAAAGATGAAAAGGTTGAAGATGGATAGTAATAAAAGAGAAAAAGGATTTACGATGATCGAGCTGATGATCGTGGTGGTCATTATAGGGATATTAGCCGCCATGGCTATTCCTAAATTTATGCTATCCACAAACAGGGCAAAACAGTCTGAGGCAAAACAGCTTTTGAAGCAGATATATGCGATGCAGCATGCTTACCGTCAGGAGTATAACACCTACCCGTCATATCCCTTGACCACACCAGGAACAGCATCAGCTTGGGCTGATATTGGGGTGGAGTTCCAAGCGAGTGCAAGATATTCTTATGTGTGTATAGGCGGAGCCAATGCCTTTACCGCCACCGCAACTGCAGACTTGGATGATGATCCGACTATAGATACCTGGATTGTTAACGAGACTGGGGCAGTAACCTGTACCACAAATGATGCCAACAGCTCAACCTTGTAAAATCTTTCTATATTTTAATTTTTCCCCTATCAAATCTCAAGTTAATTCTTTTTACACATATAGCTATCTTAGTATTACCCTTTTAAGGGCGTTTGGCTGAATAAGATGGAAAGCTGATGATTTCCTCTTATTTTGATTTGACATTCGATATTTGTAATTTAATTAATATTTATCTTGAAAAAATGGATTCCTTTTTATATCTTCTTTAAAACTTATGAGGTTTAAAAGTGAATTTAAAAGGTAAAAAGGTTTTTGTCACCGGGGCAGGTGGTTTTATAGGAAGCCATTTAGTTGAAGCCTTAGTTAAAATTGGAGCTAAGGTTAGAGCTTTAGTTCATTACAATTCCAGAAATGACTGGGGGATGCTTGAAGATATAGATAAGAAAGTCTTAAAAGAAGTTGAGGTTGTAACTGGTGATATCAGGGATGGAGAGGGGATAAGATGGATGATTAAAGATCAAGAAGTCGTATTTCACCTTGCGGCTTTGATTGGTATTCCTTATTCTTATGTAAACCCAAGAGATGTGATTGAGACTAATGTTTTAGGGAGTTTAAATCTGCTTTTGGCGGCTTTAGATACAAATATAGAAAAGTTCGTACACACTTCTACCTCAGAAGTTTATGGAACAGCTAAATATATACCAATGGATGAAAAACACCCGTTAAACCCTCAATCTCCTTATGCGGCAAGTAAAGTTAGCGCTGACCAGTCAGCTTTGAGTTTTTACCATTCCTACAATCTGCCGGTCGGTTTAATCCGTCCTTTTAATATCTATGGTCCCAGACAATCAGCCAGAGCCATCATACCCAGTATAATTGTGCAAGGGTTAGAAGGTAGAAAGATTAGACTTGGCTCTTTTTTCCCTACCAGAGATTTAACCTATGTCGAGGATGCAGTTGGTGGATTTATCTGTTTTGCTCAATCGGATAAAACCATGGGTGAGATAGTTCATTTAGGTACAAATCAGCAGGTCTCGATATTAGAATTGGTGGATTTAATCGGGCAGATGCTTCATAAAAACCTGACAGCTAAATCTGAGAGAAGAAGGGTTCGACCTCATAAGAGCGAGGTGGAAAGATTAATGGCTGATATTTCTAAAGCTAAAAGGCTTTTTAACTGGAAACCAAAGACTAAACTCGAAGACGGGATAGAGAAAACCATAGAATGGATGAATGAAAACTCCTGGAGATATAAAAAAGAAATTTATAATATATAAAAAATGTCCGAAACCGGATCCGTAGGAAAAACGATAATCCTGGCTGGAGGAGAGGGGAAAAGGCTCAATCCCTACACCATCATTTTACCCAAACCTTTAATGCCGGTTGGAAATATACCTATCTTAGAGGTGATAATCAAACAGCTTAAAAAATATAAGCTTACCGATGTTACCTTAGCAATAGGTTACTTGGGGAACTTGATACAAACCTTTTTCGGAGATGGTGATAAATTTGGAGTAAAGATAGAGTATAGTTACGAGGATAAACCTTTAGGCACGATGGGGCCTTTAAGTTTGATTAGCGGACTCAATAAAACCTTTATGGTTATGAACGGTGATCTTTTAACTTCTCTTAGTTACCTTAAACTTATCAACTATCATCGTTTCCACAGGATCCAAACTCGGACTAAAAGACCTATAGCCACTATTGCAGTCCAGAGTAGAGAAATTGAGACAGATTACGGGGTTTTAGAATATGATAAAAGATATGTCTTAACTAAATACCGTGAAAAGCCCAAACTTCCTTATCAGGTGAGTATGGGCATCTATATCTTTGAACCGGAGATATTGAATTTCATACCCCGGAACAAAAAATTCGATTTCCCGGAACTGATGAACCTTTTACTCAAAAAAGGGGAGAAGGTTTTAGTCTATCCCTCGGCTGATTACTGGTTGGATATCGGCAGGCATGAAGATTACCGGAAAGCGATTGAAGAATTTGACAAGATCAAGAAACAGATTTTATAGTTTATTTTAAAATTATTTTCTAATTATTTGACCAAGAAAGATGAACTGGAAAATTCCCCTGTTTGATCTGGATTATAATCAAAAAGAAATCAATGCAGTTTTAAAAGTTCTAAGAAGAAGATGGCTTACCATGGGAGAGAGGGTGGAGGAGTTTGAAAATAAGTTTGCAGAATTTCTGAAAACCAGATATGCGGTTGCACTTTCCAGCGGGACGGCGGCTTTACATTTAGCCTTGAAATCTCTGGGAATTAAAGAAGGAGATGAGGTCTTGGTTCCGGTTATAACCTTCGTAGCCAGTGCTAACGCAGTATTATATTGTGGAGCAAAACCCGTTTTCGTTGATTCTACAAGTTTAGAGGATTTTAATATTTCAATTACAGATCTGGAGAAAAAGACAAGCTCGAAAACCAGAGGGATAGTTGTGGTTCATTACGGTGGATTTTTAGCTGATATGGAGAAAATAAACCGGCTGGCAAAAAAATACGATCTTTTTGTGATCGAAGACTCGGCTCATTCTATTGGTACTAAATACGGATCAAAAATGGCAGGAACTTTTGGAGATGCAGGCTGTTATAGCTTTTTCTCCAATAAGAATTTAGCCACGGGTGAAGGAGGGATGATAGTCACCAATAACCAAAAGTTAGCCCGGAAGATCAGACTGCTAAGAACTCATGGAATGACCAGGCCAACCTGGGAAAGGTTTGGATCAAATTCATTTGGCTATGATATTATAGAGCTGGGTTATAATTATAGAATGACCGAGATAAGTGCGGTTTTAGGGATGGAACAGTTAAAAAAACTTGGATCGAATAATCTTAAAAGAAGGCACCTTTCAAAGATGTATATTCAAAATATAAATGGAATCAAAGGGATTTTCATTCCCTTTCAAAACTATCCCAGAGGCTCCAGCCATCATCTTTTTCCAGTACTTTTAGATAAGAATATCGAACGGGATGAATTTATGCGTAAGTTGAAGCAGAAAGGAATACAGACCAGCATCCACTATCAACCCCTTCATAAGTTCTCCTATTACCGAAAGAATTTCCCGCAGAAGTCCGGAACACTCTCCATCAGCGAAGAGATTGGAAAAAGGGAGGTAAGCCTGCCTTTACATCCGCGAATGAGTGAAGATGATGTTGTTTTTATCTGCCAGCAGATTAAAAAGATATTAAGTAGATAAACTGTCTTTATAACCGATAGAATAAATATGAATATTTTTATCGGAATTTTTATTTTCATTTTAGGTCTGGCAATAGGCAGTTTCTTGAACGTCTGTATCTACCGCATCCCTTTGAAAAAATCAATACTTTTCCCTGCTTCTCATTGTCCCAAATGCGGAAATAAAATTAGAGCTTTTGATAACATTCCAATTTTAAGTTATCTCATTCTAAGGGGTAAGTGCAGACATTGCAAGGAGAAAATTTCATTAATCTACCCGGCAGTTGAGCTTTTAAGTGGTCTTCTATTTCTTTCCCTGTACTTAAAGTACGGGTTAAGCTGGGAGTTTGCCGCTGGATTATTTCTATTCAGCAGTCTGCTGGTGATCTTTTTCATCGATTTAAAATATCAGTTGATTCCAGATGTTATCATTCTACCTGGTATAATCGTTGGCTTCATATTTTCTTTTTTATTAAAATTACCTCCTTTTCTTGAATCCCTAATTGGTTTTTTCGTTGGGGGTGGGCTTTTATATTTTATGGCCATCTTTGGTGATAAGCTTTTTAAAAAAGAAAGTATGGGAGGTGGAGATATTAAACTGGCAGCTATGCTGGGCACTTTTTTAGGCTGGAAGATGGTTTTAATGGTTATTTTCTTAGCATCTTTATTAGGGGCTATAGTCGGGATAATATTTATAATATTTTCAAAACGGATGAGAGGAAAAAGGTTGATCCCTTTCGGACCTTTTCTGGCAATAGCAACTTTACTTACAATTTTCTTCGGAAACCAATTGATAGAATTATATCTCGGATCATTCTACCATATTTAACGACTCTCTATATTTTCTTTTCTGGTAATTACTAAATCCCTTTTTTAAAAATGCCGATATAAGATATGTCCTTATATGGTCGGATAATAAGTTATGAAGAAATTCTTCAAATTCAACTATGAATCGGAGATTCGACTCTCCCTTTTACTTTTAATCCTTTTTTTTGTCCTGATGAATTATGTGATAGTTTATCTTTTGAATTTATCTCAAAAAGGGTGGGAAGAGGAGTCTCTTCAAAACCTTAAGGGAATAGCATACTCAGCCAGCCACCTCTGGCAAAATAAGACTGAAAAAGGTAAAATAGATTCAGAGCTTAAAAGCTTAAATTCACTCAGACAGGTTAAAAAGATAGATATTATAGATCAAGACGGAAGAATCTTAACCTCTTCGGATGGTCAGATAAAGAAAATAAAGCCCGATCCATCACTTAATCAATTCAGGGAAAAACTTCCTTCAGGGAAAAGCTTTCTCTCCAGCGTTTATATCAAGCCAGAAAAAGGCTATTATAAGAGCTATTTTTACTCCTTTGTTGACAAAAATACCCAGAAAACTCTTTTTTCAAGAGTAGAAAAAGAAATGACGATGTATTTTTGGGTCGAACGAATTTCTAAATACGAAGGATGGGTGAGGGGCTTAGGAATTATCGGTATCCTTTTTTTGTCTTTCCTACTTTTGAAGAATATATTTTCTCCATATCAGAAAATGAAAAGAAAAGCTGAAGAAGAAAGTATTATTACTCCTTCAACTAAAAGGGAAGATGTAGAAGTAGTAGTGGAAGTATTTCAGAAGGTCATTGCTGATCTCAAAGAAAAGGAGAAAAAATTACAAGTGCTTTATATTCAAACTAATAACAAGGCAAAAAATTTAGAAAGGTATAATGAATATATACTCAAAAGCATAAATAATGGAGTGATAATCTGTGACAACCAGGGGAAGATAACCGGATTTAATCAGGCGGCTCAAAGGCTCCTCGGTTCGGCTTTTAAGTTGAGCTTGAATACGCATTACAAAGAGGCATTGGGTGAGATTGCTTTGCTATCCAATATGTTAGATGAGATAATCGTCAAGAAGAATCTATACGGTGAAGCAGAAATAGAAATAAAAAGGGATAAAGGCGAAGAAAGATTTTTGATGGCCGATAGTGCTCTTTTACGGGACGAAAATGAAAATATAATTGGCCTGGTATTAGTTTTGACTGATCTAACTGAGCTTAAAAAGATTCAGCAGGAGATAGCTTTCAAACAGAAAATGGCTACCTTAGGAGAGATCTCGGCCGGGTTAGCTCATGAGTTAAGAAACTCTATGGGAGCGCTTCTGGGGTATAGCAAGATGCTAAAAAAAGGATTCAAAGAAGGTAATGCCGCTTATCCCGTAGTAGAAAGCATCATAACGGAATCTTTGACTATAGAAAACCTTCTTCAAAGATTCTTAGACTTTGCAAAACCCCTGGAAGTAAAGTGGATTAAATTTGACATTGGTGAATTAGTTCAGGATTGTATGAAGATAGCCAAAGAAAAAAGGCCTGATCTGAAAATTTCATTCAAAATGGAAGAAAAAATTCCCTCTTTCCCTGGAGATCCACTCCTTTTAAGACAGGCTTTCCAAAACCTGATTCAGAATTCGAGCGATGCTCTTAAAGATGGGGGTGAGATTAAAATTAGCTTTCAAGAATTGAAGGTTAACGGAGAGCCGATGATCAAGGCAACGATTGAAGATGATGGCTGTGGAATCCCGGAGGAAAATTTAGGACAGATATTTAAGCCCTTCTTTACATCAAAAGAGAAGGGGATAGGTTTAGGATTGAGCCTGGTAAAGAAAATAGTCGATTTGCATAAAGGCAAAATCGAGGTCAAAAGTGAACTAGAGAAAGGAACGGTTTTTACTCTATTTCTTCCATTGGCCGAACCTCAAGCAAAATCTAAAGTTAAAAATAGATTGGAGTTTCAGCCGGTAGCATAAAGATTGAGTTCTCTTCTTTTCCCCCCATTAAGATTTTGGGCAGAGATAAAAAAAAATTGTTATTTCCCCACATTTCTAAAAGAATACCACAGATCTACTGAATACTTATTTAATTTCTCTTGTCATACTATTTTTTTGTTATTATTATAGCTTAAGTTATTTTTTATGGTTAAATTGAGATGCGAATAATTCATCTATCAGATACCCATTTAGGAGCGGGCGGAGTTAGCCGTAAGGTTTCGCCTTCTGGAATAAATCAAAGAGAAGAAGATATTGGTAATTCTTTCATCGGGGCGCTCGATCAAATTATTGAAATCAAACCAGATCTGGTTATCCACTCTGGCGATTTGTTTAACTCCGTCCGACCTACTAACCGCATTATAAATTTAGCTATCAGACAGCTTTTACGTTTAACTTCCATTTCCATTCCAGTAATAATCATCTCCGGAAATCATGATACACCTAAACAGAGAGGGATAGGCTCGATCTTTTCTTTCTTCGAGGTTTTCCCGGGTCTGAGATTAGTCTATCAGGATAGATATGAGAAAATCATTATAAAGGATATAGCGGTGCATTCGGTTCCGCACTGTCTTTCGCCAGCTACTTTTCAATCAGAGCTCGAGAAGATAGAGATAGACAAGGAGACTCGTTTCAATGTCCTGACACTACACGGCGTAATCTCCGGTATAAAGGAATTCTCTATGGGAGAACTTGCAGAATTAGAAATACCTTCCTCTCTTTTTAAAAAAGGGTTCGATTACGTAGCTTTAGGCCATTACCATCGCTATACCCAGGTTGAGAAAAATGTCTATTACGCTGGTTCAACTGAGAGGATTACCATGGCGGAATTAGGTCAGGAAAAAGGTTTTGTAGAATTTGACCTTTTATCAAAAAAGATAAATTTCCATAAAGTTCCAACTCGTCCGATGATCGACCTCCCCTCTGTAAATGCTGAAGGAAAAGATCAGGAACAAATTTTAGTGGAAATAGAAAAATTGCTTGAGCAGAATGACATTAAGGATAAAATAGTTCGTTTAAAAGTTGCTCAGATCCCTACCTACGTCTATAATTCTCTGAATTTCAGAAAACTATCTGAGCTCAAAGCTCAGGCTTTTTATTTAGATTTAAAATTTGAAAAGAAAGAGGAGAAAGAAACGGATTTCTCAACCCAGACCAGCATAGGTAAATTAACTGAGGAGTTTAACCAGTATCTTAAGGAATATATCGTCGAAGATTTAAAAAGAGAAAAACTCCAGGAATTAGGTTTAAAATATTTATATGAGAAAAGAGGAAAAGAGGAATAAGAAGTCTAAAGGCTAAAGTCAACAGTCTAAAGGCTTAAGACTTTAGACTATAGCCTCAAGACTATAGACTGTTATGTACTTGCAATCGATTCAATTGGAAAATTATAGACGTTTTAAATCTGCCCAGACCGATTTCCCAGATGGGATAGTAGGTATAATCGGGACCAATGGAGCTGGGAAATCGACCCTGATGGAAGCTATTGCCTGGACTTTATATGGAAATGAGGCTGCCCGAACTGGAAAAGACGAGATAAAAAGGATAAATGCAAAACCTCAAGAGGTTAGCCGGGTTATTCTGGATTTCGAACTTCAGGGCGAAAACTATCGGGTAGTTAGAGAGTTAAAAGGTGCTTCCAATCAACAAGATTCTTCAGTCTTAATTAACGGTAAGGTAGTGGCCAGGGGAGTAACTCCGGTTAATGATTTTATCGAAAAAACCCTGGATATGGATTACAGAGCTTTTGTCACCTCTTTCTATGCGCCTCAAAAAGAATTAAACATTCTATCCGATTTTCCACCCTATAAGCGCAAGGAGATCTTAGCCCGAATGTTAGGAATAGAAAGAATTGACTCCGCTTTGAAGGATTTACGCAATGATATTAGGGAGATAAAGTTAAGGGTTGAGGTCAACGAAACACATCTGAAAGATATAAATGAGCTAAGTAACAAGAAAAAAGATGTTGAAGAAGAACTCAAGAATTTCTCTAATATCATAAATGAAGAAGAAAAGAGTTTTCAGGTAGAAGAGATTAGTTTGAGGGCAATCGAAGAGGAACTTAAAAAGAAAAAGGGGGAGTCAGAAGTTTTCAATAAATTTAAAAACGACCTTTCGGTCAAAGAGGCTTTATCAGCCGAACTTATTATGCAGATAACCAAGGGCAAAAAAGAAATTGAGACATTTGAAAATCTCACCCCAGAATTGGATGAGATTGAAAAAGAAGTGAAAGCTTACCCTCAGGTAAAAGAAGATTTTATGGTATATGAAGGTCTTAAGCTCAAGGCTGAACAGAGAAAAAATATTCTAATCCAAGTAGAAAACATTCTCCAATCCATGGATAAAGACAAGAAAAGAATTGAAACTTTAGAACTAACCAGAATTGATTTAGAGAAGAAAAATAAAACTTCAGACGAGTTAAAAATTAAATCCCTGGAGATTGAACAGCAATTAGAAAAAACCAGGTCGGAATTCGTTCAGGTTCAATCTGATTATAAGGTAAGCTTAGAAGAACAGAATAAGGTTCAAACCCAGCTTGAAAGCATAGAGAAATTAGGCCCGGATTCAATCTGTGATCGCTGCTTAAGGCCAATGGGAGCAGATTACCCAAAAATTAAAAATCATCTTAACCTAGAACTGGAGAGGATAAAGAATAATTTAGGTTCAATCCTGGACGAGCGAAAGAGAATAGAAGATAAGGGGAAGGAGCTTAAAAAAGGGAAAATGAACTTGGAGGAAAATATAGGTAGGTTGCAAAAAGAGATAGAACAACTTTTGAAAGAAAAAGGTGAACAGGAAACCTTAAAGAAAAACCTTTTGGACAAGGAAAATAATCTTTCGTTCTTACAGGAAAATTTGAAAAATCTGGGTGAATTTAATTACGATACTGCAGTTCATTTGGAATTGAAAACAAATATGGAAAGGTTAGAGGTACTCAGAGAAAAATATCTGGCGTTAAATCAAGAAAGGAATAAATTACCCCAGCTAAAACAGAACCTGGCTCAATTAGAAAAAAAACTAACAGATCTTGATATGGAGATTGAAACGCTTAAGGAGAAAATTAAGCTTCTCTCATATTCCGGGGAAGAACTCAAAGGCGTTGAGAAGAGAGTGGAAGATAAAAGGTCAAAAGTTCATCAGTTAGAGCTGAATTTAAAAGACCTCTATTACCAGAAGGAGCTTTTTTCCCTGGAACTTGAGAAAATTGAGAAGGAGATAGAAGAAACCCAGAAGCTAAAAGGAGAGCTTAAATCTTTGGGCGAGGATAAGCTTTATTTAGAAAAATTAGATGAAATCTTAGTAGGTTTTAAGACTTCTTTGATCTCCAGGATCAGACCAGCTCTCTCAGTTTATGCTAAAGAACTTTTTATTGAGTTAACTGATGGAAGATATGAAGATTTAGAGCTGAACGATGAGTATGAGATTTTCATCTTCGATCAAGGGGAGAAATTCTCAATTGAGCGTTTTTCTGGCGGTGAAAAGGATCTGGCAAACCTGTGTCTAAGGCTGGCGATTTCCCTTTTGATCTCTGAATCCAGCGGGGTGGAGTTCTCCTTTATAATTTTAGATGAGATCTTCGGGAGTCAGGATGATTCCCGCAAAGAAAATATCCTCAAAGGGCTGGCTAAACTGAAGAATAGATTCAGGCAGATATTTTTAATCACCCATATAGATGACATCAAAGATTCAGTCGAAAACTTAATTACTGTTCTGGAAAACGAGGACGGTACCAGCCAAATCGTTCTCCAGTAAAAAAGTAGACAGTAGATAGTAGACAGGATAAATCACCGTCGAAGGAAGTATCGGTGGTCTCTTGACCAATGGTAAGCAGGAGTTTATTCTTTGTAAAACTCTCTAATTGTTCATCTTTAATACAGCGATTACCCTCAAGGATTCACAGTTTTTCCGATAATATAAATGATTAGCTTGTTTAAAAATTTCAACTTTAAAGAGGTAAACTTATGCCCTCCATTCTTGTAATTGATGATAAAGAGAGCATGCGCCAGATGCTGGCTAAAACCTTGGAGTCAGAAGGATTTGAGGTGGATACGGCCAGGGATGGAGAGGGGGGGTTGGATAAGGCTAAAGAGAAAAGGTTTGATTTAATCTTAACTGATTTGAAACTTCCCAAGATGGATGGCCTGGAGGTTTTGTCTTCTATCAAAGATTTAGATCCAGAGGTAGCGGTCATAGTGATGACTGCCTATGGAACTATTGAGACTGCGGTTCAAGCCATAAAGCAAGGTGCCTTTGATTTCTTGACCAAACCTTTTGATGTAGATCACCTGCATGTCCTGATTCAAAGAGCCTTAGAAAATCGACGACTTCTTGCAGAGAATGTTCTTTTAAGAGAAGAGCTGGCTCACAACTTAGGGTTTACTGAAATAATCGGTAAATCCGAAAAGATGAAAGAGGTAACCAGACTTGTAAAGAAGGTAGCTTCTAGTGATACCACAGTATTACTCTTAGGCGAAAGTGGCACCGGCAAAGAACTTTTTGCCAGGGCAATTCATAGCCTGAGCCCTCGAAAAAGTGGACCTTATGTGGCAATAAATTGTGCGGCTATACCCAGAGAGCTATTAGAGAATGAACTTTTCGGTTCAGAAAGAGGAGCATATACTGGTGCGGTTACCAGAAAGATGGGTAAATTCGAAATAGCTGAAAAGGGAACAATTTTTTTGGATGAAATAGGTGATTTAGATATTGCTTTACAGGCTAAGATCTTGAGGGTTTTGCAGGAGAAAAGGTTCGAGAGATTAGGCGGAACAAAGACTATAAATATAGATGTGCGGGTGATTGCCGCTTCTAATTTTGACCTTAAAAAAGCAATCGAGAAAAAGGATTTTAGAGAAGACCTTTATTATAGATTATCGGTTTTCCCAATTCACATTCCTCCTTTAAGAGAAAGGAGGGAGGATATCCCAGAATTGGCTGATTTTTTCATTCGTAAATATTGTTTAGAGATGAAAAAGGATAAAAAAAGTCTTTCCAAAGAAGCTTTAAGCCTGATGGATAAATATCACTGGCCCGGAAATGTGCGTGAATTAGAAAACACAATCGAGAGAGCAATTATCTTATGTGAAGGTAAAAAGATTTTGCCGGAACACTTAGCTATAAGGCTCCCCTCAAATTCAGAGATAAGGTTAAGAGAAGGGGCTGGCTTGAAAGAGGTGAGCCAGTATGCTCAGGCAGAGGCTGAAAGAGCGATGATTTTAAGAGTGTTAAACCAGACTAGGGGGAATAAAAGAAAAACCGCAGAAATTCTGAAGATAGATTATACCACGTTATTCGAGAAGATTAAGAAGTATAGTATCGATGCCTAAACGAGATGACGAATGACGGATTACGGATGACGAATATTAAATAGTTTGTAGGTCAAGCATGTCCCAAGGACTGCTTGACAAAATAATTCTCAGAACGATAGTTTATAGGGCAAGGTTAAAAGACTTGCTTTTTTTGATAAATAAAAACGTCCCGACAGAAGCTGGGACGCTACGAACTGCAAACTGTAAGGGCAGACCTGTCCTGCATATCCGTTTTAGGATGTGTCTGCCCTGATTATTTATACAAAATGTTGTAAGGTTTTAATATTTTGAACCCTTTTAATTTAATTGTAGAGACGCATTGCAATGCGTCTCTACAAATGCTGAAGGTTTTCTCTACATTTATTAATAAGAACAGGGCTCCGGTCCGCCTTTAAAAAGATAATTTATCAGATAAACTACATCTGAAATAGTGGTATTCTGGTCGCAGTTGACGTCTCCTCTATACAGAAGGTATGGCGATGGTCCGCCTTTAAGCAGATAGTTGATTAAAAAGACCACATCTGAAACGCTCGGATGCCCATTTCGATTTACGTCTCCAGTGCTAAAAGAATATTGAACTGCGGCTAAAAGGTCTATTAACCCCCAGCCGTAAGTGTTGTTAGGAGTAAGGGCATTATTAGCCGTATAGATCAAAGCCTCTCTTACCTTCCAGGGAACCCAGTCTGGATGAGCTGAGAGCAGAACTGCGGCGCATCCTCCTACTAAAGGAGTTGAAAGAGATGTTCCACCTACATATCCAAAGGTATTGGTGTCAGTAGCTGTGGCACAATAAGTGCTAACCCCTCTGGCTACTACTTCAGGCTTAATTCTTCCGTCACCCGTTGGTCCTCGTGAACTGAAACTGGCAATCGTGCCTGAGCTATTCACCGCTCCGCAAGAGATAATAGAGTCAGCATCTGCGGGAGTTATTAAAGTGGTATCTCCGGGACCTTCATTCCCCATAGCATTACAGACCACTATTCCTAAACTGGCGGCTATATCTGCGGCTATAGTTGTTACTGCAGTATTACCATCTAATTGCTGGCGGGTATAAGTGAAACCATCATCAAAATCAAGATAACCCAGAGAGCTGGAGATAACATCTGCGCCAATACTGTCGGCCCACTCCATCCCGGCTACCCAGTTATCCTCTTCTATCCGGGTTTCGGTTGGAACATATTCGGTTTTAGCTAAGATAAAGTTAGCTTTATAAGCTGGACCATATAGGGTTCCATCTATTTCTCCACCTAAAGCTGACCAGGTGTAGGTTCCGTGATTATGTTGACTTGTCGCATCCTGTCCGGGCTCATTCTGGGTATTAGTGTCGAGATTTATAAAATCGTATTCAGCTAAAACTCTTCCTTCTGAAAAAGCAGATTTAAAAGCTTTATGGTCTTTTCTAAAGCCGGTATCCATCATACAGACTAAAACTCCCTGTCCATTATAACCTAAAGCATGCACTGCCGGAACGTTTATCTGCTGGAGTTGATCATAGGATGGACCATAATTAATTGGAACCAAAGGCTTCCATTGAGGTTGAACTTCTTCTTTTATAGGTTTGCGAATATATGTAAGGACAGGCTTTATAGATTTGATAAAGGGAAGGAGAGCTATCTGTTCTAATATATTCTGGGAGACCTCAAAGCTAACCGCATTAAGCCAGCGACTTGGCTGACGCAATTTAGCTCCTAAAGTGGTTATCCTCTCAATGTATGGGTGGTGCATCGGTAAATCTATAAAACTTACCAGTTCACCTTTGATAGACTTGGCTCTGCGTTGTAAGGATTTTACAGGAAAAAGATTTTGAGTCCTGCTCTTTGCTTTCACATAGCTTTCCTGGTCAAAAATTCCTTTATCAGTGAAATAGACCCAGACTTTGACCTTTTCATCAGAGGGTTTATTTGATAAATAGGTTCTTAGTTCTGGAGAGATAACTGGATAATCCTTAGTATTGACTAAAGGTTTCTCAACACTCCAGGATAAAGTAACGTTGATAAATAGAAAGAATGATAAGAAGAGAAGATTCCTGCCTTTACACATCTAAGACCTCCTTAAAATTAAGTTCCGAAAGTCAATGCTCTCATTTTATAATTTAACCAAAATCCCGATTTTGTCAACCTATCAATAACTTAATACGAATAAAGTTTGATCTAAAGTATGGGGAAATTCCCATATCCTGTAGAGATTAGCCAATTTATTGAAACAGAATTGTAGAGATGTCCAATTAACTCTTCAGAGAGAGAGTCGAATCCTAAGTGGATTAATGACTTATATAAGTTGAACTTGTATCCTAATAATAACTTATTGGCATAGTTATTGCTCAATGATTTGTTGGTTTCTAGAGAAAAGGAGAAACGATGCTACAAAGATTTAAAAATATAAAGGGGCTTAGTCTTTTAGAGGTCTTAGTGGCAATGTTGATTTTAGCCTTTGGAGTATTAGGTCTGGCACCTATGATTGTTACTACGATGTTCTCAGGTAGTTATTCTAATGATGTAACCAAGGCTAATGTCATAGCTCAGGATAAGTTGGAATTTATGAAGAATTTAGTTTCTTTCAACCCTCTACCCTGGATTGAGGTGACCAGTAATCTCAACGGGACTTTCACACGAACTACCAGAGTGGATGTTGATACGACAGACATATCAGTGCCGGCTGGGGTATATCGTATCAAGATAACTATTAACTGGACAGATAAAGTAGGTAAGACCAGAACAGTAAACTATTATACCTATAAGATGAGAACTTAAAATGAGATTCAAGTTTAAAGTAAATCCAGTTAATAGCCAGAAAGGTTTAAGCTTGGTTGAGCTTTTGATTGCTGCTACCCTGACAGTTCTAATCGGATCAGTTATGTTAGACTTCTATATATCCCAGCATAACCAGTTTTTAGTGCAGGAGGAGATCTCCGATATGCAGCAGAACGGTCGGGTAGCTATGGACGAGATCGCAAAAAATATAAGAAAAGCTGGATACGGATTGACAGGACAACCTTCGATCTCCGTTGGGGCTGATACTTTAAAGGTCTATTTTATGAATGGCTCCCAAACTGATACCATAGCTTACTATATCTCCAGGGCAGATGCCCTGCATCCAAATCTAATGAAAAAGGTAGGTTCAGGTTCAGCTCAAGTCTTTGCTGAAAACATAGACTCACTTAAGTTTACCCAAAGTGGTAAATTAATCTATGTGAGGATTGTTGCCAGAGAAAATACAAAACATGATCATTTCCTCGGAGACAAATATCGTCGAAGAATTTTAAGCTCTAACGTTAAGGTAAGGAATGACCTCTAAAGGAGAAAAAATGAAAAGATTTATTAATGAAGAAAAAGGGTCAGCTTTACTTTTAGCCTTGATCATAATGGTTATGCTAGCTTTCGTTTTTATAGCAGCATTAACCACCTCGGTTACTGATATGGACATCTCAAAGAACCAGAAAGAGAGAACTTCTGCTTTTTATATGGCTGAATCAGGTTTAGAGTTAGGGATGGGTGTGCTGAAAGGTCACCCGAATATGTTGAATAATGATTCCTTAGAAGCATTGATAAATGCCAGCTCTAATTTGGGTAACGGAAGCTTTAGTGTAGACGTTACCGGCACAGCCCCATATAAAACCCTGACCTCTGATGGGAATTCATCTGAAGGGCAGAGTCAGGTTCAGGTAATGGTAAAGAGGAAAAAAGATCCATTTAATATCTGGAATAATATAGTTTTTGCTGGAGTAGGTCAATCAGGACACAGTATAGCTGGAAATGTCTCTTTTCACGGACCAGTCCATATCCTGGGAGAGGGTGAGCCATTTACTGACTCTAATGGCAATGGAAGTTGGGATCCGTCTGATACTTACACTGATTTAAACGGAAATGGAGTATGGAACTCGGGAGAGCCTCTTTCGACCGACTCAGACGGAGATGGAGTATGGGACCCTACTGAACCATATACAGACTCAAATGGAAACGGTTTATACGATGGAACCCTTACTGCTGTGGACTTAGCCTACGAACTTACCGGAACTGCCAGAATTTACAATAACTATACAGGCATAACCTCAGCCTTATCCTCAAGGATACCGCCTATAGATACAACCACTTTTAATGGTGAGCTGGTAAATACTCTGGATGCTGAACTCAGAGTAAAACACGGACAGGTAAGTTTATCTGGATCTGCAACTGTGGGACAACCTAATGCTTCCGGTAATAGTGTAAAAGAGACGATGGATGGATGTTATGTTAGTGATGGGTATACCGGGAATAAAGGAGCTAACCAAGTTTATTCAGATAATGGAACAAATCAAGGTTATGATTTAGAAGACGGTCCGAGCTTTCCTAATCTAAGTGATGCTTTTACGGATCCGATAAGTGGAACTTCGTACCCGTCGTTCCAAAATTATTTGTATAATAATGCTCTGGTTATAAATGGGAATGTAAATTTAACACCTGGAACTTCCTATCCAGCTCAATCTAATTCCAAGGGGAGTATCTATTTAGATAATAGTGGCAATTTACAGATCAGTGGAATAGTCTATGTAACCGGCAATATTAATATCAATAATGGTAGTGGTGGAAATAAAAGCACTCCTATCTTATTCGACGGAAGAGGAACTATGGTCTCGGCTGGGGACATCAATATCAGCACCCATGTTTTATCCAAGGGGATGTTCCCTACAGACGATGTGATAGGCTTTGTTTCTGCTAATAACCTGAATATTGGAACCGGCTCAGGCGATTCACATCTGAATATTATGGGTGCCTTATACGCTCAGGAGAAAATTTCTAATGCCAAGCAGAATCAAATAGCCGGCGCTATGGTTTCAAGTTATTTCGATATTAAAAATGTGCCAGACCTATTTCATGTGCCTGCTATAGTTGATAATTTACCTCCAGGCATGCCAGGAGGAGGGACTTCTTATAAATATACTTATCAAATAGTACCCAATAGCTGGAGAGAATTATAAAATATTAAACGAGGTAAGTAAAATGTTATTAAAGAAGAATCAAAAAGGATTTACTTTCATCGAGTTGATGATTGTGGTGGTGATAATAGGAATTATGGCAGCCCTGGCTGCAGGACGTTTTGACAAGTTCTTTCTCAACCAGAAGCTTAAATCCAAAGGTAGAGACCTGCTTTCCAGCCTGCGTTTAGCCCGTTCTTATGCAGTAGCACGCAGAGCTTCCTATGGCATCTATTTTGATTTGAATAATCGTCAATATATCCTGTTTAAAGATGTAGTGAATCCATCATCTTATACCTATGATTCCGGAGACTCGGTTTTAAAAACTGAGCCATTGTCTAATATATTTTCTTTTAATAACTGTACTTTTACTAATACAGCGGTGATTTACCTTTCAACCGGATCTGCCTCTTCCTCTGGAGCTGTGGATATCTATAATTCAGAGCTCTCTAAATATGTAAGGGTAGATGTTCTGGCAAGCACCGGAAGAGCTCGTCTAACCAAAAGTTAATATATTTAATAAAAAATGTTTTTCCAAAACTATTAAAAGTATATTTTTTATCATATTTAAATCGTACTAAAAAAATTCTATTTTTCCTCTTAATATTTTAAAAAAATAGTCGATAAAGAAATTAGTGATTTAAAGATTAAAAACGAAAAACATTTTTCAAAGAAAAAGATATGGCTTTAGGAAAAAAGGGAAGAACGGTAGCTGGGCTGGATATAGGTGCCAGCTCTATTAAGCTAATCAAGTTTGAAGAAAAAGGTGGGGCTTATATTTTGAGGGCTCTGGGAATCAGGGAGATTCCACCGAACGCAATTGTAGATGAGGAGATCAAGGATCGGGATACTTTGATCTATAACATTCAATCGTTAATCGATCAGTGTGATCCCAGGATAAAAGAGGTTGCTATAGCGGTAGCGGGACATGGGGTGTTGAATGACAAATTAACTATGGATAAGAAATCAGGTAGCGAAGCAGAACAGGCTATCCTTTTTGAAGCTGAACAGAGAAGCCCTTTTGATGTAGACGATGTAAGTTTAGATTATCATATTATTAAGGTGAATGAGGATATCAATAAGATGGATGTCTTATTGGTAGCCGCTCGTAAAGATTTTCTAAAATCCTATATAGATTTAATCCTGGATGCCGGGCTAAAGCCGGTATTAGTGGATACCGAAACTTTAGCCTTGTTGAATGCTTATGAGATAAATTATGAGATAAATCCGGAAAAGGTGACCGTTTTAATAAATATTGGATTTGATACCATCAATTTGACTTTTATCAAAGATGGAGTTTATAATTCTGCCAGGGATATTTCCTCTGGGACTCGTTTGATATACGAATCGATAATGAAGGAATTCCGTCTTAATCCGGAATTAGCTCAAAAAACTCTTAAAGGAGAGATGGGGAACTCCATTGACCAGGATATGCTGAAAGCCACAGTGGTAACTTCATCTGAGGAGTTAATCTCCGGACTAGAAGTTGCTTTATCCTATTTCAAATCTTCAGCCAAGGTTTCCAATGTGGACTGGATAGTTATGAGTGGAGGAGGAACTTTAATTCCTTTCCTACCAGAGTTCATCCAGTCGAAGTTAAATATACAGGTGGAGATAGTTAATCCTTTAAGAAATATAGAATATGACCCAGATGTTTTCAGACAAGTCCAGCCGGAGAAAATAGCACCGCTTTTAACCATTGCGGTTGGATTAGCTGCAAGGAAGGTAAAGTAAGATGATAGAGATAAATTTACTTCCCAAGGAGTTAAGAAAAAGAAGAGGGATATTTACTCTAAAGAAAAACACTGCCTATATTTTTGGCGCAGGAGGAGTATTAATTATCCTTCTGATCTTTATAAGTATCTTGCAAGGGATAAGGCTTCAAGGTTTAAACCGTAAAATAGCTGAAGCTCAGAAAAGAAAAGAAGAGCTTAAAGAAAGTATACGGCTGGTGGATGCCCTGACCGAGCTTAAGTATAAGATCTTAATGCGCCTTTCCGCCATCGAGTCTCTGGATAAAGATCGCTCCACCTGGATTGACATTATGGAGGATTTAAGCTCAAGAGTTCCTGACTATCTATGGCTTTCTTCTTTTAAGGAGACTCCTCCAGTTGCCCCCACAGTGCCTAAGGTTCAGACAACAGAAGAAGGAGTAGTTGATACTGTTAAAGTGACTCAACCTCAAGCACCACCAGTGTTAAGTCGAAAAGTCATCATTGAAGGTTACACCTTTTCTCTTAATAGCTTAGCTACTTTAATATTAAACCTGATGAGATCAAACTATTTTAATAATATAGAGTTAAATTACGTGAAATTGGCTGAGCTGGAGAAGCAGAAAGCCTACAGCTTTCAGCTAACCAGTGACCTTTTCTATGCCAGCCAGATCGATACTCAGAAGGAGCTAGCATTAAATCAAACCGGGTTATCTTCCCCTTAAAAGGGGATTGGACAGTTTTTAGGAGGATGAAATGGATTTAAAAGATCCAAAGATCCAAAAATTACTTTTGATAGCATTGGTCGCCTTTTTGGCAATTTATTTTTGGTATGCCAGGATTTATTCTCTGAATATTAGGAAAATAAACCAGAAACAAGCAGAATATGAGATGCTCCTTACCAATTTGAAAAACGTAGAGATGAAAGCCAAGAGTTTTCAAAACCTTAAAGCTGAATATGAAAGCCTACTTTCGAGATATAAACAGGTGGAGCTGCTTTTACCTGAAGAAAAACAGATCCCCTTATTTTTAACCCAGTTGCAGGCGGCCTCTCAGAACTCAGAGGCTAAAATAATTCAGATTTTACCTCAAGGCCTAATGCCAATTACTTTTTACAATGCCGCATATTTTGCTTTGGAGTTCAAAGGGAATTACGAGGATATAGGGACTTTTTTCGCCAGCGTAGCTAATTTCCCTTTTTTGACCAATATCACTGATGTCAGCTTTTCCGGCTTACCAAAAGATGAGGTGAAGAAGGAAAAGAGCACGATTGCAATTTCCTGTAAATTAACCACCTATTTTATAAAAGAAGAGGAAAAACTTAAGAAGGTAGAATTTCCAAAATAGGAAAATTCTATGAAACAGAATAAGCTCTGGTTTGGAATTTTAATTAGTGTAATATTTTTACTGAGTCCTTTTTCTCTCCTTTGGGCAGAAAGCAATATTCAGAACATTACTCTCCAAAGGGAAGGAGACTATACTAAGATAACCATCTTAGCGGATGCACCTTTTCAATTTAATCATTTTATTGAGGAGAAAAAAGAAGGAAAGCCTTATCGGATTGTGATCGACTGTTTAAATGCGGTTAATTCTCTACCTCAAGGTAAGTTTTTGCAAATTCCTTCAGGAGTGATAACCGCTATCCGTACCAGTCAATATCAAACCTCTCCGGATAAGATCTGTCGGATTGTTCTGGACCTCAAAAATCCAGTGGTCTATAAGGTGATAGAGGAGAATGGGAAAAAGGGTGTCATATTGGCTCTTTCAACTCCTCAGGAACCAGTTTATCCTTTGTGGAGTGCAGTTCAGGAAAAATCAGTAAAAAGCGGGCAAAAAACAACTGAATCAATTGAAACTAAAACAGTCGCAAAGGTCAGCCAGTCCGAATCTGAATCCAAAGTTGTGGAGAAACCCACAAAAACTATTACTGCTTCAAAAGAAAAATCTATAGAGAAACCTAAAAAAGAGTTAGCCGTTTCAACCGAAAAAGAGAAAGAAATAAAGCTTTCTCAAAAAACAGAAGTTACTCCCTCTGAGAAAGTGAAAGCACCGGATAAACCTGTTCCACCGGTAAAAAAAGAAGAGCAGAAAGAAATACCTGCGACAACAGAACAGCAGAAAGTTACCGAATCTAAAAAGATAGAAGTTGCAGCGATAGATACCCTGAAGAAAGAGCCTTCAGTAAATATAGCGGGTAAAGTAATAGAAGAAGTTCCAAAGAGAAAAATACTGGTCTATCATAGCGGGGAAAGAAAAGATCCCTTTTCTCCTTTAACCGAGAAAAAGAATTTCTCAATGGGTGCAGTTCCTCTTCCCAGCATTGAGGAGCTTAAATTAGTGGGTATCTTAGAGGATCATAATGGGTTTAAAGCACTTTTAGAAAATGAACTGGGCTACGGTTATATTTTACAGCCAGGGGATAGGATAAGAAATGGATCTGTAGTTTCCATAGATAAAGAAAGGATAATCTTTCAAATCCAGGAATATGGATTTACCAAAAATATAGCTTTAGAACTTTTCACACCTAATCAGGAAGAGAGGTAGATTTTATGTGGAATAATAATTTGAAGCTCAGAAAATTAGTCTTTCTTATCACAGCGTGGCTTTTTATTTTCTTTGCTCTCCAGGCTTTAGGACAGCAGGAGAAGGTTTTGAAGTCGCTTACCCTGCAGAATGCAGAGGTTCATTCGGTTATGAGCTTCTTAGCTGAAGAGGGTAGAACCAATATAGTTGTCGCTCCTTCAGTATCGGGAACTGTTACCTTGAGTCTAAAAGGTGTTACCTGGAGGCAGGCTTTAGAGATAATCACCAAAACTTACAATTTAGCTACCATAGAGGAACCAGGTTACATCAGAGTGCTTCCCTTGCAGGATTATCTCAATGAGTTAACCATTACCCAGAAACATCAAGCTGATCAGAAAACCTTGGTCACCCTGCAAACCGATATAATCTCCGTAAAAAATGGAACAGCCGCTGATTTGATTAAACCTCTTAAAGCCTCTCTTTCCGAAAGAGGGACCGTGGATGTAGATCAAAGAACGAACTCTCTTATCGTCCGGGATATCCCTGAAAATGTTGCCCGGGCAAAAGAAATGGTTAAGGCCTTAGATAAAGAAACAGACCAGATAAAGATATCTGCTCAACTTTTAGAAGTGGAAACAGGAACATTAAATGAATTAGGAATTGACTGGTCAGTCATTCCGAGTTTAAAGGGAAGTGCTGATGGGACCATACATAGTGAAATGGAAATCAATCAGAAAGGGAACCAGCTCGTAGATGAGGATAAGATTGGTAACTTTACCTACAGTACTGTTCAAAAGGATTTTAACCTGGATGCAACCGTCTCAGCTATGGTAAAAAGCAATAAAGCCAAGATCGTAGCTCATCCTGAGATTACCACTTTGGATAACAAAGAGGCTTTTATCCAGATGGGTCAAAAGGTTCCTATCAAACAATTTGATGCCTCCGGAAATACAGTAATAACCTTCGTTGAGGTCGGAACTATCTTAAAGGTTGTTCCTCACATTACCTCGGAAGGAAGAATATTGATGAAACTAAGACCGGAGAGGAGCTCTTATCAGTATGACGCCAATGGTGTGATTATCAATACAAATAATGCCGAGACCAACGTAGTGGTGGATGATGGGCAGACCGCAGTGATCGGAGGATTAACCACCCAGGAAGAGACAAAACTCCAGAAAGGTATTCCAATCCTTAAGAACATTCCGTTGTTAGGATACCTATTCAGCTACACTAAAAAAGAAGTAGTGAATCATGATTTAGTTATATTTGTTACTCCAACTATAGTTACTAATGAGTTAAAGGGATTAAAGTCCAGCATGGATACAGGAGTAGGGGCTAAGACCGAATAAGACCTAAAGCCATCTTATTTCTAAAGGCTTCCTTCTTGAGAGGGAAGCCTTTTTATTTTTTTTTCGTAGGGGAGGAGCTTGTCCCCTCCCGCTTTTTTATTGATGCATAAATATTAGGGAATGCCGATGCAATTTGAATTTTAGCTTCGGGAATTCTCCCCGTAGAGGATCTTGAGACTATTCCCGAAGTATCAGAAAGAGCAAGGGAGGGGCTTGTTAATCCTTGCGAAATCCCGTTTTACAAAGTCCTTTTCCATTCATCCTGTCATTGCCAGGAGTCTCCCACCTTGGTTGGGGGACGACGAAGCAATTCCCTCAGTTCGTAGGGCGAGGCCTCAAGGTATTGTCCGCCAGAGGCGGATTAGCCTTGCCTTTGCGACCCTGAAAGGGTCGCGCTACGAAAGCTTAAGATCAAACGGATTGATTAATCTTTAGCCTTCGAAGAAAAATGAGTATAGAGTCACTTTCAAAAAGTCTACTCTTGATTTATTAAGTTGAATGCTAACTTATCAATAATAAGTAAACAAATTATCAATTTGTCAATTAAAAAGTCCCCAATTTTTATTGACAAGTTTCTTATTATATACTAAATTGGTTTAGTTTTAAAACTCTTTTTCCGCAGGATCCAAATTTGGACCGGAGGTTAAGGAATTGAACTATGCAGTGATTTTAGCTGGGGGGAAGGGGGAGAGGTTCTGGCCTCTTTCCCGGGTAGGGCGCCCCAAACAACTGTTAGAGATAACCTCAAATAAAACCATGCTCCAGGAAACTATTGATCGGGTAAGCGACTTTATTACCATAGAGAAAACCCTCATTGTTACTGGAGAAAATTTAAAAGATATTATACTGGATAAGGTTAAACTGTTGAAGGAGAATAACCTCTTAATTGAGCCAGAGGTCAGGAATACCTGTCTGGCTATAGGAGTTGCGGCAGTTCATCTTAAAAACATCAATCCTTCTGCTACAATGATAGTCCTATCCTCTGACCACTATATTCAGAGCAAAGAGAAGTTGCAAAAAGTGTTAAAAGTTGGCTCAGAAGTGGCCAATCAAGGAGAATATCTCATAACCATAGGTATAATCCCTACGAGAGCTGAGACAGCTTACGGATATATTGAGTTTTCAGACCTCTTTACTACTATAGAAGACATACCGGTTTACCGGATTAACCGTTTTAAGGAGAAGCCAAACCGCATGACAGCTCAGAAATATTATTATGATCGAAAACATCTCTGGAACAGCGGTATATTTATCTGGACTGCAGATACAATCCTTAAAACATTGCAAAGACATATGCCTGATCTTTATCGTGAATTAGATCTATATGCTAAGGAGATAGGTACAAAGAATCAGGTGCAGGCACTGAGAACCTTATATTCAAAAGCTGAAAATATCTCTATCGATTGTGCAGTTCTGGAAAAAGCAGATAATGTTTTGACCATAAAAGCGGATTTAATCTGGGACGATATCGGTTCCTGGTTGGCTTTAGAACGGATTAAGGAAAGAGATCGGGAGAATAATGTGATCATAGGAAAAGCGCAAGTGACAAGCACGTATGAAACCACCATCGTCAATGATGGGCCAGGTATAATCGCAACCTTAGGGGTTTCTGATCTGGTTATCGTTAGAACCGGTGATATTGTTTTTGTAGCCCATAAGACCAAAGCTCAGGATATTAAAGAATTACTTCAGAAGTTTGCCTCAGATAAAAATATGGGTGAATATCTCTAAAGACCAGTTTATTTCTGCGGTGAAAAAAACTGAGATTTTAAAGCTCTATAAGGAAAAACAGCTAAAGAAAATACTCCGCCAGGCAACCGAGGTTATTAAAAAAGGTGGGGTGGTAGCATTTCCCACAGAAACAGTTTATGCCTTAGGGGCAGACGCAATGAACAAGGATGCCGTGAAAAAGATTTTCCGTTTAAAAAAAAGAGAAGCTAACAAACCAATTGCCATCTTTCTTTTAAAACCGGAAGAGTTGAGCAAATTCGTTAAGGTTGTAACTTCTCCAGCTAAAAGATTGATGAAAAATTTTTGGCCCGGACCTTTAACTTTAATCTTTAAATCAAAACCTGGAAAGCTTACTCATCTGATCGGGAAGGAGGAGAAAATAGGGATAAGGGTTTCTTCTTCAAAGATAGTCCAATCTCTTCTACGCCAAACCAGAACACTTCTTACCGCCACCAGCGCTAATTTGTCAGGACTAAAAGGATCGCTTTCCGCTTTTGAAGTCTTAGAAGATTTTGGCGGGAAAATAGCGCTTATCTTAGATGGAGGTCCTTCAGAGGAAGTTGCTCCCTCAAGCGTAGTTGATGTCTGCGGAGATGTGCCAATTCTAATTAGAGAAGGGCGTATTTCTTTTGAGGAAATAAAAAAAGTAGCTCCTGAGTCAAAAAGAAAATAATAAATTGCACAATAGATATGGAAAACAAGAAATCTGAATTTAAAATTTTATTGGTCTGCACTGGAAATACCTGTCGCAGCCCAATGGCAGAAGGGATCTTAAAAAAAATCTTAGTTGAAAGAGGAATAGATGATATAAGGGTGAGCTCAGCCGGAACTTCTGCTCTGGACGGTTACCCGGCTGCATTATTTACAATCGAAGCTACAAAAGTCTGGGATATAGATTTAAAGGAGCATTACTCCAGAAAACTTATTCTGGATATGTTGAAAGAATCAGACCTGATCCTGGTTATGTCTAAAGAACATTTAAAACATATCGAGAAGATGGATCGAAGATCTTTGGAGAAAAGTTATCTGCTGAAAGCTTTTCCTCTTAAAAATGAAGATGATAATTTAGCCATTAAAGACCCGATTGGCTGTTCCTTAGAAGAATATAACCAATGTTTTTTGGAATTAGATGAGGAGATTAAGAGAATCCTTCCTGAAATTATCAAGCTCTACGAGAAAAAAAATGAGAAAGAAGAATAAAACTTCTATTCTTGTAGAATCCGTTATTCTATCTTTACTTTTAATTCTCATCTTTATACCAGAATCTTTTAAGGATATGGAAGCTCAAGAGGTTAAAGGAGAAAATTCAGAATTGAAAGATACTCTTAGATTGAGAGATACTCTCATGGAAACTCAAGAAGTCGAGAGAGAAAGCTTAGGCTTGATCGATACTCTTAAGTTTAAAGATACCCTTTCGGTTCCTATGGTGAAGGACACTTTAAAAACAGAAAGGAAAGTAACTAACCTTTCATTTGGAGTAGGGGAAAAGTTAGAGTTTAAAGTCAGGTGGGGACCTATCAAAGCCGGTAATGCAACTATGGAGATAACCGAAACCATAGAATTCCAGGGGAAAAAATGTTTCAGAGTTGTCTCCACCGCTGGATCTAGTAAGTTCTTCTCCGCTTTCTTTAAGGTTAGAGATCGCGTGGAATCTTATATAGATAAAGAGGGACTTTATTCACTCCATTTTGAAAAACATATAAGGGAGGGTAAATTCAAAGCAGATAAATTTGTGGATTTTGATCAACAAAATCATTTAGCCATAGCCGGAAATGATACCATACCGGTCCCGCCTTTTGTTCAGGATGTTCTCTCAGCATTATATTATGTTCGAACTCAGCAGTTAGAGGTAGGAAAATCTTTATTTGTGGACAATCACACGGATAAAAAAAACTACCCTTTAGAGGTGAAAGTTTTAAAAAAAGAAAGAGTAGAAGTGGATGCTGGGACTTTCGATTGCCTGGTGGTTCAGCCAATCCTGCAGGCGGCAGGAGTTTTTGAGCAGAAAGGTACCTTAACTGTCTGGCTAACTGATGACCAGAAGAAAATGCCAGTTCAGATGAAAAGCAAGGTTGCTATCGGCTCCATAACCACAGAGCTTAAAGATTATCGTCTGGGAAGGGCAGGAGAATAATAAAAATGTCTCTTTATAAGCAAATCGATCTTACTAAGATCAAAACTATTTCCATCTCAGTAAGAAAAAGTAAATCTCTGGTGAAAGACTTTGCACAACCAACCTCCAATATGGAAGGTATAGAGGATTTTTTGATTAGATTACCCAACTACTTGAAATCCAACGACTTCAAGGCATTACTTAAAGCTATTAATCAAGCTAAAATAAAAAACAAGCCCGTGATTTTTATGTTCGGAGCTCATATAGTCAAATTAGGACTTTCACCAATTGTAATAGATTTGATGAAAAACAAGTTTATCAGTTTTCTTTCAACCAATGGAGCAGGAGCAATCCATGATTTCGAAATAGCAGTTTGGGGAAAAACATCTGAGCAGGTAGAAGAAGGTTTAAAAAAGGGGAGTTTTGGGATGGTAGAGGAAACCTCCAGGCTATTTAATCAGATTTCAAAATATGCGGTTAAAACCGACCAGGGATTAGGTGAGAGCACAGGCGAGTATCTGATCAAGAACAAAGCTAAGTTCAGAAAATATAGCCTTCTTGCCACAGCTCATCAGTTAAAAATTCCGGTTACCGTACATATAGGTATAGGGACAGATATCGTTCATCAATCCCCGTATTTTGACCCGGCTGCAACCGGTGAAGCTACTTTTACTGATTTTAAAATCTTAGCGGACGAGCTCTCAAGATTAAATAATGGCGGCGTAGTTCTGCATTTTGGCTCAGCCGTAATCCTTCCTGAAGTTTTTCTAAAAGCTTTATCCGTAGCACGCAACATTAAAGGGAAGGTGGAAAATTTCACCACTGCTAATTTCGATATGATCCAGCATTATCGTCCTAATATGAACGTGGTCTTAAGGCCTACTCAAAATAGTGGCAAGGGATACTCTTTTACCGGTCACCACGAGATTATGTTGCCTCTTTTAGCCTGGTCTTTAAAAGGAAGTGAGAAGTGAGACGTAAAATGTGAGAAGAGATAAACTGGAGTGTAAAACTTTAGTTTTACCGGTATAATTCTAATAAACCTTAAGGTTTATACTCCATTCGAAAATAAAAAGGAAAGGATATTAGAATGGCAAGGTTAGTCGAATGTGTTCCCAATTTCAGCGAAGGGAGAAGAGCTGAAGTGATCGAGGCTATTTTAGCTGAGATCAAATCAGTTGAAGGGGTGATGCTTTTAGACAGGGAGATGGATAAAGACCATAACCGAGCAGTTATTACCCTGGTAGGAGGTCCTCAAGAGGTTAAAAATGCCGCTTTTAAAGCTATAGCTAAAGCATCACAGTTGATAGACATGGATCAACATAAAGGGGAACATCCCCGGATGGGGGCTACAGATGTAGTTCCCTTTGTCCCTATATCCGGAGTAACTATGGATGATTGTATAAGTTTAGCTAAAGAGTTAGGTAAAGAGGTAGGGGAGAAACTGGGAATACCAGTTTATCTTTACGAAGCCGCTGCTACTCGTCCGGAAAGAGTGAACTTAGCTGAGGTGCGCAAAGGAGAATATGAAGGGCTAAAAAAGGAGATAGAAACCAACCCGGAAAGAAAGCCAGATTTTGGGCCCTCTAAACTATCTAAAGCTGGTGCAACCGCTATCGGAGCAAGAATGCCGTTGATTGCATTTAATGTTTATTTAGGAACCAGGGATATAAGCATAGCCAGAAAAATAGCTAAAGGAATCAGGTTTTCCACTGGAGGGTTTAGATATATCAAAGCCTTGGGGTTTGAGATTAAAGAGCGGGGTTTGGTGCAGGTTTCAATGAATTTAGTCAACTATAAAGAATCCCCTATCTTCAGAGTATTTGAGGTAATTAAAAAAGAGGCAGAAAGATACTCAGTTCCGGTTATCTCCAGCGAGATCGTGGGTTTAACCCCGATGGAAGTCCTCCTGGATGTTTCTGATTATTACCTGAAACTGGAAAATTTTAAAAAAGATCAGATCTTAGAAGATAAACTGATGGCTTTTGCCGAAAAACACAAGTCTGGTCTTTCTGATTTTATGGATGAAGTATCTGCAGGCACACCTGTGCCAGGAGGAGGGAGTGTGGCTGCCTCCTCCGGTGCTATGGGAGCGAGTTTAGTTTCGATGGTTTGCAGGCTAACTATTGGAAAGAAAAAATATGAGGATTTTGAAGAGGAGCTTAAAAAAGTCTTAGATGAATCAGAGAAACTTCGCAAGGAATTGAAAGAGTTAATCATAAAAGATGGCGAGAGTTTTCTCAAAGTATTAGACAGTTTTAAACTATCCCAGAACACACCTGAAGAACAAAATAGACGGCTGGTAGCCATTCAGGAAGCTTACAAAGAGGCAGCCTTAGTACCTTTTAAAACTATGGAAAAGTCCTTAGAGGTGTTAAAGCTCAGTCGGGTTGCAGTAGAGAAGGGAAATGTCAATACCGTAAGTGACGTTGGCGCCTCAGCCCTTATGGCTAAAAGTGCATTAGAGGGAGCGCTTTTGAACGTTAAGATAAATCTTAAATCAATAGAGGATCACCAATTCGTTACCGGTCTAAGAGAAAAAACAGAATTGATACTTTTAGAAGCTAACAAACTCAAAGAAGAGATCGACAGACTTTTGCAGGAGAAATTATAAGTGGAGAAAAGGTATGTAGATTTACACATTCACACCACTGCTTCAGATGGTCTTCTGACACCTGAAAAGGTGATAGAATTTGCTCAGGAGTTAAATTTTTCAGCTATTGCTATCGCAGACCATGACACCGTAGATGGATATGAAAGTGCAAAACAAAAAGCAGAGGATTCAGGAATAGAGTTGATCCCCGCAGTGGAATTAAGCATAGCTTATAAAGGAATGGATTTTCATCTTTTAGGATATTTGATAGACTGTCAAGATTCAGGATTTAAAAAGAAGATCGAAAATTTCAGAGAGGAGAGGCTAATAAGAGGGGAGAAGATGGTGGAGAAATTGAATGAGTTAGGGATAGCTCTTCGTATGGATACAGTTAAGACTATAGCCAGAGGCGCTTCCGTAGGCAGGCCACATTTGGCAGATGCCTTGCTTAAGGAGGAATATGTAAAGACGTACAATGAAGCCTTTGCCCGTTATTTAGGTTATCATGCTCCAGCCTATGTTCCGAAAAAATATTTAACTCCGGAGGAAGGGGTAGAGTTGATTCATAAGGTTAAAGGGCTTGCTATCTTAGCCCATCCAGGCACTTCTCATCAGGATGAGCTTATCCCTGATTTTATGGAAATGGGAATAGATGGGATCGAAGCTTACCATTCGCAGTATGACCGTTTTCAGACCAATAAGTACATCAATCTGGCTAAAAAATTTGGCTTGATTTATACTGGTGGCTCGGACTGTCATGGTAGGGGGGATTTGATTTTGATAGGGAAGGTCAAAGTCCCTTACCGCTGTCTGGAGATGTTAAAAGAAGCTAAAAAAAGGAAGTTTAAAGATTAAAAGAGATGTCACTCTGAGCGGGGCGAAGGGTTTAAGATTCTTCTGCCCGTAGGGGATCAGAATGACTAAAGTTCACAGCTAAATGTAGGTCAAGCATGTCCCGTCTTTGACGGGATTGCTTGACGAAATAGAAACAATGTGTCGACCAGTCCGTTAGACATGGTCGACCTACTTTGCTATAAAAAACAGAAAGGAGATAAAATGAAAAAGCTGATCTTTTTACTCGTTTGCTTGCAAATTGCTGTTACCGCTTATGGTAAAGAATACACTCAAGCTTATGAAGATAAACTGATTCAGGATCTAAAAGGAATATATACTAAGGAAGCTATCATAACCCCGGATTTCCCCGCTGGACGCCCTGTAGATGCTACCCCTTTGATCCTTCAAGCCAAGTATGATTTCCCTTTCTTAAGCTCAGCGACTCAGAAGGTTTTATACTCTTTTTTCTCAAGACCTACTGATTCAATCACTTTAGAGTATACTATAGATTCCCCGAGTGGTCATTTTAAAATTCATTTCACTAAAACCGGAACAAATGCGGTTTATCAATCAAGTGTAGATAATAATGGAAATGGGGTTCCAGATTATGTAGATAACTGCGCCTCTATTTTAGATTATGTATGGGCAAAAGAAGTTGATACCTTAGGTTATCTTTCTCCACCGGATGATGGCTGGTATCCTTTTTACCTGAACAATGGTGGAGATGGAAAATATGACATCTACCTCCGGGCTTTCGGCACAGAATATTTAGGACAAACTACCCGTGAAACCACCCAGACAGAAAGCTCAGTTGTCTATACTAGCTTTATCGAGTTAGATAACGACTATCTGGGTTACCCTTACTATCATTCACAATATGATTGGCTCAGAGTTACAGCCGCGCATGAGTTTTTTCATGCTATCCAGTTTGGCTATGATGCATTTGAATCCGAGGTAACCAGAGGTCTGGTGAAACCATACTGGATGGAGATGAGCGCTACCTGGATGGAAGATCAGGTTTACGATAATATAAACGATTATATTTATTATCTTCCATATTTTTTCAACTATCCCTGGCTCTCTTTGAGAACTTTTTCCAATGATGAAAATGATAAGCCAAGGTATTATCACGCTTATGGATCCTGCGTTTGGCCCATATATTTAGGGGAGAGATTCGGAATAAATATCATCAAGGATATCTGGACTAAGTGCCGTGAGGTTCCGGATGATAATGTCCTTCCTGCTACTGATCAGATCCTAAATGATCCATATAGCAGTTCATTAAATGATGCCTTTCGTGAATTCACGGTCTGGAATTATTTTACCGGAGACAGGGCAAACCCTGACATATTAGGCTTCTATTCAGAAGGTGAGCTTTTTTTTGACCCCTCTGGTAATCCTATAAGAGTTAAAGAAACAGATATGCATAATTTCTATCCGGTTACTGATAGTTTTATTACCGCACAATTACCTCAAAATCTGGGAGCAAATTATATAACTTTTATTCCCATAACAGATTCTGCTGGAGGGTTGAGAATATATTTTAATGGAGATGCTGGAGCAGAGTGGGAAGTTTCACTCATCGGCAATAGATGCATTGATTTTCCTCCTGAGACTACACAATTTACCCCAGAGACTTTTACCCAAAACAATAAATGTAATTTCCCTTCTGAAATCTCAAAGATAGAATTGGATCCTATTCAACAAAACGGAATGGGGAGGATTTTTGACTGGACTCGTTTTTTAGCGGTATCGATGGTAGTTGCCAGAGCTGATACTGATACTATTTCTTCAAATTTTAAATATAGGTATTCTGCAGAATTTGACACGTCTTTAAAAGCTGGCTGGACACCTCCTTCTGTAGACAGAGTATATCAAAATTTTCCTAATCCTTTTGTAATTAGCGATGCCAACTCCACCACAAAATTTCCACTTTCTTTAAAAAGTCCATCTGATGTAAAACTTTTTATCTTTACAACATCCGGTGAACTTATTTGGGAATATGCCTGGTTTAACAAATGTCCAGGGAACTACGTTACTACTGAATATCTTAAACCAGATTTTCTTCCATTCCAGTGGGATGGCAGAAATATGAATGGTGAGTATGTAGCTTCCGGGATTTATATATATAGAATAGTAACTAATAACACCTCAGCTACTAAAAAACTGGTGGTGATAAATCAGAGGTAGAGATTCTTCTCCTCGCAGAGGATCAGGATGATATGTACGGGTGGGAGGTGTCATTCTGAACGAAGTGAAGAATCTTTTGGTTTTAAGTAAAAGAGATTCTTCGGTCGTCCATTTGGACTCCCTCAGAATGACAAAAGTTAGGATATTCATACTGAGAGAAACGAAGCATCTAAAGACAAAAACCAATAGATTCTTCGCCCGTAGGGCTCAGAATGACAAACGCTTTATGAAAATTAAAATATGACTTTTTCTTCCAGGAAAATTGCCAAAATCGGTGTGTTTACTGCACTGCCTATAGTCTTGAAAATACCAATTCTCCAGATACCCAACGTGGAGTTCTTCAGCTTCGTGGTTTTTACTTCAGGCTTTTTGTTAGGTATAATCGAAGGCGGTATTGTAGGTGCTCTTTCGATAAGCATCTATACTATCTTCAACCCTTATGGACTTCCACCTTTACCCATAGGAATTGCACAGGTTCTATCAATGATTTTCATCGGAATTTTGGGAGGTTTGCTCTTTAAAATTATTCGCTTGAAAAAAGTCAAGAAAATAAATTTATCTATTTTTATCTGGATGGGGGTTACGGGATTTTCTGTTACTCTTTTATTTGACCTTTTAACTAATTTAGGCGTCGTTATAGTGACGGGTCAATTTATACCAATTATGTTTGCGGCAATTCCTTTTGCCCTGATTCATCTTCTCTCTAATACTTTAATATTCATCTTGTTGACACCTCTCCTTTTTCGTTTAACCAGATTAGAAAGAAGAGGTGAGCTTGTTTAAAATAATTAATTTTATATTGCTGTTCTTTCTGCTCCTTTTCTCTTTATCTCTGGCGCAGGATGACGACTCTCTTCTTTTAACTTCGAATCCGCCTTCGGCGGATAGCACCTATATAATTGAAAGTCTAACTGATAAAGTATGTTCACTTTTTACTACAAATTATGTTATCTCATCTGAAAATATTGAAAACTCAATCTATAAAAGCCTGGGTGGATTGTTAAAAACATACCGGGACATTGATGTAACCAGTTATGGTCCCTATGGTCAGCCTGAATATGCAACCATCTGGGGAGGAACTTCCAGACAACTATTGATCTATCAAGACGGGATTCCCTTTTCTCAGCAGACGATATATCTACCCCAGACTGGCGACCTTGATCTTTTCTCTGTTCCCTCAGAGAATATAGAATCTATCCAGATTATAGATAACCCGGTTGCCAGTATCCTGGGTAGAGGTACGGGAATAGGAGGGCTAAGACTAAAATCCAAAGAATTTAAAACTGGCCAGCCGTATTCAAGAATAAATTTTGAAAGAGGTCCTTATGGCTACAGAAAAACCCAGATTGATTTTGGTAAGAATTTAGGTCGTAAAATAGGTTTCTATTTTACCGGCGGATGGAAAAAATCTGACGGGGAGGTAGCGAACAGTAACTTCAAGTCTCTATACCTAACCGGCAATCTTCTTTATAAAATGAAAGAAAACTGGACAGCAAGGCTGAAGTTATATCATTTTGAGAACCGTGCTGGTAATCCTTTACCTTATGAATCTGCAATCGCTTTGAAAACCAAAGGAGATAGCTGGATTTTGGATTTGAATTCAGATTATTATTTTAAAAACAATACGCTACTGAAAATTGAAGGTCTGTATAGCTCTAATTCAGCTAAAAGTTACAATGGTGGCTATTTTCTCGACAGGGAAAAGGATGGTAGGGAATATTATCTAAAGGGAAGTTACCAATTCAGATGGGACAGGAGAAATCAAGCCAGATTGGAAGGATTTCTTAGCAGGGAGAAGTTAAAAATAAAAGGGTTGGAAAAATCTACGAACCAAGGGTATCTTTCCTATCTGCATCTATTAGAGTTCTCTTCAAAATTCTACACCTTTCTCTTTTTAAGATTAAACCGAAATACCGATTTTGGATCCAGAGGACAGGAGTTTAACTGGAATTTATCCGGCACAGGAGGGGTCTCTTATCTGCCGAATAAAGAGCTGACTTTATTTTTCATCTTTTCCCGTGTCTTTGACAATCCCACATTACATGACCTTTACCTTAAGAGGAGCAGTTATTCGGTTCATTTCGATTCAACCTATTTTTCTTATCAAGAATATTATAACCTTTTTCTTGGGACTGAAGGATTTACTTCTGGAAATATTGGATTCTCCTGGCTGAAAAAAGAATTCAGCCTGAGAAGTTCCCTCTTTTTCTCTTTGAATCGGGACAACTTAGAATGGACTTTCTCTAAAACAGTTGACCGGGTTTTTCCTTATACCTTTATCAGATACCAGTACTTGCCTTCTAACCGGGAAAATAATTTATTCGGTCTATCTTTAGATTATGATTATATATTCTCTCCTAACTTTGAAACTGGTTTTTCCTATGCTTACAAAAGAGCCCGTTCTCATAAAAACTATCATTTTCCCTATACTCCGGAACATAGCTTGTTTAGTTATTTCCAGTATTCAAATGAATATTTGAGAAAGGAGATCGGAGTTAAGGTAAGACTGGAACAGGAATATCTCTCTAAGAGGTATCTGGCTGATTATGATCAGGACCAGGTTCCTTTTGCCCTTCTTTTTAATTCCAAAATCACTTTGAGGTTTTTAAATTTTCGTTTCTATTATGTAATCGAGAATATAATCAATGAGACTTATCGGACCAGAGGTGATTTTAATATGCCGGAGAGAACTTTCTGGTTCGGGTTTAGCTGGGATTTCTATGATTAAGGTTTTTAAAATATTTTCGTAGGGCAAATCTCAAGATCCATTCTGGACCTTCAGGTTTGCTTTTTTGCAAGGCTAAAGTCTCAAGACCTTGAGGCCTTGCCCTACATAATGGAAAAAGAAGGAGAAATTATGAATCGGGAAGAGGCATTAAATTTAGTTAAATCTAAAGTCAAAAATAAGAATCTGATCAAGCATATGTTAGCGGTCGAAGCGATAATGAGAAGGCTGTCAGAATATTTCAATGAGGATACAGAGCTCTGGGGTTTGACCGGACTTTTACACGATTTAGATTACGATTTCACAGTAAACGATTTTGCCAATCACGGCATCCTTACAACCGAGTGGCTTAAAGAATATAATTTGGATGAAAAATTACTTTATGCCATCAAAGCCCATCCCAAACATGTGCCAGCAACTTCTAAGTTAGACTGGGCACTTTTTGCCACAGACCCTTTATCCGGATTGATTGTGGCAGCAACCTTAATGCATCCGACAAAGAAAATAAAAAATGTAACCCCTGAATTTGTCCTCAATCGATTTAAGGAGAAAAGGTTTGCGGCTGGAGCAAACCGGGAGGATATAAAAGAATGTGAGAAGATGGGTTTGACTCTGGAAAAGTTTGTGGAGCTGGCTTTAGAAGGAATGCAGAGAATAGATGCTGATTTAGAATTGTAGCTGCCTGATTTGTCAGGCTTATTTTAGCTTGGATTGTAAACCTTTCCTTCGGTGGCTACGAGCCCGCCCGCCCGTCCTACAGATCCGTAGGATAGGGCACCAGACGTAGTCTCCGCTTCTCGGACAGGTTTACCAATTCATCTAAAATGGTATATTCCAGTATTTAAACCCAGGTTGAGGGCAAACTGGGTCTACCAAAATTAGTAACCCTGCCTTGCCCTCAAGGCGGGATAGTGGCTAAACATAAGAATTTTTAGATAAATGCGAAAAGTTATCCTTATATTCAGTTTGTTTTTCCTATTTATAGCTGCCTATAAGACAAACTACGCCTTGGATAAATACAGATCAAAGAAAATTGAAACTAAAAATCATACAATTAAGGAAGATAAATGGCTGGGCTGGGATAAATTCGGTCATTTTTTCATAAGTGGATTTTTGAGCGGGTCCTCATATTCTATTTATCATAAAAGTTTCAACAATGACAAAGAATCTTCAATTTTATTTTCCAGTTCCTTCACCCTGAGCTTGGGTATAGGGAAAGAAATAAACGATATGAAAAAACCTCAAAATAAGTTCAGCTACAAAGACCTTATCTTCGATCTTATGGGCATTTCATTTGGTTTAATTATTGTCTCACATTAGTTATGAATAATTTCATACAGAAAAGAATCGAGGTCTTTTCTTGGGGAATCTACGATTTTGCCAATACCATCTTTTCGATGAACATTATCACTATGTATTTTGCTCAATGGATAATTATAGATAACCATAAAGAAGATATACTGTATAGCACAACTTACGCTTTATCCATGCTTTTAGTAGCTCTGACTATGCCGGTTTTAGGTGCAGTCTCGGACAATCGTGGGAAAAGGAAACCTTATCTTTTCATTTTAACCCTGGGCTGTATTTTAGGAACTTTTTTGATTGGAGGGGTAAGCACTGAAATCACAAATACTAACCTTAAAGTTTTCTCTGCTTTGTTTTTCTTTCTTCTGGCAAATTCCTGCTTTGAGGGTAGCTTGGTTTTTTATAATGCTTTACTCCCTGAGGTTTCTTCACCTAAGAATATCGGAAAAGTCTCTGGTTTTGGAGTAGCTTTAGGTTATCTCGGTGCAATAGTCGGGCTACTTTTAGTTAAGCCCTTTGTTACTGGAAACTTTTTCGGGCTTCAATTTAACTCGGGTGGAAGAGAGAAGGCATTCATCCCTACCGCGATTTTTTTCCTTTTGTTTAGCTTACCAACCTTTATATTTGTTAAAGAGAAAGCAAACCAGGCTATAGATGAAAAAAAAGTAAAAATTAAAGAGGCCTTTAAAAAAGTCTGGGATGGAATTGTTAATACCAGGAAATATCCGGGGGTCTTACGCTTTCTTATCGCAGATTATTTTTTCGAGGATGCCATTGCCACAGTGATTATTTTTATGGCAGTATACGCTCAGGTGGTTATGAATATGGAAGATGATGTCAAGATAGTATTTTTCTGGTTTGCCACTACTTTTGCGGTCATAGGCTCATTTATAGCCGGAGCAGTAAGTGACCGCATAGGTCCAAAAAAAACCTTGTTTTTTGTAGTCCTGGGCTGGATATTATCTTTATCAGTTATTATATTCACTACTCACACTTTCTATTTCTGGATTATGGGTCCATTTATCGGGATATTTTTAGGCTCAACCTGGACAACCTCCAGACCACTTCTGACCACTTTAGCTCCAAAAAAGATGTTAGGGCAGTTTTTCGGCTTATATTCTTTATCTGGCAGAGCCGCTGCCATTATTGGACCACTTCTCTGGGGTGGAACGGTTCTTTATTTTAAGAAAGACAATATTCTGGTAAAAAATATGATAAATACTTTATCAAAATTTGGGATTAATTTTTCAGAGCAGGTTTTGAATACCATCCAGTATCGTTTTGCTATCCTGATTTTGATACTTTTGATGCTCGTTGGTCTTATAATATTTATAAAAGTTCCAGATAAAAAAAGTTATGACGAATGATAAATTACGGATAGCGGATAAAAAAATGTCATTGCGACCCCGCCTCTAGCGGAGGAAGTCGTAGGGACAGAACATTGTTCTGTCCTTACTATCCACGTTAGAGACGGATAGCTTAGTCGTTCGTCTGTGGTGAGACTCCACGCAATGACAGGTAAGGAGAATAAATTTGGAGAGATGGCATGAAATAGTGGGGGCAATACATATCCATTCAATAGATTCGGATGGGACCAAGTCTATACCGGATATAGCTAAGATCGGGGATAGGATAGGGCTTGATTTCCTGATGTTCTCCGACCATATGACTCTAAAATCATATCAATCTGGTTTGGAAGGGGTATATGGTAAAACACTGGTCATAATCGGGTATGAGATTCATGATAAACAGAACAAGAACCATTATCTGACTTTCAATCTGAAGGAGACCTTACCTTTTGGGCTCTCACCTCTGGAATATGTAAAACAGGTAAAAGAAAAAGGAGGATTGGGAATAATTGCTCATCCGGACGAGATCCGCAAAGATTTGCCCAAATATCCAGCCTATCCCTGGACCGCCTGGGAGGCAAAAGAGTTTGATGGTATAGAGATCTGGAATCAGATGTCCGAATGGATGGAGAAATTAACCAGGTTTAATCAGATTAAGATGCTTTTCTCACCGCGAAAATCCTTAGATAGCCCAACCGAGAGAATCTTGAGCAAATGGGATGAGCTGAACCAGAAAAGAAAAGTCTGCGGTATAGGAGCTATAGATGCTCACGCTCATCCTCATAAATTAGGTCCCTTGAAATTGATAATCTTTCCCTATGAGGTGCAGTTCAAATCCATTCGCACCCATCTGGTTTTAGACCAGCCCTTATCTTCAGATTTTGAAAAAGGGAAAGCCCAGATATTTTCCGCACTTTTAAACTGCAACGCTTTCGCCTCCAATTTCAAAAGGGGAGAGGCAAGAGGATTTCTTTTTTATGCTGAAGGGAAGAAAGATATGGCAAAAATAGGGGAGGAGATAAGATTAGAGGAAATAGATAGCCTAATCGCAAAAACTCCAGCTAAAGCTGAAATAAGATTGATTCATAATGGGAAGTTGATATATAAAACAAAAGGGAAAGAATTAGTTTGTCATCCGAAAGAAAAAGGGATTTATAGAATAGAAGCATTTAAAAGGGATAAAGGGTGGATTTTTTCAAATCATATAAGGATTGTTTGAATTTGCAATAGAATTTAAAGAAGTTCTGTAGTGTAAGGCTTTAATTTTACTAAATATTAGAGAAGGGGTATCTTCATTTTCTAATGTCGATGAATCATAAACCTATATGAAACATCTCTATTAATAAACTCCTCTTTTTCGTATTAAATTGATAGAATGGTTTTATTAGGGTTCGATAAATCGAACCCTTACTGTAGGGGCTTGATTTATTCCGCCAAGGGCGGATTTTGTTTATTGACATATTCTGGATTTATATTAAATTGAATTTGATGAGCGAAAGTGCCGATAAATTGGGTGTAGGGACAGAATCCACCTAAGGCGGATTCTGTCCTATAATTAACAAGGCTAAAGCCTTGCTCTATGATTAAATCAAAATGACCTAATTTTAGTAAAGGTAGTCTATTAAATAACAGAGACTTATAACGGAGGCATAATGAAATGGTTTAAGCCGATAAAAGCTTTACGGCTCGTAGAGTTGGATGTTATGGTTATTGGGCTTGCCTTTGTATTATTAGTCTTTTTGGGAAGTCCAAAAATATCTTACGGAGCTGAAAAGGGGACAATAGACTTAATTCAAGAGGCTTATGAAAGGGGGGAGATTGATTACCAGACCAGTTTAATCTACAAAGTTCAAACCATCCGTCAGCCTGAAAAGATACCTTCTAAATACAGGGCTAAAGTAGAGAAGATTCAGAAGGACGCTACTCCGATCTTATTAGAAGTTAAAAAGAGCTGGCCTGGGCTTTCTTCTGAAACGCAGGCAGTTTTAAAGACTCTTTTAGCCAGACCAGTCAGACCTTATTTTTATGATAGTCCTGAAGATCATTTTAAGATACATTATGACACAGCCGGAACTCATAAAGTTCCTCCTGCTGATTCAAACTTCAATGGGATCCCAGATTATGTTGAAAATTTAGCCCTTTACGCTGATAGTTCCTATCGAACAATGATAACTTACTTAGGGTATAGAATTCCACCTTCAGATGGCATAGCGGGAGGAGATAGTAAATATGATATTTACACTGAAGATATGCCCTATTACGGATATACACAGGGAGAATCACCCGGACCTGAGCCCTGGAACGATTATACCAGCTATATCTCAGTTCATAATGATTTCATTGGTTTCCCCCCGAACGATGACCCGGAAGGGGATCAGAAAGGGGCTATGAAGGTTACGGTTGGACATGAATATTTCCATGCAGTTCAATTTGCTTACGATATAGGAGAGGCTGAATGGTATATGGAGATTTCCTCCACCTGGATGGAGGATGTGGCTTTTGATCCGGTGAATGATAACTACAACTATCTACCTACTTTCTTTAATTATCCGGATATCTCCTTGCAGGCAACAACAATGCACGAATATGCCAGTTTCATCTGGAACACCTATCTTTCTTCAAATTTCGACAACAATCTTATTAAGGATATCTGGGAAGGATGTATTTACGGAACTGCGATAAACGAAATAAATCTTGCTCTTCAATCACGAGGGAGTAGTCGAGATGAGGAATTTAAGAAGTTTGCCGTATGGAATTACATTACCAATACCCGGGATGACGGATTGCACTACGAAGAAGGAACTCATTATCCTTTAATAAAACTGATGAGGACCCATTCTGCTTACCCGGTAACCAATAATAGCTCCAGTATGACCCCGGACAATTTATCCGCCAACTATATCCAGTTCAATCCCTCTGCGGGTTCTTATAACCTTAACATCAAATTCGATGGGCAGAATGGTTACCTCTGGGGAGCAAAAGCCTTAGGAGTGAAAATGGAGGGGGTTTATAATTATACAGAATTTGAGATCCCTTTAGATGATTCAGGTTTTGGAGAAAGTGTAATCCCAGATTTTAATAATTATAATTATGTGATCTTGATTCCCAGTGTCCTTTCCACCTCCGGTACTAATCTGAACTATCTTTATTCTGCCTGGCTGACCTCTGCCGATACTATATACAAAGTTGAAGTGACATCTATCTCCTACAAAGAAGTTATAAATGCCAGTCAAGATACCTCTTTCTTCTTTATTAGTAACACCGGCATCGTTACCGATACTTATTCAGTGGTTATTTCAGATATAAAGGGATGGCTCCAGAATCCCGGTTCCTTCCTTGATACTTTAGACCCTGGTGAGACAGATACCATAGAAGCTATTTCTCAAATACCTTATGATTTGACTCTCCTTACAGCAGATTCCTTAAAATTGGTTTTGGTATCTCTATCCATTCCCATATTAAAAGATTCTGCTCAAGTAGTTTTAAGTGTTGTAGCACGAAGAGGAGATACTAATAATAACGGCTCTATCTCAATATCAGATATAGTTTATTTAATTAATTATCTATTGAAGGGCGGACCCCCTCCTCATTATTATATTACTGGAGATGTCAACTGCGATGGCACAGTTTCGATATCTGATGTCGTCTATCTGATAAATTACCTGTTCAAATCCGGACCACCGCCATGTTTTCCTGGGTAAGCCCAATCCTTTTCTTTAAATTCTTTTAGATGCTTATAAGGCCTCCAGGCAGGGGAGAGGATATGAGGTATTTTAACCCGGCCTAGGAGCCGGCCCCAGGTAAGAGTAAATTCCCCGTAGCGGTCATTTATCTCATCCATAGCCTCCAGCAAAATCTGTTTTCTCCATTCCTCTCCTGCGGATCCGTTCCCGGGTTTAAATAAAGATAACTGACCTGTTCCCTTTATCAGGTTGGAAACACTAACCCCGATTAATCTAACCCCCAGGGTCTCGATATTTATCTGATCTAAGATGGAAAGGGCAGTTTGATAAATTTCCCTTTCATCATCTATGAACTTTTTCAAAGTTTTTTGCTGGGAGAAATGGGAGAAATCCGGAAAACGAATCACCAGAAAAACAGTTTTCCCTTTATAACATTTTCTTCTTAATCTTCTAGCTACCTGCTCGGATAAGCCCAGAAGATACCTTTCTGCCTCCTCCCGATTATGGGTATCCTGAGGCAGGGTTATAGAATGCCCTACCGACTTAGTTTTCTCCTCGATTTCGGCTAGGAGAACCGGACCTCCATCTAAACCTGAAGCCATCCGGTGTAAAGCTCTGCCAACCTTGCCGAATTTGTTTTCTAACAGTTCAACTGGATAACGGGAAAGCTCGCCGCAGGTATGGATTCCCAATTTATTCAGATAAAAAGTTAGTCTTGGACCTATCCCGCATATCTCTGAGATGGGTAAATCCTCTAAAACTTCAGAGATTTTTTCGTCTTTTATCCAGAACAAGCCATCCGGTTTTTTCATATCTGAGGCTAACTTGGCTAAAAGCCTGGTAGAGGCTATTCCTATGGAACAGGTTAATCCTAATTCCTTTTTTATTCTTTTTTTAATCTTTTCCGCTACCTGAAGCGGATTGCCGAATAATCTTTCGGTTCCAGTTATATCCAGGAACGATTCGTCTATGGAGAAAACTTCAACTATGGGAGTGAACTCTTTAAAAATACTACCAAGCTTTAAGGAGATTTCCACATATTTGTCCGGGTCACATCGAATTAGAATTCCTTGAGAACACACTTTTTTTGCCTGCCATAGAAGCATACCAGTTTTGACCCCATAAGCTCTGGCTTCATAAGAGGATGTGGAGACCACACTTCTACCCTCAGGATTTCCGCAGACTATAATCGGCTTTTCCCTTAAAAAGGGGTTAGACTTCTGTTCTACTGAGGCGAAAAAGGCATCCATATCTATATGTAAAATGGTTTTTTTCTTCTTGGGTTCCATAACTTAGACCTCATAGGCAGAAGCTGGTTCTCTTTCCCCTTGAGGGAGAGAGTTAGAGAGAGGGGTCACCCTCCCCTTGCCCCTCCCATCAAGGGAGGGGGAACCTATATATACCTTTCGTAGCGCCCTACCTCTGCATCGGGCGTTACCGATTGAATCCAATATAATATACTGCACAGATGTGCAGTTGTCAAGGGAAAAATGAAAGATAAATAACGAATGCCTGATATCGGATGATGAATTAGAAGATAGGGCAAGCCTCTTGACCTGCTTTATTTATCGAAGTGACAGGAAATTCATCCAGAGGGAACAAAAAAATGATTGACAAATATAAAAAAAGAAGTATTCTAAAAGTAGAAGATAGTTAGAACATTAAGCTTTTATGATTGGAGGAGTTATGAAAAAGATAGTTATATTTCTGGCTGTGACATTTATTTTCTTTAACTTTACTTATGCCAAAATACACTGGGTGCCTTCCGCTTATCTAGCAACTATTCAAGGGGGGATAGATATAGCTAAAAACGGAGATACAGTTTTAGTCCTGCCAGGAGTCTATTATGAAAATATCAATTTCAAAGGGAAGAAGATTTTGGTAGCGAGCAAATATATATTAGATCAAAAGGATAGCACCATCTTAAATACCATTATAGATGGAAACAACAAAGCTTCAGTTGTTACTTTTAATTCAAATGAAGATTCTACTGCATCAATCCAGGGATTTACTATAACACATGGATGGAATTGGTCAGGTGGTGGTATTTTATGTTATAACTCTTCTCCCAAGATAATACATAATAGGATTGAGGAAAATATAGCAGCACCATTCCTTACACCAGGAGGTTCCTCAGGAGGTGGTATTTGTTGTTACAATTGCTCTGCTATAATTGAATATAATCATATAACAAAGAATCAATGTCTGGCTGATATGACATTCGGTTTTGGTGGAGGAATTTTCATCACAGGAAAAGGGGCTCCCATCATTAGATATAATATAATTAATTTCAACAGAGTTGATGGGGTTGGAGGAGGTATATCTGTCATAGACACTTCCTCTGCTCTAATTTACAATAATACCATTATCCATAATAGTGCTGTATTTGGAGGAGGTATATACACAAGCAACGCTAAAATATCTAACAATATCATAACATTTAACTCTGATGGGATAAAAATTGATAGCTTGTTTGGAAATCACTACAATCCGATTCTTAATTATAATGATTTTTGGGGAAATAAACAAAGCAACTTATCTGGCTTTCCTCCTGAGTTTGGTGATACTACATGGGGATTAAATCCGAATGGAGTGCCCTGTGATAGTTTCTATAATATCATCCGTGACCCGCTTTTTGTTGACATTAAAAATTCTAATTATCATCTTACAGTTAATTCCCCCTGTATCGATGCTGGTGACCCGAAATCACCTTTAGACCCGGATACTACTATTGCAGATATAGGAGCTTTTTATTATCCTCATACCCAAACCTTTGTTAAAGATGATAACCGAAATTTGCCAGTAAAGTATGAGCTATCTCAGAATTATCCCAATCCCTTTAACCCTTCTACCAACATACTCTTCAGCGTTTATGGTTCACAGTTCATAGTTCATAGTCCCATCCACGAAAAGGCGGTTAATAGTTCATTGTTCATGGTAGATAGTCCCATCCACACCACCCTGAAAGTCTATAATGTCAAAGGGCAGTTGGTAAGAACTTTAGTGGATGAAGAAAAAGCACCTGGGAATTACAATGTTATCTGGGATGGGAGGAATGATTCAGGAAAGGAGGTATCAAGCGGGATATATTTCTATCAGTTGAAGAATAAGGACTATACTGATACTAAGAAGATGGTTTTGGTGAGGTAGAACCTCTCCCTAACCCTCTCCTACGAGGAGAGGGGATTAAAGGTAGGGGCAGGTTTCAAACCTGCCTCTACAAATACGGAACGTAGGGGTTTGATTTATCGAACCCACATTGGCTCTTCTCAGAACAGAAATTTCTAAAGTCAAAATATTTCAAGCAAAAAATTAAATTTTGAAGTTGACTTTTACTTTTTCAATCTAATATATTCAGTTTAGTAAAAAACAAATCTCATCCAACGGAGGTAAAAAGTGAAGGTCACCATCAGCGTAATCAAAGCAGACATCGGCAGTATCGGTGGGCATATAAAGCCCAGCCAGAGATTAAAAGATTCAGTTAGGGATTACATACAGGAAAATGGTTTAAAGAAAGGGCTGGTCATCGATAGCTATATCAGCTCTACCGGAGACGATATAGCAATTCTTATGACTCATAAAACGGGGAAGTTAAATTCTGGAATCCATAAGTTAGCCTGGGATGCCTTTGTGGCTGGAACCAGTGTGGCGAAAAAACAGGGGCTGTATGGAGCAGGGCAGGACCTTTTAAAAGATGCTTTTTCAGGGAATGTCAAAGGTATGGGACCGGCTGTAGCGGAGCTGGAAATAGAGGAAAGACCAAATGAATCTTTCCTTTTCTTTGCTGCGGACAAGACTGACCCAGGTGCCTATAGTCTGCCTTTATATTTAAGCTTTGCTGACCCAATGCATAATGCTGGATTGTTACTTTCTCCGGGAATGAGCAAGGGGTTTAAATTTACCATTATGGACGTAGCGTATACCGAGGCTGACCGGGTGATTGAGCTTTATGCTCCTGACAATCTTTATGATATAGCTGCCCTTTTGAGAGATAACCAGAGGTTTGTGATCGAATCTATACATTCTAAAAATTCCGGTGAGCTGGCAGCCGCAGTCAGCACAACCAGATTACATAATATCGCTGGGAAATATACCGGCAAGGATGACCCGGTCTGTTTAGTCCGGGTTCAGGGAAACTTTCCTGCCACGGGCGAGGTTTTATCTCCTTATAGTATAGGCCATTTTGTAGCTGGATTTATGCGAGGCAGCCATACAGGACCTTTGATGCCGGTGAAAGCCAATTCTACCATTTCATTCTTTGATGGTCCCCCGGTTGTATCTGCTCAAGCCTTCTCCATGAAAGAAGGCGTGTTAACCGAACCAGCAGACGCCTTTGACCAGCCTTTCTGGGATTACGTACGGGACAGGGTTTCTCAGAAGGCTATCGATATACGCCAACAGGGTTTCTCCGGTTGTGCTATGCTACCTTATTCAGAGCTGGAATATGGAGGGATAGTAGAAAAGCTTAAAGAGTTAGATAAGAAGTTTGTGGTTCGTAAATAGAAAAGAAAGATTACCCCACGTTGAGGGCAGCGTGGGGATACGATTTGGAGTGTAAACCTTTAGGTTTACCAAAAGGTAAAGATATGTAGGTCAAGCATGGCAAAGCCTGTTTGACAAAACAAGATGTCGAACAGTCCTTGGACATGGTCGATCTACGGAAATCCTGCAAATTTTTCTTGACAGTTAATTTCGCAAGTTATATATAATTGCAGACTAAAGCGGGTGTAATTCAGCGGTAGAATGCAAGCTTCCCAAGCTTGACGTCGAGGGTTCAACTCCCTTCGCCCGCTTTTTTTAATTCTATCCTACGGATCCCTTTCGGGACAAATCCGTTCCAGGATTGGAGTTTTTAAGTGAAAATAAAATCGGTTGAAAGTAAAAGCCTGGCTGAAAGATATTCAATCCTGCCAGAAGATAAGATTTTAGAAATAAATGCTTATACTATAAAGGATTTGATTGACTATAAATATTATTCCAGCGAAGAAAAACTTAATTTAAAAATTAAAGATAAATCAGGCAAGATAAGGGAAGTTAAAATAACAAAAAAACCGGATCAGAACTTAGGGATAAATTTTGAGGAAAAAAGATGTAGAGGCTGTCCCAATAAATGTATCTTCTGTTTTGTTGACCAACTACCGAAAGACTTGAGGAAGCCACTCTATTTTAAAGACGAGGATTATCGTTTATCTTTTTTGCATGGTAATTTCATCACCTTGACTAATCTTTCGGAACAGGATATACAACGCATAATAAATCAAAGATTAAGCCCTTTATATATATCAGTTCATACGACCAATGAATCGCTTAGGAAAAAAATGCTGGGCAATCCTGAAGCGCCAGAAATTATACCCTTAATCCGGAGATTGGCAGAGCATAGAATCCAGATGCATACCCAGATAGTTCTGTGTCCGGAAATTAATGACGGAGCATATTTAGAGAAGTCGATTTATGAGCTTTCTTTATTCTACCACTGGGTAAAATCCTTAGCCATAGTACCAGTGGGATTGACCAAGTTCAGAAAAGGTCTGCCTGAATTAAAAGCGACTAATAAGGAATATGCAAAACAACTCATACGATTAGTTGACCATTGGCAAATCTATTTCAGGAAGAAATATGAATCCAATTTCGTCTATGCCGCAGACGAGTTTTATCTTTTAGCCGGGCTTGACAACCCCACAAAAAAATATTATGATGAATTTTATCAAATTGAGAATGGCGTGGGTCTGGTCAGGGAATTTTTAGATGATTTTAAAAGGAAGGAGGGGTTTTTACCTCGAAGTTTAAAACATAAATTCAGATTAACTTTGGTGACTGGAGAGTTAGCGTATAAATTTATGAGTGGTTATATCCTGAATAGGTTAAAAAAGATAAAAAACCTGAAGGTGAACTTGGTAAAAGTAAAAAATAATTTCCTGGGAGAAAGCGTAACCGTCACCGGCCTTTTAAGTGGTGGAGATATACTCAAAGCTCTAAAAAAGTCAGGAAAAAGTGACTTGATTATGCTGCCACCCAACTGTCTAAATCCGGATGGCCTTTTCTTAGATGATTTGAAGCCTCTTGATTTAGAGAAAGAATTAGGTATAAAAATTGTTAAAGGATCGTACGATTTAGTTAAATCCTTGAAAAACATATCACCGGAGATAAAATCTGGAGTGTAAACCTTTAACTAAAGCTTTACACTTCAAAATTAATAATATCTATGTCACTTCCTATTGTAGCCATAATCGGTCGTCCCAATGTTGGGAAATCCACTCTTTTTAACCGTTTTCTTAAAAAAAGACTTGCAGTGGTGCATAATAGACCGGGGGTAACCAGAGATAGAAATTATGCTTCCTGCACCTGGAATGGTAAAAGCTTCTATTTAGTCGATACTGGAGGTTTTTTGCCCTCAACCAAAGATGAGCTGGAAAGACAGGTTAAAGCTCAGGCAGAAAGTGCCATAGATGAAGCTGATATAATCTTATTTTTAATCGATAGCAAAGTAGGAGCTCAGGAAATAGACTTAGAGATCGCTAAAAGATTGAAGAAAACAAACAAAAAGGTCTTACTGGTGGCTAATAAAGTTGATAATGAAAAGGAAGAATTAGAGGTCTATTCTCATACCAGATTAGGATTAGGAGAGCCTTATGCTATATCTGCGACTAATGGCAGAAACGCAACTGAGCTTTTAGATGATATCTCCAGACTAATTCCTGAGAGTATACCGGTGGAGGAAGAAAAAGGGATTAAAGTAGCAGTTATTGGCAGACCCAACGTAGGAAAATCCACCTTTGTAAATACCCTTTTGGGTGAAGAGAAATTAATCGTTAGCCAGATACCAGGCACTACCAGAGATTCAATCGATACCAGAATTAAGATAAATCAAGACGATTTTATTCTTATTGATACGGCTGGCTTAAGAAAAAAGTCGAATATCAAAGACGATTTAGAATTCCATACTTCACTTAGAAGTTTAAGGTCTATCCAGAGATCTGACGTTTGCTTACTTTTAACTGAAGCTCCGGTTGGCTTGGTAAATCAGGATTTGAAGATCGCCAGTGAAGTTATAGAGATGTGGAAAGGGCTGATAATGGGGATAAATAAATGGGACCAACTTCAGAAAGAAAGCAAAACGGTTGATTATTATACTAAATGGATTAAAACCTATGCACCTTTTTTAGATTTTGTGCCAATTATTTTTATCTCGGCTAAAACCGGTCAGAGAGTAGAGAAAACGATGGATCTCATAAAAGAGATCTATTTAGAGAGAAAAATAAGGATTACGACAAACGAGCTGAATCAGAAATTAGAACCTGAGATTAAAAAACAACCTCCTCCTTCTGTGCAAGGTAAATATATAAAACTCTATTACTGCACTCAGACCGATATAGAGCCTCCGACCTTTGTCTTCTTTTGCAACTACCCGGAACTTTTAAAGAGGCCTTATTTAAAATATTTGCAGAGTAAAATCAGAGAGCATTTTGGTTTCAAAGGCTGTCCTATCAGGATAAAAGTAAACAAAAGAGAATAAAAAATGGAGTGTAAACAAAAAAACGCGTAGCCGAGCCTTCAGGGCTCGGCAGCAGAGGTCTAAAACCTCTGCTACGCGAAATTTCCACAAGACATTTTGATAATGTCACAATTCTTATCAGAAAAGATTGAAGTTGTGTTTGATAAAAAAAGGGGAGTGCCGCTTTCTTTTATCTGGAATAGAAAGGAATACAATATAACTGAGTTAATAGCAGTCTGGCAGGACTGGGGATTCCCAAAAGGCTCACCTAAAGCCAAAAACTGGAGATTAAGACATCACCGGAATTACTATAGAGTCCAGACTGAAGAGGATGAGGTATTTGAAATATATCTTGACAGGAAAACTAAAAATGAAGAAGGGGAATGGTATTTGTATCAGAAACTGAGTTAAAATTATCGTAGGGGCACAATATATTGTGCCCCTACCAATTCTTAATGAGAAAGATAACCTATGCTCACAATTTTATTAATTACCATAATCTCATACCTTTTAGGTTCGATACCCTTCGGTATAATCATTTGCAAACTCTGGAAGGGGATCGACATCCGAGAATATGGCTCGAAAAATCCTGGAGCTACTAATGTCTATCGAGTCATTGGACCAATTCCTGCTTTAATAGTTTTGCTCTTGGACATAAGTAAAGGACTAATTGCCACTCTTTTGATAAGCAGAATTATCATCGACCAACCAGTTCTTAATCAAACCAGTTTAATGATAATTGCCGGGATGGTTGTGATCCTCGGTCATATTTTCCCTGTTTTCGCATCTTTCAAAGGAGGTAAGGGAGTAGCCACGGGCTTAGGGGTATTAATTTCTCTTGCCCCTGTAGAGTTGATTTTATCTCTACTACTTTTTTTAATTATAGTTGTAATCACCCGCTATGTCTCTCTGGGTTCTCTATCTTCAGCTTTATTTATCTTGCTTGCCTTAATCTTTGAAAAATATTATCTTCATAAGCCAGTTGCGGATGAGCTTTTGATTGCGGTCCTGGTGCTTAATATATTTATTTTCTATACTCACCGCTCGAATATAAAAAGATTACTTAATGGAACTGAGAATAAATTCGGTAAAAAACAAAAGCTGTGATAATTTTGCATAGGAGTGGAGTTTAACTTTAACTGTCATTCTGAGCGTAAGCGAAGAATCTCTGAGATTCTTCGGTCATCCCGCAGAATGCGGGACTCCCTCAGAATGACAATTATGGTCAATTCCACCCCTACGCGGAAAGAGCTCATAAAAAAACAGATGACTAAAATCGCAGTCTTGGGAGCTGGGAGCTGGGGCATAGGGGTCTCGGTTCTTCTGCATTCAAACCAGCATAAAATCTCCTTATGGGAGTTTAATTCTCAGGATATGCTCAATTTGAGAAAAGAAAGGGAACATAGAAGCAAACTCCCCGGTATTCTAATCCCTCCAGAAATCGAAATTACTGACCAGTTAAACGAAGCGGTAAAAGGTGCTGAAATGTTAGTTTTGGCTTTACCCTCACATACAGTCAGGGAAGTCAGTAAAAAATTAGCCCGGATTTCTCTAAACGAGCCTTTGATGGTAAACTTATCCAAAGGGATTGAGAATGATACCTTATGCCGGATGTCAGAAGTTTTAATCCAGGAATTACCTGAGAAACTGCATAATAAGATTGTGACTTTATCCGGCCCCTGTCACGCAGAAGAGGTCTCCAGAAAAATGCCTACTTCCGTAGTAATAGCAGGATTGAAAGAAGATTCAACCAGAGAAGTTCAGAAAAATTTTATGAATAGATATTTCCGGGTATATACCAGCGAGGATTTGATCGGAGTAGAATTAAGTGGCTCCTTGAAAAATGTCATCGCTATTGCCGCCGGGATTTGCGATGGACTTAATTTAGGTGATAATGCCAAAGGTGCTCTTTTAACTCGTGGCTTAGCTGAGATGGTCAGGTTAGGGGAGAAGCTTGGAGCTAAAGCATCTACTTTTTCTGGACTTTCAGGAATGGGTGATTTGATTACTACCTGCATCAGCCAACATTCGAGAAACAGATATGTGGGAGAACAGATTGGAAAAGGGAACACCCTTAAACAAACACTTGAAGGGATGGTTATGGTAGCAGAAGGGGTTAAGACCACAAAATCTGCTTTTCAGCTTTCTCAAAAACATAAAGTGGAGATGCCGATTACCCGGCAGGTTTACAGGATATTATTTGAAAATATTAACCCGAAAGAAGCTTTAATCGAGCTTATGACCCGTGAGCCAAAATCTGAAATTTGGAGTTGACAACTTAAAATAAATGTATATCTTAAGTTTAAACTATAAAGAGGTTTCTGGAAAAGTGGAAACGACTGGTCGGGCAAGGGTGCCCGACCTACGAATAATCAACCTTTTAGACCTACGTAGGCATCCCGCCAAGGCGGGACAGCCCTGCAAAATATGTTTTTCAGAGTTCTCATAAAGTATTTCTTTAAGGTCAGTAAAAGGCAATAAATATGAAACACAAATCAGTAGATGAGCTAAGTGGAAAGCTCTATTATTCCATAAGCGAGGTAAGCGAGATAACCGGGATAAAGTCTTACGTCCTTAGATTCTGGGAAAAAGAATTTTCTGATTTGAAACCAAAAAAGAACCGGGCTGGTAACCGAACCTATCAGTTGAAAGACATAGAGCTGGTGAACCGGATAAAAAACCTTCTATACGAAGAAGGGTTTACCATCGAAGGTGCCAGGTCGCAATTAAAAGAGTTCCGCCATGCAGAGCCAGAAAATAAGGAAATTGACCAGGAAAAGCTGAAAACTGTTTTGAGGGATATTAAAAAGGAGCTTAGCGAGATCTTAAAGATATTAAGTTGATTCAATCGGGGCGTAGCGCAGCCTGGGTAGCGCACTTGCTTGGGGTGCAAGTGGTCGTCCGTTCAAATCGGATCGCCCCGATAAAATATACAAGTTTTGCGACTTTTTTGTGAAAGATAAAAGCTTTCTAAGGGCGTTTTATCATCCCAAAATAGAACAAAAAGCGAAGTGTTTCGTTTGTGAATTAATTAGGTGTAACTCACGCACTGAAGAATTGACAAATGGCGAAAGAGAAAACGAGAAAGATGAAGTATGACTCAAGAGACATCTCAAGCGTCGAGGAATACCAACAGTTATTCTCTTTGCTCTTCGACGAAGAGAAACAATTTGCACTCAAACATGCTCTTGACACACGCAAGCTATAAATCGATCTATACTGGAAAAGGGCAACCTACTTCTGGACTTTCATTGCCTTCACCTTGGGCGGCTTCTTCGCTCTTGCTTCTGCCGACAGCAGCAAACTGCCAGACAAACCCGAGCTCCTTTTCATCATAAGTTGCATTGGCTTTACTTTCTCGTTCGGCTGGTATCTTGCAAACAGGGGAAGCAAGTTCTGGCAAGAGAACTGGGAAAAGCAAGTCGATATGCTGGAGAATAAGGTCTTCGGACCTCTTCAGAAGACTGTCATACATGAGAAGAGTTGGAAATTCATCAATCTATTAGATCCATACAAATTCTCTGTCACTAAGATCAACCTAATTCTCAATCTTTTCGTGACGTTCATTTGGTTTTTCCTCTGTTCACGATCGTTTTCATACATCAATGGTTGTACAGAACCCTGGAAGAACTTCAATCTTTACGTTATCGCTGCTTCGATTATAATTGCGATTGTTTTTATGCTTCGCACTGCCTGCTCAAGCCGGACTCGATTTCTTTTTAAGACCCATACAATAGTTAATGATGAAAAAGAGGAGAGCTAACAGAAATAATCGTGTATACACTGCGTCTAACAGTACTTAAATTTAGAATAAATAAAAAATTTCATCTATCCTCCTAATTTGGGAGTATAAATGAACCAGTTTATCAATGAACAAGTTATGTGAAATTTTATTCTCTTGACTTATGAATCTAAAGACTAAAACATCACTCATTCAGCGTCTTATCAAACTAGCAGAGAATGCCAACGAGCCTTTCAAGGAGATTCAAGGACGGACAAAACACATAATGTCCGAGGGAATCGCATTTAGCCTATCGAATGAGTTTGTCGACTTATTCGAAGATGTCGCTAGGATCCTTCTCCAAGACGAAAGTTGGAGTGAAAAGTTTTCTGAGAAGTATGTTGACAACCTCCTACAAAAGGTCTTGGCGAAAACACTTCGGGATGGTAAATCAGATAATATTGAAGCGTACATAGATGAGATTATCGATGATTTTAATAGTTACTCTCAAGAACACATCGTCTATGTGCCGTTAGCTGGCATACAGATGTCTATGGACGAACTACTAATCGGTAAGGTGGCCTTAAGGAAAATGACCGATTCAAACGTAGCATCCTTGATGAGCGATATCGAAAAGATCACTCACTCTGTCAGACAAACTCCGGAGGAGAAGACCAAGATTCTTGAAATTCAACAAAGAAAGATTGGCGATTACATCAAAGGACAAATCTGCTCCGTTTTCAAAGTAGTCGCTGAGCCGGAACAAGCAAGGGAACGTGCAGAAGAAGAAACTCGTCGTGTCATAGATCTATTCCGATACTCCATTCCTGCACTCTATCCCAAAGGATACAATGTCGCCATTGGCTTGCAGGGCGAAGTATTTCCAGGCAGTCGCTGGATTCCAATTATGTGCACAGATGGTAAATCATACAATACTCACACTCAATTTGTTGGGCCTTTAATTTCTTTTGAAATCAATGAACCTAACCTTGAGCATATGAACAAAATAGGAGTCTTCAAGATTTCTAAGGTGCTCTCTAAGCTCAATAGAGAGCTTGGTGATTTCGAGAGAGTTGTTCTACGTGCACTGCATTGGTTTGCCAATTATCAGACCCAAGAGGAAAATGAAAACAAGCTACTCAATCTTATAACCTGCTTGGAGACTTTTTTGACTCCTAGGGATGGCAATCCAATTGGCACATTCATTGCAGAAGCCGTCGCAATCTTAATTGCAGATGAGATAGAGAACAGGAAGAGACTTAAGAAGAGAGTTCAAGAACTTTATCGCCTTCGCAGTGAAGTTTCCCATGGTGGTCGAAAGGCTATACTTGACACCGATCTTGTCGAATTGGAGAACATAACGGGTACTCTCACAATGAATATGATTAACCGCTTGGATGAATGCGAATCCCATAAGGCGTTGTTCGATTGGATTGAATCAAAAAGACTTGGTGGAGAATAACGGAGCAAAACTTCATTTAACAGCACAAACTACAGTGCATTGCTGCACCATCTGATGAGGTATTATGTCCGATGAAATAGTGACTTTGACAATAGACGGTCCGGTTATAAAGGAGCCGTATCCCCTTCACGAAGTCATTGCAATACTTGACGACTTCCACTCTATTGTCGATCAATCCTATATCGTTTTGTCAGGCAAGTCGAGACTGACTAAGTCCGAGCGACTCAATTACCGTATACTCGCTTCTCGACCCAGAACCGGCTCATACATTCAAGATCTTCAAATCCTGTATGATATTGCCATACCGTTGCTTCCCTTGGTACCGCAACTTGCGTCATCCGACATTTGGAAGTCCGCCAAAGCCGCATACGATTTCTTGAAAGCCGTCATCAATCTACGCCGCAAGGGAAAGGAGCCCACAGTGTCCGCACCAAACAATGAAGGAATAGTCGTCGTTTCCGCGCCGGGTTCACAACCGATCACTATCCATCAGAATATTTTCAAGATTGCCGACCGGTCTGAAGAGTACTACAAGCGCATCACAGAGCATATCGAATGAGGGCGAATCGATAAGATAAGTGCCATAGACCCTAAGAAAGAAGGCATCTCACTTTCTGAAGAGGAGAAGGAGTTGTTCAATCCAGAAACGAAGTTGGAAGACACTCCCATCGATATTCTTGGCAATATTTTCGACTTCAATAAAGAGAAACTCTCAGGCAAGATTCGTGTATTACAAGGTCAACCGATTCCGGCACGAGACTACAATTTCGACTTGGTCAAGGGCCAAGGTCCGATCGGCTATATTCTGGCGATGACGAAGCAACTTGTTTCTATGCGGTGTTTACCAGAGGTCGCGATTCACACGACCGGGGCAAGAGTGATCGCTCGTTTGCAGTCTATCTCAATTAAGGAGTTGTAGGTGCGGCAACTTCACATAACAGCAGGCACTACGACGCTCCATTTATGATAGAAAGAAATTATAGTTGTCGCTCAATGCTTTTGCGCACAAGAAATTTCTCGTTTGATAGTTCGCAAAAGCAATTACCGTTTTAATAAACTAATTAAGTTAGAAATTTATGGATAATCAAAATCAACCCGAGATCAAAAATAAACCAAGTGCTTTCCGCTGGCTAATATTCCTACCAGTAGCTGTTTTGATTGCTATTGTTGTCAATTTGCTTTTAGGTTTATTACTTAATAAGATTGGGTTTCAGAATCAAACATTTCTGGATGGCGTAAGTGCATTTGTTTTTAGTTTTTTATTTGTATTTTCTGCCGGGATGCTCGCACCAGCCAAACATACTAAAGTCGATACAATTCTTTTCGTGATAATTATGTTATTGGCAATTCTAAGCTTTATTCTTGCAATTCTTGGAGTGGAGGTCTTTGCTGAAAGAACAATGCCAGGCAGACTTTCCATTCCCGTCTTACAGATTCTTGGAGCTTTATATGCCATGTTTTTGGTTCCATCTTTTGCTATTCGTGGCACTACGTTTGAACGACTTTGGAAGGAAATTGTCGCTCTTGGCACTACTGTTATAATATTCGGGGGGATACTTTCAATAATAGGATTAATCATAGGAATTACCGTTCGAATTTGGACAACAATCTTCATCGGTTTCACTGTCTTAGGTATGGGAATAGTAACCGAACTTTTTCCATACATTCATTTATTTTTGAGGGCTCAAAAAGCCAAAAAGATGGCTCCACATTTAATTCAAGAAATGAAAAAACAATCAAAAACGGAAGAACGGAAAAAAGAAGATAAATAGAAGATAAATAAAGGTGGCACGTCGACTTTGTTGGCACGAAATCAGGCAAAATTAAAATTTAATAAGGTGTCTTGGCTTCGAGGCATTCACCCCTTTAATTCCCCTCTGCCCTTCGCCAAGACAAAAATCAGATTTGTTCTTGTAATAGAAAAGCGTCTGTGTTGACTCTGAGCAGAAAACCTGCTCTTATTTACTAAATGAAAAAAATCTTAGTTCTTATCCCGGCTTTTAACGCAGAGAAAACCATTTCCTCTTTAATTGAGCAAATCTCTGCTTTCCTTAAAAAAAAAGACGTTTTAGTCGTAGATGATGGCTCTTATGATTCGACTTATGAGATTGCCAAAAGTTGTGGAGTCAATGTTCTTCAGCATAAAAAAAACAAAGGCAAGGGGGAGGCTTTGAAAACTGGGTTTGGGTATGCCTTGCGGGAAAATTATTCTGGGGTGATTACTTTAGATGCTGATTTACAACATGACCCTAATTTTATTCCAGAATTCATCAAAAAAACAGAATCGGATATACTGGTCGGGACAAGGGATATCAGGTTAAAAATTATGCCTTTCCCCAGGTGGTTGACTAATAACCTGACCTCAATAATCGTTTCTATTTTAGGAGATACAAAAGTCAGGGATAGCCAATCCGGTTACAGGTATATCTCAGCAGAGGTTTTAAAATCTATAAAATTGAAGACCAGAAAATATGAGCTTGAATCCGAGCTTTTGATTAAAGCTGGAAGAAGAAAATTCAAAATTGCCCCGGTGCCGATAAGCACAATCTATCAAGGAAGCAAAAGTTTCATAAATCCCTTTGTGGATACAGGAAGATTCATTAAATTAATGTGGAAGAGCCTTTTCTGGTGAAAAGACAGTAGGTCGGGTTGCCCGCCTTTGGTGAGCTACCCGACACAAAGGATTTGTCGGGCAGTCTTCGACAGCCCGACCTACTACTGGCCACTCACCACTGACCACTAATTTACGGAGGAAATTTGCTTGCTCTATTAACTAACGATGACGGAATTGAAGCCAAAGGTCTAAAGGCTTTAATAAAAGAGATTTCAAAAATCGCTCAGGTGTGGGTGGTTGCTCCGGACAGGGAGCAGAGTGCTACCAGCCATTCTTTAACTTTAACCCGACCTTTGAGACTTAATAAAATCACAGATAAAATCTATTCTATTGATGGGACACCTACAGATGCGGTGATGATAGCGTTTCATAAAGTTTTAAAGAAAAAGCCAGATATTCTCATTTCCGGCATTAATTCCGGTCCTAATCTTGGAGATGACGTTACCTATTCAGGAACCGTAGCTGCCGCAATTGAAGGGACAATTTTGGGTATACCATCAATCGCAGTTTCCATCACTGATTCCGATTTTGATAAATTTGATAATCCTGCTAAATTCGTTAAAAAACTGGCTAAGTATGTCCTTAAAAATGGACTGCCTCAGGACACTTTCTTGAATGTGAATATACCACCTCACAAATCCGCCGCAGGCGGATTAAATAAATTCAAGATCACTCGATTGGGTAGAAGGGTCTATAAAGACGTAGTAGTGGAGAAGATCGACCCACGGGGGAAAAAATATTTCTGGATAGCCGGACAGGCAATCGTGTCCGAAGGCGGCAAAGACTCAGATTTCTTAGCCATTGATAAAGGGTATATCTCCATTACTCCTTTGCATCTGGACTGGACAAATTATAAGACTATCGAGGAGATGAAAGGGTGGAGGATATTTTAAAGTTAGATGTAGCGTCCGGTCCTACGGATCCGCTTCCAGGAGTTTATCCCGGACATTACTTCGTCGGGCATAAAACCCGGCGCTACATAAAAAACCTCACCCTGTCCCCCTTCTTAGTAGAGGGACAGGAATAGACTTAAAAATAAAGATTTTTCTTGACTTTTACCTTTGAGTATCGTAAATATATATTGTCAACCATTAGGGCGCGGCTTGGCGCTGACCCGGCTGCAACTGCAGCTTAGAATGTAAGAAGGGCGAAAATCCCTTTTCCATCTGTACGGACTCCGCTCAAAGCACAAACCCTTTTCAAAAAACACTTTAACTCCAAAGGAGGAGTAAGTGAGTAACAACAAGCTATACGTAGGCAACCTGAGCTACATGACTGGTGAGGAGAAGCTCAGAGAAGCTTTCTCAGCCTACGGAACTATAACCTCCATCACCATAATCGAAGGAAAAGGATTCGGGTTTGTGGAGATGGAAACCGGTGAGGCAGCCCAGAGTGCCAAAGAAGCTCTGGATGGGAAAGAACTGGATGGTCGTAACATCAAGGTGGACGAAGCCCGGCCCAGGCCAAAAAGAAGCAGCGGTGGTGGCGGTGGATATGGAGGAGGGGGTGGCAGAGGAGGAGGGGACAGGGATTTTAAGAGAAGACGACCCAGATATTAGCTCTGATAAGAAAAGGGTCGGTCTGCTTTAAGCAGACCGACCCTTATAGTTTACTGAGTATTGTAGTTGCTCGATTCATCGAGCAAAAAATAGCACAAAAAATGAGTAATCGGTAATCCCGCCTTGCCCACAAGGCGGGAGTTTTTAACATCTGTTTTTGTCAAATTGATGAGAGGAAGTTATGCCTTTTTCTGAAGAAAGATGGATGGAAATTGCCCGGGTCAGAGGATTGAAAGAAGTAAGGGTTAAATTAATTGAGAAAATAGGTAAATGCCCTCACGAAGAAGGGGAGGTTTTCATATATGTTCATCCTAATTGCAGACCTGATCCGCCTTAGGCGGACTGTGGAGTAGCCGCTATTGCGCTATAGCCTTTTGTTCAACGCTGTTCAGCCCGGGTCCCATCCTGGGAGAAAGACGACCCGAATACATATCGCATTCACTGTCCTTCAAAGAAAGGGACCATCTGGGAGATAAGAAGGGTAAAGGAAAAATAAGTTTTTACTCTATAGGAGTATAGAAGTGCATTGACCATGTCAGTGTTTTGTAGTTTGTAGGGATAGAATCCGCCTGAGGTGGATTCTGTCCTTACAATCTGAATATGCCATTTTACTTTTAAATAAAACTATTTTTCTATTGACATTCTTCAAAAAAAATATAAGATAGATAGGTCAAGAAGATGGAGCGGGGCGTGGCTCAGCCTGGTAGAGCACTTGGTTCGGGACCAAGGTGTCGTCCGTTCAAATCGGACCGCCCCGAAAAAAATAATTTTAAAAAACGATCTGGGGTAAAAGGGAGTTGTTATATGAAAGCAAAAGAAGTGAAGAAAGAAGTGAAGGAGGAAGGAAAAAAGGTTTTCATTGGAGTAATCGGTGCGGGTACCTGTTCCAAGAAAATCCATAGTACCGCAGTTGATGTAGGGAAATATATCGCCAAAGCAGGAGCGATCTTAGTTTGTGGCGGGTTAGGTGGAGTAATGGAAGGCGCAGCTCAGGGAGCTAAGGAAAATGGAGGGACAACCATAGGAATAATTCCTGGCGAAAACAAGGAAGAAGCTAATCCCTATATCGATTTTCCAATTGTAACCGGTTTTGGCGAAGGAAGGAATTTGATGGTGATTCGTAGTTCTGATGTTATCATCGCTTTGCCTGGTAAGTATGGTACACTGTCTGAGTTAGCCTTCTGCCTTAAATTAGGTAAACCGGTAATCAGCATAAGCACCTGGGATGTCTCAGAGAGAATAATTAAAGCCAAAGATCCTAAAGAGGCAGTTAAGTTAGCCTTAGAACAAATCAAGTTGAAATGAGCCCGGATAAGGTTGCGGCATATATAATTGTCTCAGGAATAGTTCAAGGCGTAGGATATCGCTATTTTGTCTATCGCAAGGCAGGAGAATACAATCTTAAAGGTTATGTAAGAAACCTGTATAACGAAGATGTCGAAATAGAGGTTGAAGGTGACAAGGGGATGATACTGGATTTTATCAAGGATTTGAAAATGGGTCCACGCTCGGCCCATGTTACTGGAGTAAATATCGAATGGCTGGATCATAAGAACAATTACACTGATTTTCAGATAAGATTTTGAGAAGTTCTTAAAAGGAGAAAAGATGGCTCAAGATTTAAAAAGGCTAATCAGAAATGTCAAAGATTACCCAAAACCGGGAGTAGTATTCAGGGATATCACTACTTTGCTTAAGAATGGAAAAGCATTTAAACGTGTTGTGGACCTATTATATAAAAAATATAAAGAGAAAAAAATCGATCTTATAGCTGCAGTGGAATCCAGAGGATTTATCTTGGGAGGAGCCTTAGCTAACCGAATGGGAGTGGGTTTTATCCCCGTTCGAAAATTTGGAAAACTACCAGCAGATCGAATTGAAGAAAAATATGACCTGGAATACGGTACCGATACACTGGAAATTCATCGGGATGCAGTAAAGAAGGGTCAGAAAGTTCTGATCGTGGATGACCTTTTAGCCACAGGTGGAACCCTCCAGGCTACTTGCAAGCTCATAGAAAAATTAGGAGGAAGGGTAGCTGGTATTCTGGTATTGATCGAGTTGTCCTTCCTTAAAGGAAGGGAAAAACTCAAAAGCTATGACCTTTTTTCATTAATCAAATATTATAAGGAGTGAAATATAAGTCATAAGATATTTTGGGGAAGGGGGAAGGGACTAATCACCAATCACTATTCACTAATCACTGCCTTTTCCGCCCCCGTAGCTCAGTTTGGATAGAGCAGCAGTTTCCTAAACTGTTGGCCGCCCGTTCAAGTCGGGCCGGGGGTAGGAATACAGTTTGAAGTTTGGAGTTTGAAGAAAAAGAGAAGAAAATTAAAAAAATGCTTGCCAAAAGAAAAACAGGTTTATATATTAAAACTTAAATTGTGAGGTGAACTAAAAACTCAAAAAGGAGTGAGCCAGATGAAGTTAAAACTAACCCTTACAATCGGTTTGCTGGTCCTGGTCTTTGTCAACCTGGGATATCCTCAGGTTACAGTAACCAGAAACATTCTTGATTACAATTTCTTAGGAGGAGGAGCCAGGGCAAGAGCAATGGGAGGAGCTTTTTTTGCTGTATCAGATGATCCCTCTGCCGCAAGCTGGAACCCAGCCGGCTTGGTCCAGTTAGACAAATACCAGATGGGTGCTACTCTTTATTTTCTTAATCCCAAGCTGGAATATACCACCCGCTATGATTTGCCAACCTCACCAACTTTTCAGAACTCTTTAAAACAGAGCAAATCCTCAATCTCTTTTGGCAGTGTGGTCATCCCCTTTAAACTTTTTGAAAAGGAGCTAGTGGGGAGTGTTCTCTATAACCGAGCTTCAGATATTTATGATAAACGTGTATATAATTATTTAGGTGTTTATACTTTTGTGGACACAGTTGGAAATGAAGTGTATGAGGACTCTTATAGAATCTGGGATAAAACTGAAGAAGTAAAAGGAGGACTTGATGTATTAGTTCTTTCTCTGGGAGGTAAAGCCTATAAAGAACTATCTTTTGGACTGGGTATAAATGTCTATACTGGGAGCTATGAGTATAACTCTGAACAGCAGATCGATCTTAGCTGGGGTGCTGCTTCTGCTTCCGACACTTCGATCGTTTACCGACCGTTTATAAAGGGAAGTTATTCTGGTGTGAATTTTACCTTAGGCACTATGTATAAATATCAGGATTTAAGAGTTGGTGCAGTTGTAAAAACTCCTTTTAAACTAAAAGAGAAAGATGATGTCCAATATTTGTATGATTTTGTAGTCGACGAAGTGGTTAATCCTTATTCATACCAAAGTGGAGTAATCTGGCCAGTTGAATACAAACAGAAATGGGAAATCCCTCTTATGATTGGATTCGGAGCTTCATACCAGATAAAAGGACTCACCTTAGCAGGTGATGTAGAATTGAGGGATTTCAGTAGTTCAAAGTTAATCTTCCCTAAAAAATGGTTCGACCCTAATTCACCTGATACCTCTATGGCTTTGGATTGGAATTCCTTAACTCAATTCAGAATCGGAGGAGAATATCTTTTTCATAGCAAATATGGGACCATCCCAATAAGAGCGGGTTTTAGAAACGATCCTAAGGTGTTTTCAGATTTGAAGAACGTAGAAATAGACTTCCCTTCTTCCATTACTGGAAAAGACGAAATAACCATAATCAATCAGGAGAACGGAGATAAAGTCTCAGGGAACACCATCTCTTTGGGAACCGGAATAGGCTGGAAACAGATAAAACTTGATTTTACTTATGAGTTAAGCCAGTATAAGACCGAGATGAGTGGTTATATTTTGGGAGAACCTTTTAACATTAATAACATCGAGAAAAAAGACAATCGATTTCTGGTGAACTTCACCGGTTTCTTCTAATCTTTGAAAGAGCTTAACAGAGGCGAAGTTCAAAAAGAGCTTCGCCTTTTTTGTAAAAGGCTTGATTAGTTATGAAATTTTATTAAATTGATTTATTGTTGTTGCTTGATTCATCGAGCAAGCTCTTTTTGTCATTCTGAGGGAGTCCCGCATTTTGCGGGACGACCAAAGAATCCGTAGATTTTTCGCCCTATGGACTCAGAATGACACTCAGCCATATTTGACAGCTACAGAAAAAGAACGATTTTTATCAGGAGTGAATGACTATGAGCCCTAAAAAAGTAAAGATAACCAAACACCAGATGAAAGAGGACAAGCTGGTTACTACCACTTTCCAATTCACCCAATATATCCAGAAACATTCCAGGAAGTTTTTGATAGCCGGTGCAGGGGTGGTAGTTGTGATATTGATAGCGATATTTTTTATTTCATCTAATAGGGTACGCAATCAAAAAGCCTTAGAGCTATTAGGAAAAGCCAGGGTAGAACTTGAGGCAGGAGAGTTTCAACAAGCTACTACAGACCTGCAAACTATCTGGAGAAATTATGGTGGAACCAAAGCAGGCCAGGAGGCTTTATATCTATTAGGAAACGCTCTTTATTATAACCGGGATTATGATCAAGCATTACGGCATTTTCAAGACTTTGTCAATAAATATCCTAAAGCTGACCTGCTCCTTTTATCCGGAGCTTATTCCGGCATAGGGGATTGCCATATGCAGATAAAAGAATATTCCCAATCAGCCGAAGACTACCTCAAGGCCGCGGACAAAAATCCGGACGATTTTGTCGTTCCAAATCTATTACTGTTGTCTGCTCAGGCTTACTCTTATGCTAATCAACCTGACAAAGCCAAAGAGATCTATAAGAGAATAATCCAGAAATATCCTGATTCCAAGACTGTATTTCAAGCCCGTTTAGAGTTAGCAGAGCTCACTGCCAAGAAGAGTTAAAAAGTGAACGATACTATGAATGGAAATTCGGAAAAACCATTGAAAGTCGCCTTTATCTGGCATATGCATCAGCCTTATTATAAGGAGATCAAGACCAATCGCTATCTTCTGCCCTGGGTTAGATTGCATGCTTTAAAAGATTATTATGATATGGTAGCTATCCTTGATAACTACCCTAAAATCTCGCAGACTTTCAATCTGGTCCCTTCATTAATTGAACAGATTCAGGATTATGCATCTCAATCAGTCTATGACCGGCATCTACTTTTAACTGAGAAACGGGCGGATGAGCTTACTGATGAAGAAAGATTAGAGGTGATCAGAGATTTCTTCATGGGTAACCAGGTAACTATGATCAAACCCTACCCCCGCTTTTATCAACTTTTTCTCAAAAGGGGAGAAGACCCTGAAAAGTTCAATCAAGCGGTTCAAAAATTCACTCAGCAGGATCTTCTTGATTTACAGGTCTGGTCAAATTTAACCTGGTTTGATCCGATCTTCAGAAAAGACAAAGAATTAGTACCTTTGTTCAAAAAGAAGGAGAATTTTACTGAAGAAGATAAAAAAGGGATGCTTTCCAAACAGAAAAATATAATTCGTTCAGTTCTTCCCAAGTATAAGGAGCTAAGAGATAAAGGTCAGATAGAAATATCTATTTCCCCTTGTTATCATCCTATTTTGCCTTTACTCTGCGATACCGATATATCCAAGGTATCCCAGCCTAACCTAATTTTACCTCATAGAAAATTTAATCATCCTGAAGATGCCATAGCTCAGGTAAATTGTGGAATCGAGATTTATGAGCAGGTTTTTGGAGGAAAACCCAGAGGAATGTGGCCCTCAGAGGGAGGGGTAAGTGAAGACATTATCCCCATTATGGCTCAAGCAGGTATTGAATGGTCTGCTACAGATGAAGAGATTCTATATTTAAGTCTTGGAGTCACAGATGCTTCCAACCATAATAAAATCAAACTGTTATATAAACCGTACGAAGTAACAGTTAAAGGGAATAAAGTGGTTTTCTTTTTCAGAGATCATCTCCTTTCAGACTTAATCGGATTCGTCTATTCACACTGGGATCCAAAGAAAGCCGCAGATGATTTTATTAAAAGGCTCCTGGAAATCAGAAAGAGCCTCAAGGATGAGGAGTTAAATGATTTCCTGGTAAGCATTATACTGGATGGGGAGAATTGCTGGGAATATTATAAAAACGATGGTTCGGATTTCCTCAATGCTCTCTACTCAGGGCTTTCAGACGAAAATTTAATTCAAACAATTACGGTAAGCAAATTTTTAGGAGCTAAGCCCGGCATAGCTGTTGAGGCTCAGGTAAAATCCAAACTCACCAAACTCTATCCTGGTTCCTGGATTGATCATAACTTTAAAATCTGGATTGGTGAACAACCCGATAATTTAGCCTGGGACCTGCTAAAAGATGCCAGGGATAGATTATCTAATTTTTCCAATTTAGGATCAATAGAACAAGAAGGTAAAGATAAGAGAATATCAGAAGAAAAGTTAAAAGCCGCCTGGAAGGAAATCTATGTGGCTGAGGGAAGCGATTGGTGCTGGTGGTATGGTAGTGAACATTCAGGTCCGGGCAGTGAGCTTTTTGACCTGCTTTTCCGTTCCCATCTCCTCTCAGTCTATGAATTAATAGGCTTAGAACCACCGGAAACACTCTTTAATTCTTTAAGAGCTGGTGTCAGGATATTAGCTATCCAAGAGCCGGTAAGCCTTATCACCCCAACCCTGGATGGGAAAATAACCCATTATTATGAATGGGAAGGAGCAGGCGTTCTTGATTGTGTTAAACTCAGCGGGGTAATTAAAAGAGCAGTTAGCGTGGTGAAACAAATCCATTTTGGTCACGATTCAGATAACCTTTATCTGAGAATAGACACTGTTCTTCCCATCGAAAAATATTTCTCTGAGAATTATCAATTTGAATTGGAGATTTTAATACCAGCACGTTTTAAAATCTCTGTTTCCAAAGAAAAAGCCAGTTTTAATAAATATATTCCAGAAAAAAAACAGTGGATAGAGGCTCCCGTTCCAGTTATTTATCAATTCTCAAAAGTGCTTGAACTTTCTTTGCCCCTTAAAACCTTTGAGTCGGGAAAAGAGAAAGGGTTTCAATTCAGGTTAATAGTCTTAAAGGGTAAGGATGAGGTAGAAAGATGCCCGGAGATCGACCTTATAAAATTTAACCTTTTGCAAGAAGACAAAAGCCCTATTTACTGGTAAGCAAAGTTTTTGTAGGGACAGAATCCGCCTGAGGCGGATTCTGTCCCTACAAATCCTAAAAGGTATAAAACATGGATGAGTTAGAAAAAAACAAGGAAGAAGAAGAAAAGAAAAATAGTTCTGCTCAATCTGAAGAGGAACTCATCCAGGAGGGAAAAGCAGCCGCTATCCTGGGCTATATACCTTTTATGTGCTTTGTGCCCCTGGTTAAGATGAAAGATAATCCTTTTGCGGTTAAACATGGAAAGCAGGGACTAATCCTTTTCTTTTTAGAGATAATTGCAGCAGTATTTCTTTTACCTAAGATTAGTCAGCTTTTCTGGGGAATGGTAATAATCCTCTGTTTAGTTTCAGCTCTGGCCGGCATACTGAATGCTGTGCAGGGAAAGGAATGGAAAATACCTTTTATCGGCGAATTAGGAGATAGGCTAAAACTCTAAGTTTTTCAGCTCTCAGCTGGTGTCCTCATCAGCGAATACAAAGTCGAACTAGGGACGACCAGCTGAAGGCGTCTCACAACAAACTTTTTACGAGGGCTAAAATACGTGATCAAAACAACCGTAGTGGGCAGTTACCCAAAAATAAGCTCGGATAAGAACGTTCCCAATCTGAGAAATGTTTTGAACCAGTTTGAGCAGAATAAGATCTCAGAAGAAAAGTTAGAAGAGGTTTATAAGGCTACCATTATAAGGGTTTTAAAAGAACAGGAGAATGCTGGAATCGATATTATCACTGATGGACAGATAAGATGGGATGATCTTTTAACCCCTTTGGCCAGGAACATAGAAGGGTGTGAAATAAATGGACTTTTAAGATTTTTCGATAACAATTTTTATTACCGCAAGCCAGTAATTAACTTTAAAATGGTCTTTAAAGATTTTACTACTCTTGAGGACTTCAAGTTCGCCAGAGCCAATTCTAATAAAAGCTTGAAAGTAGTTCTGCCAGGTTGTTTGACTTTTTCAGGATTATCCCTGGATGAATATTATAAAGATTTAATGAGCTTTGGAATGGACTATAGTCAGATTTTACAAAAAGAGATTCAGAGATTAGACATGGAGGGAGTAGAATATATCCAGTTAGATGAACCTTCATTATGCTTCGTCCCCCAGGAGATCAACTTACTGAAAGAAAGTCTAAGGACCATTTTTTCAGGTATAAAAGCTAAAACTATTCTTTTTTTATATTTCGGAAAAATAAAAAATCTAATACCTGAGCTTTTCGATCTACCGGTTGATATAATCGGGATTGATCTGGTAAGCAAACCTGAGAATCTATCTTTTATCTTAGAAACTGATTTAAAAAAAGAACTGATCCTGGGCTGTTTAGATGCCCGGAATACCAAGATGGAAGATGAAAAGGAGATCCTCAAGCTCATTGAGAAAGTCTCCAAAAAGATTCCTTCTGAGAAAATCTATATCAGCCCCTCCTGCGGACTTGAATTTTTACCACATGAAAATGCCTTGAAGAAATTAAAACTTCTATCTTCCATTGCATACAGGTTTAATCATATTGGCTAAAATATTCTAAAGAAGAGATACTTCGTCCGCCTTTAGCGGAGTCGGTATGACAAAATAAAATAAGACTGTCATTTTGAGGGAGTCCCGCCTTTGGCGGGACGACCGAAGAATCCGTATACAGATTCTTCGCCCTACGGGCTCAGAATGACAAAGAGGAGAGAAGATGCTTCTAACTACAAGTGTGGGGAGCTTCCCCAAACCAGATTACTTAGCTAAAGCACGAACCCAGTTTTCACGAAATGAAATTACAGAAGAGGAATTACATCTTTTAGAGAAAAAGGCTATAGCTGAGGTCATAAAATTCCAGGAGGAGATAGGCATAGATATACTTGTCCATGGTGAGATGGAAAGGGGGGATATGACCACTTATTTTGCGGAAATATTAGAAGGTTTCGGTATAAGCGGACTGGTTCGATCTTATGGGAATAGATATTATCGTAAACCTGTGGTTTTGAGTGAGGTAAAAAGAAAAAAGCCGATGACAGTGGAAACCTTTAGGTATGCTCAGAGCTTGACTCCAAAACCAGTTAAAGGTATGCTCACCGGACCTTACACTATGATGGACTGGTCCTTTAATGAGTATTATCCATCCAGAAAAGATACGGCTTTAGCTTTAGCTGAAGTGATTCATCAGGAAGTTTTCGATTTAGAAAAAGCCGGAGCTAAATATATTCAAATAGATGAGCCCGCCTTATCCACGCGTCCAGAGGAGATAGATTTAGCCATAGCGGCCATGGCTATTGTTACCAGAGGGATAAAAGCAAAAACTATCAGCCATATCTGCTATGGCGATTTCTCTAAAATCTATCCAAGACTTTTAGATTTTCCGGTTGACCAGTTAGACCTGGAATTCGCCAACAGCAACTTCTCCAATTTAAACCTATTCAGAGAACCTAAATTTACCAAGGAGATTGCAGTCGGAGTCATAGATGTCCACAGTCACAAAATCGAAACTAAAGAACAGGTAAAAGCCAATATTAAAAAAGCTTTAGAAGTTTTTCCCTTAGAGAAGGTCTATATCGACCCGGATTGCGGACTTAAAACCAGAACCGTAGAAGAAGCCCAGGCAAAGCTTAAAGTAATGGTTGAAGCAGTGAGGGAGGTCAAGCAAGAGTTGGGAATAAAATAAGCAAGGAGCTAGTAGCAGGGAGCTTGGAGCTTAATGAGTAAAGATTATACCAAATTAAGGGTTTGGGAATTGGCTGACAAATTGGCTATAATGGTTTATCAATTGACAAAGTCTTTTCCTAAATCAGAAATCTTTGGATTAACCTCTCAAATGAGGAGATCCGCCATATCGGTTCCAGCAAATATCGCAGAAGGTTCAGGCAGAAAATACCAGAAAGAACTACTTCAATTTCTATATATTTCCTCATCTTCTTTAAAGGAACTTTCTTACTATATCCATATATCCAAAATTTTGAGTTATTTTAATAAAGAAGACTACGAAAAAGTTTATTCTCTATCCGAAGAAACCAGTAGAGTTTTAAGAGGTTTGATTAACAAAATTGAGAGAGATTTGAATAATAGCTCTTAGCTAAAAGCTACTAGCTACAAGCTATCAGCTAAAAATGAATCTATTTTTAGAAAAGCTTCAAAAAGGTACCCTGCTCTGCGATGGGGCAATGGGAACTCTGCTCTATACCAGGGGAGTTTCTTATTACCAGTGCTTTGATGAGCTGAACCTTTCCAACCCTAAGGTGGTTCAGAGAGTCCATCAGGATTATATCAAAGCTGGAGCAGAGATAATTGAAACCAATACTTTTGGCGCAAACCGTTTTAAATTAGCATCTCACGGATTTGAAGAGAAAGTCAGGGAGATAAACCTGAGGGGTGCAAAAATAGCACGTGAAGCCAGAGAAATAGAGGGAAGAGATATCTTTGTAGCCGGCTCAATCGGACCGATAGGGCAGAGGATTTATCCATTCGGGGAGATAACTTTAAAGCAAGTTCGGGAGGCTTATTTAGAGCAGGCAGAAGGACTTTTAGAAGGCGGGGTGGATTTATTCATCGTTGAGACCATATCTGATCTCAGGGAGATGAAAGAAGCTGTCTCTGCCATCCGGAGTACCTGCCAGCTCCCGATTATGGCTTCGATGACCTTTGGAGAGGATGGGAAAACCCTGATGGGAAACACTCCGGAAGAGGTAGCTGAGGTTTTAGATAAGTTAGAAGTTGAGGTAATCGGAGCTAATTGCAGTGTTGGTCCTTTGAAGATGTATGAGGTGATCCAGATAATGAAAAGCAAGACTCAAAAATTCATCTCAGCCCAGCCCAATGCAGGTTTACCTCATTTTGTAGAGGGGAGATACATCTATCTTACCTCGCCAGAGTATATGGCTGAATATACCGAGAGATTCATTCGAGCTGGAGTAAATATCGTAGGTGGATGCTGTGGCACAACACCTGAACATATAAAGATGATGTCTCAGGTTATTAAAAAATTGAATTCCGGGATAACCTCCAAAACTGAGCCTGATATCTTTTTGGAAGAGGAGGTCGAAGAGGAAAAAATAGAAACCCCTCTAATGGAGCTTTCACCTTTTGCCCGGAATCTCGGTAAGAAATTTCTGGTCTCAGTAGAAATCGACCCGCCAAAAGGGACCAATCCAGAGAAGATAATTCAGGTAGCTGAGAAGCTGAAGAAAAGCGGAATCGATGCGGTCAATATCGCTGATAGCCCCATGGCAAAGGTAAGGATGGGCTGTCTCTCCCTGGCTTATCTTTTAAGAGAAAAGACCGGGATAGATGTTATTCTCCATTTAACCTGTAGAGATAGGAATTTAATGGGGCTGCAATCAGACCTTATAGGAGCACATGCTCTGGGCATAAGAAATATCTTGGCTATCACCGGTGACCCACCCAGTCTGGGCGATTATCCTCATATGACCGCAGTCTATGACGTTGACTCTATCGGTTTGGTAAAGATTATCCAGAAACTGAATTCAGGAACAGACTGGGCTGGAAACTCCATCGGCACACCCACCTCTTTTTTCGCCGGAGTTGGAGTTGACCCCAATGCTGAAGACTGGGATAGGGAGTTAGACCGGCTCAGAGAAAAGGAAAAAGCCGGTGCAAATTTCATATTCACCCAGCCGCTTTATGATTTAGAGACCCTGGAGAGATTTTTCAGAAGAATAGAAGGAATAAAACTGCCAATTTTCATAGGATTACTCCCATTACAAAGCACAAGACACACGGAATTCCTCCACAACGAAGTCCCCGGAATCAGAATCCCGGATAAGATAAGGGAGAGAATGAAACAGGCAGGGGAGAGGGGCGCAGAAGAAGGAGTAAGAATCTGCAAAGAGCTTCTAAAAGAGGCAAAATCCTTAGTTTCCGGGGTATATTTAATTCCTTCTTTTGGTAGATTTGAGCAGGTTTTAGAGGTTATTGAATAGATGGTAGGGGCATCACGCCAAAGGCGGATGCCCCTACAAAAAACCGTAGCGTCGGGTTTCACGCCCGACGAAGTAAACGTAGGGCAAGGCTTTTAGCCTTGCTTTTGTATTTCGTGGTGCGATCCCGCCAGAGGCGGGGTCGCTGTAGGGACAGAACATTGTTCTGTCCTATATTTATGGTAAATCTCGCTACACGACAAAGAGACGCATGCTATGCGTCTCTACATCTTTGAACCTCACCCTGACCCTCTCCTTGGAAAGGAGAGGAGATAACGTTTGCGTAAACGCGTAGGGGAGGAGCTATACTCCTCCCAGACCCACTATTTAAAAATTTCTATTATTTGGTTCTTGTCCAGGTTATAAGGGGTGAAATTCCGTTTTTTCATATCATAATCATATCGATATCCCTTGTAGTCTGGGAAGTTCAAACCAAAGCTGGGCCAATCATATGTGATAACGACTAAAATCCAGAAGTCATCGTTGAGGATTTTATCTGTAAACTCTATAAAGGTCTGTTCACCACCTTTTTTTGATATTTTGGTTATCTCATGATAGGAAAAGTCTTTTTGTTGATCCGGGAACTTACAAAAAATTGATACTTTCATATTCTCAGCATCTGAATTTCCTTTGTTTATAAGTTTGATTCGTATAAACGTTACCGTGTCAGTAACTGTTATCTCTCCAGCAGATATTGATATGTTTGGACGATCCGCGTCTATTTTTATTTTTCTTTCAAACACTGATTGCTCAACATCCGCCTTAAACTGTTTAAGCTTTAAATCAAAATCATTTTCTGCTAATTTAAATTCCCTTCTTGCTATAGCAATACTGGTATCCATTCTCTCAACTGAGGCTCTAAACAGATCAATATTCTCCCATCCCTGTTTAATAGTTTCTTTCATTATGGTATACTGGTAAATCATGACCCCTAAAACAAAAACTGCGGCAATGAAGGTTAAAAATTCTACAGTTGATTTAACAGATCCAAAAATCCTTCTTGGTTTTGTTACCCACGACCCGCATTGATGGCACTTTTTTGCACCATCCTGTATCTGTTCTTTACAGTGGGGACATATAGCCATTTTTTGTTGTCCTAGCTTCGATTTTTATTTACACTAAACACTGTTCCTTATAAACCCTCTGCAACAAGTTATATAAACATAAAATAGAAGTCAATTTTAAATTTAGAAAAGTTAAAAACCTTTTTCGTCGATTAGGCAAATAAACGTCCTATAATAGATATTCCGTTGCCATGCCCCTAAAACACTGATTGCGTGG
>CAZMZF010000011.1:0-82727 GCA_964570765.1 uncultured Ignavibacteria bacterium
TCCTCCTATTATAGGTATCTACCTTCAAAGGAGCAAGAGGTTTTGAGACACACTCCCAGGGGAGAGGGGATTTGGAGTGCATCCAGATGGATGCTTGCATTGATCCCGCCTTTAGCGGGACACTCCAAAAAAGACGGTAGCATTGCCACTCCTGTGGCAACGAAGGAATATGGCCAATGCACTCCCCAAATAATTGTTGTTGACAAAGGATTTTGGGAAATGTTAAATTGATTTTATATTGAGATGGAGTGCAAGGCTTTTAGCCTTGCCTGGGAAAACTCGATGGAGGTCTAAAGACCTCCATTACATTCAAATGTAGCGGAAGGCTTCAGCCTTCCATTTCCATTATCCAAGCGACTCTGTCCTACGGATCCGTTATTAGGAAAAGGGGTCGCACTGCGAACAGGCAAGATGCCTGTTCCACCAATTACTATGATCGACTGTTTCCTAATCGATATCGAAGGGACAATAGTAAAGGATAAGTCCTATGCTCCTATAGAAGGGGCAATTGAATGGCTAAAAAAGGTTAAATCCTCAGGTAAAAAATTTAGCCTGGTATCTAATAACACTACCCACTCTCCAGAAGAGCTCCTGTCTTTGCTCAAGAATAAAGGGTTTGAGTTAAAAGAAGAAAATTTAGATACCTGTATGAAGGTAACAGTATACTGGCTCAAAAAGAAAAATATTGAATCCTGTTATTTGTTAGGGAATGAGGTTTTAAAAGGATATATTAAAGAAAATGGAATTGAACTAAGAGAGGATAGTCTGGTTCAGGCGGTGGTGGTGGGGTTAGATGAGGAACTAAATTTTCAGAAGCTTAAAATTGCTACCAGAGCCTTGTTTGAAAATGATGCCCGTCTGGTTGCCCTGCACTCTAACAAAGTCTATAAGGATTCAAAAGGGAAGATCGCCCCTTCAGTTGGATGTATAGTCAAAGCCTTAGAATATGCCTCTGATAAGAGAGGTTTTATTATGGGTAAACCGAGTACGAATTTCTATCGTAATATCTTACAGAGGCTTAAAACTAAGCCACAGAATTGTCTTTTTATCAGCGATGACCCTCTTTCAGACCTGGTCGGTGCTAAAAATTCAAAAATAAAAACAGCTTTTGTCCTTTCTGGTAAATATGACCGGTCGATCTTGAATAGTTTGGGCAAAAAATTTAGACCTGATTACATTTATAAAAGTATAGCGGAGATAAAGATCTAATATGCATATAGGTATCGTAGGCTTGCCCTTTGTAGGAAAGACAACCATTTTTAATGCCTTAACTTCTGCTAAGGCAAAGACTGGCGAGTTTATTGCTGGCTCAAAGGAGCCTAATCGAGCTGTGGTAAAGGTTCCGGATCCGAGGGTTTATAAAATAGCGGAGATGTTCGACCCCAAAAAGATAACCCCGGCTGAGATAGAATATATCGACGTAGGCGGGATGATTAAACCTAAGGAATCTGACCAGGGTGGGAAAGAAAAAGAAGCTGAGCTTTTCTTTCATTTAAGAGGAGTGGATGCCTTAGCCTATGTAATCAGGTTTTTCCGGGATGAGAACATAATCCACCCCTTGGGTAGTATAAATCCTTTAAGGGATATGGAGAGTTTTGATCTGGACTTAGCTTTGCTTGATTTAGAGACTATAGAAAAAAGGATGAGCAAGTTAGAGAAAAGTTATCATACGACCAAATCTCCTGAGGAGAAAAGGGAATATGACTTGCTAATCAAATGCAAGGAGTGCCTGGAAAAGGGGGTTCCCTTAAGAGAATTAGATTTCGCATCCGAGGAGATGAGGTTATTAAAAGGATACTGTTTTTTGAGCCTTAAGCCGATTTTAATAATATTAAACCTGGGCGAAGAAGACCTTCCTGAAAAGGAGAGACTGGAGAATGATTTTTCCTCAACCATTAAATTTAAACATACCCTGGTCACAGCCATCTGCGGGAAATTAGAGATGGAGCTTTCCCAGTTAGAGGAAAGTGACTGTGCCTCTTTTTTGAAAGAGTTAGGGTTAAAAGAGCAAGCCAAGGACCGGATGATCAGTTCATCTTATAAGCTTTTAGGGCTTATCTCCTTTTTCACTGCTAATCAGAATGAGGTAAAAGCCTGGGCAATCCCTTATGGAACCAGAGGAATAAAAGCCGCAGGAACTGTGCATACCGATATGGAGAAAGGGTTCATTAAAGCTGAGGTGATAAGTTACGATAAACTAATAGAGGCCGGCTCGATTCACCTGGCAAAGGAGAAAGGCTTAGTCAGGTTGGAAGGAAAAGATTATACGGTGCAGGATGGAGACTTAATCTTTTTCAGATTTAATGTTTGAAAGTTGAAAACGGTATAAGCTCCGCAAAGGAGGTAAACTTGGTTAAAGAAGAGATAAAAATAGCGGATGAGATAAAAAAGATCTCAGAGGAGCTTTCGATATTGCCCTTAAAAGGGACAGTGGTCTTTCCTTCTCTGATCATCCCGTTAGTTATAACTGACCAGAGATACGCCAAGCTGATCGATGATACCTTGATGGGAGGGAAGGTGATCGGGCTTTTTGCCCAGAAAGATCCGGAGTTGGAAAATCCTGGCCCGAATGATATCTATAAAATAGGGACTGCTGGCACGATTTTAAAGATGCTCAGATTTCCAGATGGGAGCGTGCGTTTTCTGGTTCAGGGACTTACCAGGATAAAGATTAAAAGATTTTTGAAAGAAGATCCTTTCCTCACTGCCAAGGTAGAGCCCCTGGAAGATCTGATAGAAGAGTCTGTGGAAATGGAAGCTTTGAATCGTACTATCATTGATCTTTTAAAGAAGGTGGTTAACTTAGCCCCTTATCTTCCAGATGATCTGCAGATCTCCGCTTTGAATACTGAAGATCCAGGTAAGCTTTCTGATCTGATCTCTTCTAATCTGAACATTACCTTAGCTCAGAAGCAGGACCTCTTGGAGACCTTAGAAGTAAAGGATAGGCTCAAAAAATTAACTCTTTATCTTAATAAAGAGGTAGAAGTTCTGGAGCTTTCCCGCAAGATTCAATCTCAAGCCGCAACTGAGATGGGGAAGATGCAGAGAGATTACATATTAAGGGAGCAGTTGAAAGCCATTCAAAAGGAATTAGGGGAGTCAGATGAGAGAACCCAGGAAGTTGAAGAGTTTAAAAAGAAGATAGAAGCAGCAAAAATGCCACAGGAAGCCAGGGAGGCAGCCTTAAAGGAATTAGACCGGCTTTCCAAGATGAACCCGGCAGCGGCTGAATATACAGTATCCAGAACCTATCTGGACTGGCTGGTTAACCTTCCCTGGAGCACAAGGACTCAGGATAATTTAGATATAAAAGAAGCTAAAAGAGTGCTGGATGAAGACCATTACGATTTAGAAAAAGTAAAGGAAAGGATCTTAGAATATTTAGCAGTAAGAAAGCTTAAATCTGACCTTAAAGGTCCTATTCTCTGTTTTGTTGGACCTCCAGGTGTTGGTAAAACATCCTTGGGTATGTCAATTGCAAGGGCTTTAGGTAGAAAGTTCAACCGCATCTCCTTAGGGGGAATGCATGATGAGGCTGAGATACGTGGACACAGAAGAACCTACATCGGCTCCTTACCCGGAAGGGTCCTCCAGGGTATTAGAAGGACAGGGTCTAATAACCCGGTCTTTATGTTAGATGAAGTGGATAAGATCGGGCAGGATTTCAGAGGAGACCCGGCTGCGGCTTTATTAGAGGTATTAGATCCAGAACAGAACCATACCTTTTCAGACCATTATTTAGAAGTTCCATTTGACCTATCCAAGGTTATGTTCATCACCACGGCTAATATCCTGGATCCGATACCAGCGGTGTTAAGAGACAGGATGGAAGTCTTAGAGCTTCCTGGCTATACTGATTTAGAGAAATTGCAGATTGCCAAAAAATATCTGATACCAAAGGAGTTAGAAAATCATGGTCTGAAACTTGAGAATCTTTCTTTTCAGGACCAGGCGATGAAAAGGATAATTAATGACTATACCAAAGAATCAGGATTAAGGAATTTGGACCGGGAGATTGCTACCATCTGCAGAAAGGTAGCTAAGAAGGTTGCCTCAGATGAGGTTAATAAAGTTGATATAACCTCAAACAACCTGCATGAATACCTTGGTCCCCCGAAATTTTTCCAGGAGGTATTAGAAAGGACTTCACAGATTGGGGTTGTGCCAGGTTTAGCCTGGACTTCTACGGGTGGAGAGATCTTATTTGTAGAAGCTACCAAGATGAGAGGAAAGAAATCCTTAACCTTAACCGGTCATCTGGGTGAGGTGATGAAGGAATCTGCTCAAACTGCATTATCCTATGTGCGCTCAACTTCCCACAGATGGGGGATTCCGGAAGATTTCTTTGAGAAATATGATATTCACGTGCATGTGCCAACTGGCTCGATTCCTAAAGATGGACCTTCGGCTGGAATTACTATGGCTACTGCTATGGTTTCTCTTCTTTCTGAACGGCCGGTCAAGCCCTATCTGGCGATGAGCGGTGAGATCACCTTAAGGGGACAGGTTCTGCCGATCGGAGGGTTAAAAGAGAAAACTTTAGCCGCCTATCGAGCCGGGATTAAGACGGTTATCCTATCCAAACATAATGAGAAAGATTTAGAGGAAGTCCCAGAGGAGATTAAAAAGAAGATTAAATTTATTTTCGTGGAAACAGTGGATGAGGTTTTAGGGCTGGCGCTGGATAAGAAGAAAAAAATTAAGAAGTAAGATGTAAGAGGTGAGATTTTGGGGCGACCCAACGGGTCGCCCCTTTTTTTGTCTTTATTTGGAGTGCATTAACCACGTTAATGCCTTGCTCCCAGCAGTAAAATATGCGGATGATAACATCCGCTTCGAGCAAGGGTATCGGGTTTTATGCCCGATGAATTAACGGTTCGACAGGCTCACCGTCCTGAGCAAAGCCGAAGGAAAGATTTATTGCTGGACGTTGGTCTCCTGACCAACGTCTGCCTGAAAACGGAATTAAGCGATTTATTGAAGATTGAATATATAAAGTGAAAAAAGGTTGTTATTATAAATCTTTGGGAAAATCCGGGAAATGAATCCGCAGGATTAGGAGTAAGATATACTTAGGTGAAATGTTTCCGAGCTAACGGTTAAGGCCAAAAGAAGTCCCGCAGGGCGGGATTTGGATGGTAATCTTTTGGCCTGTGTTAGGCGACGTTTTGGTAAAGCTCTTATGTCATAGAACGGTTGTTTACATTTCATAACTCTATAGGTCTTTTCTTCTTGCACGCCAGCGTTTTACTATTCGGCTCACATCCATGTCTTTAATACCTTTAGCCCAACACTCGGCAAACTTAACATCTGCGCTGTCAGGTTGAGGGTCAGGAAAATCTACTATAACCCTCGTAGGCATTACTACAGAATCCCCAACAATAAGAGCTTCCCCAGTTCTGAGCGACGGTACCATGTCCATAAGTCCGGCCAACGAATCGGGAACAAGACGACGAACATAATTCTGGTCGTCAGGATTGGTGAGACGCATCACAATAAAGGTGTTGCACTGTGAAATAACGGTTTCGGAAAGTTCTTTTGGCCGTTGGCTCACGACCATTATTCCAATTCCATATTTCCGTCCCTCTTTTGCGAGCCGCTCTACCGCTATTTTCGCTGCTGAAAACTTAGCTTCTGGGCGGTTAGGAATGTAGTTGTGTGCCTCCTCAAATACCATCAAAATGGGAAATTGTTTCCTGTCTGGATTCCAAAAATTAAACTCATAAACGACACGAGAAATAACCGACGCTACCACACTGACAGCTTCGAAAGGAATACCACTTAGATCAATCACAGTCATTCTCTTTCCAGTATCAATAGAAAGGTATTCTTTAAGCAATTGAGGAAGACTGGCGTTCCCAGAGTATCGTTTAGGTGAGAACATAAATCGAAACCTGGGGTCATTGGTCTTACTGTCGAAACGAATCAAAAACCGATCAAAAACTCCGTTGAGTGGCCCCTTCTTCTTTCCAGAAGACGTGCCAGGCACCATCTCTGTGTTCCAATCGCGGATTTGCTGGAGCATCCCCTGAAGATCAAAGTAAATGGGTGAATCAACGGTAACTGCATTGCCAAGTCCAAGTTTTTCCTCCTTATCAGTATTCTGTCGAGCCTGTAGGAGCGCATCTCGGAGACCAGTGATCTGGTTATGAGCAGTAAACTCAGTTATATCAACAGCTAGGTCTTGAAATTCTTCAAAGTTTAGTAGCCAATAGGGCAACTCCACTTTGTCGGCTTCAATGAGTTGAGCGTGGTTAGGAAATGCGTTTGCATATTCTCCATGCAAATCTATCACGAGTATATGTGTATCTGGATATTTGTCAATTGTGTGCTGGAGGATACTTGCCACCGTGCAAGATTTTCCGCATCCCGTCGTCCCGAGAATGGCTGTATGTCTACCGAAAAAGCGATCTACGTGTATGAATGCCCGTTGGTCTTCCGCCTGAGCCAAACAGGCAAAAGAGAATCCCTGACTGACGAATTCTGAGAAGATTTCTTTAAGTTCATCTAAACCAACCATTTTTACTTTTTGCCCGACGTTCGGGTATATGGCAACCCCACGACTAAATTGCCCATTGTGACTTAGAGTGCCTATGAGGAGACACTCAGCTACTTTCTTGCTAATAGTCTCGCCGGCAGCTTCTTGGCCCGGTTTCATTGAAGGCGTAACATCAAGCATGCGAATGTTCGCCACTGTCCCAATGATATTAAGGTCTCGGAAAGGGATTTTTACATGTGAGCCCGGCTGACCTGGATAATAGTCACCGTCTAGTGGAACTGTGGTGTCGACCGTCAATTCGACTATAACACGGTTTCCACTAACCTCAATGACATAGCCGATTTCTGTTTCTGGAGTCTTTGCCATGGTTATTTCTCCCCCAGAGATGGAAGCCACTTCGCAAATTTTTCAAAAGCCCACAAATCTGTAACTTCACTTTGGTCGTTGCCATCAATAATCGTTCTTTCTTCATTTATTACACTGAGTTTAGGATGAGTAGACCTACAAGCAAGGGCGTCTATCGGCTCTTTGGAAAGCACCAAAAGAGAAAGACCCTTGTCGAGACCAGAAAATATATACTGGTTCAAGTGCTCATCCGCAAACCGATAACCAATACATATCAATAGATTTGCTTCGTTAACCGCCGCACTAAATCTGCGAAAGAGCCAATCAAAAGGAGGACGGATGGATTCAGCATACTTGAGCCTCGACGGATAAATGATTAATGAAGTCCTCTTTGATTCTAACGTTGGTTTTTCTTCGTAGAATTGGCCGTTAGATTCAAACCAACTGATTGATCCATGAAGTTTATATAGTCTAATGTGTTGAGCAGAGGGCTCAAAACGTGGGGTTTGCGCATGAGTTGTTGCCTTTCCAATGTCATAGTCAAAACAGCACGGATTCCATCGGCGGTGGAAAAAACCTTCGAACCCATTGATTGCAACTATATGCGATTCCTCACAAGCCAACTCTATCAACAAATCGTAGTTGGTTGTGAAGATTTGTACTGGAGGTGCCTTTTCCGCCGGTTCTGCCTCCCGACGACTTACTATGCGGAGCATGAAGTCCTTATGGTATTCCGTTGGGCCATCAACCTTCAAGATATTTTGGATACATTGACAAACATCCTCGAAGGTCGTCTTAAACCGCTCTTTGTCACGATGTTCCGAACCTGCCCCACTCAAACGATGGTATAATTCAGAAAGAACCTCCTCTATGTTAGGATTTTCTATACTATTATCAGTCAAGGACCGTATGATCTCGTCAAACGTCGTACTGCGGGATACATTGTATAATTTGGATCGAACCAAATCCCTCAACTCAGAAATACTTGGAAGCCCAGCACAGAACGATGCACCACCACCCAGAAGAAAAACAGTATTAGGTTCTCTTATCTTCTGTATTAGAGTTTCTTTCAATGTATGTTTCTTTGTCACTCCTATCACCTACTGATTCCCTATAATAATAAAGCCAAAATGTCGCCTAACTCGTTCATATCCGCAATTATTGCGTATATACCCCTGATTTTGGGGTTGTAGACGAACCTGTTTCGTTTATTCCGATTCTGGCTGAAGTTCCGATCCTACGGATCCGTTTCTCGGAGAAACGGATTTCACATCGTCTCTACGAGCCGTAAGGCTTTTATCGGCCTGAGCCTCAGTCTGCCTAAGGCAGACAAAATTGAATATATAAAGTGAACAGGGGTTGTCAATATAAATCCTAAAATCAATGACGGATGACGAATTTCGAATAACGAATAAAAACAAAAGACTGCAGCCTTGCCACTCCCGTGCCAACGGAAGGTTGTCTTTTGTAGTTGCTCGATTCATCGAGCAAAAAGCCCAATGAATTGGGCAACTACTTTTAGCCTCGCCTTTGGGCGACCCTGAAAGGGTCGCACTACGAAAATTCGTATTCCAGCCTTGCCCACTCCTAATTTGGACCACATGAAAGGCGGGATACGACTATTTTTATTGACTTCTCTTTCCTTGAGATTTAATTTAACTTTTTGATGGAATATTTATTAAGTCATTAGGATTTGATCTTTCAGACTGGAGGTTTCTATGGAATATAGACCGATAAAAGCGCCGCGTGGAACAACTTTATCTTGCAAGGGTTGGCATCAGGAGGCGGCTTTAAGGATGCTTCAGAATAATTTGGATGAAGAGGTGGCGGAAAACCCTCAAGAGCTTATCATCTATGGGGGGAGTGGCAAAGCGGCGCGAAACTGGGAGTGTTACTATGCTATTGTTGAGGCTTTGAAAAATTTAGAGAATGATGAGACCCTTTTGGTCCAGTCCGGCAAGCCGGTTGGGATCTTTAAGACCCATTCCTATGCCCCCAGAGTATTAATCTCAAATTCGATGATGGTTCCTGCCTGGGCTAACTGGGAGAAGTTCCGGGAGCTTGAAAGATTGGGCTTGATTATGTTCGGGCAGATGACTGCTGGCTCCTGGATTTATATAGGGACCCAGGGAATTTTGCAGGGGACTTATGAGACCTTTGCCTCAGTGGCAAAAAAACATTTTACCGGAGACCTGAAAGGGAAATTTGTTCTAACTGGTGGAATGGGTGGTATGGGTGGAGCTCAACCTTTAGCAGTAACGATGAATGGCGGTGCAGTTCTTTGTGTAGAGGTGGATAAGAAAAGAATAGAAAGGAGACTTTCCAAAGGTTATTGCGATAAAATGGTGGAAAGCTTGGATGAGGCTCTTGATATTGTTTTAAAAGCTAAAAATAAAGGAAAAGCTATTTCCGTGGGGTTAGTGGCTAATTGTGCAGATACTCATCCAGAGATCTTAAAAAGAGGGATAATCCCGGATATCGTAACTGACCAGACCAGTGCGCATGATGAGTTAAATGGTTATGTCCCTGCAGGGATACCCTATGAAGAAGCTTTAAGATTGAGAAAGGAAAATCCAGAAGAGTATATCAAAAGGTCGATGGAATCTATTGCTAAACATGTTGAATCGATGTTAGGATTTTTAAAAGCTGGCTCAATAGTATTTGATTACGGAAATAATATAAGGGGTCAGGCAAAAAAGGCTGGAATAGAAAATGCTTTTGATTTCCCTGGATTTGTTGTCGCATATATCAGACCTCTATTCTGTCTGGGCAAGGGTCCTTTTAGATGGGCGGCTTTGTCTGGAGATCCTGAGGATATAAAGATTACTGACAAAATAGTATTAAGGGAATTCAAAGAAGATGAGCCTTTGTGCAGATGGATAAAATTGGCTTCCAAAAAAGTCCAGTTCCAGGGCTTGCCTGCAAGAATCTGCTGGCTGGGTTATGGTGAAAGAGCTCATTTTGGAGATATTATTAACAGATTGGTCAAAAGAGGAAGGATAAAAGCTCCGGTGGTTATCGGCAGAGACCATCTGGATTGCGGGTCTGTAGCTTCACCCTACAGGGAAACCGAAGGGATGAAAGATGGCTCAGATGCAATTGCAGACTGGCCTATCTTAAACGGACTTTTAAATGCGGTTTCAGGTGCCTCCTGGGTCTCAGTTCACCACGGAGGAGGAGTAGGAATCGGGAACTCGATTCATGCCGGGATGGTGATAGTGGCAGATGGCTCAAAGGAGATGAAGTTGAGATTAGAAAGAGTTTTAACCAATGATCCGGGCACAGGAGTTGCAAGGCACGCGGATGCTGGATATGAAGAAGCAATTAAAGTGGCAAAAGAAAAAGGGATAAAGATACCAATGATGAAAGAAAAGTAAGAAGTGAGACGGGAGACGAGACTTTGTGCCCGCAAGGTCTCCTGACCTTGCGGGGAAACTAATCCAGTCGGGTCAGGGGACCCGACTGGCACAGGTAAGATAATAAGTAAGATGTGAGATATGAGACGGAAAAGAAAATGAGAAAAGTTACTCTTCTTATTAAAAACGCCAGACAGTTTTTGACTCTGTCTTCAGATAAAAAAGGTCCCCGCAGGGGGAGGGAGATGGAGGATCTGGGGTTGATTGAGGACGGGGCAGTGGCGATTTCCGGGAAAAAGATTGTAACAGTAGGAAAGACTAAAGATGTTTTAGCTAAAGTCAAGTCCGAATTTGGATCCTGCGGAATAGATAAGAAGACAAAAATCATAAATGCTGAAGACAAAGTCGTTCTTCCCGGATTTGTGGACTGTCATACTCACCCGGTTTTTGGGGCTACCAGGGAGGAGGAGTTTGAATTAAGGATAAAAGGCAAAAGTTATGAGGAGATTGCCCAGACTGGAGGCGGAATCAGGTCGAGTGTAAGGTCTGTGCGGGAATTATCAAAGGAAAAGTTAATTAAACTTGCTTTACCTCGCTTAGATAGATTTTTGTCCTATGGCACTACCACCATTGAGGCAAAATCAGGTTATGGGCTTTCCCTGAAGGATGAGATAAAGATTCTGGAAGTAATTAAAAAGTTAAATCAAATTCACCCTCTGGATTTAGTTCCTACTTTTTTGGGGGCACATGAAATCCCGGATGAGTATAGAGAGAGAAGAGAGGAATATATCGATTTATTAGTCAAGCAGATGATTCCGGAGGTGGCTAAAAGGAAACTGGCTTCCTTCTGTGATGTTTTCTGCGAAAGAGGAGTCTTTAGCTTAGATGAATCCAGAAAAATATTAGAAACAGCTAAAAGTTATTGGTTAAAGCCAAAACTTCACGCAGATCAATTGACTCCTTCAGGCGGTGGAGAATTAGCTGCCGAAATTCAAGCAATCTCAGCTGACCATTTGGAATTTGTTTCTGATTCCGGGATTGACAGGATGAAAGAATCTGGAACAATCGCAGTCCTTTTACCGGGCTCAGTTTTCGGATTGGGTAAAGAAAATTACCCTCCCGCACGTAAAATGATTGATAAAGAATTGCCTGTGGCTTTAGCAACTGATTTCAATCCGGGTAGTTCTTTTACAGAATCAATGCCTGTTATCTTGAGTTTAGCTTGTCTCCGGATGAAACTCACTCCAGCAGAGGCTATAACTTCAGCCACTATTAATTCAGCCTATGCCATAGATGAAGGTGATTCGATTGGCAGTTTAGAGCCGGGTAAGAAAGCAGATATTGTAATCTGGAATGTCAAAAACTATAAAGAGATACCGTATCACTATGGAGTTAATCTGGTGGATAAGGTTATTAAAAACGGAGAGATAATCAGGTGAAGAAAGGGATTCTCCATTCGCTATTCGCTGTTGGCTATTTGCGTTTTTTTACCCTGTCTACTGTCTCCTGTCTCCTGTCTACTTTTTTCTCTTGTGGTCCCTATTCTTTTACTGGCTCCGGCTTGCCCGGCATAAAGACCATTGCTATCCCTTTGTTTGAAAACCAGACCCAGGAATACGGGATAAGAGAGGAATTGACAGAAAAGTTAGTTCAGGGGTTTGTTCAGGATAATACTCTGAAAGTGGTGGGTGAAAAAATCTCAGATTCAATCCTCAGGGGGACGATTTTAAAATACGAGAAAGTTGCCCATACCTTTGATGAAAAAGAGAATGTGAAAGAATATATAGTCAGGATTTATGTCAAAGTTGCATTAGAGGATAAGAAACATAATAAAAATATCTGGGAGGAGGAAAATCTTCAAGGCTGGGGGATTTATTCAGCAGATTCAACTGAGGTATATGGAAAGACTAAAGCGATTGATAAATTAGCTGAAGACATTGTGAATAAAACGGTGAAAGGGTGGTAGGTTTTAGGTAGTAGGTGATAGGTAGTAGGTGGTAGGGGAAAACCTATAACCTTCTACCTGCCACCTATGACCTGCTTTACGAAATTTATTGACAAATCAAGAGAGGTTTAGTAGATTTTAGAAAAGATAGTTTAAAGTGAGGTTAAAATGAGAGAAAAGAAGATCTTTGCAGGAACAGTTATATTTTTACTGTTACTTTCCTCAATTAGCTGGGGAACAAATTCGAAGGTTGGAACCACTGCTTATCCGTTCTTAAAAGTTGGTGTAGGAGCCAGGGCTTCTGCTCTGGGTGGTGCTTTTGTGGGTTTATCAGATGATGAGTCAGCCTTATATTTTAACCCGGCTGGTCTTTTGCAGTTGAAAGGCAATCATTTCATCACCTATTACAACAACTTTATTACTGATATTCAATCTGGCTTTGTGGGTTATATCCATCCCTATTCAGATAAAGTCAACTTAGGTTTATCTATAAACTATTTCAACTACGGCTCAATGGAGGAGACAGATAGTTCTGGCAAAAGCTTAGGGACTTTTGGAGCGGGGGATTTGTGTTTTGCCTTCTCCTATGCCAGAAATATTAAGCCCAGACTGGACTTGGGTGCAAATGTAAAATTCATCCTGGAAAATGAGAGCGCTCAGGGTCATTCCTCAGATGCCTTAGCTTTAGATTTAGGTGGATTTTATCAGCTCAAAGATGAGCGCACCAGATTTGGGGCAGTAGTTCAAAACTTAGGATTTCAGCTTAAAGGATTTACCTCAAGCCATAAAGACCCTTTGCCCACTATTGTAAAAGCAGGGATCTCACACAACTTAAAAGAGGTTCCTCTCCTGGTGGCAGGTGATGTGTCTTTACCCTTTGATAATGATATCTACTTCAGTTTAGGAGGGGAGATAACCTATTTTAAGCCTCTTTTTTTAAGAATAGGTTGGAGCTCTTTTGGTGAAAATTTCAAGACTGGCTCAGATAAAGATAAATGGGCTGGGGTTTCTTTGGGTTTTGGAGTGCACTGGAGAAAATATAAATTCGATTATGCTTATTCCTCCTATGCAGATTTAGGAGGGATACACCGGATAACCATAGCCGGTGGGATATAAACTTTTATATTCAGGAGGGGAAAAGATGCCAGAAGAAGAAATTGGAAAAGTAGCGGATTATTTTGCCAAAATCGGTGTAGCCGCCATTGATGTTACTAAAGGCATTCTAAAGGTTGGAGACACAATCCATATCAAAGGACATACCACAGATTTTGAACAAACGGTTGATTCAATCCAGATCGAGCATCAAAGTGTCCCGGAGGCAAAGCCTGGAGATTCTATCGGCATAAAGGTGAAAGATAAGGTCAGAGACCACGATATCGTGTATAAGGTACTTCCTTAACTTAGAGAGTGTCATTCTGAGGGAGCGTAGCGACTGAAGAATCCGAAGATTCTTCCCCCGCCACTGGCGGGGTCAGAATGACAATTAATTAGTTCCAGTTTTACAGTGTTACTGAAAGGTCTGACCTGAGAGAAACATTACTAATTAACAAGAGGATAATTTGATAAAAATTCCAGAAGGGGTGGATTTTAAAGATATTCCATTGGAGGAGAAATATAAAAGCGCAACCACCGGACTTTTACAAAGAGTTCATACTATTTATAAAGGGATTTATAAAAATTTTGGTCAGCAGGGATTAGACCTGATTAGAGAAGTAAGCGAAACCTACGGAAAGGAGATTGCGGAAAGGGGCAGGAAGAGGGTTAAACCGGGTGATGTGAAATCCGCAGGGCTTTTTCTCATGCGGGTTTTTGATATGATTAACTGCGAGGGGGAGGTAACAGAATTTTCAGACGACAAAGTGGTCATTCGCCTTTTCAAATGTCCCTACCCTTTTGACGACCCCAAAATATGCGAAGCGCATACCACAATGGAAAAGGCCCTAATAGAATCCTTAGGTGAAAACTTCTCTTATCACATCGCAGAATCTATTCCCGCAGGTGGCAGATTCTGCGAACATGTGATTAGCTTAAAAAGTAGGGACAGAACATAGTTCTGTCCTGTTTTATTTTTTAGTGTAAAAAACGTACAGTCGGGCTTTATGCCCGACGGGTGGCTGGTCGTAGGGCGAACCTTTCAGGTTCGCAATGCGAGGCTCAAAGCCTCGCGCTACGAAATTCAGAAAGCGGGAGGGGACAAGCCCCTCCCCTACGAAAAATTTTTGTGGGGGCGTATTGTAATTACTTTTTTGTTTTACATTTATACCATTTCCCCCGTAATAACAAAAATATGATCGACACCATAACTTTCGACCTCTGGAATACTCTGATATATTTCTCGCCTGAAGACAATCTCAAATTTAAAAATAAAAGAGTTGAGGGATTTATCGAAGTTCTAAAAAATATCGGGGTTAATTTGTCCAGAGAAGAGATGGAGAAAGCCTATGATGAGAGTTCCGAGAGATATAAGCCTATCCGGGAAAGAGAAGAGGATATCTCTACCCGGGAACAGGTTCAGATAATCTTAGACTGTTTAGGGACTCCTGGTTTTAAAGAATTTGATGAAGAGGTTTTGAATAAATTAGAGGAGGTTTTAGCAAATCCGATACTTTCAGAATTACCATCCCTGACCGAAGGGTGTGAGGAGATATTAAGTTATTTAGATAGAAAAAATTATAAGATAGGTCTTATCTGTAATACCGGCAGGACGCCAGGAAAAGTTTTAAGGGAAGTGCTTAAGAGAAGAAATATATTTCAATATTTCAAAGTTATAACTTTCTCGGATGAATTAAGGATACGCAAACCGAATCCTGAAATCTTTTTTTCTACACTGGAATCACTTGATAGTTCCCCAGCCTCTTCTTTACACATAGGAGATTTACTGGAATCTGATATTTTAGGAGCTAAAAGATGCGGGATGATAACGGGCTGGCTTTGCCCGGACCGGGATGGATGCCAGATAGATTTTCTGCCTGAGCAAAGACCAGATTTCATTTTGCCTAATCTGACTTCTCTTAAAAAAATTTTAATGTAGATAGAGTCTAATTCCTCAAGAAGTATAACCTAATATATTAATTCTGCCGATATATTTTATGCGAATATAACTTTAAGGGGGATAGAGGTCTTGGATTATTTTCTTGACAGCATCAAGAAAAACTTTATATTAAAAAACTCTGAAACGAGGTGAGTTAGAATGAAAATCGGTATTTTAACTGGTGGAGGGGATTGTCCGGGGCTCAATGCAGTTATCCGGGCAGTGGTGAGAAAGTCAATCCTTTTTTATAATTCAAGAGTAATCGGGATACTGGAGGGATGGAGAGGTCTTTTAGAGGAGGGATTAACTGAAGACTTAGACTTAAACCAGGTTTCAGGTATTCTGCATCGCGGTGGGACCATTATCAAAACCTCTCGTACAAATCCTTATAAAGTTGAAGATGGGGAAAGAAGGGTTATAGAGAATAAAAGGAAAATGGGGCTGGATGCAATTGTAGCAGTAGGGGGAGAGGATACCTTAGGAGTTGCCGCCAAGCTTTATCAGGCAGGGGTGAAGATTGTCGGGGTTCCCAAGACTATAGATAATGACCTGGCAATGACAGATTATACTTTTGGATTTGATACTGCAGTGAACATTGCTATGGAGGCTATTGATCGGGTACATACTACTGCAGAATCGCATAACCGGGTAATGGTGGTTGAGGTTATGGGCAGACATACCGGCTGGATAGCCATTGAGTCCGGTATTGCCGGAGGCGCAGATATTATTCTGATTCCGGAAAAACCGATGAATTTAGATAAAGTCTGTGAGAGTATCCGGAAGAGGCATGCGCGGGGTAAAGATTTCAGCATCGTGGTAGTAGCTGAGGGAGCCAGGATAGCTTTAGGGGAGGAGGATCAAAAGAAAGAAACTTTCATTGTGCAGGACGAGTGTAAGGATGCCTTTGGTCATGTGAGATTGGGAGGAATCGGGAAGATTTTAGCCACCGAGATAGAGAAGAGAACCGGTTTTGAGAGCAGATTCGTGATCTTAGGTCATATCCAGAGAGGTGGTACGCCCACAGCTTTCGATAGGGTTTTAGGGACCCGTTTTGGAATAGCGGCCGTAGATTTAGTCCATCAGGGAAGATTCGGAAAGATGGTTAGTTTGCAGGGTAATAAAATTATCCCTGTGGATCTTAAAGAAGCAGTTGCCAGCACCAAATATGTGGATGAGGAGCTTTATAATATTGCAGATATTTTCTCAGCTTAAACCCATAATCCACTTTTTAGACGTATAAAGTTTATAAAGATGAAAAATTTATTATTCAGGATAGTTTTTTTATCACTTATAACCTTTTTCACAGGTTTGCTCTGGGCTGAGTTCAGTTGGGGAGTTGATCTCAGCTCTAAAGATTTGATTGGTTTTAGAGGGGGAGTCTGGAAAGTTGAAAAGGCTAAGGAATTGCCCTCAACCATTGAGGCAAAAACTTACACCCCCTATATTGAGCTTTTTATTTCCCACGGGATAAGAAAAGGTTTTTCCTTAGAATTTGACTTTGGAGCAGGTAACCGGGGGGATACTAAATTTATAATTCCAGAGGGATCTTACTGGGAAAACTGGAATTTATACCCCATCTCCGGAAAGGTCAAATACTCCTTCTTGTCAATTTACCCCCATAAGATTTATCAACCCTATTTTGATTTAGGTGTAACCTTTTTAACCAGCACCAGCACTTATAATGACCCCTATTATCTGGATGTTACCTATGTAAATACAAAAACTACCTTGGGAGCTTTAGCCGGGTGGGGTTTGGATATTAACCTCTCTTCAAGGATATTATTTAACCTCGATTTTCAATATCGCTGGGTAAGTTTCAATAAGGAGGTTGCCGGGATTAAAAATTATAGCGGTCCCCAGTTGACTTTTGGCTTGGAATATATTATTAAACATAAAAAAGAAAAAGGTATCAATAAGCCTTAAGGAGGAAAAGACATGTCTATAAAAATTGGTATCAACGGATTTGGCAGGATCGGGAGGCTGGTTTACCGGGCAGGTTATCAAAATCCCAATCTTGAGTTTGTAGCTACCAACGATGTGACTGATGCAAAAACCTTAGCTCATCTTTTAAAATATGATTCAGTGCACGGAAAGATGAATGCTGAGATAAAAGTAGAGGGGAACAAGATAATAGTAAATGGTAAAAGCTTGGAAGTTTATAGCGAGAAAGACCCGTCAACCCTTCCCTGGAGCAAATTGGGAGTGTCGATCGTGGTGGAATCAACTGGTAAATTCACCGATGGTAAGTCCGCGATGAAACATATCGAAGCTGGTGCTAAAAAGGTTTTAATCTCATCTCCGGCTAAAAAATCTGACGTCCCGGTTCAAACAATTGTTTTAGGTGTAAATGATGACAAATTCGACCCGAAGAAATTCCAGATCTTTACTATTGGCTCCTGCACCACCAACTGTCTGGCACCGGTTGCCAAGGTTATCAATGACAACTTTGGTATAAAGTATGGCTTTATGACCACTATCCACGCCTATACCAATGACCAGCGGATATTAGATACCCCTCATAAGGATTTAAGAAGGGCCAGGGCAGCCGCTGTGTCTATGATCCCTACTACTACGGGAGCGGCTAAGGCACTTTCTTTGGTCCTGCCGGAATTAGAAGGAAAATTGGATGGGGTAGCAGTCAGGGTCCCGGTGTGCAACGGCTCCTTAGTAGATCTGGTCTGTGAAACTGAAAAAGAGGTGAGTGTGGAAAGTGTTAATACTGCATTTAAAAAGGCGTCAGAAGGGAAGATGAAAAAGTATATCGAGTATTGTGAGGACCCGATTGTCTCCTGCGACGTGATAGGAAATCCTCATTCATCCATCTTCGATGTGGCCTCTACTATGGTCAAGGGGAAAAATCTTTTGAAGGTCTTTGCCTGGTATGATAACGAATGGGGATTCTCCTTGAGGATGATTGAGATGATGGAGTTGATGGGGGAATAAAAAGAAAGGTTCAATCCGCCACAGGTGGATAAAGGTTTAAAGGTTCAAGGGAGAAAATAAAGGAAAAGAAAAAAAATATAAGAAGAGGGTGAATAGATATGAATAAATTGACCATAGATGATCTGAAGATGAAAGATAAAAGGGTCCTGGTCAGAGTTGATTTCAATGTGCCTTTGAATGAGAAAAAAGAGGTAGCAGATGATACCCGTATCGTGGAATCTTTGCCCACGATCAAAAAAATCTTAAATGATGGCGGAAAAGCTATCCTGATGTCCCATTTAGGCAGACCTAAGGGGAAAGACCCTAATTTGAGTTTGGCTCCAGTAGCTAAGAGATTGGAGAAGCTTTTAGGCAAACCGGTTAAATTTGTGGATGATTGTATTGGTGAGAAAGTGGAAAAAGCTGTTTCAGAGCTTAAGAGCTCTGAATGTCTGCTCCTGGAAAATCTGAGGTTTTATCCTCAGGAGGAGAAAAATGATCCGGAATTTGCCAAGAGCTTAGCTAAATTAGGTGAGGTTTATATTAATGATGCTTTTGGCACTGCTCACCGTGCTCATGCCTCAACTGAAGGGGTAACTAAATATATTAAAGAATGCGCGGCTGGATATCTTATGCAAAAAGAGCTTAAATATCTGGGTATGGCATTAACCCAGCCCAAAAGACCCTTTATAGCTATCTTAGGAGGGGCAAAGATCTCTGGCAAAATAGATGTTATTAAAAACCTTCTGGATAAGGTAGATACCATTTTAATTGGTGGTGGCATGGCTTTCACTTTCTATAAAGCCTTAGGGAAAGAGGTGGGCTCTTCCCTTTTAGAAGGGGACAAAGTAGAATTAGCCAAGGAGATCTTAGAAGAAGCAGAAAAAAAGAAGGTCGATTTAGAGCTTCCAGATGATTTCATAATTGCACCTGAAGCTAAGGAGGATACCTCCACCCGGGTGGTGGATAAAGACAATATCCCTGCTGGCTGGAAAGGGTTAGATATAGGTCCTGAAACTCTAAAACTTTTCAAGGAAAAGATTGAAAATGCCAAAACCGTTGTCTGGAACGGGCCAATGGGTGTTTTTGAAGTGGATAAATTTTCTAAAGGAACCATAGGAATTGCTGACCAGCTTGCCCGGATAACCAAGAAAGGTGCGACCACAATTGTGGGTGGTGGGGATTCAGTTGCGGCTTTAGCCAGGGTAAATTTAGAAAAGAAGATGACTCACGTCTCCACTGGTGGAGGAGCTTCTTTAGAATTCTTAGAGGGAAAGACTCTACCAGGAGTGGCGGCTTTAACTGATAAAAAGTAAACTATATTCTTTGTCCGGGAAATGGATCCACAGGAGAGGAGAAAAAAAAGAAATTGAACGAAAAAAACAATCAAAAATCCGAGTCTGGATTTAAGGGACCTAACAATCGCCATAATTCAGGGATGAATAAGAAAACCAGACCTCTTTTAATCGCCGGGAACTGGAAGATGTTCAAAGACCATAAGGAAGGTTTCGCTTTGGCTTTTGCTCTCAAGGAAAGATTAGCTGATATATCCACCATCCAGGTGGTCTTATGTCCACCGTTCACCTCTTTACAAGCAGTATCCTCAGCCATAGAAGGCTCCGCTTTCTTTTTAGGTGCTCAAAATGTTCACTGGGAAAAGGAGGGTGCTTTTACCGGAGAGATATCCTCTCAGATGCTTTTATCTTTAGGCTGTAAATATGTTATAATTGGTCATTCGGAAAGAAGACTTCTCTTTCATGAAAGTAACAAAATAGTCAACCTTAAGCTCAAAACTGCTTTAAAAGAAGGGCTAAACCCGATACTCTGTATTGGTGAGACCCTGCAGGAAAGGGAAAAGGGGAAAACCGAAGAGATAGTTGAGGAACAGCTCAAAGGAGCTTTTGAGGATTTGACTCCCGAGGATGTAGGGAAGATAGTTTTAGCTTATGAGCCGGTCTGGGCAATTGGCACAGGTAAGACCGCCACACCCAAGCAAGCCAACGATGTGCACCTTTTCATCCGTAGAAAACTTGAGGAAAGATATGGTCAGGAGATAGCCGGTAATATGAGAATACTCTATGGTGGCTCGGTAAAACCGGAGAATGCTAAAGACCTTTTAAAGGAACAAGAGATGGATGGTGCCCTGGTCGGGGGTGCAAGTTTAGATCTGGATTCTTTTGAGAAGATCGTAAGAAGTGGTTTAGATTTGTAGCTTTCAATATTCATCTTTGGTTGAAAAGGAGGTATTTTGTACGCTTTTTTGATTCTTTTGCATGTGATTATATGTGCCGCTTTAATAATCACAGTCCTTTTACAGTCGAGCAAAGGAGAGGGATTAGCTGGTGCTTTTGGTGGCTCAGGGATTACCGGTGCGGTTTTTGGTGGAAGGGGTGCGGCTACATTTCTCTCTAAGGCTACTACAATTTTAGCGGTCGCCTTTTTTATTAGCTCCATCGCCTTGACTTTTATAACTCCCATTACTGGCACCAGGGGTGGTGGTGCAGGGAAAAGTGCAATTACCCAGGAGGCACAAAAAGAAAAAGGACAGGGCTCTTTGCCTGCAACCGGGATTCCAGGGACAACTCAGGAAACTCAGCCTCAATCGGACAAACCAGCTGAGCTACCTCCTCCGCCTCCAGAAGGTCAAGGGAAGTAGTTTTTCTCATCTACTTAAAACTTAAGTGAAAGTTTTGCGGAAGTGGTGGAATTGGCAGACACGCTATCTTGAGGGGGTAGTGGGGTGACCCGTGGGGGTTCAAGTCCCCCCTTCCGCAGTTTTGTTATGGAGTGCATCCATTTGGATGCATTTTTTTATTAAAGTATTTTTAAGAGGAATTTTGGAGTGCGAGCCTTTCCTGTGATTCGCTTTTCCGACAAATTTGCTCAAAAAAGTAAAGCTGAAGTCTTCACCAGGATCCTGTGGACAAAACCTTGAGGCTTTACAATCCAGTGTCTTTTTCTGTAATCTCTTTAGGACCGATGCGGGCAATTACCTCACTCAATCCCAAAATAAAAAACAGTATCATATTATCAATCGCGGCCGTATAATAGCACTGAAATTGTGAGGCTAATAGATATGCGAATAGGGTTAAAATCCCGCCTAAGATTAGAGCTTTTTGGTAACCTTCCTTTTTCTCTTTATATCTACGGAGAAGGTTTTTCAATAAAATCACCCAGAGGAAAATAAAAGCTAAAAGTCCGATTATCCCGGCATTTACCGCTACATTTAAAAAGTCGTTATGCGCGTGACCGAAGATCTCAGAAGGTATCTTCAAATAACTCTTGTAAAACTCCTGAAAATTACCAAACCCTATCCCGAAGATGGGATGATCTTTGAAGATATTAAAAGAGGTTGACCAGATAACTGACCTTATATCTGCCTGTTGTAAAGAACCGGCCTTAGCTGCCATAATCGACCTGCCCAATATTCCTGGATCGATTAAATAGATGGCAATAAAGTAGCCAGTTACTGCTAAACCCTCTTTCAATTTGTGCCTGCTTTTCGAGAAGATAAAAAACAGGATAAAGGCAAAAATTTGTGCATAAAGAGTACTTCTGGTATAGCTGAACAGGTTTCCGGTTACACAAAGGGCTGAAACTGTAAAATAGAATATTTTCAAGGAGGTTTTTTTCGTATAAGATGCCAGGCAGAAGCTGACTATACCTATTACCATGGCATAGAAAGCATAAGTCAAAGACAGATCAAAGAAACCCGGGGAGCGGAACTTTCCATAAGGTAGAAGTTGGTCAAGGGGCTTGTGTCTTATCAGGTCTAACCCGGAATAATGTTGCCAGATAGCGTAAAGCGCTACAATCCCCGAGATCAGAAAAATCAGGTTAACTAATTTCCTTATGAAATTTTCGTCCTTAAGATTATTGATCAATAAAAATGGGATTACAAGCAGCCATTCATCCCTGAGACTAACAAGGCTTCGGACCGGATTCTGGGAGAAGATGATCGAAAGAAGATAAGCTCCTAAATAGACTAAAACCGGCAGTTCAAAAAAGGAGCTTTCCCAGTTAAAACTTTTTTTAGAGATAATTCTCCAGAACCAGCCTAAAAGGGCAAAACAGAGTCCAGTTTGAGTTCCAGCTATAGAAAAGGGAGAAAAAAATACAAAGAGGAGAAGTCCAAAATTAACTAAAGCTTGAGGTGAGATAAATTTTTCTTTTTTATCAGAAGATATATCGAGCATTAGATTTAGTTTCCCGGAGAAAACCTCTTTAAAATTTCCAAGAACTTACTGAATATCTTATCCAGACCAAAAGGTAGTTTTGCAATATATCTTGAAGCCAGGTCAAAATCAAGTTTTTCCAAGCCCCGGACAAAAGCTAAGAAAATCGGATAAAAGATAATTCCAAGCAAGATACAAATAACCAATCCATAAATCCCGGGTAAAAATGAAGAGAGGAAGTAAACTAAAATTCCCATTAAGACCGAGGCTAAAATAATCTTCAGTATCGGAATTAGCGGAAATTTTTCTTTTAGAAATATTGCATAAACATAAATGATTATCCCTAACCCGAAAAAAGCCTGAGCAGAAAAACTTACCCAGACCGCCCCCAGGGCTTGATATTTGCGAGTGAAAATAAGATTTAATACCAATTTCAAAAAAACCGAAAGGATATAAAATCTAAGGATTACCTTCTGTTTTTCAAGACTGTAAAGCAAAGAAGATGAAGCCTGGGATAATGCTCCAAATGCTCCGGCTAAAAGGATAATCGAAAATATAAAAGCGGATGGCAGATACTCTGCACCGTAGATGCTGGTAATAATTCGGGGAGAAAGAAAAATCCCGCCAGCGCACAAAGGTAAAACTAAAAGGGCTAAATATCTGGTGGAATTATAATGGATACGTATTAATCTATCTTTCTGAGCACCTCCATAGGCTTCTGACATAGTGGGGAGTAATACCCCGGCAAAAGCACCTGGCAGAAGCAGGATAACCTTATTGGCTAAATTAAAACCTAAATTATAAAAGGCTACTTGCCTTTCAGTGCTGAAAGCCCCCAGAAATAACAGCTCAAACCTCTCCCAGAGAAAGGCTTCTAAAAGAAGGATGATGAAAATACTTTTACTATAATCTATCAGCTTATTTTTCAACCCCAGGGGCAAAGCTTCTTTTGTAAATGGATATTTTTTTGAATGATAGTAATTGAAATAAAGGAACAAACCTAAAAAATTGGAGATAAAACTGATCCAGAAAAGAGATTCCACTTCTCCTTTTAAAATCATTACCAAAAGGATCAAAAGAAAGGTTAAAGGGGAGAGGATAAAAGTTAAAAAGGCGATAAGGTCATACCTTAAAAATCCGGAGAAACCTGCCATATAGATAGCTAAAAGCCCCATAGGGATCATACCCAAAGACCCGATTCTCAGATATAGGGAGAGATATGGTTTTTGATAAAGGTTAGCCAGAAGTGGAGCAAAAATAAATAATAAAATTGTAAGAATAATTCCAGCCCAGAAGACCCATCTGGAACAATTTCTGAGAATAAGCCCTGTAGATTTATAATCCTTCTTACCTGAATATTCTGATATATATTTTGTCACTGTAGTGGGTAGACCTAAATTGACTAAAAACCCAACCATAGTTAGAATCCAGAAAGCTAAACTGTATTCACCGAGCTTTTCCGGACCGAGTATCCTGGCAACAACTATCGAGGTTATAAAACCAAAGAAAAGCCCAGTCCCCCTGAAAAGGAAATTGTAAAGGGTATTTTTTGCTAAAGAAGGAGTGTAAATATTCTGAGGTATTTCCAAATCCTTTTATCTCCGCAATTCAGTTGAAGAGAGTGGTCGGGTCCAGAATGGATCCAATTGGACAAGGGTGCCCAACCTACGTTCTATTCCCTCTCCCCTCTACGAGCCGTAAAGCTCTTATCGGCTTGTGGGAGAGGGTTAGGGATATAGGGGGAAAAAATAATTTCACCCTCCCCTTCCCCCCTCCATCAAGGGAGGGGACTCCTAAATCCGCGTATGTATTTCTCATAGGCGGGGCTCCCAACCCCGCAGAATGAGTTTTTCAGAGGTCTCATTTACCTCACTTAATAATTCCTCTCGATCAGATCACAGACTATATGCCCGATAAGAAGATGCACTTCTTGAATCCTCTGGGTCTCAGAAGAGGGGACAATAATTGAGTAATCCACAATTCGGCTCATCTCTCCCCCTTTTTTACCGGATAAGGCTAAAGTTTTCATTCCGATTTTCCTGGCAGTCTTTATGGCTAAATTCACATTAGAGGATTCACCGGAGGTGCTTAAAGCTAAAAGACAATCTCCTTTCTTACCTAAAGCTTCTACCTGGCGGGAAAAAACCTTTTCAAATCCAAAATCATTTGAGGCTGCAGTTAAGATTGAAGGATTAACTGTAAGGGCAATAGCTGGTAGTGCCTTTCTTTTTGAATCAGACCTTAATCTTACTACTAATTCTCCGGCAATATGCTGAGCATCTGCCGCAGAACCACCATTCCCGCAGAGTAAAATCTTTCCACCTTTTTTAAAACAATCATTCAAAATATCTGCCAGCTTTACAATCTTTTCTGAAAACTCCGATTTAATTTTTTCCTCTAAAGCAATACTCTCCTCAATCTGAGCCTGGACCATTGAAATTTGTTTTGATTTCTTAGTCATAGTTTAGCTCTTTTTATCCAATTCTGTCAGACAGGAATGTCTGACTTACTTATAATGCATATTTTTCCACATAATATCTCTTCAAAATCACCCCATTGATTTTCGTAAGATTTATCTTGAATATATTCAGGATTTTCCCGGTCATATTGCCATTGTAAAAGATTATACAAGATATATTGCCTGATAAGATTTAATTCGTTTTCATTTCTAATAACGTGTTCATAATAATTTCGTTGCCAAACAGAGATTCCAGGTGAGTTGTGAATAATATTAATTTGTTTAGTAACTGCAGATTTGAAAGAGCGTATAATAGTAGGCAATGAACCAATAACAGGTTTTCCGAACCGTTCAACTGGAGGGGCACGGCGCGCCGTGCCCCTACAATCTCGGTAATCATCACAATTCCGTGAAAATGATTGGGCATTACCATGAAAACATCTATCTTAACATCTTTTCTTAATCTTGCTGTTTTTCTCCATTCCTCTTCAACCACATGACCATATTTATTTAACTTCATTACACCGTTAACTACCTTGCCAAAAATATATTCACTATTACGTGTACATATGGTTACAAAATACGCACCTGCCTGTGAATAATCATAATCCTTTAACCTGATTGAACGGCGGTGATATTTTTGGGGATTATATTTACTATCAGAAATTTTATCCATAGAATTTCCTGATGTAGGGGCTTGATTTATCAAACCCTATTTGAGGCACGATGAATCGTGCCTCTACCTATGTATTGCCCTGGCAAAATCTTTTAAAATCTTATCATTCCCCTTTTCTTCTAAGGCATTCCCAATCACCACGAAGTTTGCCCCGGCTTTTACCTTAGCTTTAGCGGTTTCCGGGTCTCTTATTCCTCCGCCGATTATCAAAGGAACGGTGATAAATTTCTTCACCTCTTTTATCAAAGGATCAGGTACAGAACTCTCTGCCCCGGAGCCTGCATCCATAAAGATAAATTTCATCCCTAAATATTCTGCAGCAAGGGCATGAGCACAGGCAAGATCTGGCTTATTCGAAGGCAAGGGAAGGGTATCAGACATAAACTGAACCGAGGTCATCTTTCCGGATTCGATTAACATATATCCGGTCGGGATCGGTTCTAAACCAAATTCTTTTATCACCGGTGCGGCTTTCACCTGTTCGCCGATCAAAAGGTTTGGGTTTCTGCCGCTGATCAAGGAAAGAAACAAAACCGCATCTGCATATTTAGAGACCTGGTTGGCATTTCCTGGAAAGATTATTACCGGGAGTTTGACTTTCTCTTTTATCCTTTTAATTGCCTCATCAAAATGGGTGGATAAAAGCAAGCTTGAGCCGACCAAGATTCCGTCTGCTCCCCCTTTCTCTGCCCGATAAGCTAATTCCGCAATCTCTTTGGGGCTTAACCTGTCCGGGTCCAATAGGACTAAGAAGCCTCCTTTTTTATCTTTGATAACCTTTAATAATCTCTGATAAACTTTCAAGTTCCCCTCGTTTTTATTTTGGAGTGCATCGTCCGTGTCGCTGTGTGACAGTTCCCTCTCCCCTTGTGGGAGAGGGTTAGGGAGAGGGGTTCACCCTCCCCTAACCCCTCCCATCAAGGGAGGGGAAGTATGCATTGACACGGTTAATACACTCCAAATATTTATTTTAGCATATTTTTAATTATCTCCGGCACCTGGGATAAGGCAAAATCTAATTTAGTTATATCCTTTCCTCCTGCCTGGGCTAAATGGGGTTTTCCTCCACCACTCCCACCGGTAAGTTTTGCCACTTCTTTGATTATTTCACCTGCCTTAATTCCCTTTTTTATTAAATCATCTGTTACCGTAGCAACAAAAGAGATTTTATCCTCTGAAACCGTTGCGAAAACCCCGACTGAGGATTTAAGATTTTCCCTGAGCGCATCTGCTAAGCTCAATAAGTATTCTCTGTTCCCATTTTGATCGCGATATGAAATTATCTTTATTCCATCTAAGTCAAAAGCAACCTGATATAGCTCTTTTATCTTTTCTTTGGCGCTCCCTGCGTCAGCGATTTTTACTTTCTTCTCCATCTCTTTACTGGATTCTAAAAGTTTAGTCACCTTTGTCCCTAAATCCTCTTTGTTAACCTTGAGGATAGCGGAGAGCTCCTCTAATGTTTTCTTTTCTTTTTTAATCAGCTCATAAGCACCTTTACCGGTAACTGCCTCAATTCTCCTCATCCCTGCAGCAATACTACTTTCTGAGATTATCCTGAACAAGCCAATTTCACCTGTGGCTTTAACATGAGTTCCACCGCAGAGCTCTCTAGAATAATCATTAATCTGAACTACTCTCACCGTATCCTCATATTTCTCCCCGAACAAAGCCATTGCCCCGAGCTTTTTTGCCTCTTCTAAACTGGTATTGAAAGTCATAACCTCGAAATTCTCCCAGATTTTCCGATTAACCTTTTCTTCTATCTGTATTAATTCTTCCTCAGTTAAATCCTTAAAATGAGTGAAATCGAACCTGAATCCATCTTGACTTACCAAAGACCCAGCCTGATTAACGTGTTCCCCTAAGGTTTCCCTTAGAGCTTTATGCAGAAGATGAGTTGCAGTATGGTTTCGCATAGTGGATTTGCGTCTTTCTATATCCACCTGTGCAGTTACCTTTTTCCCGGCTAGATCAAAGACATCCTTAGGTTCACGTACAAATTCACCTATATGAATAATAACATTCTGTTCCTTTACAACTTCCTTAACCACAAATTCAAAGTCATTGGAATAGATTTTACCAATGTCGCTTATTTGACCACCAGATTCAGCATAAAATGGTGACTTGTCTAAGACAATAGCCTGAAGATAAGTAGAAACTACTTGTAATACAATGGCTTCGATTTCAAAAGAGTAAATAAACTCAGTTTTCCTCTTCTCAAAATCTTCTACCCTCAATATCCCTTCTATGGCTGGTTCAAATGATTTTGTAGCTTTGCGAGATTTTATCTGTTGTTTCTCCATTTGTTGATTAAATCCATCTAGGTCTACTGTCAATCCCTTTTCATCTGCCATTACCTGAGTTAAGTCCAGTGGAAAGCCGAAAGTATCATAAAGCTTGAATGCTTCCTCACCTGGTATAACTTTTTCTCCCTTCTTTATAACTTTCCCTGCAACTTCTTCAAAAAGCTCAATCCCTGAATCCAGGGTTTCACCGAACCTTTCCTCTTCGGATTTTATCACCAGAGAGATATGTTCTTTTTTGGCTTTAAGCTCAGGATAGACTTTTCCCATTAAATCCACCACTATGCTTGAAAGCTTAAAAAGGAAAGGTTTATGCAAATCTAAAAGCCTGCCGTGCCTGGATGCTCTTCTCAATATCCTTCTTATTACATAGCCTCTACCTTCATTTGAAGGGATGGTTCCATCTGCAATGGCAAAGCTTAAAGTCCTTATATGGTCAGCTATGACTCTGAAGGACTTTGCATGAATGGGATCTTTATATTTTCGTTTAGAAATCTCCTCCGTCTTTTTGATTATGGATAAAAAAAGATCGGTATCGTAATTTGAATCTACATTTTGCAAAATTGCTACCAACCTTTCAAAACCCATCCCGGTATCTACATTCTTGGACGGAAGATCAGACAATTTTCCATTTTCATCTCTGAAGTATTGCATAAAAACCAAATTCCAGATCTCGATCACCCTGCCGCAGCCGCAGTTCACTCCGCAGTCTGGCTTGGAACAGCTATATTCTTCACCCCGATCATAATGTATCTCCGAGCAGGGACCACAGGGACCCACCTCTGCCATTTCCCAGAAATTCTCTTTTTCATCGAACTTTAAAACTCTCCCTTTTTTGATATCCGTATTTTCATACCATAATCTTTCAGCCTCATCATCCTCCCTGAAAACCGTTGCCCAGAGTCTATCTTTTTGTAGTTTGTACACCTCAGTTAAAAGCTCCCAGGCATAGATTATGGCTTCTTTTTTGAAATAATCACCAAAAGACCAGTTGCCCAGCATCTCAAAAAAGGTATGATGAAATGTATCCTTTCCCACCTCTTCCAAATCGTTATGTTTCCCTGAAATCCTTATACATTTCTGGGAAGAGGCCACTTTATTATAATCTTTTTTCTCCAATCCCAAAATGAGCTTCTTGAACTGGTTCATCCCCGCATTGGCAAAAAGCAAAGTGGGGTCATCCTCCGGAATCAAGGATGAACTGGGAACAATTTTATGATCTTTGTCTTCAAAATATTTCAAAAATTTTTCTCTGATCTCTGTGCTTTTCATCTTATTTTTAGTTAGGCCAATCTATATTGGAGTACAAACCTTAAGGTTTATGAAAAAGTAAAGCTAAAGCTTTACACTCCAGTATTTTCTTCTGAAACCTCCACATCTTTTATTTTCAAAACCTGTTTAACAATCTCATACGAAAATCCTCTTCTTAATAAGAAACTCATCATTCTTCTTTTAGCCATATTTTTATCCAGGTTCTCATATCTTTTCTTTCTTTTCTCTAAAAGATTTTTAGCTAAATTTAACTCCTCTTCTTCGTCTTCAAAATATTCCTGCAGGACTTTTTCAATCGTCTCATCTTTTATCCCTTTTTTCCACAATTCCTGCTTTAAAAGAATCTTTCCCTGAGGCTTATTGGAGATTTTATCTCTGACAAAAGTAGAGGCGAAGTTAGAGTCATCTATAAGATTTATCCTTTTTAAATCTTTTATCACCTCATCTATTAAGTCATTTGCAAATTCTTTTTTCTTTAACTTATCCCTGACCTCCTTTTCGCTTCTCATCCGGTAAGATAAGAATTTCAGTGCTGCATCTTTCGATTCTTTTTTTACCTCAGACTCAAGTATCTGGTCAATTTTCTTCTGGTCAAGCTCCTCCCCAATTTTTAACCCATATTTATATAAAACCTCTTCATCCAGACCAAAGGCAAACTCTCCATCTAAAAAAATTGACCTTCTTTTCGGGTTTTTCTTCTGTGATTCTATTTTGGTTATGCGAGGCATCCTGCAAAAGTTTTAAGGATAATCCAGTCTTATTTCCCTTTATGTTTTACAATCTCCTCCGGTTCTTTTTCTTCAACTTTGGTTTTGAAACCCAATTTCTCCCTTATCTCCTTCTCTATTTTTTGGGCAATATCCGGATTATTCTTTAAGAGCTGTTTAGCATTATCTCTTCCCTGACCTAATCTTTCATCTTTATAGGAGAGCCAGGTTCCGCTTTTCTCTAAGACTTTATGTTCTACACCCAAATCGATCAACTCACCTTCTTTAGAAATACCTTTACCATAGATTATATCAAACTCTGCCTCTTTAAAAGGTGGGGCGACTTTGTTTTTTACAACCCGGACTCTGGTTCTGGAGCCGGTTATGTCTTCTCCTTCTTTTATGGAGGCGATCTTCCTTATATCAAGCCTGATTGAGGAATAAAATTTCAAGGCGATTCCGCCAGTGGTAGTTTCCGGGTTTCCGAACATAACCCCTATCTTCATCCTGATCTGGTTTATAAAGGTCACACAGGTTCTGGATTTGCTTATTGTTCCAGTAAGTTTCCTTAAAGCCTGAGACATTAGTCTTGCTTGCAGGCCCATATGTGAATCTCCCATCTCCCCTTCAATTTCTGCTTTGGGGACTAAGGCGGCTACAGAGTCGATGACTATCAGGTCAACAGCTCCGCTACGGACTAAAGTCTCAGTGATCTCTAAAGATTGTTCACCAGTATCAGGCTGGGAAATTAAAAGGTTATCAATATCCACACCTAAGGCCTTGGCATAATTCGGGTCTAAAGCATGTTCTGCATCGACGAAAGCGGCAACCCCGCCTGCTCTCTGAGCCTCAGCTAAGATATGCAGAGCTAAAGTAGTTTTACCAGATGCTTCCGGGCCGAAAATCTCTACCACCCTACCTCGTGGAACACCTCCCACACCCAAAGCAGAATCTAAGGCGATTGAGCCGGTGGAAATCACCGGAATAGATATCCCTAAGCTCTCGCTTCCTAATCTCATTATGGAGCCTTTGCCAAATTGTCTTTCTATCTGGGTAACAGCCTGATCTAAAGCTTTTTTCTTCTCATCTGATGGCTGTATTGTCATATTTACCTCACTTTCTATATTCAGGTTAAAAGAGCTATTTTTTTCAGAGGGGTGTAGATTGCCCCGGCTGGATGAAGCTCGGATTTCATCATCACCACCTCTTTGATTTCGATCTCCCCGGTTTGGAAATTTATATTTTTAATAAGTTCAGTTAATTTCTCAATATTTTTAGGGGATTTAACCCTGCCGATGGTCAGATGAGGGGAGAACTCCCTATCTTCTTTTGGAAAACCTATCTTCCCCATCTCATCTTCAATTTTTTTCTGCATCAGGGATAATTCCTGTTTCCCTTTATCAACCCCTATCCAGATCACCCTGGGTCTCCTCAAATTGGGGAAACAGCCTAAATCTTTTAAACTCAATTTAAAAACTTTTATCCCTTCCAAAGCTAATTTTGTTCCTTCAAAAACCTTTTCGATTTTATCTTCGGGGACCTCTCCTAAGAATTTTAAGGTTGCATGAATATTTCCTGGTTTTACCCAGGATACATCTGCATTAATCTTCTTAAGAGGGTTCTGGAGCTCCTCGATTTTTTTCTTTAGGTCTGCTATAAGCTCAACTGCTATAAAGGTACGCATTTTATTTAACCTTTGGAATGCATTGACCGAGCCAATGCTTTTATTCTCTATGGTGGTTCCTTTTATAGGGGCGTATTGCAATACGCCCCTACCGCTCTAAAATTTTTATTTTAACATAAAAAGTCTCACCAAATTCAAAGCCGCCTGAGCGGTTCTCTCTCTTATCGCCTGTCTGTCTCCTCCGAAAACGAATTTTTTAGCAAAAGAATCGTTCTCATGAGCAAACCCGATATATACTAAGCCAACCGGTTTTTCCTCTGTTCCGCCAGTGGGCCCTGCAATTCCGGTAGCAGATAAACCGTAATCCGTGTTGGAGATTTTCTTTACCCCCTCTGCCATCAGGATGGCTACCTGTTCGCTAACTGCCCCATATTTTTCTATAATCTCTTTTGGGATCTTTAAAAGCTCGATTTTAGCTTCATTGCTATAGGTTATCACCCCGTTTATGAAATAGTTTGAGCTTCCAGAGACATTGGTGAACCTTGCCCCGATCAACCCTCCAGTGCAGGATTCAGCCACGGAGATGGTCTTCTCCTTATTCTGGAGTAATTTTCCTAAAACTTCTTCTAAGGTCTCCTGGTCTATTCCATAAATATATTCATTCAAAATTTCCCTGACCTTTTGTTCTATTTCCAAAATAATTTTATGGGCTAAATCATCAGACTCGGATATAATTCTTAGTTTGAGGTCTACTCCGGAAAAACTAGGTAAAAAGCCAATTTTTACCGGGCTTTTAAATTTTAAAATCGGTTCTATTTTCTCATGTATAGCTGACTCAACTATACCTGTGGTTCTTAAGACCTTTTGAAGGGTGAATTTCTTAGAGGACTTTGATTTCAAAAAGGGTAAAATCTCATTTTCAAAAATAGTTTTCATCTCCAGGGGGACACCGGGAAGAGCAAAGAATAGTCTTTTCCCTTCCTGGATAAATATCCCCGGGGCTGAGCCATATTGATTAGACAGAGCCTTTGCTCCCTGTGGCAGAAGGGCTTGATTCTGGTTGATCTTGGGCATCTCGATCCCCCTTCTTTTGAACCCTTCCTCCACTTTCTTTAAGATATCCTCGTGAAAGACTAAATTCCTTTTGAAAGCCTTAACGATTCCCTTTTTAGTCAAATCATCATTGGTTGGTCCCAATCCTCCGGTAGCAATTACCAGATCAACCCTTTCCAGACTGAGCTTAATAGCCTCGATTATCCTTTTTAAATCATCCCCCACAGAAGTCTTAAAAGCTACCTCAATCCCTAAACCAGAAAGTCTATCTCCAATATAGGCTGCGTTGGAATCTAATATCTCCCCGTGGATTATCTCATCTCCAATCGTGATTATCTCTGCTTTCATAGTTTTAAAATCCTCAAGTAGATTAAAACATGCATAATGATATTAGTATAAATCCCGGCTACAACATCATCTAAGGTTACCCCTAAACCACCTTTAAGTTTTTGACAGGCATTAGCTGGAGGTGGCTTTACAATATCCAATAACCTGAAAATTACAAAAGCTAATATATATAAAAAAGGTCTCTTTGGCAAAAACAAAAAAGAAATTAACATCCCACAGCTTTCATCGATTACTATCCTTCGATCATCCTCCCCGAAAAATCTTTCCACCTCAGTTGCAGACCATAAGCTGATAATGAAAACTATAAGAGTGATCCCGCCTAAAAGATAAAAGTTCTCAGGGATAAAAAACCATACCAGAATAATGGTCAAAAGGCTTCCCCAGGTTCCAGGGAATGGGGGTAAATATCCTGTTCCAAAAAGTGTAGCGAAAAGAATCTGGACCAATTGAATTGGTCTTAGAGTGATTTTGTTAGACTCTATTTTAACACCCCCTTCAGTAACGGAATATTCTTAATTAAATAATCTATTCCGGTTCCTAAAGTTAAAAGCATACTGATAAAGACTAAAAGGTCAAATATCTTAAAAACCATCGGGCTGGTGAAAATACTCCAGTTATACCCTAAGGGAACCAGGGTAGTTTTCAAATTGGTGAAGATTAAGATTATGCTAATAACTAACATCTGAGAGAAGGTCTTCACCTGTGCCAGAATAGTAGGCATAATCACCATCCCTTTGTAAGCGGCTAAGCTCCGCAGTCCGGTAATAAAAAACTCCCTGACGATTATCACCAAAATCATCCAGGCTTTAACGTAACCTAAAGCCACAAAAGAGATAAAAGCAGTTGAGACCAGGATTTTATCAGCTAAGGGATCCATAAACTTCCCGAAACCGGTTACCACACCATATTTTCTGGCAATATACCCATCATAAAGATCAGTTAATGCCGCAAATAAGAATATAAGAGTGGCAAAATAGCGGGAATAGACATTGTTTACCAGAAAGAAGACCATAAAGACCGGGGAAAGCAAAATCCGGGCTAAGGTAAGTTTATTAGGCAAGTTCATCTTCCAATCCTTAATGTTCCGTTTTCACAAAGTCATTGCAAGGAGGTCATTTGACCGACGAAGCAATCCACCTAAAATTAAAAGGATTGCTTAGCTGAATTCCTTCCATCTTAATCAGACTCAAAATCGGCTTCGTAAATTTAACCTTCTAAAAGTTATCAGTCAATAAAAAACGAATATAGGGGAATAATCCGCTTGAGGTGGATTCTGTCCCTATTATTCTAACGACCTTGGAAGGATTACCCTGCAAAAGGATAATGCAGCTGAAAGGTTTCAACCTTCTAAAAAAACTTTACGGGGTTCAAAATTTTGAACCCCTACCATAATGGTGATTTAAAAACTTTCTCTTCATTTAAATTTCTGGACAGAACAACATCCTGTACCTACGTTTTTTGTTGACCGAAAAGGGTTATACCTGGAAACATTACTTTGACAATTAGCAACGCCAGAACCCCCCACAAAATCCCATAAAAAGCCCCGCATAGAACATCAAAAGGATAATGCACTCCCACATAGATGCGGGAGAAAGAAACTAAAAGTGCAATAGATAGCCAGATAATCCAGACCCTCCTGTAAAAAAAAGTCAGAATTGTACCAGCTCCGAAGATATTAGCCGCATGAGAGGAGGGGAAGGAGCCGGAGTGGGAACATCCGGTTAAAAGATGAACTTCTGAAAAAACATTGCAGGGTCTGACTCTGCCAATCCAGGATTTGAGCCAGAAATTTACCGTGGCATCAGTTATACCCAGGATTATCAAAATTAAAATCGCTACTATTCTGTCTTTTTTCTTTCCAAAGATAAGCATGGCCAGAATAATCAAGAAAAATGGAATTCTCCAGTATTTAAACTCAGTTAAAATTGGCATCAAGAAGTCGAAAAAGCCATTTTGTAGTTTCAGGTTGATAAAGAGAAAAAGCTCTTTATCTAGTTTGATTATGAAATTTAAAAGTTCAGCAACCATAATCGTATCGTGGAGTTCGTAGTGCGAGGCCTCAAGGTCTTGAGACTTTTAGCCTCGCCTAAGCGACCCTGTCCTACGGTGGCTACGCCAGACGTAGTCTCCGTTATTAGGAAAAGGGTCGCGCAACGAAAACTTTCGCTCTCAGTTGGTCTCCAGACCAACTGAGTCACTTCTCGCGGACACCTTTCTTTGATTTTTAAAAATTCTCCACCTCTTTTAAACTCGGAATTCCTTCTCTGCCACCCAACTTTCTGCATTTTAAAGCAGCGCAGGCAGAGGCATACTCGATAATATTTGCCATTTTCCATTTTCTTAATAGTCCGAAAATAAAAGCTCCATGAAAGACATCCCCTGCTCCGGTGGTATCAACCACATCGATTTTAAATCCCGGGAAATAATTTATCTTATGGGAGTCTGTCCATAAACATCCTTTTTCGGACAAAGTGATAACCACACATTTGAATCCAATCTTTTTCAACTCTAAACAGGCCTGGCTTAAATCTTTGAGCTTAGTATAATCATAAGCGAATTTTTTAGAGACAACTAAATAATCCACATAAGGGAAAAGGTTTTCGATATTTTCTCTTAAACTTCCCAAATCCAAAACCACCTCTGAACCATCCTTTTTCGCCTTTTTAGCTAAGTAGATATTGGCCTCAATATCTCTGCTATCTAAGTGCAGATACCTGAACGAAACCTTTTTCAAAAAGGAAAGCTCTTCAGGTGTAATCGGTCTCATCTTTGTTCTATCCAAAGCTACAGTCCTTTTGCCACTATTTTTGTCCACCCAGATGAAAGCCTTTAAGCTTTTTACTTTTTTATCAATGATTAAGTAATCTGTATTGATTTTAAACTTTTCCAACTCAGAACGGATGAGTTTACCTTCGTAATCATCTCCGACCTTACCCACGAAAGCCACCTTTGCACCTAACTTTGACAGAATTGCCATAGCTGTAGGAACTGGACCACCTCCCTGGATTGAAGAGGCTATAATATCTACTTTCTCGTCTAATCCCGGATAAGGGTCTAAAATCGAAAGGTAATCTAAGGCACAGATTCCCACGCCCAGGCAGTCCCATAAGGGATCTGCAGGATCAAAATCAAACTTTTTCAAACTCAATCTCTCCTCTGGTATTGTCCTTTAATTCATCTTGTAGTCTTGAAAAGACTCCTTTATTAAAATCTATTTCCATTCTTACTCTGTCTCCAAAAGCTAATTTTTTGACTTTGACTTTTTCTCTATTTAAAATTTTTTGAACCTGGTCAAAATATTCTTTTGGGAAAATTAGGGTGAGTCTTTCTCTATTTTCTTTTTTAACCTGAATACAGCTTTTTAAAACTTTTAAGGTGCTTTCATAATATGCTTTAGAAAGACCGCCGGTGCCTAATTTGACTCCACCAAAATAACGGGTGACTATTACTAAAATATCTTTCAAATTCTGAGACCTTATTGCCGATAGGATTTGCCTTCCAGCAGTTCCAGAAGGTTCACGGTCATCGCTGGATTTTGAAATCTCTCCTTCTGAAATGACATAGGCATAGGGATTATGAGTAGCATCGTAAAATTCTTTTTTTATCTTTTCAAGAAAGACCTTAGCTTCTTTTTCTGAATTTACTGGTAGGGCAGTGGCAATAAATTTAGAGCCCTTAATTAACAGTTTATCTCTTCTAGATTCCTTGATACTAAGATATTCATTCTGCATTTGGATCTGTAAGACCTGATTTTTTATTCCCCCCAATTTTTTTTCTCCACATACTGCTGAATTAACCTTTTAAGTCTGTTACCATAGATTAAATCGAATTTCTCCATATCATCTGGTATTAGAGATTCTGCTTTTAACCTGACCAGAGCCGCTTCCTTTTTAGCCTCCCCTAAAGTCAACTCTCCACTTTTGATTTTTTCACAGGCTTGATCCACGATCTTTTTAAGTTTTTTTAACTTCTCCTCAGAATTAAGATATTCTTTCATAGATATTTCGAAACTAAATCTAAATCCCCGGACCCATTAATCGGGATAGCACCAATCCTGACCAGTTCATCTAAGTTTTTGCTCTCCTCTCTCATAACCGCAAAAAGAGGCTTCCCCTGGTCAATAGCTTTTTTAGCCGTATCCATTGTGCCTGAGGTATTATCTTCAGTTTCCACCACTATCACAGCTTGAGAAAGACCTACAACTATTCGGTTTCTTGCCATAAGCTGACCCACATTCACCCTGGCATTCAGAGGATATTCAGTTATAAGAGCACCATTCTTGCTAATCTCAACTGAGAGGTTAAGATTTTCTTTAGGATAGATATTATTCAAACCAAAACCTAAGACCGCATAGGTTTTTCCTTTTTTAGCGATTGCTCCCATATGTGCGCCAGTATCAATTCCCCGGGCTAAACCACTTACTACTACACCATTTTTTTCTGCCAACTTTTTCCCGATCTCAGTTGCATCTTTAATGCCTTCATAGGTAGCATTATGTGTGCCAACTACTGCTACGAATACAGTATCAGATAACGGGAATTCACCTTTAAAATAAAGCAAAGGGGGCGGATCATCAATCTCTCTTAAGCTTTGTGGGAATTCCTCGTCTAATATGGTCTTGATCCCGATACCCTGTTCCTCCAAGAAAGATATATGCTCTTCGATTTCAGCAAATTTCTCCTGAGAATCAAATATCTCCTTAGCCTTCTCTGGACTCATTCTGGGAAGTTTAGAAATCTGTTCTAAGGTAGCTTTGAAGATATTCTCCGGAGAGCCAAAAGCAAAAAGGAGCTGTTGAAATCTTTTAGGTCCAATTTTCGCCACTTTTCTTAAAGCTATGATGTATTTTCGATAGTCCAACACTTCATATCCTTTTAACTAATATACATTATTTTTTAAATCAAAAAAGTAAATTTTGGAGTATAAACCTTTAAGTTTATCAGAATGAATCTTCTGTTAATGGATTAAAGTAAAGCTAAAGCTTTACACTCCAGTCATTCTTCCCAGGAGTTATAATTTTTCGGAGATCCCTCAGGAAATTGTATAAATCCTCTTCCCTCGAAAAAAATAAGCTCCATTCCGAAGATGGATGAATCGAAATTTAATCTATTCAATATCTCCTGAGCCATCTTCCCTTCAGCCACCTTAGGAGATCGGAGGAAGGTTACCAGCTCAATCGGAATTATCTCCGCTTGAAGAAGATTTTTACCCCGCAGGGTAATTTTTAACATAATGCTCTGGTTATTCTTTAAGTCTTTCTGGTCAAATACAAAATTTCCCAGGCTATAGGCGATTAGTTTTCCTTTATATAATTCTATCCCCTGAAACGTATGAGGATGATGTCCCACCACAATATCTGCACCGCAGTCAATTACCATACGGGCTAAGCTTTTCTGATATTCTGAGGGGAAATCTTCATATTCAATCCCCCAGTGAAAAGAGACTACAACCAAATTCACATCCTTTTTCGCTTTTTCTATATCTTCTATTATCCAGGAAGATTTAATTTTTGCAACTCCAGGACTATCTTTTCCTGCATAGACAGCACCAGGAGATAAATCGTAACCCAGGAAAGCAATCTTAAGATCACCTAAATCAAAGATAGCAGGTTTTCTGGCTTCTCTTATATTTTCCCCTGCACCGATAATCTGGAAATTATTTTGTTCTAAAAGTTTGAGTGTCTCCTCAAAAGCCTTTCTGCCATAATCATAAGAATGGTTATTAGCCAAGTTGAGCACATCAAATCCAGCATATTTTAATCCTTTTATCGACTCAGGGTTCCCCCGGAAAGCATAGATCTGGTCTCCTTTCATCCCTCTTTTGGAAATAGGAGATTCCAGATTTCCGAAAGTAATCTCTGCAGAATTGGTTATATTAGCGATATTTTTAAAAGGATAAAGGTATCCTTCTTTTTTCATATACAAATCTACACCCCGGGAAAGCATAATATCACCAGTGAAAATTAAACTGTGTTCTCTGGGAAAAAAGATATTTTCCTGCCCGGAAGAATTTTCTATCTGGGGGTTGAAAGGTGATAGAAAAAAGAGTAAGAGGAAAAAAGAGAGAAGAAAGAACTTTTTAAACGGATGTTTTGTAGAAGCCATTCTCGGGAGAAATATTATGTAGGGACAGGGCTTGTCCCTGTCCTAATGCTAATAAGGACAGCCACACGCTTCGACGATTCGACAAGCTCATCGTCCCGAGCAAAGTCGAGGGACAAGCTCCCTTCGATCTTACTCAGGGACAGTGAGAGGAATCGAACTGTCACCGTCCTGAGCAGGGTCGAAGGAAGGGCTGTCCCTACATTTTTTTCTATGTTTTTAAACAATTCCAAACATTAACCTAAGAATATTTCTATTCTACAGAGGCAAAGAAAAGTCTGCCGGTTAGAAGCTCTAAAGCATAAAGGAGATTTTCGCTTTTGGTTTTGAAATCAGATAGGTAGATTTCTTTAACCGGCTCGGCTGAAGGGAAGTTCATCTTCAAAGGATTCACATACCTTCCGCCCATTTTACATCTATAATCTAAATGAGGACCTGTAGCCAGACCAGTTGCCCCCACCCTGCCGATCATCTCTCCCTGGTTAACCCTTTCCCCTTTTCTTATCCCATCTGTAAAAGCGGAAAGGTGCCCGTAGGAAGTTATCAGCCCGTTGGAGTGCTTTATCTCCACGGTATTACCCAGACCTTTTTTCCAGCCGGCGAAGATTACTATTCCATGTGAAGATGATACCACTGGAGTCCCATAGGGTGCGGAATAATCTACCCCGTAATGGGGTTTGTAGGTCTTAAACACTGGATGAAACCGGGAAAAAGAAAATCTTGACGAAATCCTCCGGTAATTCAAAGGGGATTTTAAGAAGGCTTTTCGCAAAGACTTGCCTGAAGGGTCGTAATAATCTTTATGTCCGGAATTATCCTGGTATAATACGGCATTATATTTTGTTCCGGAAGCCTCATACTCAGCCGCCAGGATCTCACCATAACTTACAAATTTTCCCTCCCTCTCAAATACTTCATAAATTAATTTAAAACTGTCCCCTTTTTTGGGCTCGTTCAAAAAGTCTATCTGCCAGGCAAAGATATCGGAGAATTTCATTATTAACTCTGGACTTTCTCCTTTATCTTTTATCTCCTCCCACAGGGAATTTTCTATCTTCCCTTCTAACCCTTTCACCATTCGGGTGAGTTTAACTGGCACAGAATAGGCAACTAAGTCTCCTTCTTTATTTACAACCTTATATTTCTCCAGAAACCCCTTATGGTATTCGAAAGAGAGAAGGGAGTGGTCTGCAGTAGCTAAGAGGGTGAAAAAATCTCCGGGCTTACACTTCCTTAGATCCAGAACTTTTGAAAGAGATTGGGTCAGATCAAAAATTAATTCTGAGGGAAGACCTTTCTTAAAAAGGGAAAGGGCTAAAGTTTGATTCTTTTCGATTGTCCCGGAAGTTATACATCCCAAGGTAAGGTCTGAAGAAAAAACTTTCTTCTCTTCTGCTGTGGGGAGCACGCAGGACTTAGTGAAAAAAAGATTTAAAAGATAAAATAGCCCTGCTGATAAAACTAAACTTCTTATAATTTTTATGACCCTTTTCAAAACCACTCCTTTTATCCTATGGATCCGCTTTCGGATTTAAAAAACCTCTGCAGAGAATATATAGATTTCCGTATCTTTATCCTTCCAGCAATCTTTATTGTAAATACCAGCCTTGAAGCAGGTCTGTTCCAGAAAAGTTTTTCGGTCCCAGTTATTTTCCGTGGCAACCTGGGGCAAAAGCAAGCCGGAATTATATCCATTCCGAATCAGAATCCCATGTGTTCCTACTTGAATTTGATTCACATCCGTTATCTTTTTCAAAGGGGTTAAGGCCGAGATCTCTATCTCTAAGTCTTTTAACTCTTCTTTGGTAACCGGAGAAAACCTTGGGTCACTCAAAGCTGCGGCTTCTGCCATCTCCTGAACTGTTTGATAAAGTGGCTTGATCGCCTGAATATATCCGATACATCCCCGGAGCATCCCCTGTTTTTTTATGGTTACAAAAGCGCCACGATTTTCCTTGAGTATTTGTGAGGTTACATTATAATCAGGGCATTTTACACCCTTAACCTTGCACTCTATAGTTTCCCTGGCAATCTTTAGTAGAAGAGCCTTATCCTTAGCTGAAAGTTCTGATTCTGCCCCTTTCTTTTCTTCATTTTCTTTTTCATCTTTGTTTTTTGAAGAACTGCCTGGATTTTTCCTGGTGTCGACTTTGACCTTGGGGCTGTAAAAAACTGCTGACATATAGCCTACCACTTGAGATTTATCTCCGGTTACATCCCCAGAGTTAGCATATTTGACCACTTTTGATTGGTCAGCTCCTAATTCCTTAGCTGCGATTATAGTCGCTATAATAGGACCTCCGCCACAGGCTTCACACCGGTCAGAAGAGAGGTCTTCAAAAAGTGCCTCTGGATTAAAGGAGTTCACATCTTTTATGACCACACTGTCTAATTTAACTGCCTCTGCATAAGGATGAAAATGTGAAAGGTCCGAGCTGGCAACGATTAAAGCATCTTTATCTTTCAAAACTTTACCCAGAGCTTTTCCTAACGCTTCATAGGTTTCATAGCTATCATCGGGCCCAAGGACTATGGGGATAAGATTAAACTTCCCCAGGACAACCTGCAAAAAGGGCAACTGAACCTCTAAGGAATGCTCTGCTCTTGTCCCGGAGGAGGTATGCCCTACATCTGAGAGATGAATCCTATTGTCCATTTTAGAAAGCTCCAACGCTAACTCCTTATCCACTGAGATTGTTCCTAAAGGGGTCTGGTAAGCTTTTCCGTTATAGACTGAAGCGCCTTGAAAGTAAGCCGCATGGGAAGGGGAGATGACAACTACCGTCCGATATTTTAAACCTTCTAAAGTTTTATAGCCATAGGCTGCTACCTGCCCGGAATAAAAATACCCGGCGTGAGGTGAGATCAAGGCAACTATTTTTCCGGGGATCTCTTCTATCTTTGCCTTGTTATAGAAATCGGCAATTTCTTTAGTTAACTTTACAGGGTCTGAGGTATAAAAACCTCTTATTGGATCTGCATAGGCAGGTTTCCTTATCTCCTCAGTCTGAACTCCTTCTTTTTTCATATTATTACCCTCCGCCTTAAGGTTAGAGAAATCCTTAAAGCAAAACAAAAAAATAAAGAAAATTGAAAAAACGCAAAAGAATTTTTTAAAATATGATTTCATCTAAATCCCATTTATTTCAAAGAAAATTTAATTGCACAGAGCCCTTAGGGTTAGCTTTGGGGATTCTATAAAGGTTTTCTATATGTGAAGGCTCTATTCCTTTTTTTCTTTTATTGTCTTCAAAAATTGTTTCAAGAGCATGATATAATATAAATTTCCAATTATACTTAGTTATTTGTTCTTGTAAGATAGGTTCCTGTAATCGTCTATTCAATAACCTCTCTCTTTCATTTGGAATAATGATTACTCTTTTCACATCTAGGTTTGGTATACTTGTGCCTCTTATTATTGCTTCTGTTATACCCGTTGTATTCTCGACTTCAAATTCCCAATACACTTTACCCTGCTTATACCATATGCAATCAATATTTTTTACTCTATCCAATCTTTCCGGTAAGATATTAACTAATTTAAAATCTTTTTCATCACATAAATCTGCTAATTTTTCTCCATCGTAAGTTTCGTTTTGCTCTTTTAAACCGACCCAGATTTTAAACCCCATTTTTTTACCAAGAACTGCCAGGTAATATATAAACTTACCATGCTCCTTCGCACGTCGGACTACACTTTGCCGTAATCTCCACTTTCCATCTGAGGTCTTCTCAGCATATTCACCTAAAATATCCTTCACATTCTGAGTATCTGGCGTTAGAGCATTAGGAAAATTAATAAGTATCTCTTGTAAAGCATCATCGAAAGTCACTTTAATTTGTCGATTCAAAACATTTATTACAGCCTTTTCTACTCTTTCGCGTAAAGGAATTTTTTCTAAATGCGGAACACTCGAAGGATCTTTAAACCACCATTCATACCCTTTGATTTTACTTCTTTCATCTTTGACCGGGATTAATACAAACTCCTTATCAAGATGTTCTTTAAGGATCTGGTCAAATTTTCTTTGCCCAGCAAGCAGAACTCCATGTTGGTTTAGAACAGGATATATACCATTTAAAATATATGTATAAGCTGTAGGCTCACCTCTCTCTGCAATTATTTTTGTAGTAGTATTTACTACTACTTTCTCATACAGCTCGACGCTGGCATTATTATTCTCTTGGATCTCCATCCGTTTCTCAGGTTTTCTGAATCTCAAATAATAATCACCTACAGCGCTTCCGTAAGGCCTTAATAAGGCAAGATTGGAGGCTCTTGCAGGCGGCTGGTATATAATTTTCTCTAAGTTAAATCCGGCTAAGACAATGGCTTGAATAATGCTATTAAAAATCTTAATGTCAGTACTATGGAATGTAACTGTGAGATATTTCGCGGGTTTTAAGACTTCATAGATTCTAGAGAAGGCCGCATAAAGCATTTTATGATAATATTCAAAATCCTTTTTTTGCCATTTGTTTATTGTTATCTCGTCTCCAAACTCTAATTCAAAATCTTCATCCTTAGGACCTTTTAACCAAGAAGTCCATAATACGCTTAATTCAAAATATTGAATAGCTCCTCCATAAGGGGGATCGGTAAAACAATAATCTATACTTCCCTTTGGAATGTATTCATCAAGTTCCAAGGCAGATTTTGTAAGTAAAAAGATATTTCTGTCCTTCTTAAGTTCTGCAAAGTTTTTTGCTTCCTTATATACTCGTATAACTTCTTGAGAATCTGATTTCCCCCTTAGAATACCTTGTCTTCCCTCAATTGAGCTTTCAAATAAATTCCAAACATTTGATTCCATATATAAAGGAGGCACCCAAAAACTATTCATAGCCCAGAATGAACTAAATTGTCTACTCGGTCTAACAGGTGTTAATTTGCTGGCTAAATGAAGTATAGAGCTAAAGGAAAAAAGAAAGATATCTTTCATTTTTCTTGATTTAATCTTACTTATTTGATTAAATAAAATAGAAAGTGCTAAAAGATTTCTTTTAGTAAACAAATCTGCTATGGATTCGCCGGCTTTTCTCGCCTGATTAAATGTTATACCTTTTGGAAACTGGTATTTTGGATACCAAAATTTTATTCGTTGACCTTCAACTTCTGAATATTTCTTGAAATCTTCTTTTCTCGGTTTTTTCGAACCTTTTAAACCACATTTTGGGCACTCAAACATTATTCTGCTGATTTTATTCTTATTCCAATGACAACAGATTATTGTTACTGCATTCTTACACTTTGGACATGAGGTAGCATATAATACATCAATCTGGTGTTTTATATTTTTTCTAATATGCTCGTATGTAGCTTCTATCTCTCGGAGATCAGTTGGCTGAGATGTCATCTTAGTTATGAAAATAGCCATTGGATCTAAATCTATAGCTACAGCTTTTCTATTTAATCTCAGAGACTCAATAGCAGTTACACCTGAACCAACAAAAGGGTCTAAAACAATGTCTCCTTTTTTGGAATATGTTTTGATATATTCCGCAACCACATTATGTGGTTTTCTCGCCCACCACTTATGCATCAAGTACATTGGAGTATGGGCTTTAGAAACTAAAGCATGATTTATTTGTTGTACTTCAGACATAATCTACTCAATCTGGAGCCTATTATCCCCTACATCAAATTCCTTTCCCTCAAACTCACATAACTTTCATTTCCGATGATTATATGATCCAAGACATCTATCTCCATTAATTTCCCGACCTCTACTATTTTGCGAGTAACTTTCAGGTCATTTTCAGAAGGGTCCGGGTCGCCAGAGGGATGATTATGTGCTAAAATCAAAGCAGCAGCCCCATATTCGATTGCCGGGCGAAAAACCTCTCTGGGTTGAACTATATTAAAAGTCAAACTGCCGATGGAGATAACCTCATCGTGGATTAAGCGATTTCTGATATTTAAGTATAATCCCCGGAAATGTTCCTTCTGCAGTTTTCTCATCTCCTCTAAATATTTATACACATCCTCGGTGTCCTTATAGTTGGAATTCTACCTTTATCCTCAAGGAAAAATCTCCTGCCCAGTTCAAACACAGCCACTATCTGGCAGGCTTTTACCTGAGGAATCCCTAAGGTATTCATCAGCCTGCCTACATCTTTTTCCTGGGCAATCGCTTTTGAGCCATAGTCTTTGATTATCCTCTCAGATAGCTCGATTACATTTAAGCCCTTATACCCGGTGTTCAAAATAATAGAAAGAAGCTCACTATTCCTCAGAACATCCGGACCATATTTTATTAACTTTTCCCTGGGCTTCTGATCCTCGGGTAGCTCTTTTATTCTGATCTGATAATTATCTTCCATGACTATATCTTCTAATGCAAAGCTTCAACAAAGTTAATAAATAATTTGGGAAAAGGAAAGAAAAAAATCATTCACAGCAGATAAAACTGATTAAGCTGATTTTTCGAGCGGATTATCTGCTTAATTAAACTAATCAGCTGTGAGGAATTTTTAGTTATAGGGAGGGGCTTGTTCCCTCCCGAAATTTGGGAGTTCCCAAGGAACTCCACTACAAAACTTGTTGTCACATTGTAGTTACCCAATTCATTGGGTAATTTATTTTCGGTAGGTCGGACATTCCTATCTGACCCTGGCGAACAGACAAGAATGTCTGTTCTACCAGTTTTTGCTCGATGAATTGAGCAACTACAAAACATCCATCCGTTGCCATCCTAGAAACGGAGACTACGTCTGGCGTAGCCACCGTAGTCTAGGACAGGAGTTGTAACGCTACAGTCATTTTATTTTTTATTCGTTATTCAAAATTCGTCATCGGTCATTTAGTTTAAGATTTATATTGACAATCTTTTACTACCTCATATATTCAATCTTCAATAAATCGCCTAACCCCGCTTAGGCGGGGGCGGAGGAACCATAAAATTCTAGGGCGAATTTTTCCTAAATGGGAGATAGGGTTAACTCTTGACCCGAGCCTTTAAGCTAACTCCGCAGGCGTAAAGAGAGGAGTGAAGATCTGAATAGTATAGACCACTGGGTTTTCATTGGTCTTTTTTCTTTGATTATATTTTTTCATTGTAGTTGTCTAATTTATGGGGCTATTTAAACTGCTGGAATTGAGGACAGAATCCGCCTGAGGCGGATTCTGTCCCTACAGAGCTCCGATGAATCGAGCAACTACCTTTTAATGATTTAGAAAGAGATGGAGCAGGTTCAGACAAAAGAAAAAATAGAGCTTCGACGGGATGTTTCGGTCTGGGGTTCATTTACCTGGGGATATGCGGATGTGGGCGCAGATATCTATGTGGCATTAGGCCTGGTTATGGCTTATGCGCAAGGGGCTGCCAGCCTGGTCTTTGCCTTAGCCGGGATTGTTTATATAATGATCGGGCTTGCCTATACTGAGCTTGCCTCCGCCTATCCTGTAGCAGGAGGAGGTCCTTACTTCACCTTAAGAGGCTTAGGGGATTTCTGGGGATTTGTAGGGGGATCAGCTCTGCTTTTAGATTACACCATAGATATTGCTCTCTTCGCAGTTGGTTCAGCCGGTTATATTAACTTTTTTATGCCTTATCTGCTGGGAAGAAGTATTGAGAGTTTCGCCATCACTTTAGGTCCACTGCATAATATAAACCCGGTCTGGTGTCTGGAAACCCTTGTCCTCATTGGGATTTTGATCCTGGTAAATATTAGGGGTATAAGGGAATCATCCCTTTTGAATTCGATAATAGGAGCAGTTGATCTTTTAGCTGAAGGGAGTATCATAATTTTTGGCTTTCTGTTTGCCTGGAAGCCTGAACTTCTTGCCCATCAATGGCATACTCAGTTCCCAACGCTACATAATTTTATGTATGGCTCTTCTCTGGCAATCATCTCCTTTGTCGGTTTAGAGTCGATCTCTCAGGCAGCTCAGGAAACCAAAAGGCCAGCTACTATAATCCCTCGCACTTCTCTAACTTTAATCTTGACCGTCTTCATCTTCGCAGTATCCTTCTCTACTCTGGGTTTAGGAGTATTGCCCTGGCAGGTTTTTGCAGACCATATAGGGGATCCTGTGGCTAAACTTGCCAGCACTATTCCATATATCGGATTAATCGCTGGACCTTTTGCTGCCATCTTAGGTGCTACTATCCTTTTTATCTCTTCCAATGCTGGAGTTATGGGAGCCTCAAGGTTAACTTATTCTTTGAGCCAGTTCGGGATAATCAGTCCCTGGTTTTATTCAGTTCATCCGAAATTTCACACCCCGGTGAGGACTATAGTTATTTTTTCTATGGTCGCAGTGCTCCAAACTATTTTATCGTTTCTAACTCCTAAAGCTATGGATACTTTAGGGAATATGTATGCCTTCGGTGCTACCTTAGGGTACACTTTAGTCTTTATCGCTTTGATAAAACTCAGGTTCTCAGATCCTTACACTCCCAGACCTTATAAGATGCCTCTAAATTTAAAATTAAATTATAAGGGAAGAAAAGTCTATTTTCCTATACTTGGAGTTATCGGGATGTTAGGCGTGGCTACTATTCTTTTTGAGGTAATCCTGACTCATACTATTGGAAGAATAGCAGGCCCTTCCTGGGTTTTATTGTGTTTTATCTATTATGCCTGGTATAGGAAAAAAGAAGGACTTCCCCTATTTAAAAGCATCAAACATAACTGGGAGAAAGAGCAGATAGAGGTTTTAACCTCAGCCGAAGAATTTGATTCATTAGAACAGTATAAGAATGCTTTGGCTGAAAGGGATAAAAAGAGAATGGGGATAAAATGAAAAGCCTATCCTTAAATTCATCTAAAAATTTAACCCGTCTGGACTATTACCAGATTATAACCAGCATACTGATGACCGTTTTGGGCGGGATAATTCTTCTGAGAACTTTTACCTTTGGCATTTTTATCCCTTCAATTTTAGTGGGTGGGGGTCTTTTGGGTTTAGGGATTTATAGATTGAGCTTTATCTACAAATATCTAAAGGAAAGAAAAAGTTAATGCAAGTTCAAGTCTCTTTATTGGGAATAGTAATCGCTATAGCTTTCTTCCTTTCTATGGGCGGGATTCTGTGGTGGATGCTTCATCCTCCACCTCAGATAAAGCCAGAGGTAGCTAAGGCTCGCAGGTCAGTTGAGGCCTTGAAAAGGATTCTGGTCCCTACTTCCGGGATGCCTTATTCTGAAAGAGGGATTGAGCTTGCCTGTCGGTTGGGGGTGGAACATCAGGCAGAGATCGTATTGACCTATGTTATAGAGATCCCTCGTACATTACCTTTGGATGCGCCTATGCCTGAGGCTGAGGAGAAAGCTAATCAGGCTCTGAATCGCGGAAAAGAGATTGTAAAGCTTCATAATCTTTCTCCAGTTCCCCTAATTGAAAGGGCGCGGGAAGCAGGGGAGGGGATAATACGAGCAGCCAAGGATAATCAGGTAGATGCAATCGTTTTAGGTATGCGTACTGATTTACGGGGTGTTCAAGCACTCTGGGGAAGGACAACTGATATCTTGATCCGAAAAGCTCCGTGTGAAGTTATTTTAGATAAACTTCCAGAAGGAAGTTGATTCATTTGGATAAGGAGTAAAATATGAAAGTGGTAATTTTAGGATGTAGTCTGGTGGGCTCATTGCTGGCCAATCAGCTTATGGCAAAGGGGGATGAGGTTTCCGTTGTAGACCAGAACCCAAGCTCGTTTAAAAGACTGGATAGAGAGTTCATGGGTAAAACCATCTTAGGGATAGGGATAGATGAGGAGGCTTTAAAAAGTGCTGGGATAGAAAAAGCTGAAGCCTTTATTGCCGTGACCAATGACGATAATACTAATCTAATGGCAGCTCAACTGGTGAGAGAAAAATTCAAAACCCCTAAGATATTATTAAGAGTTTACGATTCCAAAAGGGCTCAGGCTTTTAGAGAATTAGGTTTAAATATAATCTGTCCAACCATAGATTCAACTGAAAAAATTAAAAGTCTTCTTTTAGAAAACCTTGAATGATATCTAAAGGTAGGTGAAATCAAGATGTATGTTATCATAGTAGGTGGAGGTCAGGTAGGTCATAGTCTTGCCCGGATGCTTATCTCAGAGAAATATGAGATATTGCTGGTGGAAAAAGATCCAGCCAGATATAGTAAACTCTCAGAGGAATTAGGGGAACAAGTGATCTTAGGAGATGGGACTGAGCTTGGCACTCTGATGGATATGGGGGTCAATCGGGCGGATGTATTAGTGGCTGTAACTGGTACAGATCAGGATAATTTGATCATCTGCCAGATGGCTAAAATATTATATATTATACCCAGGACCATTGCCCGGGTGAATGACCCAAAAAATGAGGAGGTCTTTCAAACTTTAGGGGTGGATGCAACTGTTTCTGCAACCAGGATAATCGGCTCGCTAATCGAGGAGAAGATCGATGCCGGAATGTTTATCCCTCTTTTAGCCTTAAAAGGAGGTGAAGTTGAAATCTTCCAGACCCAGTTATCTTCGGATTCTCCTTTAATCGATAAGAAAATTTCCAAACTAACCCTTCCTCAGGATTGTATAATTATAGCGGCCTTAAGGGAGAACCAGATAATCATCCCTAAAGGGGATACAATCCTTAAGGAAAATGATACCATAATCACCTTAGTGGGAAAAGAAGCCAAGGATACCTTTAAAAAACTTTTCTTGTAAATAAAGATAAAAAACATATATTAGCACAGGAAAAAGGAGGATTTTGATGTTAAAAAAAGTGATATGTCTTTTCGGGTTTTTGCTTTTAGTGTCAGTTCCTTTATCTAAAGCACTTCTAGCTCAGCAACCCAAGATTGGTTATGTGGATGTGGAAAGGCTTAAAGTAGAATATAAGGAGTTTCAGGATGCTCAGGAGAGGTTCAACCGGCAATTAGCTATATGGCAGAGCCAGGCGGATACTATGCAAAAAGAGGTTGCGGTTTTGCAGGATGAGTTAGAAAGACAGGGTTCACTTTTGACTGAAGCCAAGAGAAAAGAAAAACAACAGCAGATTATAGCCAAACAAAAGCAATATCAGGAGTTCGCTACCAAGATATTAGGACCTGAAGGTGAAGCCGCCAGAAGGGAAAGGGAGCTTTCCAAACCCCTTATAGATAAGATCAATGCGGTTATCCAGTTAGTGGCAATCCGAGATGGCTATTCCTTGATTTTAGATTCATCTGGAGGTAATGTGCTCTATGCTAAAGAGGATATGGATTTGACTGCGGTAATTTTAGAAGAATTGAATAAAAGCAAGACCAAATAAATGTTTTTTGTTCCGTCAGATTTTGAACCTGATAAGAGATCAAAAAGTTCGCTTTTTCAACCAATGACAAGGTTATATTGTGGTATAATCTTCTAAACGCATATAGATCAATGAACTTTATTCTTCAGAGTGTAGTTGGAGTTAGCATATATATTGTCGATACTGAAAATAAAGAAGGATAATCTTGACAAATTGTTTTTTTACATATAATTTAGATAAGTTGCTGAGACTAATATTTTATTAAATATTATTATTACTGATTAGTATACATTTTAGCGAAGAATAGCTGAATTTGAAAAGTTGATTCAGATCAAACCAGTTGAAATGACTCACTTTTATTGGCACACTTAAAAAAGATACCACTAATGGAGCCCAAACAAGAAATATACCCCAACTCTCCTCTTGTGGAGGTAGTATTTGAAATTCGCTTCTCTGGGGAACCAATGATTGAATGCCGAAGACATGAACTTTATGCTAGTGTCAGAAATAACTACCCAAAGGTTCTTGTCCCTCAAGTTCAAGCAGAAGGTTTCCCCGCTTTGGCACCGTATCGATTCGAAAGATCTGATGGTGCTGCCGGTATAATGCTTGCTATAGATAAATTTAGTTACTATGCCCGTAAATATCCTGGATACATTGAATTTAAAAGAGAATTCTTAGAACTGGCATCAATATTTAACATCCTATTTCCTTTAGAAAAATTGAAACGAGTGGGGTGGCGATATGTCAATGTTATCCCTTTTACCAGAGAAAGTGGAAGTATTCCATTAAAGAGATTTCTCAATTTTGGTCTATATTTGGGAAAAGAGACTTCAGACAAATACGAAAACCTCAGTGTCACGCTAATATCAAAAACAAATGATTGTTCAATTACTACCAGACTTGAATCTATGATATCATCTGATACTAGCCGGGAAGCTTTATTACTTGATTTCGATTGTGCTAAAGAAAAAGAGCTTTCGTTTTCCAAAACAGAAACGTACATAGAGGAGACCCATCAAGTGGCCAGAAATTTGTTTGAAGAGCTAATCACTGATAATTATAGAAAATATCTCAGAGATGAGGTAATATGAATACTTCAACTATAAATGAAAGCTATGAAGAGATAAAAAGAAGACAAAAATATTTTCCAGAATATTTGGATATGAAGAGTTCCCTTATTGGAAAAGACATTGGTGTCTCTTTGGAGGAACGTTTCAGACGAGATCAAGAAATTTTTAAAGACGCCCCTCTATGGGCTGTGCACACCGAAGTAAAAAAATTTAGAACATCAAAACCCATAAAGGTCCACATCTTCAAAGATGCTGACTTCTTTTTCGCAGAAAACGAAACCTTAATGGTTTATGGAAGTGGGGAATCTATCAGCGAAGCAGTTGAAGACCTAGGATTACACATCATCCACTTCTGGGAGTACTACAATAATTTATCTTGGGATCGTGTTATTGGAGAGGCAGAAAGACTTAAACATCTCTATGAGAATCTATTGATTGAAGAATAATAATGCAAATCGATAGAGACATTATCGAGTCCTCGCTGTCAAAGAAAGGATTTGTTCGAGAGGACTCACATCATAGATATTTTTATCATGAGTATGAAGGTAAGAGAACTGGGCTTTACACTTACACATCTCACGGTAGTAAACACAAAACTTACCCTGAAGCTCTACTTAAACAAATGAAGAAACAGCTTCGTTTAGACCGATTAAAACAAGTAGAGGAACTTTTTCTATGCCCGATAAATGGTGAGGGCTACAATCAAATTCTAAAGGAAAAGGGCTTCTTAACCGAATAGTGTCAAACAAAAACTTGGAAGTCTATAACCTTGCCTATTCCTCTTTTCTCCCTAACATTCTAAAGTCGAAAGATACATTAAAAAATCTACTAATAATTAATCACCTGGTCGATCTTCCCCTTTTTCCGGGCAACATATTCGATCGATTTGTAGATATAATCGGAGAACAGGGCTAATAGAACTGTTGTTCCAAGCATAATCAGAAGGAGCTGGAAATCAGAATATTTAGCCAGTGTATTGCTTAAGCTTTTACCCAGAATAGATCTTCTCAGAAGCTCTAACCAGTAAGTTAAAGGTAAAGCCTTGGAGATATATTGTAGCCAATTAGGTAACAAGTCAATCTGGAAGATCGCTCCACAGGCTAAATAGAATATCCCTCCTAAGCCCTCGGTCAAAGCAAAACTGTGATGAGCAGTTAGCATAGTTATCCCGGCTAAGAGGATTCCAAGACAGGTTATCACAAATAGTCCTACTATAAAGGTGATAAAGAATAGTGGATAATTTACCTTTAACAAATCGATAGGTATCTTCAAGACAATCATACCGAAGGCTAAAGTGATTATAATCGCAATGGTAGTGGTAATAAGTTTGGCTATCCCTCTGCCAAAAAGATAATAATACATCCTGATCGGGGCGATATAGATGTATCTCAACATCTCATAATGCTCCCGGTCTTCGTGAATCACCCAGGAGATACCGAATAAAACGTTATAGACATACATAAAGAATGTATTCCCCAGAAATATGTAGGCGAAAAGGTCAAATGAGGTCTTCCCCCGGGTAACCACTAAATACATAAAGACCAGAATCAAAGATGAGGCAATAGGACGGATTATAGAATAGATTGCAAACAAAAATGGGTCTGCCCAATTTGCCTCCATTGCCCACCCTAATTTGCCAGCTAATCGGGTGGTTCTTAAATTATCTTTTAATTTCTGCACGAACATAAAATTACCTTTTTCTTATCCTAAATTTGTAGTGGAAGGCTTTAGCCTTCCATTTATTTTATGGAGGTCTAATCCGCCTTCGGCGGACCGCTACATTTAAAGCGACCCTGATCCCGCCGATGGCGGGGCAATCTGGGTTGCGCTACGATAATACTTTCTTCGCCACAAAAATCATAAATGGGCTTTTTGCCTCAAAAGAAGATTTGTCATAGTCACCAAATAGCTTCTCTTTTTCAAATCCATTGGAAATAAGCATCCTCTCAAACTCAGCCGGGAAAAAATACCTCATCTTCAAGTCTATAGTCTTGCGAAAAAACCTGCCATCTGGTTTGTTGGTTTCCACAAAGAGTCTGACCTTCAAAATCTGCTTGGGTTTATCATAAAATTGATTGGAGTAAATTTGAGTTAAGTCCTCTTTTTCCGGATAGCCCTCTAAAATATCTCCTTCACTTCTTAACACCCCTTCTGCCCTGGTCAGGTCTGGATGAAACACACTGATCATTAACCTCCCCTGAGAAGTAAGGTGTTTATGAACTGAGCGAAGACAGTTATTCTGTTCCTCAATTGAAAGAAGGACCTGAAAAGAGTTAAAAGGGATAAAGATTAAATTAAACTCCTTTTTCAGATGAAAATTTCTCATATCGCCCTGAAGCAGAGTCACTCTTTTTTTGATCTCTTCTGATTCTTTGTTCAATTTCTCCCTGGCTTTATCTAACATTTTCTCTGATATATCTAAACCAGTAATCTCTATCCCTTCTTTAGCTAAAGGAAAAAGAATCCTACCAGTTCCACAGCATAGTTCTAAAACTGGAGAACCATATCTTTTAGCGTATTCTAACCATAGAGGAATATCTGAGACAAAGCTCTGATTCCACTTATCATAAAAATCAGCATAGAGATCGAATTCATTTTTCATAGATTCTGCCATCCAGAATTAACCGTAGAGACGCATTGCAATGCGTCTCTACCCTTATTGCCATCTCAGTGTTAATCTCCCTTCTTTCTTACCCATATTCTCCATATACTTTAAAGCATAATGGGAAGCAATAAGGAAAAGTATCGAAAGTATTACCAAAGCTCCAATCTCTAAATTGACATTCAAAAATCCAAACTCTTTCCCTCCTTTGAAAGCTAACTGCCTCATTCCATCTAAACCCAGGGTCAAAGGGATAAAAGATGCAACCAGTCCGATGGTAAGCCCTAAGCTTTTTATGGGGAAATAGAAGCCGGATAAAAGATAAATCGGCTCCTGAAAAAGATTGGTGGTATGCCAGGCTTCCCTGCCAAAAAGCATAAATAAAGATGAGAACATCATACCTAAGCCGTAAAGGGATACCTGAGTCAGAAAGAATATCAAAGCTAATTTACCCCAGCTAATCAAAGCGAAATTTACTTTAAAGATTAAACTTCCTATCACAAAGACGAAGATCGCTCTGGTGCTTGCCAGATAAAACCCACCCGTTGCCATTCCTAAAAGGATTGCCATTCGAGATATGGGTGCGACTAAATAAAGCTCTAAATTCCCCATCTCCTTTTCCCAGTAGAACTGAGCGGCCATAGACCATAGAACGTTCATCCAGTAAGCGGTCATTGCCCCACCCAATACTACAAAACCGGTGAACTCCTCAGGTGCTTTTAAAGCTTTATAGACATAGACAAAAGCGGCTGTTGAAAGTAAAGGCAAAAGCGCCTCTGAGATAAGCCAGCTCGGTTCACGGTGAGCCCCAACCAATCTCACATAACTTCTGCCAAAGATAGCTTTTAAGTTAGTTTTCAGCTCTGTTTTCATTTTCCAATCCTTTACCACATAGGGAAACAAAGACATCTTCTAAGGTTGGCTCAGTTTTGGATAGACTCAATATCTCTGAGCCATTATTACTTATCGCCTCAGTTACCCCGGAGATATAAGAATCGTTCTCCAGGATGAATTTTAAATCGGTTCTGCCAATGTGGGGTTTATGCTCAAAGGCAAACTTTATCACCCCGGGTATATTTATGAATCTATCTAAATTCTCTAACATCAAATTCACCTCGATATGGAAAACTGCATCCTGCTTTAAGGATTTCTTAAGATTAAAAGGTGAATCACAGGCCAGGACTTTTCCATTGTCGATTATAGCTACCCGGTCGCAAAGCTCATCTGCCTCTGCCATATAATGAGTGGTGAGTAACACGGTTTTTTCCTGATTCTCCTTCACCCAGGATTTTATATATTTTCTTACCTCCCGGGAGATCTGCACATCTAATCCCAGGGTTGGCTCATCTAAGAATAATATTTGTGGATCGCAGACAAAACCACGGATGATATTCATCTTCTGTCTCATCCCGGTGGAAAGCTTGGAGATTTTGAGCCGGGCATACTCCTCCATACCCAAGAATTTCAATAGTTCATCGATTCTCTGTAAGGCTAATTTAGTGTTCATACCATACAATTGAGAGAAAAGCCATAAATTTTCCCTTACAGTTAAGATACCATATCCGGAATGTTCCCCGCCTGAGACCATATTTATCTTTTTCCTCACCTTTTCTGGATATTTTGCCACATCGATATTATCCACTAAGGCGATTCCAGAGGTAGGCAGAAGAAGAGTCGATAATATCTTTATTAAAGTGGTCTTGCCAGCCCCGTTTGGACCTAAAACTCCAAAAAGCTCACCCGGGTTTATGGTCAGGGTAACCTTATCCAATGCCATTATCAGGTTAGTCTGTTTGGAATTGGAATTGTTTTTCTTTTTACCCTTTTTAAAAGTCCGGGTCAAATCCAAAGTTTCTACGGCGTAACTCATATTTTAAATCCTTTATAGTTATTTTCATAAATTAAAAAACCGTGACCTACTCTGGATAAGTCACGGTTTTAATAAACCTTATTTTTCCTTATCTCATTTCAGCCTTTTACCCTTTGAAGCGGGCAGAGTTATCCCTGTGCAAAAATCTTTATTAATTCTAAGTCTCACTCCATTCACCTCCGAACAAAAGACTACAATTTTTATAATTATACGTTGATATTTTATTTTGTCAAGGAAAATTTTTGAATTTTATCATACTTTAAAGATAGATTTTATCTCTAATTGATCCATTCTGGATAATAATTTTATGAATAGGCTAACCTAAAAAGAAATCTTTTTATAAAATTAATAAATAATCGTTCAAAACCGTATTATTTTAAAACCTTTTTTAACCACTAAGGAGGTGATATATGAAGAAGGTTAGTTTAGTAATGAGCTTGACTTCCCTTTTCATCCTTCTGGTTTTCACCTGGTCCTTTGCCCAGATGGAGATGGGTAAGGGTTGTTCTCATGAGATGAAGATGATGGGTGAGGAAAAGATGATGTCCCCGGAGAAATACGGACAGCATCAGGAAGGGATGATGTCTCAAATGGGATGCTCTAAAAAGGGTATGGAGATGGGGATGGGGATGAAGATGTGCGGGATGATGGGTGAGGGAGAGGAGATGGGATGTTGTAAAATGGAGTTTTTCCTCTGCTGTAAAGATGAATTAGGTCTCACTGATAAACAGATCGAAAGCTTAAAATCCATGAAAATGGACTTTATGAAGACGAAAATCAAGATGGGAGCCGATCTGCAGATAGCCCAGTTGGAGCTAAAAGCCCTTATGGGTGATGACAAAGCCAGCTTGAAAGATATAGAGGCTAAATTAAGGGCAGTGGAAAAGATGAAAACAGATATGAAGATTACCCATCTGAAAGCTTTCAGAGATGCCAAAGCGCTTTTGACTCCGGAGCAGAAGGAAAAGATGATGAAGTGTGATAAAATGAAATCAGAAGAAGAAAAATAAAGAATTCCTTTTGTCATAGAGAGGCGCGGTAGTTTTAAAAAATCGGTCAGGTTTCACCTGGCCGATTTTTTTGTGCAACCAGGAAGGAAATCTCACAATTCGATTAACGTATCTGTCCCCGCAAATTCCTCTCAAAAGAGATTGACTTTTAAAATGAAATTGGATAAGCTATATTAGGTTTAATTGACTTAAGAGACAAGTTTCATTTTTACCACCCTGTAGGGAGCAGACTTATATGGGCACACAAAAAGACCAGATACCTCGCCTAACTCTCTTTTTCCGCTATCTTGTTCTCACGGTGATGACCCTTGTTCTTACCGCAATGGTAATTGCCTCCTTTTGGATGGTTCATCAGTGGGTACGTTATATGGACGTTCACCCCGGACTCTGGGTATACAATATCGACAACTATGGAAATTTGTGGAGCGTTTTTGACATTCGGGAGAGAGGGCATGTGGTTGTTTCGGGAGTGGATTCTACGAGCGCGGCGGAAAAGGCGGGGATTCAAGCCGGGGACTCGATCCTTGCTGTTAACGGTGTAAGACTTAAAGAGAAGCCGCAAGCTTTTTTCGGCGCCTTTGTAGGAGCAGTTCCGGGCAAGGAAATTAAACTTGAGTTTATTAGAAACGGCATTACCGAGCATCGGGTTTTGGTTTTGGAAGTTAACAATATCCTCACCTCTCCAATAGGTTATCTGGGTGTTTATTATCGTTGGTTGACTCCGGACATAGCCGATAGTTTGGGTCTGAAATCTACCACGGGGGTACTGGTGGATCGGGTCGAATCCGGAACCGCGGCGGATAAAGCCGGGCTAAAAGCTGGGGATGTTCTTTTGGGGTTCGATGGAAAGCTGTTCACAACACCCGACGATTTCAGTCGTCTAGTAGATGCTAAACCCGGTAAGAAAGTAGAAATCGAACTGCTAAGAAACGGCGATACGTTAACAGCAGACGCCACACTGGGGAAAAGGCCTCCCCTGGGTTGGAACTACCTGGGTTTCCAGTTCCGAGGAACTGCGCGTACACTTGCGCTGGCCTTCTACTTACCCCTCTTACTACTCACACTTCTTTTTCTCGTAGTAGGAGCGTCGATCGGCTGGCTCAAACCCCGGGACCCAGTCGCTTTCCAATGCTCCCTCTGGTTCTTATGCTGGGTGGCACCGTGTGTTATGTTCTTCATAAATATGCCTCTTCAGGCCTCCTGGCCCGATTGGGCCTTAGCAGGAGTTTTCTGCGGTGGTATCCTCTCGGTCGGACTGATGGCCCCGTTGACTCTGCGTGTATTTTCCATCTTTCCCACCCGTTCAAGCCTGGGTAAGGTGCTCTGGAAGTGGCAATGGGCTGCTTTTCTGTTCTCAGGTCTCTACTCTTTCTCATCGTCTGCAGACTTTCTCACCGGGCTTTACGGCTGGAAATCAACCTGGCTTTTTGCTAACCCGTTGGCCCAGTTTTTCGTGAACATGGAGGAAGGGTTCGTTTCAGTTGTTGTGTTGCTTATGGGTTCACTTCTTATTGCCCAACGGATTGAGACCCGTCACCGCCCTCAGACCCGACTCAAGATCATCGAATTTAGCCTTGTTCTGGGTCTACTGGGGATGATCGTCTATCTGGTCCCACGGACGATGTTTGGAATTACGTCTGAATCCTGGCGTCCCGCACACGGCTTTTTGAGTTTGTATCTCCCCATAGTCTTGTTTAGCGCTATTCCGCTCTCTTTTGCCTATTCTATTCTTGCCCGCAAGGTTTTTGGTATTCGCTTCATTATCCGGAAAGGTCTCCAGCATCTTCTTTTATCAAAAGGAGCACTTTTGCTCGAAGGGATAATTATCTTTCTCATCGTCTGGCAGGCTATTGGGAAAGGAGGCTCTCGTCTGGCTGGCTCACCCATTGCTGCAAGCGGCGTGGCTGTGGCGAGTGCGGTTTTAATGATGGGAACTTTGAGTCGGGTTAATCGCAAGATTATGCCCGCCATTGACCGCAGATTTTTTAGGGAAACTTTAGATGTGAGGCACCTGCTTTTAAAGCTAGGCGATCAGTTGTCTGAGTTTCGAGAGAAGGAAAAGATTCTGAAGCGGACAGCAGTAACGGTGCTAAAAGCTTTACATCCTTTAAGGGTTGTCTTGCTTTTAAAAGAAGCACAGACCAGGGATATAAAATGTGTTCTGGACTTGAAAAATGGCACAAGTCGGTTGGCTTCCATTGAAGACTTGGAAAAAGAGGTAGTGTCTAATCCATCCCTTGAGCTTAAGTCTAAAGATTCGGTGATTAAGCAGATGGAACAAGGCAAGTCGTGGTTAGCTGTTTACCCTGAGAAACTTGACCCTGAGAATGAAGAAGAGAGAAAGTTACTTGAGCTTAACTGTGAGCTATTGATTGGACTTCAGGGAAGCTCAGGTCTTATTGGGGTAATGGGCTTGGGAGCTAAGCTTTCAGAAGAGCCTTTCAGTGGGGAGGATAAGGAGCTTTTGCTTACTGTTGCCAGACAGATGGGGATGGCTTTAGAGAATGCAGAGCTATTAGAGGTGGCAAAACGAGAAGCAGAGCTTTCCCGAGACTTAGAGATAGCCAAACAGGTTCAGCAGAACCTTTTCCCTAAGAAGTTACCCTCAGTCCCTGGTTGGGAGTTTGCCGGGATTTGTCGCTCAGCTCGTGCAGTAGGAGGGGATTATTACGACATCTTTGAGGTTGTTCCAGGCAAGGTTCTTTTAGCCTTAGGAGATGTCTCAGGAAAAGGTTTAGGAGCTTCACTCCTTATGGCAAGTGTCCATTCTGCCATTCGCAGTCGGTCTGGGATCTCTTTAGATGACCCCTCAAAGCTGATTGTAGAACTAAACCACCATCTTTTATCCTCAACTTCACCTGAAACATTTGTCACCCTGTTTTTGGGTTTGATTGATCTTGAAACCGGAAAGCTTCAATATGTGAACTGCGGACACCCAGCCCCTATACTGCTGTGCCAGGAAGGAAAAAAACAGGAAAGGCTTACCATAGGTGGCCCGATTTTAGGCATTTTAGATGGAGTTCCTTATATAAAAGGCGAGCATTACCTGAGGGATGGGGATGTTTTAGTCTTATTCAGCGATGGGGTAACTGAGGCTACCAATCAGAAAGAAGAGATGTTTGAGGAGGAAAGACTTTTGCAGGTGGTAAGTGATACAGCTATTTCAGAACCTCAGCTATTCTGGATATGATATTCAAATCAGTTGATAGTTTTGCCACTGGATGTGAGCAGGCTGATGATATCTCGGCAGTTGTGATCCATAGGCTATAGTTTATCAGTTTAGGAGGGGCTTTTATGTTATATCTATCTACCTATCCAAGAAAAAAGGGGTTCTGCCTTCCGGGCAAAAGAAAGTTTTTACTCCTGTTTGTGATTCCATTTATTATTCTTTTATTGAAACGTGGGGATACTAATGCCGGTGCATTTGTAAAAGGAGAGGGGATATGTAGTGCGTCCCGCGCCGGCGGCGGGATTAGCCTCGCTTAAGCGACCCTGTCCTACGGTGGCTACGAGCCAGCCCGCCCGTAGGGCGCCAGACGTAGTCTCCGTTATTAGGAAAAGGGTCGCACTACGAATCCTAATCGTTATATGATATCCGTAATCCGTCATTTTTTTACAATATATGAATTGATCGGAGTGCAAGAGCTTGCTCTTGCATTCTATCTAATATGCATCAGCAAGCTGATGCACTCCATCTTTGTCTATTTATAAGACATGAATTGGTCTTCCAGCGGTTTTTAGAGCGCTTTCCCGAACTGCTTCGGCTAAGGTGGGATGGGCATGGATGGTTTCAATCAGGTCTTTTAGTTTAGTCCCCATCTTTATTCCCAGGGCAAGCTCAGCTATAAGGTCTGTGCCTCGATTGCCCATTATTATACATCCTAAAATTTTATCAGATTTCTCATCTGCTATTATTTTTACCATCCCTTCGGTCTCATCCTCGGCTAAGGCTCTTCCGTTGGCTATGAAGGGGAATCGGCCGGTTTTTATTTTAAAACCTTTATCTAAAGCTTCCTTTTCGGTCAAACCTGCTCCACCGATCTCCGGATAGGTAAAGATGCATCTGGGCACCGCGGTATAGTCCATCTTTAAATTCCCACCTAAGGCATTCTCAACTGCACATTCTGCTTCCATTGAGGCTACATGAGCTAAAAGGTAGCCTCCGATGCAATCCCCGGCTGAATATATACCTTTGAGGTTGGTTCTTAAATATTCATCTACTTTTATTTTATCATTTTCCTGCTCTATACCAATCCCTTTCAGATTTAATCCGGAGGTATAAGCCTTTCGACCTACGGAAATTAGTACTTTTTTAGATAAGATTTCGAGTTCCCCTTTCGGAGTTGAGATTTTCACTTTCCTGGTTTCAGCATCTTTTGAGTAGATACCAGTAACTTTGGATTCCGTATAGATTTTTATCCCTTCTTTTTCCCATTTCCTTCGGAGCAAAGAGACTATCTCCTCATCCTCGCCGGGAAGTATCTGGGGGAGCATCTCCACAATGGTTACCTTAGTGCCGAAGGAATGATAGAGTGAGGCAAATTCACAACCGATATATCCACCTCCCACGATCAGAAGGGTTTTTGGCACTTCCTCAAAGGATAAAGCTTTAGTGCTGTCAACCACACCATCTAAATCTGTTCCTGAAATGGGCAGATCGATTGGAACCGAGCCGGTTGAGATCAGAATTTTATCTGCTTGTAGCTTTTCTATCCCCCCATCGGCTTTTTTTATCAATAATGTTTTCTCATCTAAGAATGATGCAGAACCTGAGATTAGATTTACCTTTCTTTCCTTCAGAAGAAATTTTACTCCATTGACCAATCTTCTCACTACCTGTTCTTTTCTCCTCATCACCTGATCCCAGTTTAAACTAGTGAAACCGGAATCTATGCCCCAGCTTGAAGATTTCTTCATAAGGGTATAAAGGTGAGCGGTAGAGGTTAAGGTTTTAGTAGGGATACAGCCGACATTTAAGCAAGTGCCGCCAACCTCCTTTTTCTCAATCAGAGTGACTTCTGCACCCAATTGAGCTCCCCTTATAGCCCCCACATACCCGGCCGGTCCTCCCCCGATTATGGCTAATTTTTCCCGATTGGACATTTAGTTCTCCTTTGATTTTTTTATCCATTCAAGAAAATAGTATGAGATAATTTTAAGTCAAGTTAAAAAGTTCAAGTTTTTTAAAAGTGCTTTGAAGATAACTCTCTTTCACTTTTTCAGATCGGTGTCGGTTTGAGTTTAATCCTTGACCGCAAAAATAAAGATGGTTATATTGATAATAAATTTCTTATGTGATTTAAAAAGAAAAAAATCCAGAGGGGAAAATGGAAAAGGAATATAAGATGTTGATAGGGGACAAATGGGTCTCCGGGGAGAAATTTTTTGAGGTTAAAAACAAATACAATCAAGAGGTGATCGGAAAAGTTCCGGAAACAAATAAGGAAAACTTTGAAAAAGCGGTTTTATCTTCGCTCGCAGGATTTAAAACCATATCAACTCTTCCAGCTCACCAGAGAGCAAAGATTTTACAGAATACCTCAGAGTTAATTGAGAAGAATAAGGAAGAGTTCACCCGGATAATCTGTCTGGAGGCTGGTAAAGCCTGGAAACATTCTTTAGTTGAGGTGGAAAGGTCTGTTCAGACCTTTAAGTTTGCCTCTGAAGAGGCAAAGGATATTTGTGGTCATACCGTTCCTTTAGATGCCTCAGTTGGGGGAGAGAAAAGGATTGGTTTTTTTATGAGGTTTCCAGTAGGGGTGGTCGGAGCTATCTCCCCGTTCAATTTTCCCTTGAACTTAGTGGCGCATAAAGTTGCACCAGCCATTGCAGCTGGCTGTTCAGTAATTTTAAAACCAGCCTCATTAACCCCTTTGACCTCGATAAAATTAGGGGAGATAATGCTGGAGGCAGGGCTATGCCCAGGTGGTTTGAACATAATCTTTGGCTCAGGAGGAACAGTAGGTGATTGGCTGGTTACCGATGAAAGGGTTTCTATGATAACTTTTACTGGAAGCCCGCCAGTGGGAAGAAGGATTAAAGAAAAATCCGGGCTTAAAAAAGTTACCTTGGAGTTAGGCTCCAATTCTGCAGTGATAGTTGACCAGGATGCGGATTTAAACTTGGCTGTGGAAAGGTCTGTTATGGGAAGCTTTGCTTATGCCGGACAGATCTGCATATCGGTTCAGAGGATTTTTCTGCATAAGAAAATCTATGAAAAATTTAAAAAAGATTTCTTGGATAAAACCTCAAAGCTTAAATTGGGTGATCCCTTAGATAAGACAATAGATGTCGGACCGATGATCACAGAAGAAGATGCTAAGAGGACTGAATCCTGGGTAAATGAGGCTGTAAAAGAGGGAGCGAAAATTTTAATCGGAGGGAAAAGGGATGGGGCTTTCTTTTATCCAACTGTTTTAGAGAATGTCAAGCCGGAGATGAAAGTAATGGTTTTGGAGGTCTTTGCCCCGGTGGTCTGCTTTTGCCAGTTTGAAGATTTTTCAGAGGCAGTCAAGATGGTGGACAATTCGATCTACGGGCTTCAGGCAGGGGTTTTTACAGATAATATCGAAAATGCATTTCAGGCTATCAAAGGGATAAAAGTTGGTGGAGTGATAATCAATGATGTGCCAACCTATAGAGCAGATAATATGCCTTATGGCGGGGTTAAGGAAAGCGGGATCGGAAGAGAAGGGGTAAAATTTGCGATCGAGGAGATGACCGATATTAAAATGGTCTGCTTTAACTTGAGAAAATAATTAGGTTATAGGTGGTAGGTAGTAGCTTAACAGATAGATAATCTGGAGTGTAAACCTTTCCTACGGTGGCTACGCCAGACGTAGTCTCCGCTTATAGAACAGGTTTACCAGATAAAGCTAAAGTCTTCACCAGGATCCTGTGGACAAGACCTTGATGGCTTTATATTCCAGAGATTATCTTCAAACTGGGAAAATCAATGCCTGAACTATTTTTCAAAAAGATGGTAGTTTTAGGTAAGAATGACTCAGCTTCTGAAAAAGATACAGTAGAAGTTTCAGCAGTCAAACTGGTTGATTTGAAAATAGAAAACAAATTGAATTCCCCTGTCAGTTTAAAAAAGATAAAACCCAAGGAGATTGAAGCACTTGATGATTTCTTAGAAGAGGGCAATTTAGTTATTTTTGGCTTTGAAGATTGGCAGAAAATCCTGAAAAAACTATCCATTCAACCAGAAAATGTTTTAGACCTGAAAGAATTATCTAAAATACTTTTACCCCGCTTAAAAGAATTTAAGTTAGAAACGGTTGCTCAGTATTTCAATTTAGATTCGACTTATTCCAGAAAAGAAGCTGAGTCGGTTAATCAGATTTTATTAGCCTTACTTCATAGACTCCAGAAATTAAGCCCATCTGTTTTTCAGCAACTTTTGAGCCTTTCTTTCGGGGCAAAAGATAGCTGTTCAAAGTTTCTTATAGAGGGAAGGAAAATAGAGCTTAAAGATTTCGTGCCTTTTGAAGAAAATGAAAAGCTTCTGCTCGATTTCCAGGGCAGTCGAGGTGAGAAAGAGACAGGCTCAAAGAAAAATTATAGTTTCATCTGGCTGAAAGAGGAAAAGGTTTTAGAATATTACCAGAGCGATGGGTTGATTTCCACACAGATGGAGAGATTTGAACAAAGGGAAGAACAGAAAAAGATGGCTCAGAAAGTGGCTTCAGCTTTTAACCAGGGTGAATTCCTTTTAGTTGAAGCCGGGGCAGGTGTGGGGAAATCTTTAGCCTATCTGGTGCCTGCTTTATTATGGGCAGAAAAAAATAATGAAAAAAGTATTATCTCAACCAATACCAAGAATCTTCAGGAGCAGCTTTTCTTTAAGGACCTTCCGCTTTTAGAAAAAGCGCTCCCCTTTAAATTCAAAGTTACCCTGCTTAAAGGGAAAAGAAATTATCTTTGTCTTTACCGGCTTTATGACTGGATAAATAAAGCCGAATACGAGCTTCCCCTTGAAGACCAGAAAAGCCTGGCAAATTTAGCAGTCTGGGCTTCAGAGACCAAATCCGGAGATGTTGCTGAAAATAGTGGATTTGACCTATCTAAAGATATCTCTGTGTGGAACAGAGTCCTGTGTGATGGGAGCTTTTGTCTGAACCAGGAATGTCCATATTATCAAAGATGCTTCTATTTTAAAATCAGAAGGGAGGCACAAAGATCAGACCTGTTAGTGATCAATCATTCCCTTTTATTCTCAGACCTTTTAGCCGAAGGGAGGATTTTAGTAGCAGATAATTTGATTTTGGATGAAGCTCATAACTTAGAAAATGTGGCAACCCAGTTTTTAGGAAAAGAGCTTTCCTTCTGGAGAATAAAAGAGGTCTTGGACAGGGTTTATCATAGAAAGCTTGAAGCAGAATGGGGAGTTTTAGGGGAAATTAAATTAAGGTTTAAGCAAGGATCTTTGAAAAAAGTTGAAAGGGTCTGGTCAGAGGAGAAGCTGAAAAAAGGGATAGAGGAGGTTATTAAAACTTATAAATTCTCTGAAGAGTTTTTCAAAAAAGTTCCTTCCCGCTTAAGAGGATATTCTTCCACTGATAGCTTTAAACTTAGATATAAAAAGGATGAGCCCTTGATTTCAGAGTTAAAAGAGGAAGGTGAAAAGCTTTTAAATCATTTTAAGAAATTGAAGGATAGTTTAGAAGCAATCTCAACCGGATTAGAGGAATTTAAAAGCTCAAAGTTGGAGGGAAAATATGAAAACCTTCAACAGCTTCAAGCCGATATAGCGGAAATTCAGTCTCTGATCGACACAGCTAAAGCTTTGTTTTCAGCCGAGGACCAAGAGTTTGTCTTCTGGATAGAGTTTTCAGCTCAAAAGGATGGGATTGATTCTAAATTCTATATGGCTCCCTTAGAGGTTGGGGAAAGTTTAAATCAGCTTTTGTATGCCAATCTACGAACGGCTATATTTACTTCGGCTACTCTTTCAGTTAATGGAGATTTCTCTTATATAAAAGAAAGATTAGGTTTAAATATCTTAGAAGAAGAAAGGGTTAAAACCCTTTGCCTGGGATCTGCTTTTGCTTTTGAAAAGCAGGCCAAGGTTTTAATCCCCTCATTCATACCCTCTCCTAAGGAAGAAGGTTATGTAAAAGTTGCAAAAGAGTTAATAGAGGAATGTGGTAAAAAATATAGAAAAAATATTCTGGCTTTGTTCACCTCCTATGAGATGTTGGATGAAGTATATAAAAGCCTTAAATCAGGTTTTGAAGAAGATGGAATCGTATTTTTAGCCCAGGGAAAAGATGGGCAGAGTACTAATCTATTTGAGAGGTTTAAAGGTGAAAAGGGTGCCATCCTTTTAGGAACATCTTCTTTCTGGGAAGGAGTAGATGCCCCGGGTAAAGCTTTGGAAATTCTAATCCTGGTAAAATTGCCTTTTGCAGTGCCAACTGAGCCTTTAGTAAGTGCCCGGATGGAGAAGTTAGAAAGTGCCGGAGAAAACCCATTTTTGAGCTACTCTTTGCCTGAGGCGGTAATAAAGTTCAAGCAAGGTTTTGGAAGGCTTATCCGGAAAAAGGACGATTATGGATTGGTGATAATCCTGGATAGCCGGGTTCTAACCCAGAGGTATGGGAGATTTTTTTTAGATTCGCTCCCGGTAAAGAGTGGGGTAGTTAAAAACAAAAAGGAGCTTTTAGATGAGATATCCAGATGGTTTGGAAAAGAAACAAAATTAACCCAGTTAAAAAACTGAGGAGTAAAATATTAAATATATTACAATCGACGGGGAAAATCTAAAATTAGAACAGATCGAGGAAGTGGCTTTTGGAAAAGCTTTGGTCAGGCTTTCCCAAAAAGCTATTCCAAAAATTAACCGCTGTAGAAGATATGTGGAAGAGATAGTTAAAAAAGGGGAGACAGTTTACGGGATAAATACAGGCTTTGGAAAGCTCTGTCGGGTCAAAATCAGCCCAGTGGAGATAGAAAAGTTACAGAAGAATTTAATCTTGAGCCATGCAATTGGGGTTGGTCCAGTCTTCTGTGAGGAAGAGGTTAGAGCCGCAATCCTTCTGCAGGCGAATGTCTTAGCCAAAGGTTATTCAGGAGTGAGAGTAGAGGTAATTGAAAGTCTGATCAAATTATTAAACTCCGGAATTACCCCTATGGTTCCGGAAAAAGGCTCGGTTGGAGCATCTGGAGATTTAGCCCCTCTATCTTTTATAGCTCTGGTCTTAATTGGAGAGGGATGGGCTTTTTATCCGAATTTGGATCCTTGGGATAAGAAAAGATTAGTTTCAGGTAAACAGGCATTGAAGAAAGCTGGAATAAAACCTTTGAAACTTTCTGCAAAGGAAGGCATTGCTTTAATTAATGGTACCGAGATGATGACCGGCTTAGGGGTCTTAACCTTACTTAAGGGAGAGAGATTGGCTGAGTTAGCGGATATGGCTGGAGCATTAAGCTGTGAGGCGGCTTTAGCTACTCCAGTGGCATTTGACGAGGATTTGCAAAAGGTAAGAGCGCATAAAGGACAGAAAATCTCTGCTTATAATTTAGTGCAGCTTATGAAAAATAGCCAGATCCGGGAGTTCCATAAAGCCTGTCCCAAAGTGCAAGACCCTTACTCTTTTCGCTGTATGCCCCAGGTTCACGGCGCAGTCAGGGATGTATTAGGTTATGTCCGCTCGGTCTTAGAGGTGGAAATAAATTCAGCCACAGATAACCCTTTAATCTTTCCGGAGAAGAATAAAATCATCTCTGGTGGGAACTTTCACGGAGAACCAGTAGCATTAGCCTTAGATTTCTTAGGGATAGCATTAGCTGAGCTTGCCAGTATCTCCGAAAGAAGAATAGCCGCGATGATGGACCCGAATATCACCGACCTGCCAGCTTTTCTTATCTCTGAGCCAGGAATAAACTCAGGCTTGATGATGGCTCAGACTACAGCCGCGGCCTTGGTCTCAGAGAATAAAATCTTAGCTCATCCAGCCTCAGTTGACTCTATCCCCACCTCTTTAAATCAGGAAGACCATGTGAGTATGGGGACGATTTCTTCAAGAAAAGCAAGGGAAATAGCGAATAATGTCGAGGAGGTTCTGGCAATTGAATTTTTATGTGCTTATCAGGGGGTTTGTTTCAGAGCCCCTTTAAAGCCAGGTATTGGAACGAATAAGATATTTAACAGAATAAAACAAAGGGTCAAAGAGATCAAAGAAGACAGGATATTGGTTGGGGATTTGGTTAAAATTAAAGAGCTGATGAGGGTTAAATTCGAAACTTCGTAGGTCGGGCTGTCCGAACTTGGATCCTGCGGATTGGAGACTGCCCGACAAAATATAAATTGTCGGGTAGCTATCACAACCCGACCTACTTTAAAAAATTAATTTCATTTGTGAAAAAGGGAGGAGGTTCTTATATCCTTCATTTAAGAATGATATAATACAAAGGTAAAGGAGAGAATAATGAAAAAATTCAGGATTTTGTTTTTAATTATAATAGTCGTAGGATTAGTCCTTTATTTTTTGCTTAAGACCAAAGGGGAAAAGAATAAAAACCAGATATCCGCCTCAGGAACAATAGAAATCACTGAGGTAGAGGTAAGCTCAAAGCTTTCCGGAAGGATAGAAAAGCTTATGATAGATGAAGGGGATAGCGTAATTAAAGGCCAAGTTTTAATCGAGTTAGAAGATAAAGAGCTTCAAGCTCAGCTAAAACAGGTAGAGGCGGTTTATCAGGTTTCTTTGGCCCAGCTATCGCAGTCAAAGACGAATCTTGAAAATATCAAATCTAATTTAGAGAGGATAAAAGAGCTTTTTAAAGCGGGAAGCTCTACCCAGCAGCAGTTAGATGATATGGAGACAAAATATCAGGTGGCAAAGGAACAGCTTAATTTGGTTACTCATCAGATTGAACAGAACAAAGCCACCATAGATTTAGTCAAAACCCAGATGGAGAACTCGATAATCAAATCACCCATAAATGGTTTAGTGCTGAGTAAAAACACAGAAATGGGTGAAGTGGTCTTGCCCGGCAACTCTCTTTTGACCTTAGGGGATCTCTCCAAGCCCTGGGTGAAAATCTATATAAAGGAAACAGATTTAGGTAAAGTTAAGCTCGGTCAGAAGGCTGAGGTTAGAATCGATACCTATCCAGATAAAGTTTTTGAGGGGAAGGTTACTTATATCTCCAATCAGGCTGAATTCACCCCCAAGAATATTCAGACCAAAGAGGAAAGAGTAAAATTAGTTTTTGGAATAAAGGTCAGCCTGGATAATCCTTTGCAGATTTTAAAGCCGGGTATGCCGGCTGATGTGAGTTTATTAAAAGAATAAAAAAGATGACTGGAGTGCGAATCTTCAGGTTCTGTTTCAAAACCGGATATAAGAGAGTGTCATTCTGAGTCCCCGTAGGGGACGAAGAATCTCTGTACGAACCAAAGAGATTCTTCGGTCGCTACTCTCCCTCAGAATGACAGACTGGACTTTTTAGCACTCATTGGTGGTCGTCGAGTCCCCTGACTCGACAACCAAGCATTGACACGGTCAATGCACTCCAAAAACACCCATACTTTTGAAATCTTATGGTGGAGATATTAAATCTACAGAAAAAATTCGATTCAGTAATAGCCATTGATAATCTCAGTTTGAAAATAGAAAAAGGGGAGATGGTGGGACTGGTAGGTCCGGATGGAGCCGGGAAGACTACTTTGATGAGGATTTTATCTGCGATCCTCTTGCCTACTTCCGGAACTGCATCAGTAGCTGGATATGATATAAATAAAGAATCAGAAAAACTCAAAGAGAGAATCGGATATATGCCCCAGCGGTTTGGTCTGTATGAGGATTTGACGGTGCTGGAAAATCTTAATTTTTTTTCCGAGCTCTATCAGCTTAGCAGAGAAAAAAGAAAAGAAAAATACAAAGAGGTTTTCGGGTTCAGCCAGCTTGAGCCGTTTAGAGATTTCCTGGCTGGAAATCTTTCCGGGGGGATGAAGCAGAAATTGGCTTTGTCCTGTGTCCTTTTGCATAACCCGGAGGTTCTGCTCTTAGATGAGCCTACACGTGGGGTTGATCCGATTTCGCGAAGAGACTTCTGGGGAATCCTTTATGAGCAACAAAAAAAAAGGATGACCATTTTCATCTCCACCTCCTATATGGATGAGGCAGAAAGATGCCAGAGAGTTGTCTTTTTAGATAAGGGTAAATTAATCGCTTATGATACCCCTATCAGGCTTAAAAAGATAATGGAAAAGGCTCTTTTTGAGCTAAGCTGTGATAAAAGGAGGGAAGCAAGAACGTTTCTGGAAAAAGTGGAAGGTGTTTCAGGGATCTCCATTTTTGGCGAGAAGATTCATTTTACGGTGAAGGATGAAAAGATTCTGGATGATATTAAATCTATTCTGCGAGATAACAGTATTGTAATTTTCAGTTTGAGAAGGATTGCACCTTCTTTAGAAGATATCTTCATTTTGCTCAAGCAGTAAGAAAATGAGGATTAGATGGGAAAAGATGGTATTGCAGTAGAAGTGGAGAATTTAGTAAAGAGGTTCGGTGATTTCACCGCAGTGGACAATATCAGTTTTCAGGTAAATAAAGGTGAAGTTTTCGGCTTTTTAGGACCTAATGGTGCCGGAAAAACAACTACTATAAAGATACTCTGCGGGCTTCTGACCCCAACATCAGGTAGGGGAAAGGTAGGGGAATATGATGTTTTCACCCAGTCAGAAAAGATCAAAGAGAATATAGGTTATATGTCCCAGAGATTCTCTTTATATGAAGACCTGACCGTTGAAGAGAACATAGATTTCTATGGCGGGATATACAAGGTGAAAAAGGAGCTCAAAAAGGATAAAAAGGGATGGGTCTTAAAAATGGCAGACCTGGAGGATAAAAGAAAGAGAAAAACCAGAGAGTTAGCCTTAGGCTGGAAACAAAGATTAGCCTTGGGGTGTGCTCTTTTGCATGACCCGCCTATCCTTTTTTTAGATGAACCCACTTCCGGGGTTGACCCTGTTTCCAGACGTAATTTCTGGGATTTAATCTATTCTCTTTCAGACAAAGGGACAACTGTTTTCGTCACCACTCACTATATGGATGAGGCTGAATATTGCCACCGGTTAGGGCTTATCTTCAGAGGGAGGTTAGTGCAGATTGGAACTCCGGAAGAGCTAAAGGACAAATCGATGGCTGGCTCAGTCTGGGAATTAGAGTGCAAAAATCCGATTGAGGCTTTAGAATCTTTGAAAAAAGACAAAAGGGTAATTGAGGCTTCCCTTTTCGGGATGAATATCCATATCCTCCTTTCCAAAGAAGGGGAAGATCCTGCTTTTGTATCGCAGTTTTTAAAGGAAAAAGGGATTGAGATTATAAGATTACAGAAGATAGTCCCCACCTTAGAGGATGTCTTTGTTTCTTTGATCAGAAAGGCGACTTAGAAAATGAACTTTAAAAGGTTTTTAGCGGTTGCTTATAAGGAATTTCTTCAGATCTTCAGAGATGTTCGGGTTTTGATTATGGCTTTTGCCATCCCTCTGATACTTCTAATACTTTTCGGGTATGCGGTAACCTTAGATATTAACAATCTTTCCTTAGGGATGTATGACCAGGATAATTCCCAGGAAAGCAGAGAGTTAGTCACAAGTTTAATCCAATCAGGGTATTTTTCATTACAGAGTTATGCAGGAAGTTACCAGGAACTCCAGGGTCTAATTGAAAAAGGTAAAATTAAAATTGCCCTGGTAATTCCTGAAGATTTTTCCAGAAAGATAAAGTCAGGGGGTAAAGTGGAGATTCAAACCCTCCTGGATGGTAGTGATGCTAACACTGCCACCATTGGCTCAGGTTATCTTTCAGGGGTTTTACAACTTTTCTCTCAAAAGTTTATGACCTCAAATACTAAACCGGTAATCGAAGGGAGAATCAGAATCTGGTATAACCAGGAGCTTAAAAGCAAAAATTTTATCATCCCTGGCTTGATTGCGGTGATAATGATGATTATCGGGGCATTGTTGACCTCCCTGGTGATTGCCCGTGAATGGGAACGAGGAACAATGGAGCAGTTGATCGCCACTCCGATCAGATCTTCTGAGCTTATTTTCGGGAAGCTTGTTCCCTATTTTGTTATAGGGATGATCGACTTGTTGGTAGCAGTCCTTTTAGGCGGCCTAATCTTTAAGGTTCCATTTCGAGGGAATTTTCTTTTTATGTTTTTAGTTTCAGGTATATTCCTGGTTGGAGCTTTAGGGATCGGGATGTTCATTTCAATCTTGACCAAATCCCAGCAATTAGCCTATCAGATGGCGATGTTGACCTCTTTTTTGCCCGGATATTTACTTTCAGGTTTCATCTTCCCGATATTCAGTATGCCTGTTTTCTTAAGAGTCATCACCTATATTGTGCCAGCCAGATATTATATCAGGATTCTACAAGGGGTCTTTTTGAAAGGAAATGGTCTCAAAATAATGGGACTGGAGGTTTTACTCTTATCAATATTTGCACTTCTTATGCTGTTTATAGCTAATTTAATCTTTAAAAAGAGGTTACCTGACTGATATGTGGGAAAGGGTTAAACATATCTTTCTTAAAGAGGTGGTTCAGATTAGAAGGGATAGAAGGATGCTGATGATCATATTTGTCGCTCCGGTCATACAGCTTATCTTATTGGGGTATGCGGTAACTACAGATGTCAACCGGATTCCCACAGCCATATTGGATTTCTCTAAAACCCAGGAGAGCAGAGAGCTTATACAACTTTTTCAGAACTCGGGCAAGTTTCAGATCAACTATTTTACTGATAGCCCCAAAGAGTTAGTCAAGCTTTTAGATCAAGGAGAAGTCTGGGTGGGGATTGAAATAGGAGTAAATTTTGCTCAGGAGCTGAAAACAGGGAAAACTGCCTTGATTCAGATTATAATCGATGGAACTAATTCCAACACCGCCGGGGTAGCTTCAGGTTATATAAGTCAGCTTCTTTCTTCCTATAATAAAAAGCTTATGCAGGATAAGATACAGAAAAAACTTGCTCAAAATTTAATTACTGGAACGATTCCGCAGATAAAAATTCTGAATCTGGAAAATCAGGTAAGGGCCTGGTATAATCCGGAATTAAAAAGCAGAGACTATAATCTGCCAGGGGTTTTAGCTCTGATTTTAATGATTACCACGATGATGCTTACCTCAATGGCAATTGTCAGGGAAAAAGAGATCGGGACTATAGAGCAGTTGATGGTTACTCCCATAAAAACCTTTGAGTTAATCCTGGGTAAGGTTGTCCCTTTTGCTCTTATTGGTTATATTGATGTCGGTCTGGTAACATCAGTAGCAATCTTATGGTTCAAAATCCCTTTTAGGGGGGATTTCTTTTTCTTGCTTTTATCTGTGGGGGTATATCTTCTTACCACTATCGGAATAGGGCTTTTCATCTCGACTTTATCTAAAACCCAGCAGCAGGCTATGATGATTACCTTCTTCTTTCTGATGCCGGCAATTATCCTCTCCGGCTTTATGTTCCCGATCTCCAACATGCCGGAACCGATTCAATATCTTACCTATATCAATCCACTCAGGTATTTTTTGATTATCGTCCGGGGGATTTTTCTAAAAGGAAGCAACCTTTCTGTCCTCTGGGATAAGCTCTTACCCCTGGCAGGTATTGGGATGGTGGTTCTTTTCCTGAGCATTATTCGCTTTCAAAAGAAAATAGGTTAAAAAAACGTAAGTTTTTAAAGGGGGACGCAAAAAGTTACTATATTTTAATCTAAAGATAGCCAATAACTTGATATTTTTGCCATAAAACCAGTATAAAAATTAGTACAAATTTTATCAGATTTGATTTTTTATCCAATCACAAATTGAGATAAGTCTATGGTAATATTAAAGAATTAGAAAAACTATTTTTGGGTATGAGATTTGAATATATAAAATGGGTTTTTCTATCCTGAAGGGTTTTAAAAACCCTTAGATGTTTGTTGTATAAGTAGAGCTTTAGCTTAAATTTAGACTTGACAAATGAAATTTTTGAGTTAAAATAATACTAAAGTGGTATATTTTTGACTAAAGATTTATAAGAGGAGTGTATAAGTCATGGTCTCGGATTATCGTTCTTCAAAATTTGAGAGAGTTTTTAATTATACCCTGATCGGAGTTTTAATTGTCCTGGGACTTCTGGTTATTTCAGGTGTGTTCAGAATGGGTCCAAATTTTCGTATTATATTTGGCGGGATTATACTGGTTTATGGGTTTTTAAGGTTTTTACTTTTAAGGAATAAATACAGAAAAGAACAAATAATTGAGGAGAAAAAAGAGTAAAATAAATATTATATAAAATAAACACTTGACAACGAAAGGTTATATGATATTTTCAAACTTTTTAGGTAAGGGTCGGATAAGGAGAAAAGAGATGATTTTTCGGGTCTGGCTTACAGCCATATTACTTTTTTTGACCCTCTATACTACAGCTGGATGCCAGGATCTGGATAGCGGGAAAAAAGCTTACCAGAATCGGAATTACGATAAAGCAATTGAACTCCTCAAAGCATATTTAGAGAAAAAGCCACTTGATGCTGAGGGGTATTATTATTTAGGGAACTGCTATTTTGAAAAGGAGCTGTGGGATGAGGCTATCCCTCAATATCAGAATGCCATCGATCATAAACCAAAATATTACGAAGCTATATACAAGCTTGGCTTAACCTATCTGAATAAAGGCTCTTACGAGCAAGCCCTGCAAACATTTAATCAGGGGCTGGAGACGAAAAAGAACTCAGGCGATTTCCTGAACGGAATTGGGCTGGTGCAGATAGCTCAGGGTAACCTGGTTGAGGCGGATCTGAGTTTTCGCTCAGCCATCTCTGCTGATCCTAAGAACCCTGAATATCACAAGAACTTAGGAGATGTTAGCTTAAAAAAGGATATACCCTCTATAGCCATTGAGGAATATAGGAAAACCTTAAGTCTGGATTCCAATTGGGCTGAGGTCTATTATAGTTTGGGAAAAGCCTATCTTTTACAGATGGATTTCAATTCTGCCGCAGATGCCTTTAAAAAAACCGTAAAATTAGAACCGAAATTCAAATCGGTCTATACCGACTTGGGGAATATCTATTTCTTAGCTAAAAAATATCCTGAGGCAGGATGGGCATATAATGAATATATAAAATTAGACCAGAATAATCCCCAACCTTATTTGGGTCTGGGAAAATCATATTATAATATGCATCAAGTGGATAGCGCTATTGTGGATCTGAATAAAGCTATCCAACTGGATTCTAACCAGACTGAAGCTTACTTTTATTTAGGTAAGAGCTACCAAGATAAGAAGATGTATTCGGAGGCGGCTTTAGCCTATGATAACTATGAGAGAAGATATACCAGTAAAAATAAATTTGAATGGACAGTTAGGGATAAAGATTTCTTAATGGACAAAGGGCAGGTTCATTATTATTTAGGGGATTCTCTAAATCTGGAGAAGGCGGTGAATTATCTGGGCTTGGCCACACAGTTAGATTCAAGTTACAGCGAATCCTATTCCTACCTGGGCTTGACCTATTATCAGCTTAAAAAATATTCAGAGGCAATCCCAGCCCTGAAAAAGAAAATTGAAATGGATTCCACCAGTTTTAATAGCTACCTTAATCTGGCTTATTGCCATGTGAATATGAAGCAGTATAAGGAAGCCCTGGAGCCTTTGAAAAAGGTGGTGGAGCTAAAACCGGATTATCTTCAGGCTCATCAATACCTAGCCTATATCTATTTGAACGAGCTTAAATCCTATGCTGAAGCTAAGACAGAATATGAGACGATCATTCAATTGAACCCTCAGGATTGCCAAGCCAAAGGTAATTATGGTTATGTGCTTCTTACTATGAATAGAGCCTCTGAGGCGATAAGGCCTCTTATAGAGGCAGTCAACTGCCAGCAGAACGACATCTCCTTTAATTTATGGCTGGCTCAGGCTTATGATATCACTAACCAGTATGAGAAAGCAAAAGAAGCCTATCGCAAGGTCTTAAGGTTAGATCCAAAGAACAAGCTGGCCAAAGACCGACTGGATTTCTTAGAATATAACTATTGATTTCAAAGTTTACCTTAAAGATTTTATAAGGAATAAAATTTAATTTCAATTGTAGAAATAGAGGAGTGATATGGTAGAAGAAAAAAAGGGAGAAAAAGAAGAGGATCTGCGTTATAAATATATAGGCTTTGAGGTTTTTCCTATTAAGCCTAAGAAATTCTGGAAAAATGCGGAGGAGGAGAAAAAATATTTAGAAGAAACTAAAAAAAGAAAGGATAAAAGAGAAAGAGAGGAGCGTGACCATAGCTTGGTCTTTGTGCCGATTTTCACTCCGGTGGAGAAATGGGTGCTCAGCCTGACTTCTGCCTTGATGATTTTGAGCGTTTTTCTTCCCTGGTTTACTTTCACCCGCGGAGAGAGTGCCATACGCTATAATGCCCTGCAATACCTGATTAATCTTGGAACTGCGATGACCTATTCCGGCTTAGGAGGACCTCTTCTGGGACTTTTAGTAGTTATCTTCTTGTTTGTGATTTTAAGTTCTTTTATCTTTGGGATTTTGAACCTGTTAGCCTTATACAGTAAAACGAGCTCAGAAGGTGGTTATCTCCAGAAGCTTAAAAGGTCGCTCAGACTTAATTTCGTCCCTTTACTTTTATGGCTAATTGCGGTTATCCTCTCGATATTCGGGATGGCAACTCCGCTGGCATCTGCCTTCGGGGTAAATCAGCTCAAGGATACTTTCAATGTAGTGACTTTGGTGAGCATATCCGGAACTGGTCTGTGGCTTAGCTTAGGATGCTGGGTGATGAATAGCGTTAAAGCAAATGATCTATAAGAGTATGAAGGAGGTAAGGATGAGATAGTTTTAAGTAAAAAAAATATAAAATTATAACTTAAATTTTAAACTTCAAAGGAGGTATTTTCGTGAAACAATCGATCTTCATAACTCTGGTTTTGATAGTTTCTATAGCAATAGGTTTTATAATCTGGGGGTTGATGTTGCCTGATTATTTGAGACTGGGAGGACCCCTGGTGGCTGTGCTGATCGGTTTGTTAGTAATGCTTTTGTCTTTTATCATAGAAAGGACTTTAACTTTAAGAAAAGCCCGGGGGAAAGCTTCAGTCCAATCCTTTTTTAAGAATGTAATTCAGATGTTGGACAAGGGGGATTTCGATGGCGCTATAGCCGCCTGTGATAAACAAAGAGGCACAACCGCTAATGTTTTAAGAGCTGGGATCGAAAGGTATCAGCAATTGAAAGAGGGGATCACCCCAGAGAAACGTTTAAGTGAAACCCAGAGAGCGATAGAAGAAGCCAATGCCTTAGAAGTGCCACTTTTAGAGAGAAATTTAATCGCTTTGTCCACCATCGCCTCGATTGCTACCATGATAGGGCTGTTGGGTACCACTATAGGAATGATAAGAGCCTTCAAGGCAACTTCTGAAAGGGTCGGAGGAGTAATAGATGCTATGAAACTCGCAACAGGTATTTCTGAAGCTCTGGTAAATACTGCTGGAGGGCTATTAGCCGCTATTATTGGGATTGTGGCATATAATTTCTTTGTGAATAAAGTTGATGCTTTTAACTATACTATGGACGAAGCCACTTATGAGGTTTTACAGCTTTTGAAGAGCAAGGAGGCAGAGAAATAATGTTAAAGAGGATGAAAAGGAGAATTGGGATCAAAATCGATATGACCCCTATGGTGGATATCGCCTTTCTGCTTTTGATCTTCTATATGACCACAACCCAGTTCAAACCTCCAGAGAAGAAATCGGTAGCTATTCCTGCTTCCCATTCCGACATCAAACTGCCGGAGAAGGATATTTTGACCATAACGGTTACTAAAGAGGACAGTATCTCCGTAGATTATGTGGATAGGAAAGAAGTAGAGATACAGGGGAAAAAGGAGAAGGTTATTGAAAGAGTTTATGAAGATGTTAATCTTAATACCTTAACAGGAGCGATACTCTCTATCCGGGCAAAATACCCTGGAATCTTTGTGGTGATTAAAGCGGACAAGGATGCCCGGTACGGAACTATGCAAAGCCTGATGACTACCTTGCGAGATAATAATATGCCTCGCTTTCAGTTAGTAACCGAGATAGAGTCCGGAAGTTAAGGTTATGATTTAAAGCAATTATTGCTTAAGGAGTGATTTTTTATGGCAGCAGTTGACGTAGGAGGACCGAGTCCTCGAGGGAAAAAGGGTACCGGCTTAAGAAGACCCAAAAGAAGGATAGGGATCCGAATTGATATGACCCCTATGGTGGATATCGCTTTTCTCCTTTTGATCTTCTATATGGTGACCACTATTTTCAGTATGCCTCAGGCAATGGAAATTAACCTTCCTCCAGAGGACGTTCCAGTCCCCATTGCAGAATCTAATCTTTTGACTCTAAGGGTAAATGCAGAAGGGAACATATACTGGAGTATGGGAGTGGAAAAGCCTGAGCTTTTACTGGCAGATTCTTTAAGACCCCTCCTTTACCAGAAAAATCTTGAGAAACCAAAGTTGGTGACTCTGATCAAGATTAATAAAGAAGCCAGGTATTTCAAGATGATTGATATAGTAGATGAAATTCAGCTAGTAGAAAAAACGATAAAGGAAGATAAAAAATTAGGAAGAGAGAAGTTCAGTTACCGTTTCAGCTTTGCTCCTTTCACAGATGAAGATGAAGGACTTATTACTGGAAAGCTCCAGCCGAAAGGAGGGAAGAAGAGATGAGAGTCGCCACACCTTATGGAGCCTTTGAGCTTAAGAGAGTCTATCAGAGAAACTTTGGCATAGCCATAATTATCTCTGGACTGGTGTATCTGGTATTAATAGGTTCTTTTTTGTTTTTTTCCCATATTAAGGCTCAGAAGCCAGTGCCTAAAAGGGTAATAACGATTAAATCCCCTATCGACCTAGGAGCGCCTCCCTCTTTAACCCAGAGTGTAGCTCATCAGGTGGCAGTGGCAGCACCAGTGGCGGCTGCGGCACCATCTGTAGGTATTCCCGAAGCGGTTCCAGATGATCAGGTTAAGGAAACCGTGACCTTAGCCACTCAAGCCGAATTAGGGTTACAGAACCCTACCGTTGCCACTGAGGGAATAGGTAAGGGTGAGTCCTTAGCTATAGAAATACGAGCAGAGGACTATCTCCCTACTGCGGATGAATTTGTTCCTTATGAAGAGGCTCCCGTGCCAATAAAATGGATTAAACCGCCCTATCCGGAGTTAGCTAAAAAAGCAAGTGTAGAGGGAGTGGTCTGGGTGCAAGCTTTGGTGGATAAACATGGTAAAGTTAGAGATGCGAAATGTGTTAAAGGACCAGGGAGTGTTAACCAGGATATTTTCTGTGAGACAGCCACTAAAGCCGCTATGCAGAATGAATATAAGCCAGCCATCAGCAATAAAGAGCCGGTAGCGGTCTGGGTGCAGTATAAAGTAGAGTTTACTCTGAAATAATGGAGAGGAAATATCAGCAGGAGGCTCTTTAATATAGAAAGTCCATAAGAAGAACTAATCATCATTAAATTCCAACCGAAGGGAGGGATGAGAAGATGAGAGTTGCAACACCTTATGGAGCTTTCGAGCTAAAGAGAGCTTACCAGAAGAACTTAGGCTTAGCAATATTTATTGCCGTACTGGTGCATATCATACTGATAGGTTCTTTTTTATTCTTCTCCCAAATTAAAGCTCAAAAGCCAGGACCTAAAATAGTGATCATAATAGATGACCCGATAAAATTTGGGCCACCTCCATCCTTAACCAAGACACAGGCTCAACAAGTGGTAGTTAAGCCTCAAGTAAAAAGTACACTTCCATCAACAGGAATTCCTGAAGCGGTCCGGGATGATCAGGTTAAGGAAGAATTAAACTACGCTACTCAGGATGAATTACAAAGGGCTTTGCAGAACCCTATCCTTATACCTGAAGGAACAGATGAAGATGAATCATTAATTGTTCAATTCCGAGAAGAATACCTTCCTCCACCTGACAAATTTATTCCTACAGATGAGCTACCAGCGTCAATTAAATTGGTTAAGCCATCCTATCCAGAGTTAGCTAAAAGGGCAGGAGTAGAAGGGCTGGTCTGGGTAGAGGCCCTGGTGGATAAACATGGGAAAGTCAGAGATGCGAAATGTATCAAGGGACCAGGGAGTGCTAACCAGGATATTTTCTGTGAGTCAGCCATTCAATCTGCAATGCAAAGTGAGTATAAGCCAGCCATTAGCAATAAAGAACCAGTAGCGGTCTGGGTAACATATAAAGTAGAGTTTACTCTGAGATAATGGAGAGGGGAAATAGCAGTAGGATGCTTTTAATAGAGGAAATTCATAAGGCAGTTTATATCAAACTGCCTTTGTTTTTTTAAATCTGGAGAAATATGAAAGGGAGGTAGGAATGCCAAAAATTTTTAGTTTCAAGCCAATATTTTTATTCTTCATTTTCTTTTTTTCAATTCTCCCTGGTTATCTTTTAGCTGGAGAGGAGAATGTGTTTTTGCCTCCCTTTGACCAGACCGTAAATAATGCTTTATATTTTGTCTTGCTCTCCGCTGTCTTAGGGTTAGCCTATGGGGTTTATTTAGCCTTTAAGGTGATAAAAAAAGAACAGGGAACCCCTAAGATGATAGAGGTGGCAAAGGCTATTCAGGAAGGGGCTAAAGCTTACCTTACCCGTCAGTTCAGGGTTTTATTTCTTTTCATTATAGTTTTGACCATTTTATTATTTTTTGTTTATAAAAATATCTATCTGCTTTCAGATGGAACTCCGAACTGGAAATTAGTCTGGGGAATCGCCTTATCCTTTTTAGCTGGCTCGACTTTGTCAGCTATGACCGGTCTTATCGGGATGTCAGTGGCGGTTCGGGGTAACGTCAGGGTGGCTCATGCAGCCAGGACCTCATTTAAAAATGCCTTGGAGACTGCTTTTCAATCTGGCACAGTTACCGGGATGTTTACCATCGGAATGGGATTAGTTGGGGCAACCGTTATATTTATGATTTTCAAAGAGCAGGCTATGATGGTTTTGATCGGCTTTGGTTTTGGAGGAAGCTTGGTAGCTTTATTTATGAGGGTAGGTGGTGGAATCTATACCAAGGCGGCAGATGTAGGTGCAGACCTGGTGGGTAAAATTGAAGCTGGCATTCCAGAGGATGACCCCAGGAATGCGGCAGTGATTGCAGATCTTGTAGGGGATAATGTGGGAGATTGCGCTGGAATGGCTGCAGACCTTTTTGAGTCTTATGAGGTCACCTTGGTTGCGGCTATGATTTTGGGAGCCTCTTATGCGGTTTTTGATCCCACTCCCTTTGGAAAAGATCTGGCTTTAAAATTGATTGTCTTCCCTCTTTTAGTCAGGGCAGTAGGAGTGTTTGCTTCTATCCTGGGAACCTGGAGTGTTAAAGGTAAAGATGAAAAAGATTTCAACCCGATGAGACCTATCCAGAACGGATTTGTGGTCTCTGCTTTATCTTCCACCATTGGTTTCGGGTTGATAAATTATTTTTATATAAAGACACCCTGGGGTGCTCCGGATATGAGATTTTTCCTGGCAACCTTCTCCGGGATTGTCTTAGCTATTTTGATCAGTTATCTGACTGAATACTATACTGCAGTGGAATACAGTCCGGTAAAGGAAACTGCCAGAGCTACTAAAACTGGTCCAGCAACTACGATCCTGGCAGGATTTTCTGAAGGGATGGAGTCAACTGTCTTAGCCATTATAGCCATATCTTTGGCTATAATAGTTTCAAATATTATCTTCGCTGGAGATATAGCCTTAGCCGCCTACGGAATTGCTTTATGCGGTATGGGTATGCTTACTACAACCGGGTTTATAGTCTCAATGGATTCTTATGGGCCAGTATCAGATAATGCCAATGGCATCTTCGAGATGTCCAAAGTCTTGGAGGAAGATAATAATCCGAATGCCCATCTGATAGTGCACAAATTAGATGCGGTTGGAAATACCACCAAAGCAGTAACCAAAGGCTTTGCCATAGCCTCGGCCGTGGTAGCCGCGGTTTCTTTGTTCAGGTCTTATGGTTCTGATATAAATTTACTTGATCCAGCCTATAAGTTCTTCGAAAGAGGTATCCAGATAAATATGCCCAGAGTTTTTGTAGGTCTTCTTATCGGTGGGGCAATGCCTTTCCTTTTCAGCTCCTTAGCTATAAGGGCTGTGGGAAGAGCTGCCTTTCAGGTAGTGGAAGAGGTGAGAAGGCAGTTCAAGGAGATACCCGGATTGATGGAGGGGATAGGTAAACCTGAATATTATAAGTGTGTAAATATCTCTACTTTGGCGGCTCAAAAAGAGCTTATCACCCCAGGGCTTTTAGCTATCCTTTCTCCTCTGATAGTTGGATTTCTCTTGGGGGTGGATGGTTTGGGTGGATTTTTAGCTGGCACGATCTTAACCGGTCAGCTTTTGGCAGTTATGCTTTCTAATGCTGGTGGAACCTGGGATAATGCTAAAAAGACGATTGAAGCCGGGCTTTATGGTGGTAAGGGGTCTGAGGCTCATAAGGCTGCAATTATCGGTGATACAGTGGGTGACCCTTTCAAAGATACTGCCGGTCCATCACTAAATCCTTTAATCAAAGTGATGAATTTGGTATCTATTCTTATTTTGCCTCTTCTTATCGGAAAAAGCCAGCTTTCTTCCGGGCTAAAAGCACCATTAGCTTTACTGGGTTTTGTTATCCTTCTGGTAGCGTTGGTGATAAGTAAAAGAAGAGGAATTATCAAGGATTAAGATTTTAAAATATCTCAAGATTTTCAATTCCCATCAGTATAGCATTTTAAAAGATGTATCCCAGATCTATAAAGCTAACACTTTAGCTGAAGTTTATCAGAATTTAAGGAAGTTCTATCAAAAGTGGTATCTTAAAGAGCCCACAGCGGTGAAAAATTTCATAAGAGGATTTGAATATACTTTGACTTTTGGGGACTATCCGGAGCCCTGGAGAACCTTTCTTAAAACCACTAATCTTATAGAACGCTATTTGGAGGAGTTGCAAAGAAGGATTATACCACTGAGAAAGTTTAATCCACCAGAGGCGGACCAAAAGTGCTGAAAGGATTCTATCTGGTCTGATTTTTTACGTTCTTAATCCGCCAGAGGCGGAACAACAGGATATACCAAATCCTAAACAAATTTACACGGA
>CAZMZF010000012.1:0-6554 GCA_964570765.1 uncultured Ignavibacteria bacterium
TGTCAATCCTAATTTTATAGATTTTATCATCTGTAACGGTCTCCTTTCTAGTTTATTATACTAGAAAAAACCGTTACCGAAATAGTGAAAAACTACACAAAGGCGAGATTCTGTCCCCATGGTATTGTGTAGCGGAAACCTTCAGGTTTCCATTTTTACTCTATAATAAATTGGAAGGCTAAAGCCTTCCGCTACAAAACCTTCCCACCTTGAGGACAAGGCAGGATACCGCTATTCCAAATCTTTCAAAATATCCTCTACTTTTTTTACATCCTCCTCTTTACCCTGTTTCTTAAAAAGCTCTTTTGCTTTCTGTAAATCCTTATTTGCATCATCTTTTTTACCCATCTCAATATAAAGAAGACCAAGGTTCGCATATGTCTCTGCTAAATCCGGGTTAATCTTAATAGCGGTTCGATATTCTTTTTCAGCCTCAGAGTAGTTCTTCAAATCTTTAAGTAGAACGCCCCGATTGTTATGTGCTATTGTATAATTCGGGTTAATCTTAATAGCGGTTCGATATTCTTTTTCAGCCTCCGGGTAGTTTTTCAAAGCCTTAAGTAGAACGCCCAGATTGTTGTGTGCCTTTGCATAATTCGGGTTAATCTTAATTGCGGTTCGATATTCTTTCTCAGCCTCAGGGTAGTTTTTTAAATCTTTAAATAGATTGCCTAGATTATAGTGTGCCTTTGCATCATCCGGGTTAATCTTAATAGCGGCTCGATATTCTTTTTCAGCTTCCGGGTAGTTTTTCAAATCAGAAAGTAGAACGCCCAGATTATAGTGTGCATCCGCATAATTAGGGTTAATCTTAATAGCGGCTCGAAATTCTTCCTCTGCCTCCGGATAATTTTTCAAATCATGAAGTAGAACGCCCAGATTGTAGTGTGCAGATACATCATCCGGGTTAACCTTGATAGCGGCTCGATATTCTTTTTCAGCCTCAAGGTAGTTTTTCAAATCAGAAAGTAGAACGCCTAGATTGTAGTGAGCTACAGAAGAATCAGGTTTTATTCTGATTATCTCACGTAACTCTTTTTCAGCTAAGTTCAGCTTATTTTGATAATAATAAGCAGAAGCTAAGTTGAAACGTAATTCAATTACATCCGGGAAAAGGTCAGTCAATGTTTTATAGGAAGCTTCAGCTTGAAGATAACGCCCACTATCCAGGTCCTCTGATGTTTTTTTAATTTTATCATATACTGCTTGACCTACTTCAGGACGGGTTTTACCAATAGCTTTCCAGATTTCTTCATAAGTTTTTGGAGGAGAAATACCTTTTTCCTCGAATTTTGTATCAATTGTTTCACTAATGATTTTTTGCAGTTCCTCTTTTGTAGGTCCTCGCAAGTAAATAGCCAAAATAATAGCTAATAGCGCTAGAAAGGTACCTATTATAAATGATGGTTTCTTATAGAATGGGATTTTTTTGAGAAGTTCGCCAAATTTAAGATAAAGGTGTTCTCTACAATATTCTTCATTAGGGAGTGGCTTTCTTTTGCATTGCTTTCCTTTGTTGGTTATTGCTTTACATAGTTCATTCATAATAAACCCAAAAGGTTTAAAATTTGATCCTTTAGCTTTATCTATAATATTCAATTATAGAAAAAATAGTTACTTATCAAGTATTTTTTTGTATTTTTTAGATAATAATCATTTAAAATAGCAATAATGGTAAACTTCATATTTCTATTTTATAACGTCGGGCGAGGGTAAACCCCATTCCTAAATGACTTTTTCTGATAACGGATCAGCAGTATAGGAAAAGGTCGTTTTGTAGAGACGTATAGAATGCGTCTTTGGTTTTTTTCCTTAGAACAGAACAATGTCCTGTCCCCATGGTATTGTGTAGCGGAAACCTTCAGGTTTCCATTTTTACTCTATAATAAATTGGAAGGCTAAAGCCTTCCGCTACAAAACCTTCCCACCTTGTGGGCAAGGTGGGGATACCGGATATCGGATAATTCTATCCTTATAAAAAATCCTCCACTTCTCTCATTAAACTCTTCAAAATCTCTTTTTCCTTAACCTTTTTAATAATCTTGCCCTTCCTGAAAATTAAACCTATCCCTCTTCCGCCAGCCACTCCCACATCTGCTTCTTTTGCTTCACCTGGACCATTTACCACACACCCCATCACCGCAACTTTAATCGGCTGTTTAATCCTGGCTAATCTTTTTTCCACCAGCTTTACAATAGGCAGCAAATCTATTTCCATTCTTCCGCAGGTGGGGCAGGAGATAAGGGTTGGACCATACTCTCTTAAATTTAAAGATTTCAAAATCTCATATCCAACTTTAACCTCTTCTACCGGGTCACCAGTTAAAGAGACTCTTATGGTATCACCTAAACCCAGAGAGAGAAGAGCTCCAATCCCGATTGCAGATTTTATCGAGCCTGTTCTTACTGTTCCAACTTCGGTTACCCCTAAATGTAGAGGATAATTTCTTTTCTCTGAAAAAAGTTTATAAGCCTCAATCGTGGTCGGCACATCTGAAGCTTTGAGAGAGATAACTATCTCTTGATAGTCTAAATCTTCCAGGACCTTAACCTGCTCCAAGGCGGTTTCAACCATAGCTATTGGAGTTGCTTTTCCGTATTTATTCAAAACGGATTTTGGAAGCGAGGCTGCATTTACCCCTATGCGTATAGGAATTTTCCTTTCCCTGGCAGATTTTACCACTTCTTTCACTTTCCATAAAGCACCTATGGTTCCAGGATTAATCCTCAGTTTATCCACGCCAGAATCTAAAGCCATTAATGCCAGCCGGTAATCGAAATGAATATCCGCTACCAGAGGGATTTTTGCCACATTTTTTATTATCGAGAGTGCCTCAGCCGCCTTTTTATCCAGAACCGCTAACCTAACTATTTCACAGCCAGCCTTCTCTAACCTTTTTATCTGCCTTAAAGTTGACTTTACGTCTCTGGTATCAGTAGAACACATCGACTGAACCGAAATCCGGGCGCCACCTCCAATCGGCACTTTCCCTACATAAACCCTTCTGGTTTTATCACGTATGGTAAACATATTACTCATAATTTCACTTAAATTTCTTTTTGTCAACTATTTTCTTGACATAATATTTCTTCTTTCTAAATTGTTCTAAAATAAAGGAGAACTAAATGTTTTCCAAATATAAGGCAATTTTTATTCTATTAATCATTATAATCCTTGCAGTAATTATGTTTTTTGCTCTACACCATAGTGGAATGAGCGAGGATAAATTTATAGAAATCTATATCCAGCTTTCCATAGCTCAAGAAAAGTTCAGGAATAATCCGGAGAAATTAGTAGCTGAAAGGAAAAAGATTTTTTCTGAATGTAAATTTTCTCGAAAAGAGATGGACCGATTCCTGAAATCTTATAAGAAAAATCCGGAAAAATGGATCGAACTCTGGGAGAAGATAAACCAGCGTCTATCTGAATTAATCGAAAGGAAAAGAAACACTCAATCCAGAGTAAAAGCGTTTTGAATATGCTCTACCATCTCTTTTCCTGAGCTTCTATCAATCGCTATCACATCAAACCTGAAATCACAACCTGGAAATTGATACTTTTGCAGAAAAGCAGTTGCCACCTCAACAATCTTTTTCTGCTTTTTTAAATTAACCCATCCCTGCGGAGGCCCAAAGGATTTACTTTGACCTGCTTTGACTTCTATGAAAACGATGTCATTTTTATCCCTGGCAATTATATCGATCTCTTTATGACCATACCGGTAATTAGTAAATAATATCTCGAACCCTTTACTTTTGAGATATTCAACTGCCTTTTTCTCCCCGGATCTGCCTTTTTGAACAGTTCTCATTTTCTTCAATCAATTTTAAGAAATTCCTGTTTGACCAGGCATTCCATTACCCTTTTGAAAGATCTGCGATGAATCTTACAGGGACCGAATTTCTGTAAGGCTTCTAAGTGTAACTTTGAGGAATATCCTTTATTCCGGTCAAAAGAAAACTGAGGATATTTTTGGTGTAACCTTTTCATCAAGTGATCCCTCTCAACTTTAGCGATAATCGAGGCCGCCGCACAGGATAACGAAAGGGAATCACCCTTAACCACCGGTAATTGTGGAAGTTTTAAATCAGGTATCTTCTGATTTCCATCTATCAATATAAAATGAGGTGTATTTTTCAGGCATGAAACAGCTTTATGCATCGCCTTCAAGGAAGCTCTTAAGATATTCAGTTTATCTATTTCCTTTTCCTTGACAATTCCCACCCCGAAATCCAATGCACTCTCTTTTATCTTTTTATAAAGCTCCTCCCTTTTCTTAGGGGTAAGTTTTTTAGAATCATCGATCCCCGGAATATCTATATCCTCCGGAAATATTACACAGGCTGCCACTACTGGACCAGCTAAAGGACCCCTACCCACTTCATCCACACCCGCCACGAGCTTATACCCTTTACCCCAGAGCTCCTTTTCAAAAAAAAGCTTATCCTCTGCTTTTGCTTTCTTCATATCAGTGGATTTGGGTGAAGACATAATTCACTCCTGAGTAACTATATAAATTTCTCTCTGAATAAATTTCTTGAAAAGGAATAAAGATATTACAAAACAGAATAATGCTCCTATTCTTACCGCCCAGATAACCCCCAAGGTCTGTCCTAAAGTCCCGGCCAAAAAGCTTCCTATAGGCATAGTCCCCATAAACATCATAGTGTAAAAACTCATAACCCTTCCCCTGAGCCCATCCGGGATAATCTCCTGCAATAAGGTGTTAGCTGTAGCAACCACAGAGATCATACCCCAACCTGCACCCATTAAAAAGAGAAGTGACAAAAAGAAGTTGCTCGAAAAAGAAAAAAGAGAAAGTGCCATAAAGAATACTATGATTCCAACCTGCATATATTTCAGCTTCTCCTCTGCTTTTCTTGAAGCCAAACCTAAACCAGCAGTGATGGCTCCGATGCCGGCAGCAGACATAAGAAACCCTAAACCTGAGGCACCTGCTTTTAAGATATCACGTGCAAAAACTGGCATCAATACTGCATAGGAAAAACCAAAGATGCTCATAGATGAAACCATAAGGATCAAAGCTAATCCCCTTTTATTTCCTATTATGTAAGAAATCCCCTCTTTGAAGCTAATTAAAAAAGAGCTATTCTTAGATTGAGAAACCACATCTTTCATCCTCATCAGATTGAGTCCGACTATAACTGCTATATAACTTAATCCGTTGATGAAAAAACAGCCTGCTTCTCCCGCTAAGCTGATTAAAATCCCGGCAATGGCAGGACCTAAGATCCTGGCACCGTTGAAGATTGCGGAATTTAAGGCAATAGCATTTAAAAGGTCTTCTTTCCCAACCATCTCTTTGATAAAAGCCTGCCTGGTTGGAGCATCAAAGGCATTCACAAAACCTAAACATAAAGCTAAGAACATTACATGCCAGACCCTTACTAATCCTGTAAAAGTGAGAAATGCTAAGATAAAAGCTAAAATCATTGCACCTGTCTGGGTAAAAATAATGAAATTCCGCTTTTTCACCCGGTCAGCTAATACGCCTGCAGGCAGGGAGAAAAATAGAATGGGCAATCCTGCAAAAGCACTAACCGCTCCTAACAGGAAAGGTGAATTAGTAAGCCTAAAGACCAGCCAGCCCTGAGCCACATTCTGCATCCAGGTTCCGACCAAGGAAATCATCTGCCCGAACCAGAAAAGCCTGAAATCCCGATGCCTTAAAGAGCGAAAGGTCTGCCAGAACTTTCCCCTTTTATGTTCTGAGGAAATTTGATCTGAACTTTTTTGGGCATCGAACATATATTTAGAATTTATTCGATCAACCCACCTTGCGGGCAAGGTGGGATTACAAAATGGTGGAACAGACATCCTGCCTGTTCTGTCGTAGTGCGACCCTTTCAGGGTCGCTCATCTGGTAGGTCAGACAGGAATGTCTGACTTACCAAAAACCTTTTCAGGTTTTGTCAAATTATACAGGAAATACGAAGGGTTGTAAAGATATTTTTAGTAAAGGTAGGGGCGACCCGACGGGTCGCCCCTACAAAAAAACACCCACCTTGAGGGCAAGGTGGGATTACCAATTGGTGGAACAGACATCTTGTCTGTTCGTAGCGCGACCCTTTTCCTATTAACGGATCCGCAGGACAGGGTCGCATTGCGAGGCTAATCCCGCCAACGGCGGGACGCGCTACGATGGCTCAGACAGGAATGTCTAACCTACCAAAATAAAGGTTTATTTTTTAACTTCCCCTTCTTCTTTCTCCCTCTCCTCTATCTTCGCTGCTTTTCCTTTCATCTTCCTCAGGTAGAAAAGTTTTGCTCTTCTCACCTTTCCCTCTTTTAGCAGCTCTACATTGGAGACAAAAGGAGAATGCAAAGGGAAAACCCTTTCAACTCCAACTCCGCTGGATAATTTTCTCACGGTAAAGGTCTGGGAAACCCCCTTTCCCCTCTTCTGTATTACCACACCTTCGAAGATCTGGGTTCTCTCTTTATCCCCCTCCTTGATCTTAACGTGAACTTTGACCGTATCCCCGGGTCTGAAATCGATTTTTTTCTCTTTTAGATATTTACCTTCAACTAC
>CAZMZF010000012.1:6654-79258 GCA_964570765.1 uncultured Ignavibacteria bacterium
TATCCCCGGGTCTGAAATCGATTTTTTTCTCTTTTAGATATTTACCTTCAACTACCGAGAGCAAATCCATCTTGTTCCTCCTTCATTTTAAATAAATCAGTAAATGATTATCTATTCCATACTTGCTTTATTATTACGATAATTACTTCTCTTTTTCTATCTCGGAAAGTAATTTTTTATCCTCCGGGCTAAGTATTTTTTTCTCCAAAAGGTCAAGTCTCTGTTCTAAAGTTTTTTTTAAAGCCTCTTTTTTCCTCCATAATCTTATCTTCTCGTGGTTACCGGATAAAAGCACCTCCGGCACCTTCAGACCTTTAAACTCTGCTGGTCTGGTATATTCCGGATAACCTAAAAGCCCCTCATAAAAAGAATCAGTCTCTGCGGACTGAAAGTTTCCTAAAAAGCCCGGGATTAAACGAACTAAGCTATCGAGGATAACCAGAGCCGGAAGCTCTCCTCCAGTCAAAACGTAATCTCCAATCGAGAGCTCTTCTAAATCATACAAAGATTTTATCCTCTCATCTATCCCCTTATAATGCCCGCAGATAATTATCAGATGCTCTTTTTTTGAAAGGTCAAAAGCCTTTTCCTGGTCAAACTTTTTACCTTGAGCGGAAGTCAGGATGATATGATAATCTTTTTCCTCTGGAGAAGTAATTGAATTTAAGGCTAAGGACAAAGGCTCTACCATCATCACCATACCAGCCCCACCACCAAAAGGAGCATCATCTACACTTTTATGTTTATCTTTAGTAAAATCTCTAATATCTATTAATTTTATCTGAATTAAACCATTTTCCTGGGCTTTTTTAATTAAGCTCTCATTTAAAGGGCTTAAAAAAAAGTTCGGGAAAATGGTTAGTATTGAAATACGCATAAGTTCAAAAAATATAAAAAGTATTAGTCTAAAAGACCATTCAGGGGCTCTATATAGATAAGCTTTTCTTCGAGGTCAATTTCTTTCACTACCTCTTTTATAAATGGTATATAATATTCTTTCTTATCTTTTCTAACCACCAGAACAGGGTTAACTGGGGAAAAAAGGACCTCTTTGACCTCTCCGATCATTTTCCCTTTCAAGCTTTCTACCTTACAGCCAACTAAATCAAAAAGATAGTATCTCTCAGGAGGAGCAGGAGGAACATCTTTTTTCTCTATTTCTAAATATTTTCCCTTAAGGGAGTCTGCTTTATTTCGGTCTTCAACCTCTTCAAGTTGAAGCAGGATTTTCCCCTGGAAAATCCTGCTTCCCCTTATCCTGTAAACTACCTCCTTACCTTTTGCATCAGAGATAAAGACTTTTTCTACCTGGGTAAACCTTTTTAGATCATCAGTCAGAGGAGCTATCAAAAGTTCACCCTTGAGCCCCCTGGCACGGAGGATTTTACCTATGGCTACCTTATCCGAAATCGTTCTACTCCAGAATCTCCAGCATTGCCCTCTTACCCTTCTTGGCAGAGGCAGCCGAGATCAGAATGCGAATAGAGCCGGCAGTCTTCCCCTTCTTGCCAATCACTTTTCCTAAATCACCAGGTCCAACCCTCAGCTCATACACCGTAGTCTTCTCCCCTTCCACCTCTGATACAACAACCTGATCTGGATGATCCACCAGAGCTTTGACTATGGTCTCGATAAACTGTTTCATTTTAAACCTCCTTCAAAACAGTTATTCAGTTTTTGGTTCAGTTGCTTGAGCCTCTTTACTCTCAGTCTCTTTAACTTCTTTAGTTTTCCTCTTTTTCCTTTTCCTCCTCTCCGGAATAAAATTAGAGATCTCCATTCCACTCACATCCACCCCTTTTTTAAGGGCGGCCCATTTCCTCAACAAACCCATTTTTCGTAGAAGAGAGTTGACCGTATCAGTTGGCAAAGCTCCATTCTTAAGCCAATAATAAACCCTCTCTTCATTTACCTTAACTGAAGCTGGTTTATCAATTGGACTATACTGCCCTAAGGATTCAATAAATCTTCCCTCCCGTGGACTGCGAGAATCTGCCACTACGATCCGGTAAAAGGGCCTTTTTTTAGCCCCCATCCTCCTCAGTCTTATCCTGACTGCCAAATACTCACCTCCTTCGATAATTTAAAATTAAAATTTAAAAATGGTTTTTAACTTCCTTAAATCCATCTTACGAAAATCTTTAATCATCTTTTGCATCATAAAAAATTGTTTCAGAAGCCGATTGACCTCCTGCAGGTCTGTGCCACTACCTTGAGCAATCCTTCTTTTTCTACTGCCATCGATAATCTGGGGTTTGAGCCTTTCCTGCTCAGTCATCGAGTTTATGATCGACTCGATTCTGGTCAGAGCTTTATCCTCAAATGAGATCCCTTTTAAAGCACCACTTACTCCCGGAATCAGGTTCACAATCGAGTCTAAAGAGCCCATCTTCTTCAACTGCTGAAGCTGAGAATAGAAATCTTTAAAAGTAAAAGCTTCCTGTCGCAGTTTCTTCTCTAATTTTATAGCCTCCTCTTGACTGATTGCCTCCTGTGCTTTTTCCACTAAGGTTACCACATCGCCCATTCCCAATATACGTGATGCCATCCTATCTGGATAGAATACCTCAATAGCATCTAACTTTTCCCCGGTCCCGGCAAACTTGATCGGTTTACCAGTTACTTCTTTTAATGATAGAGCTGCACCTCCTCTAGCATCGCCATCTAACTTGGTCAAGAAGATTCCATCTATCCCTAACTTTTTCTCGAAACTTAAAGCGATATTTACTGCATCCTGACCCGTCATAGCATCAACTACCAGGATTACTTCTTGAGGTAAAACCTCCTTTTTGATTAAAGAAAGTTCCTCCATCAGCTCTTCATCTATATGCAATCTCCCGGCAGTATCGATTATTGCTAAATCCAATCCCTCTTCTCTGGTTTTAGCAACTCCAGCCAGGCAGATCTTGATTGGATCCTCTTTTGAAGAGAAAACTGGCAAACTGAGACTCTTTCCTAAAATTTTGAGCTGTTCAACTGCGGCTGGCCTCTGGACATCAGCCGCAACCAGTAGAGGGGCTTTTCCTTTTTTGCGATAGTAACTAGCCAGTTTACCACAAGCAGTGGTTTTGCCTGAGCCCTGTAACCCAACTAACATCCAGACAGTAGGACCAGAGGAAGAAAACTTCATCCCAGAATTATCTTTTCCCAAAAGCTGAGTCAGCTCATCATAAACTATCTTAATCATCTGCTGTCCCGGGGTTATGCTCTTCAATACCTCCTGTCCGATCGATTTAGACTCAACTCTGGTGATAAAATCTTTAACCACTTTATAATTAACATCCGCCTCTAAAAGAGCCCTTTTTACCTCTTTTAAGGCTTCCTTGATATTACTTTCGGTGAGTTTCCCCTGACCCCTAAGCTTTTTCAGGATTAACTCTAATTTATCGCTCAGTTCTGCAAACATAATCTATTGGCTCTTAGACTAATTTACCCAACTTCTACATGAGTTTACTACCAGCACCTTTTTATTGGGATATTAAAAGAATAATATAATAACCCTTATATAAAAAGCAAGTAAAATTTAAGCCTGCCTTAACTTTTTAATAATCTTCTTATAATCCTTGCTCTTGAAAATAGCATCACCAGCCACTAATATAGTTGCCCCGGCATCTTTCACCTTTTTTGCAGTGTCTGGATTTATCCCCCCATCCACCTCTATCTCTACCCTTAACTTATTATCCTGAATGAACTTCTTAGCCTCTTTAATCTTCTTTAAAACTGAGGTTATGAACTTCTGTCCTCTAAATCCAGGATTTACGCTCATAATTAAAAGTAAATCAATCTCTCCCATTATAGGTTTAGCCAAACAGAAGGAGGTGCCAGGGTTTAGCACACATCCGTTTTTTACTCCTAAGCTTTTAATTTTGGTCAAAGTCCGGTGGATATTTCTATCCCCTTCTGAATGAACAGTAAGATAGTCAGCTCCAGCTTGAACGAATTTCTCTAAATATAAATCTGGATTCTCAATCATCAGATGAACATCTAAAGGGAGCTTGGTGCATAACCGGACAAAATTTACAATCATAGGTCCGAAGGTGATATTGGGAACAAAATGACCATCCATTATGTCTAAATGGATCAAATCCGCCCCTGCTTTTTCAATCTTTTTTATCTCCTCTTCTAAACATCTAAAATCCGCTGAAAGAATAGAAGGTGCAATTTTGATCAATTTCTTACCTCTTTTTTGAATTTTTTGGACTATAGCCTGCCTACTCAGCTGCTAATTTTCGCAAGGCTAAAAGCCCTGCCCTACACTCTTTCATACCATAGCTTTTAACTATTAGCTACTTGCTACCAGCTGCCAGCTTTTTAGTCAGTTGTGCTCACCTCTAACTCTACAATGCTCCCTTTCCTAACCTCAGCCCCTTCCTTAGGAATCTGATTTAAAACTGTTCCGGGAAGAAGACGATTCTTTACCTTATATTTTATCTTGCCCAATTTTAAACCAGACTTTTCAATCTCGGATTTGACCTCTTTAATATTTTCGCCTTTAAATTTCGGAACTTTAACTACCTCTAACGTATCTCCTTTATTAATCAGTACCCTGATCTCCATACTCAAAGGGACAGTAGTACCTGCAGAGGGGAAACTCTCTATCACCTCATCCGTAGGTAAACTGTCAGAAGATATGAAAACCGGCTCACCAGTTTTCAATCCTCGCCCCTCTAAGGCTAATTCAGCCTGCCGGAGAGTCATCCCTTTAAGCTGAGGAACAGTAGCTTTCTCCCCTCCTTTGCTCAGGACTACTTTAATTCTCCTTCCCTTTTTTACTTTCGATTCTGGCTCAGGCATCTGATAGATTATCGTTCCAGCTACCCGTTTCAAATCATACTCCTCACCTATCACCCTCAATTCTAAGCCCTTATCTTTGAGTATGGCGTTAGCTTCCTCCGGGCTCAATCCTAATAAATCTGGAACGGTTGACTCCTGTCCCGATCTAACAAATAATGGCATAAAGATCTGATCAAAAAGAAGTAAGAATAAGAGAACTGCCAGGATGAAAATCCCAACCCATTTTGTCCATTTACTTGTAATAAACTTAGCAAGTCTATTTCTTATTCTTTCTTTATCCATATTAATAAATATAATCTATCGATTCCCAAAAGTCCAAAAATATTAAAATTTCTTTTTAACTTTAGGGGCGAGGTCACCCAGCTCTTTTGTCATTGCGAGGAGTCACGCCACAGGCGGACGACGAAGCAATCTGTTTATAGTTTGTGATTTTGTAGTGCGACCCTTTTCCTGATAACGGAGACTACGTCTGGTGCCCATACGGGCTGGCTGGCTCGTAGCCACCGTAGGACAGGGTCGCCCAAGCGAGGCTAATCCCGCCAACAGCGGGACGCACTACGAATAAAATCTAAAATATTTTTTTAAGCCTTGCCGCAAAAGTCCCATCTAAACCATGCAGGTGAGGATAGGTTCGGATAAATCCGTTTTCATTCACCACTCTTTTGTCAACGAAATCTGAAGCATCCTCCTTTTTAAAATCTTTTCTTTGCTCCAAGAATCTACTTATTATCTTCTCATTTTCATCTTCTGTCAAACTACAGGTGGTATAAACAATCACTCCATCTTTTTTAACAAGTTTTGAGGCATTAAAGAGAATAGCAGATTGAATTTCTACCAGCCTTTTTATATCCTCTCTTTTCTTTTGCCATCTGGCATCTGAGTTTCTGCCCAAAACCCCCAAACCCGAACAAGGCGCATCAAGTAAAATCTTATCAACTGGCTCAGTTGAATAACTCTGGGCATCTTCTATTTCAAAAGAGACATTCTCAACCCCCAATCTCTTACAATTCTCTTTTATTTTTTTCATCCTTTCTGAGCTTATATCTAAGGCTATCAACCTCAAGGTCAAATTCGACTTGCCAGAATTTTTTAAAAGCTCTGCTATATAAGTCAGCTTGCCACCAGGAGCTGAGCACATATCCAGAATCGCCTCACCAGGTTTTGGATCTAAAAGCAAAACTGGCAATCCTGCGCTTTCATCCTGAGCATAGATATAACCTTTTGAGAAAAGAAAAAGATATTCTAAATCGATTTTAGATTCTATCCAGTAGAAATTATTTATGAAATCACCTCTTCTATATTTTATCTTCTTTTTATCTAATGCTCCCTCTAAACCCTTTTGATCTATCTTTAAGCTATTTATTCTAAAAGAGAGCTTAGCCTTCTGGTTAAAAGCCTCACACAGCTTAATGGTCCCTTTTTCACCTAATTGCCTGAGCCAATCCTCAATCATCCAGTCCGGGAAAGAATAAATTGTCCCAATGGCTTTGACCTTATCTTTTTCCATCGAAGGGAAAACAACCCTCTTTTTATCCCGGAGATAATTTCTTAAAACCGCATTGACCAGACCAACAGTTCCCTTATGACCAAACCTCTTAGCCAATTTTACCGATTCATCCACAGCCGACCGATCTGGCACCCTATCCAAATATTCTATCTGATATAATCCCAATCTTAAAATGTTCCTTATCCAGGGAGTCAAATCTCGAATATCGCCTTTGAGGAAAAAACTGAGAATATAATCTAACCTTCTCCTCAGCTTGGTAACCCCATTTACCAATTCCCGAATAAATCGGCGATCCAGAGATGAAAGATTATATCTATCAGAATAAAGTTCGATCGTCTCATTGGAAAAAGAAGATTTGGTTTCAATCTCAAATAAAATCTTAAGAGCAATCTCGCGGGGATTTATTTTTTTCATATTTTTGTTTTTATCTTTCGTAGTGCGACCCTTTTAGGGTCGCTTTTTGTTTTGGTAGGTCAGGCATCCCTGCCTGACCTTAGGGAACAGGCAAGATGCTTGTTCTACTATTATATTTTCTCCACCTTATCCCACCAGGGCGGAGGAACTCCGCCCCTACAAAAGATGGAAACCTGAAGGTTTCCGCTACATTTATCCATCATGCGTAATCCGTTATCCATGATTGTATTTATATTATCTCCATCGGTGACAATAATTGATCCTGCCTCTTCACAAAAAGCCCTTCCCTATTTATCAACAGACTCAGAACTTCTTTCTCCTTCATCCCGAACCCATATCTTAAAACTTCCTGTGGTTTGGCATAACCGGAACTGCCTACAGATAAAATCATTCGCAATATAGAGTCTTCAATTTCAAGTTTAAAAATCTCAAATCTAATATCCACTTCTTTCAGTTCTTCCTTTGAGACACGGGATGCCATCAGATTTCTCTGTGAGAGGGTATATTCTATTTTTTCTTTTATCTCTTCTTCAGTAAGAGGCAGTTCTGTTTTATAAAGTGCTGAATTAATAGCTGAAGATAAAGACTCTGTTTTAGTAAAAATAGTCTTCGCCTCTAAGATTTTAAATCCCTGAGGAAGAGCTTTATTTAATCTTAATAAAAACTCATTTGAAAAAGGCTCGGTCAACTGTAAATCAAGATACTCGGCTTCTGAGATGAGACCTAAAGGCAGAGGTGGACCAAAGGCAATTTTAGGATGAGGGTGAAAGCCTTCTGAATAAGCAATTGGAATTCCGGAACGCCTGATTGCTCGCTCGAAAGTCCTGAGCACATCCAAATGGGAGGTAAATCTAACTTCTTCACCTTTACTCCATCTCAATCTGAGTTTGCTCCGAGCAACCGTCGCAGTTGAAATGGGAGCAACCCTTTTTTTCTTTCTACCATAAATGTCCTCATCTTCTTTTTCCACCTGAACGGTTTTGCCCGTGATCTGCACCATCTCTGGCTCCTTCTCTTCTATTACCTTTTCTGAGCTAAAAGCCCTTTCTCTCTCCCGTTTCAGAAAATCTTTATTTATCCCTTTATCTATATGCTCCCAGGGCAAGACCTCATCTAAATTTCTGGGTCTAAGATATTCCTCCGGGTCAATTCTATTTTCCTCAAAAGCATTCCTCCAATATGCGTAATTGAAAAACTCAGTCCAGGCATCTAATTCTGCTCCATTTTCCCAGGCTGAATAGATTACTTTGCTAAGTTTTCTATCTCCTCTGCCTAAAACCCCCTCTAAAAAGGATACCAGAGGTTCTCGATAACTTACTTTCAGATTTCTGAAATCAAGTAAATCTTTAAGAAAGAAAATCTTTTTCTCTATCTCCTCAAATTTCTCCTGTTTCTCCCATTGAAAAGGTGTATGTGGTTTAGGAGTAAAAGGTGAGATGGTGACATTCAGGCGTTTTCCTGCACCAAAATATTTCCCAATTTTAAAAACTTTTCTTACCAGCTCTGCAATCCCTTTTAAATCTTCCTCTGTTTCAGTAGGAAGCCCGATCATAAAGTAGAGTTTAATCAAATTCCAGCCTGAGGAATAGGCTATCTCTACACTTTTGAGCAGGTCCTCTTCAGTAATATTTTTTCTTATCACATCCCTCAGCCTCTGTGTACCTGCTTCAGGTGCAAAGGTCAAGCCGGTCTTCTTAGTCTGGGTAATAGTTTTAGCTATTTCCATTGAAAATGAACCAGGACGCAAAGAAGGTAAAGCGATGGAGATTTTTTTGGGTGAAAACTTCTTCTGTAATCTCTGAACCAACTCAGTTAAATTATGATAATCAGTTGAGGAAAGGGAAAGTAAAGAGATCTCTTGCCAGCCCGTATTAGCGATTCCAGATTCTGCCTCTTTCAAAACTTGCTCTACGCTTTTTTCTCTCTTGGGTCTGTAAATCGAAGTGGCTTCACAGAACCGACAAGCCTGACCACACCCTCTCATAATCTCTAAGGTAAGACGGTTATGAGTTGTCTCCATAAAGGGAACTAAAGGGGCAAAAGGATAGTATTCTGGTTTTAACTCTGGAATTGTATTAGCTTTAATCTTCTCTGGGATTCCTGAAATTTTTGGTGAAAGTCCGGTGAAGCGATTATCCTCATCATATTTCGGCTCATAAAAGTATGGAACATAAACCCCCTGCATTTTCGAAAGTTCAAATAATAACTCCCTTTTCTTCAGTTTTTCTCTTTTACTTTTCTCGATTAAATTCAAAAGCTGATTTATAATCTCTTCTGCATCACCGATTACGAAAAGGTCAAAGAAATCAGCCATAGGCTCCGGGTTAAAAGCAGAAAATCCACCACCAATGACCAGTGGAAAATCCTCTTTCCTTTCACTTGAGAAAAGAGGTATCCCGGATAGTTCTAAGATATTCAGCACTCCAGTATAATTTAGCTCATAGGTAAGAGAAAAACCAAGGATATCGAATTCTTTCAAAGGAGTATGACTTTCCAGGGTGAAAAGAGGGATAGTATTTTTTCTCAAAAGCTCCTCTGCATCCGGCCAGGGTAAAAAAGCTCTTTCACAAAGGGTTGTTGGTCTTTTATTGATTAGATGGTATAGAATCTGCAACCCCAAATATGACATCCCGATCTCATAAATATCAGGATATATCAGGGCAAATTTGAGTTTACCCTCTGGCTCTTTTTTGATTACATTCAGCTCATTCCCGATATATCTTCCGGGCTTGATCACAAACGGTAGAAGTTCTTTTTTAATTTTTGCAGATAAAGGGTGCATATATTTTGTGTCCTTCTTTCTTTTCAAAGTAAATATAATCAGAAAAGGATAAAATAGATAAAGAAAAAATATATAGAATGTAGGGGCGACCCATTCTTCAGCTCCGCTCAGAACGGTGAGCTTGTCCTTCGACTTTGCTCAGGACGGTGAGTTTATTGAACCGTCGAACCGCCGGGTCGCCCCTACACATTAGGCGACACTGAAAGAGTTACGCTATGTTTTTAGGTACAGATGTAGAGACGCATAGCATACGTCTCCATCAATGAGCCTGACGAAAAAAAACGTCCGGGACAAACCCGGACGCCACAAACTACAATCAAAAAATCAAAACGACTAAACCGCTTCCATCCCTTTTTTCAAAGCCTCAGTATCTAAATCTATGATCTCCTGCCTGGCACGGGGAAATACTTTTTTCAAAGATTTTTTTAATCCTTCCAAGGAAATCGCCCCGGTAAGCTTGGAATAAGCTCCAATCATCACCATATTGGCAATCTTGGTAGTTCCTAATTTTTCAGCAATCTCATTTGCCTGAATATAATTAACCTTTATGTCATCTCTTTTAGGTTTTCCTGCAACCAGGGAGCTATTGATTAAGAGAAGACCTCCTTTTCTTACTGAAGCCTCAAATCGAGACAAAGAGGGTTCATTCATAACTACTAAAGTATCTGGATATGCTACTACAGGTGAAGCTACCTCGTCTGAAGAGATAACTACTGAGCAGTTAGCAGTTCCCCCTCTCATTTCTGCGCCATAAGCCGGGAAAAAAGTTACATATTTCCCCTCGGTCATCCCGGCATAGGCTAAAAGAATACCAGCCGAGATTACCCCCTGCCCTCCGAAACCTGACATTATCACACCTTGATACATCTATTCCTCCAATTTATAATCTGCTTATTTCTCATCCCAATTCACAGCCATTTTAGTGGCGTAAAAATTTATGTGTCATTCTGAGGGAGTCTCGCCTCTCTACGAGCCGTAATGCTTTTATCGGCTGGCGAACGACTGAATCCGCCTGAGGCGGATGTCGAATTTGACCTTGAGGTAGATTCTTCCCCCGCTAAAGGCGGGGTCAGAATGACATAAGGCAGTAAAACCTGACTGAAGTTAGTTATAATAATTTTCATGTTTTTATATTTTGAGAACTTAGACTTTTTCCAAAACCTTCTCAGTTCCAGCCTTAACTGTCTCCTTTTTCCCCTCCGGGGTTTTGAACTCACCCAGGGGGTAATAGGGAATCATCATCTTATCAACATAATCAATGGCTTGCAGAGGAGTCATAAACCAGTCAGTTGGACACTGAGAGACTATCTCAACTAAAGAGAAACCTAAATCATCCATCTGCACCTGAAAAGCTTTTTTAATCGCCTTTTTAGCTTTTAAAACATTGGCTGGCTTATGCACCGAGACTCTGGCTAAATAGGCTGGAGCATCTAAAGAAGACAAAAGTTCGCACATCTTAATCGGATATCCATTAACTCTTGGGTCTCTACCAAAGGGAGAAGTTGTAGATTTCATCCCGATAAGGGTAGTTGGTGCCATCTGCCCGCCGGTCATTCCATAAATAGCATTGTTCACGAAGATTATAGTTATCCTTTCTCCTCTGGCAGCTGAATGAATCGTCTCTGCCATACCGATCGAAGCCAAATCTCCATCCCCCTGATAGCTGAAAACGATACAATCCGGTTTAACCCTTTTCATCCCGGTGGCAACTGCCGGACCCCTGCCGTGAGCTGGCTGAATCATATCGCAGTTAAAATATTCATCTGCAAAAACTGAACATCCAACCGGTGCAATCCCGATGGTCCTTTTTCTTATACCTAATTCCTCAATCGTCTCTGCCACTAATCTATGGATTACCCCATGTCCACAGCCAGGACAATATCGCATTAAGATTTCAGTTAAACCCTTTGTTCTCTCAAAAACTTTCTTCTCCATAAATCCTCCCAAAAAAGCATGTAGCAAGTAGCTGGTAGCTTTTAAAAAAATTCTTCTGTCTTAAATCAACCTCTCATAATGTTTTTAACTACTTCTAAAACCTCCTCGCCTGTGGGTATTCCACCTGAAGGTCTGCCGTGTAAATAAACCTTAGCTTTACCTTCAACTGCCAATCTAACATCATCTACTAACTGACCCAGGCTCATCTCCACAGTCAGAATCTTTTTAATTCTTTCTGAGAGTCTGCTGATAATTTTAGTTGGAAAGGGCCATAAAGTAGTAGGTCTTAAAAGCCCGATTTTTATACCCTCTTTTCTACCTAATATTAAAGCTGATTTTGAAATCCGGGAAGAAGTCCCGTAAGCTATCAAGAGAATCTCCGCATCATCAACCTCGACCGCCTCGTATTTTACCTCTTTCGCCTCGATCTCTTTGTATTTCTCCTCTAATTTTAAAGTCATCTTTTCTAAAAATCCAGGCCTTAAGTCATAAGACCTAATCACTCTTCTTTCCCGACCTTCTGCATTTCCTAAAACCCATTCTTTCACAGGTAATTTAGAAGGATCAACCGGTTCAAAATCGAACTCTATCGGCTCCATCATCTGACCTAAAAGACCATCTGTAAGAACCATAGTAGCTATCCTGTACTTTTCAGCTAAATCGTAACACCTCTTTGGGAAATTACCCATTTCAGAAACTGAATTGGGTGCAAAAACTATTACCCGGTAATCACCATGTCCACCCCCTCTGGTGGCTTGATAATAATCACCCTGGGATGGGGCGATATTCCCCAAGCCCGGTCCTCCCCGCATTACATTTGCATAGAAGATTGGAAGATTAGCACCTGAGATATAAGAAATCCCTTCCTGTTTCAAGCTTATACCAGGACCGGAAGAGGAGGTCATAACTCTGGCACCGCAGGCAGAGGCACCAAAAAGCATATTTATGGCCGCAACCTCACTTTCAGCTTGAATGAAAGTTCCACCAACCTCAGGAAGTCTCCAGGAAAGGTATTCCGGCACCTCGTTCTGGGGAGTAATCGGATAACCGGAAAAAAACCTGCATCCAGCCCTTACCGCCCCTTCAGCTAAAGCTTCATTCCCCTTCATTAGTAACTTTTCACCCATCTTTAAACTCTCCTTTAGTTCATCAAAAAATAATTACTTATAGACTTCTATAGCCACATCCGGGCAAACCAAAGCACATAGGGTACAGCCAGTACATTTTTCTGGTTTAACCATAGTGGCAGGGTAGTATCCAGTAGAGGCAAACTTCTCTGACATCCCGATAACCTTGTAGGGACAGGCTACCACACAAAGCTCACACCCTTTGCATCTTTTGATATCTACTTCAATCCTTGGCATATTGACCTCTTTTGATTTTAAAAAATAAACATATTAAATTAATTTATAAAAATAAGCTTTAAAAGCAAGCCTTTTTGTAACTTTTTCACAAGCAAAAAACCGCCATAAATAGATTAACTGGCGGTTATCAGGTAATTCAAATTTTTCTATTAAAACCTCAAATCTATAAAAAGTTACTTATAAAACCTATCCTGATTACACTTACATACGCTCACATTTTTCTCTCTGAACTTCCAGGAGCCGGTATCATTTTTTATCGATTCAACATACAGGATAGACTGTTTAGCCCCACCACATTTTGGACAATAAACCACATGCTTTTCTTTTTTAACCTTTTCTGCAAAGGTCATCTGTTTTCTGGGCATATATCTCCTTTAGAATCTGAACTTTAAATCTTGAATTAACTTATCACACTCTTTTCTAATGAGCAAAGCCTGATAAATCAACTCGGCTTTTTTAGATTTGGAGCCTTTTTTAATCAAGGTATCTTTAAATTTTTGCTCTGCTACTTTGAAGTCCTTCGATTTTAGAGATCTGATACCCTCTAAAAAAAGCTTGTCATCCTTTTCCACAACCATACCTTTATTTAAAACGATTTTAGGGTAAAGCTTATTTGAAAATAAGAAAATAATATCCGATTTAATCTATTCCTATCTTTTTTTGTCTGAGGATTTTCCTGAGCCTCTCTAAATAAGGCTCAACCTTGTATCTATTCTGTTTCAAATAGTAGATCAGGGAGGCAGTGAAGAATTCATCCTCCTTTGAAGGTTTAACCTCCAGGTTCTTTAACTGATAATCCAGGATGGTGAGCAGATGGTCCTTGGGTTTATAAAAATAGTCCATCAGGTCAAGCTGATAACTTAACGCTCTTTGATATTTTCCTTTAAGATCAGTTCCACCTTTATCCAGAGCCCCTATCTCCTCTTTTAATTTGAGTAAAGACTCATCCAGTTGCACGAAATCAACTAACCCTAAGGGAGTATATTCCCAGCCTCTCCTTCTCAGATTCTCTCTGATAAAAGAATTCGCCTGTAGTAAGATTTTCTCTTCTTTCTGATAGAATCTTTCATCTTTACCTAACATCTCTTTATAATCTCTCATCCTCTCTACACACTCAATTATCTTTTGTATGTGTGTTTTTTTAATAGATTTGGAATTAAACTCTGCCCCCTCAATTTTTAGCCAGTTCTCCAAACCTTTAAACCTGTCTTTAATAAGCCAGAAATCCTTGCTTTTACCCAGGGCTATATCCTCCAGACTTTCGATCTTCTGATCAAGCATCCATTCCTCTTCCTCCTTCCTGGAAGTCTCTTCTAAAAATTTATCGATAGATTTCTTCAGATTTTCTAAAACTTCTTTTAATTCCACAGGTTCATTCCTCACTATATTTTTCTAAACTACGGTTGAACTGTTCCAGGAGCTTTTCCAGCTTATCAGTTTTTGTCTCCAGGCTCGGCTTTTTTACCGTTTCGACCAGCCCCGCCAGATAAAGACCTGCTAATTTTTTCAAAGTCTCGATCTTATCCGCTTTCGAATCCTCTAAGATCTTCTTTATATCCCGGTGACCATCCACTAAAGTTAAAAGATTCCATTCCTCTGATTTAAAACTGATATCCTTCCCCCTTTCATCCTCAGTTGGAGCCAAGCCCAGAACGGTATCAAAAGGGGGTAGCTTTTTCTTTAATCTTTCCAACTCATCTGACCTTCTAACGCCCTCCAAGATCAGATTCTCGGTGGAAATCTTTATGGTTATCTCCTCCTGAGTTGGGAATCTATTCTCATAAAATTTGAAATTCCCTTTTTCCCATTTAAGGAGATCGTAGATCACCTCTTCCACCTGCAGACGCACCAGCTCCTCTAACTGTTTTCTGGTGATAAAATTTTCCAGGATAAGGAGTTCCCCGATCCTTTTTTTCCCTTTAAGTTCTTTCTGTATTTGGGTAATCTTCTGTAGCTGAGCAGGAGTTATTCTCCCTTTCTTGAGGAGTAACTCTCCTAATCTGAGACGGTTATAGGGGTTATGGGCAAAGACAATGTTCCCCTCGCGGAAATAGACCATTATCACATCCTCCCCCCTTTGCACTCCCAATGTCCCGCTTTTCCTGCAGGCGCTCAAAAGCTGAAAGATATCTGAAAGCTGAAATCTCTCTACATCACCTTGAAGCTCCATAAGTCTTATCCACCAATTCAAATAAAGATTTCTTAGGTAATCTATTCTATTAATTCGGAAGGATAAGCGAAATCCTTAAGACCCTGCCTGCTCTAAAATAGATTTATCTGATGCAAGCTAATAAGCATCGGCATTTCCTAATACCGATGCATCATTGAAACTCGGTATCCCCACCTTGCCCTCTCCGAATTTGGATCCGTAGGAAAGGTGGGATAAAATTAGAGACGCATGCTATGCGTCCCTACGAAATTAAAATCTGATATAATATTAAAATTTAGAAAAGCCCGAATTTTTTCATCCGGTCTCTTAGGGTATTGCGGCTCACTCCCAAAAGCTCAGAGGTCTTGACCTGGTTACCCTGGCAATATTTCAGGGATAGATCGAAAACCGCTCTCTCCAGGGCTTCCTCTAAATGGTCGTAGATATGTCCATCCGAATTAGCCAGGATCTTGGGGAAGATAGGCTCCAAAATCTCAGAGAAAACCTTATAGTAATCTTTTTTGACTTTTTCAAAATCTATCTCCAGCCTTTCCCTATTTTCACTATAAACAGGAAAATATTCGGGCAAAAGCAATCCACCTTTGCTCATCACTACTGCGGTGTGCATATTATTCTCTAACTCACGCACATTTCCTGGCCAGGGATATTTCTGTAAAACCTTTAATCCGGAATCGGAGATGCCTTCCACATTCTTACTGATTAGCTTGGCATATTTTTTAAGAAAGTAATCAGCTAAAAGTGGAATATCAGATCTTCTTTCTCGTAAGGGGGGTAAATATATCGATACCACTTTTAACCTGTAGAAAAGATCGACCCGGAAGTTCCCCTCTTTGATACAATTTACCAGACTCTTATTGGTAGCGGCTATTATCCTCACATCAACTTTTGTGCTCTGGTTACCACCCACCCTCTCAAACTCCTGTTCCTGCAAAACCCTTAACACCTTACTCTGGGTCATCAAACTCATATCCGCGATCTCATCTAAGAAGATAGTCCCCTTATCTCCCTGTTCAAATTTCCCCAATTTCCTCTGGTAAGCTCCGGTAAAAGCACCTTTTTCATAACCAAAAAGCTCTGACTCTAAAAGAGCTTCCGGTAATGCCGCACAGTTGACCGAAAGAAAAGGTTTGTCTTTTCTTAAACTATTACGGTGAATTGCCCGGGCTACTAACTCTTTGCCAGTCCCGCTTTCCCCCATTACCAAAACTGATGCATCCGTGGGAGCTACCTGACCAATGAGTTTAGCTATCTCCACTATCTCCGGACTTTTTCCTACGATTACATCCTCTTCCCCTTCTGGTCTGTCCTCTCTACCAAAGCCGGATGAATCTCCCCCTCCTTTTTTCTCCTGCAGTGCTTTGTCCACAATCTTAGCTAACTTCTCTAACTGAAAAGGTTTGGTCACAAATTCATAAGCCCCCTGTTTCATAGTCTCTATTGCCGCCTCAGTGGAGATAAACCCGGTAATGACTATCACCGGGATTTTAAGCTCTTTTTCCTTCATCTCTTTCAAAATTTCAATCCCTGACATCCCCGGTAGATTTATATCTAACAAGACTAAATCTGGTTTAAGATTATCAATATTTTCTAAGGCCTCTTTACCATCGGCAAGTGTATAAAGTTTTAAACTCTCCGTATTAAAATAATTATTAAGAGATTCACAAATCTTGGGATCGTCTTCAATTAAGAGGATTTGTTTCATTTTATTATATTTTCAATTTTTTTGAAAAACTCCTAATCTATTAATCGGCAAAAGAAGAAGAATCTTAAAGTAAAATGAGGCTTTTAGGGGATTATTATAATAAAAAAAGCCCCCGTAGGGGGGCTTTTTTGTTAAAAACAAAATTAATGTTTTGGAACTACTTTCTAAATCTAAACCTGGCGAAACCACCCAGACCCATTAAGCCAAAACCTAAAAGGGCTAATGTCGAAGGCTCAGGTATGGGAGTTGCCGTTCCGCTCCCCTGACCACAGCGACCTGTAGAACGGTACCTGCCAATAAAATTAGGATCACCCATCTGGGCAAAATCATCCGCATCAAAAATAGAGGTAACATTGGGTTAGATGAATTCTAAAAGCCATAGGTCTTGTGATATAATCGCCCACAAATAGATTCTGAGATCCGGATGCGACCCATCCACGATTATTAGCTCCATCATCCTTAAGATAAACCCTGAACTTGCCATAACCGCCAGGAGCATTTTGATCATAAAGAATATCATAATCAGAATTAACAACTAAGCTGTGGTGAATAGCGGTATGAACATCACCGGTAACTGCACCATTAACCAGATTCAAGCTATTCCCCACGCCGACAATAGAAGCGTTTATTGTTCCATCCGCCTTGAAAAAGAACCCTGAAAGAACCGGGTTGGTCAAAGGATGACCAAACCAGTAGGTTGGAACCGAAGGTGAGGTGTTGTTGATTAAAAAACCCACATCTGCAGTTCCAAGACCGACATTAATATCACTCACCCAGGCAGTAACAGCACCGCTAAGCGCAGTTCCATCACTTGATGTTCCATAAATATCAAAAGTAGAAGTGGTTACACCTAATGCAGGAACGTTTAAGCTCAAGAGCAACCCTATTAAAACAATTAACTTTTTCATTTTTCCTCCTTAAGTTATTTAGTTATCAAAGCTACTCTTCTTTAAATTCACTATATAGCAATTATTATGCCAATTATTTTACAGCTAACCTGTTAAACAACAACTGGTTATAAAGTTCAACTTTTATACAGTTGGATGAAATGTCCAATTCTATGACATTGTAATTATTTTTATTCTAAGTGTATATATTATAAGATGTTATTGGATTACAAAAAACTGGACACTTTTAGGATACTTTGGGAAATAAAAAATTTTCCAATGAACTAAGACAGCTTTCCTTTAAATTTCTTCTTCTTTTTTAAACTTATACTTCTCAATCAATCCATAAAGGGTTGTTCTGCTAACATCTAAATATTTTGCCGCATTAGTGACATTCCAATCGTTAGCATTGAGAGCTTCCAATATAGCCTCCTTTTCAGCATTTTCCCTTATAGTTTGCAATGAGAGAGGTTTCTTTGATTCCTCAGCTGTACTGAAGCCAAGGTCAAATGGGGTTATCCTTTTACTCTGACACATTATTACAGCTCTTTTAACTTTATTCTCCAATTCCCTGACATTTCCAGGCCAGCCATATTCTTTTAATTTCAAGATGCTTTTATGACTGAAAGAAAGATTTATTTTATTGAATTCCTTTGAGAACATATTCAGCATTGCATGAGACAAAATAATCACGTCATCATCTCTATCCCTTAAAGGCGGAAGATGGATATTAATAACACTCAACCTGTAGTAAAGGTCTTCCCGGAACTTTTTTAGCTGAACTTCCTTTTCTAATGGCTTATTAGTAGCTGCAATTATTCTAACATTTAGGGTGATTAGCTCCTTACCCCCGACCCTTTCTATCTTATAGTCCTGTAGAAATCTCAAAATCTTTACCTGTAGAGATAAAGGAAGCTCTCCGATCTCATCTAAAAATACTGTTCCTCCATCTGCATATTCGAACTTCCCTTTTTTCTGAGCATAAGCATCAGTAAATGCACCTTTCTCATATCCAAAAAGCTCTGATTCCAATAGGGTCTCAGGGATAGCTCCGCAGTTGATAGTCACAAATGGGTTATCCTTTCTTAAACTCTTACGATGGATAGCTTTTGCTACCATCTCCTTACCGGTCCCGCTCTCTCCAGTGATAAGCACAATCACATCTGTCGTTGCAATCTTCATTATGGTCTTAAAAACCTCAATCATTTTGGGACTGGTGCCGATTATATCTTCAAATTTTTTCTCCTCTAATCTCTCTGTAAGCTCTTTATTCTCGCGTTCCAATCGCTGAATGTGAAGAGCTCTTTTGATGATAATCTTCAGCTCATCCAAATTTATAGGCTTGGTATAGAAATCGCATGCACCTGAACTTACTGCTCTTAGGGCATTTATTTCCTCCCCATGTCCGGTAATAACTATCACCTTCAAAAGAGGGTCTATTTGCAGAAGGTCCTCTAGTATATCCAATCCATCTTTCTCATGTTCATAAGGGGAGAGGGCAACATCTAAAGTTACAAGATTAGGGGTTTCCTTGCGAGTAAGCTCTAAAGCCTGTTCCGCATTCGAAGCTAAAAGGATTTCATATTCATCCTGTAATGCCCAGGAAAGCTGAGTTCTTATCCCCTCTTCATCATCGACTATAAGAATTTTCTCTTTTTCCATCTAAAATTCCCTCATAATTTCACCTTTTACAGAGGAAGTTCTACCGTAAAGGCAGTCCCTTTCCCTTCTTCACTTTCCACCAATAACCTGCCTTTATGCAATTCCACTATCTCTCTACACTGAAAAAGACCAATCCCCAGGCCTTTTTTTTTGGTAGTCTGAAAAGGCTTGAAAAGATTGTTTCTGATAAAATCTCTGGACATACCAGCCCCAGTATCTGAAACTTTTAATCGGATCATGTAGTTTTTCTCATCTGACTCTGTTATTATAGATAAAATTCCTCCCTGAGACATAGCTTCTAAGGCGTTAATAATAAGATTTTGAAAAACCTTTTCCATCTGAGCCTGATCACATCTCAGCGGAGGTAGAGTTCCAAAATTTAATACTAACTTGATCTGAGTAAAATTTGAAACCTTCATCCTATCCAGTAGATTTTCTAAAGAATTATTCAGGTCACAGTTTTTCAAGTCTAACTTTATCCCCTCTGAGGCTGAAGAGAGTTTGTTCATCAGTTTTCTCATCCTTTCAACTGTATCTGATATGGTTGCCAAAGCACTTTTTTGAAAATCAGGATTTTCAAGCTTTTCCTCCGCATTCTGTAGAAGCAACGAGAGCATAGAGACAAAGTTCTTCAGATCGTGCAGGATAAAGGATGATAGTTTGTTGAACGATTCCATCTCCTTAGAAATTATTAGCTCCTCGCTCAGTTTTGCATTCAGTATGGCAATCGAAGATTGATGTGCTACTCCACCTAAAAAAGAGAAATCTTCCTCGGTGAATGGCTGATTACTTTCTTTGGCTCCTAAAAGCAGAAGTCCCACCAGATTTCTCTTGGCTATCATAGGAACGCAGAGCTCCAGCTTCAACTCCTCCAGTTGCTTCAAAAAAAGACTACCCTCTTCAGTTGAAAACTTCTCAAACCCTATCTCTTTTATCCCTACTGGTTCTCCATACCGAAAGATCCAATCCAGGAATTCCTCCTCCTTTTTTATCCTGAGGTCTAAAGAGCTTTCTTTCGGATGATAGGCTACAGAAAAATCACCCTTAGGTTCAGAAAGGAGGATTATGACATTTTCACTCCGGAGGTTAGTTGAAATAACCCCTGCTACCTCTTTGAGGATCTCTTCTAAGTCCAGAAGTGAAGCGATATTCTCGCTAAACCTGGTCCATTCTGCCCGATAATCCACTTTCCCCTTATAAAAGCTCTGATCCACAAATCTCTTTATTCTTTCCTTGATCGAGCCGGAGACTACTAAAGCAGACAGTATCACAATCACTAAAAAAGCAGCCAGAACGGATAAAAATACACTCAGGCTTCCACCATACGATTGAATCAGTTTAGCAATCAATCCGATAATGATTAAATATCCTCCGATCAAAATAGCCACAGTTGAGGAATAGACCACCTGTCTGGTGATTTGAATCGAAACACCCTTTTCCTTTAGATAACGGGCTAAACTTATCGACCATAAAATGCACAGGACCCCGCGGCTCAAAAAAGCTAAAGCTGGAATCCGGACATATAGAAAACCATAGGTCACTAAATAGACAAGCAATAGTAAAAGAGCCAGGCTAAAAATGAAAGGGGCGCCTAACCTTTTTTTCTCTTCCTGAGTAGAGGAGTGGAAGGTTTTTTCCAGATTTAAAATCGATAAAACTGCTCCCGCTAAAAGAAAGATTAGAAAAAACTTCCCCTGGACACTAAAGTAAAATCCCAGATCCCCGAAAATATCCTTCTGCAGAAGGATAAGCTTTCCTTTTATCTGCCAGAGAAGAAAGATAAGACTCAGGCAAAAAAAGGGGATAAAGGTGAGTAATCCTTTTTTTAGCTCAGCTTTTGAGTCCTCTCGGCCCAGGGTAGAGGAGAAAAGTATCCAGAGCGGAGGGGTGAAAATAAGCCCGCAAGCTAAAAGATAGAAACTGAGATCTGTTTGAGCAGGAGCAGTCTTCAAAGAAAGCCAGAGGAATCCTGACAGGAAAAAGATAAATGAAAGGTTTAAAAAAAGAAATGAATTTTTGCTTATCCCTCTAACAGATTTAAAAAGAACCCAGAGCTCACACCCTATCAAAACCAGAAGGGAAAGGCTAATTATTATTTGAGAAAAATTAAACATATACACCTATCCAGCGCTATACCCCCTATTTTTCTTTCGTCAAAGATTTTATTCGCTTGAGACTTAAAAGATTTAATCCATACCCTGATCATAAAGATAGAATCGGGTGAGGGTGGAAATGAGGACATAGTTGGCAATCATAGAGACGAAAATCTCTAAAACCAGAATCAAAAAGACAATCTCCGGATTGAACTTGGAGATAAGATAAATTGCTCTTCTGTTCAAAAAGGTAAAGGGAAGAGTTAAAAGATTGGGCAGTAACACAAAAAAATAGGTGCTGAAGAAATTCCTTTTATAGATCGAGATACTCAAGCCTAAAGCCGATATGATATTTCTGCCACTCAGGACTATCGCAGAAATGGTAAAGGCAAAAAACCCGTAAAAAACTAAACCTGATCCCAGACTCAAAAGCTCAAAAGTTACCTCTCTTTTAAAGCTCCCTCCCAGAAATCCTCTACCTACCCTGGAAATAAGAAAGAACCAGCCTAAAAGAACTATAGTTTCTATCGCCCATACTCCTAATAATAAAAGATATTTGGAAAAAGAAACCTTCACCCCTTCGGCAACTTTGATCCGGTTGTCTGGTAGAAAATGAGAGAAGAAAAGATAGGTCCCCCAGCCAATGGTAAAACTGCCAATGATCCCGCTCAACAAAAGATTAGCCCTGGAAAAAATCTTAGGCAAAAAAAGGAAATAAGCGGGATAATGCAGAGCAAACTCTCCGATAAGCTTTTTAATTAGAGGAATAAAGAACAATGAAAGTAAAGGAGAATAGAAATTGACTAGAGCTAAAAGCAAAAGTATCTGAATTAAAGCATATAAAACGAAAGGTAACCAGAGTAAAGGTTTTTTAAAGGACCTTAATCCAGCAAGATATACGGAGAAGAATAGATTTATTTTCTCTAAGAAATTCATTTACCCTTCCAAAAATAACCCTCAGGATAAAAATTTTAATTGGGCCAGCAGACTAGATCAGAAGGATCTGAGACCAACCCTTCCTGATCATACACTACCACATAATAACAATACTTAGCTCCAATTTTAAGCTGGGAATCATTATAGCTGGTGGTAGATTGCTGGCTGATGATAGATACGCTGATAGTATCTGTTACTCCCAGGGCTGTGTCCACTCTAAAAATCTGATAGAAATCGAAATCGAAATCATGGTTTTGAGACCAGGAGACTCTCAAAGTTGTGCTGTCTACAGCAGATAAAGAAACTGTAACCTTTGCGGGAGGCTTATTTTCCAAGGTTGTGCCTTTTTCCACATTGCTCCCGCTGAAAAGTCCGGAACGGTCATACACATAGACCTTATAATAATAGGTAGTCCCGGAAGAGAGCCCGGTATCAGTAAAACTTGTCGTAGTACTAGAAAGAATTGTATTTACGAGAAGAGAATCATTGCTCACCAAACTCGTTTTCCCTCGATAAATCCGGTAAGAATAAAAATCGTTATCCTGATTCTTTGTCCAGTAGGTAGTTAATTTAGATTGAGTAGAAGAGGAAAGAGGAAAAAGAAGAACCGCAGTTGGAGGGGATTGAATAGTAACTTTACCCGGAGCAGTAAATGGGGGTGCCTGATTACCTGCCTCGTCTTTAAAATGACCTGTAACCAGAGCCTCCTCCATCTCCGAATTTATAGGGATAAGATAATCCAGTTCATATACGCCATCTTCAGGAGTCTGGTCTCCATTGGTCCCGTTATCATAAAGCTTAACATTAGTAGAACTTCCTACATCTACACTGGCTTCCCCTGAGGTTTCTCCACTTTCTAATCTAAAATGGATAACCTCACCTGGGCTTTTAGGCTCTCCCTGAGTATCTTCAGTCAAGCTCAATATCTGAGCCTGGGTATCCAGAATGATTTTGTCTTGATAAAAGTTGAATGATTCGTTCCCATCCTGGTCTTTATATTTGACATAGACTATCTTCTCACCATCCCCTGATTCTAAAACCCAGCTTCTTGTAGTTGAGAAGTTTTCCCAAGAGGAGTTTGAAAAAACCGAATCATTTCCTAAGAGCATATAGGAGGTAAAAGTTGGAGCAATCAATCTTAAATTAACATTAAGGGAATTGGTTAGCTTACGGTTTTCATTAATAATTATGCCATATAAATTGGGCCTGGCTGAGACGATTTGGGATTTATACCCCTCAAACCCCTTTTTATCTAAAGCAGAGATCTGATAAAAATACTCCTGACCATTTTTTACTGACCGGTCGGCGTATTGAGCAACCAAAGTAGAATCGTATAGTGATGGCGTAGCTCCACTTGAATCTGCTCGATAGATTTTATATCCACCTATTTTCGAGGTATCATCTACCTCCCAGAAGAGATCGATCCTCTGATCACCAACCTTTAAAACGATCTCCTTAGGAGTTGGGGGTACAAAGAAATCCTCATCCGGGCTGGTAGGGCTTTTTATTTTTCTCTCACATCCGTTTATAAGGATGAAAAAGAAAAATAAAACAAGAATCACAATTTTCCCCCTCATTTTTCTCTCCTTTTAGAAATTCTTGGTTAAGCTTAGTTTCACCTCTCCGTTTTCAGGCTCAAACGAGATTGAGCTACTCACCCCCAAGCCATCTTTAAACGAAGGGAAAAATACTATCGCATCTATAAGATTAAATCCGTAGGCTGCCGCTGCTAAAATCAAAGTAGTCCTTCTAAGATTCTCTGCATCGTAAGCTTCCCTCTGTTGCTGATCCAAGACCTGTTTAAGTCGATCTTTCTTCTCTTTGCTATTTGCTGCATTATAATCATTCTTAGCTGACACATAAGCATCATTCTTATTGGAGAAGTAGTCATCTGCTAATACATAAGCTATCGCAGCCCCCAAGGCTGAAAAACTAAAGACGAAGGCTTTATTTTTCTCGCCGTAGTAAAATTGTCCCCATCCCGGTATTAAAACCGACCTCAAAGCTCCCTTCAATCTGGTCTTGGGAACAAGGGTAATAGAAAGGTATTTAGGGGCATTCTCATCTAACCAGATATTGGTTGACCAACCCTCATAACCCTCTTTAAAAGCTTTAACCCTATACCTCCCTCTTAAATTCATCGGAAGGGTAGCCGGGGTAGTAGCAACCAGACTATATTCCCCTTCTAAGAAAACTGTTACTCCAGCAGGAACTGAGGTGACGACCAAACCAGTCTCAGATTTTTTCTCTTCCTCCTGAGAAAAAGCAGGCTGAAAAAGGATAAAAATCAGAATTACAAATCCGATTCTGGAGCCACAGGCTCTTATCATCCTTTTAACTTTCAGGTTAAACATATTTTCTCCTTAGTAATCAACTCTGTTAAATCTTTATTCAAGATTATCTGATAATACAGTTTTAATAAAAATAATGCAAGTCTTTTTTAGCTGGAATAAAACAAAAAAGTCCCGCACTTTTGGCGGGACTAAAAATCTCCAGATACATAGATTCAGCAAGCTCCTTTTCCTGTGACAACCACTAAAACCGTCTTGAGCAAAATCCTGAAATCTTCAACTATAGACCACTCCTGAATGTAATTCAGGTCATGATTTACTTTTAATTTAACGTCTTCAAACGAAGAATCGTAACCATTTTTTACCTGAGCCAGACCGGTTATGCCAGGTTTGACTTTAAGCCGGTGAGGATACCCGTCGATCTTTTGCATAAAGTCTTTTACGAAATGATATCTCTCCGGTCTGGGTCCTACTAAACTCATCTCACCTTTTAAAACGTTGAGCAACTGGGGAAGCTCATCTATTCTGGTTTTCCTCAGTACCTTTCCGATATTGGTAACCCGGGGATCCTCCTTTTTAGCCCAGACTGGACCACATCCCTTCTCTGCATCCACCACCATAGTTCTGAATTTATATAGATAGAAAATCTGACCATAAAGATCTTTTCCCCTGCGTTCAATTTTTCTTTCGTTTTTAATTGTTTTTATTTCCAAGAGCCTTCTATCTTTTCTTCTCCTATTCAGACCTATTCTCTCCTGATGGTAAAAGATCGGTCCAGGCGAATCTAACTTAATCAGTATGGCGACTATAAGAAATAAAGGCAAACATAGAAATAGGCCCACTGCAGAACCCAGTATATCTATAATTCTTTTCAGGAGCTTTTCAGCTTTATATAGATAATAAGCTTCTAAGCTCATTTCCTTTTTTTCCTCAGGGAGCAAGATAAAAGTCAAAATAGAGAAAAAGAGATATACAGAAGATAAAAGATAATTTTTAATCCAATTAGAAATCTTACCTCTTAAAGCTTTAGCTCCTCCGTAGCTTTCAGAGGAAATCTCTGACTTGTAGGAAGTCAACTCAATTTCTGGTTGAGTGATGATATTCTCATCAACTTCACCCAGGATTAAAGTTCCTTTTTTAAATTTAGTATTATATTTTTTTTGAGAAATTGTAGATATAGTATTAGACATATTTGTACCCTCGCGCCAGATTTTTTTTCCGCTCCTAAAATACTTTGGTAATTAATTGAGCAAAAAAATTGCCAAATATGAAAACTGGTCAAAATAAAATTTTTATAACTTATACAAGGGTAAGATTAAGTTATAACTTTTGATTTACCAAAAACTTACATTGGTAGATTTTTTCGTTTTCTACGCTGATGGAAAAACAGGATATAACATATACTGTTATTGATAGGTATAACCATATTTTTTATGCAAATCATTGCATATTTTAGGTAACAACTTACATTACAAAATCTTATCCAAAAATGGATCCGTAGAACTTAAATATAAGAAGAAATTAGAAGGTTATTAAGTTTTGTGTGAGAGCTCTGAAAAAGTAGATGTGAATGGTCGGGTCCAGAATGGATCCATTCGGACAAGGGTGCCCGACCTATCCTACGGTGGCTACGCCAGACGTAGTCTCCGTCTCTAGGACGGAAAATCAGCACCTTACGCTTACGTAGGTGGGGCTCCCGACCCCGCAAAATGAGTTTTTCAGAGACCTCTGTGTAGCTACTCTTTTTTTCTACCAAAAATTCTAATAATTCTACTGAAGATAAAAAGAGAAAAAACAGAAACCAGAAAAACTATCAATCCAGAAAGCTTATGCAGAAAATCCTCAGCTAATTTCGGACTAACTACATAAGCACCTACAGCTGTTATGAAAATGCGGAAAATATTCGCACCTATGGCGATTGGGAAAACAGATAAAAATAAGATAAATCTTTTTAAGTTTGACTTGAAGGTAACATAAGCGAAGAAAGTCCCCAGAGCTAAAAGTGAAACCAGAGATCTTAACCCAGAGCAAGCCTCAACCACCTCTAAGGAATAATTGGGAAGATAAATGATATTCCCCTGTCTGATAGAAGGAAGACCAATAGAATGCAGGATATAATATGACAATTTTGTAGAAAAAAGCTGCATCGGAAAAGCGATTGAATAATAGATCACATAGGGTATGGGAACCATAAAGGCAAGGAATGCAACAGGAAACAAAAGCTCTTTAGCCCATTCCTTGCCATTAAGATAAAATGTGAGTCCGAAAAGGACGACAATCAGAGAAAATCTTGCTGAGAAATATTCGCTCCCCGCAGTACCTACGATGTAAATTCCAAGCCCCAAAAGAAGAATTAAAAATCCCCAGTAGGACCTTTTTTTCTCCAGAGATTTTAATCTATCCTTTTTTTTCCAGATAAGATAAGCGCTGACCAGAGGAACTAAAAAACCATGAGAGTAATTCGAGTCCACCCACCAATCATTAACTAACCCTATTATCACCTGAAAATAGAGCAGAACAAAAAGAAAAACTAAAACATAAGTTGACCAGTCGAATTTAGAAGTTAAAACCTGATCTTTTTCAGTCATTTGCCTTCTCTCATCTGTCTTCTTTTGAGAAACTACTAAGAGTTATCGGAAAATATATAAAAAAACAGACGAAAGACAAAATAAAAATTATCTTTTCTGATAAAAATGCTCTTGAAACTACATGTAATATGTTTATTGGACAAAAGTGGTAATCCCACCTTGCCCACAGGGTGGGATGAATAAAAAAGATGGGCTCCCTTTTTCAGGAAACCCATCTTCGCTGTTGGGAGAATAGAGAGAAGTACTTTAAAATGATCTTTTTGAGCCAAACCGGCAAGCTAAGGATATTCGGTGAGAATCCCCCAAGCTTTGATTTGGCGAATAATTATAATCTATCTCCCAGTTCGAGAATTTTAAACCACCTCCTAAGGAAAGACCAGTCCCCTCAAGTTTCTGGGCAGAGGTCTTATATTCATATCCTAAACGTAAGAATACAGACTCCTGATACCCATATTCGATCCCCTGTTTTAAAATAGGCTTATCATCCTTGGGTAGATCCAAGTCCCAGGCTAAGCTAACCCTCTCTCCAAAAATCTTATATCCAAAACCTAAAGTGAGTTTACTGGGAAGAGGTTCTTTCTCTTGTATAAATTTCATCGAGCTACCCAGGTTAGTGTATGCCATACCAAATGAGAACCTGCCAGGCTTATAGATAAATCCAAAATCCAAAGCTAAGCTCGAAGCCTTCTCGTTCTCTAATTTCTCTTGAATCCCTTTTATACCAATTCCTAAAGAGATCGATGGTGAGACCTTATAGGAATAAGCTAATGACAAAGCCACTCCATAAGCTGAAAAATCTGAAGTAGGATTATCTAAAGCATCATATCCCTGAAACTCTCCCGAGTTTAAATAACTAAGTGAAAATCCCAGGGTACTTTTGTTTATGGGTAGAGTATAGCCTAAATACTCATATTTTACATCCTGGTGCCACTCGTTATGTACAAATATAATCTCCTGTTGCTCTAAATGGGAAAGCCCGGCTGTATTCCAGTAGATAGAAGTAGCATCATTTGCTATCCCTACAAAAGCACCACCCATCCCTGAAGCCCTTGCTCCTGCTCCTATTTTCAAAAAGTTTGCTCCAGTTGTCCCTTTTAACCCCTCATCTAAAAAACCCCAACTCATCTGCCCGATAAATAACTGTGCTACAAGGAAAAAAAGTAAGAACAATCCTAACCTAATTCTTTTCCTGTAAAAAAGGTTTTTTCTTATAAGTCTACTCAATTTTCCCCCTTTCCAAAAAGGAAACTCCGCCTTGGGCGGAAAGGTTCAACTCAAAAATCTTAATAAAAATATGGCAACTTTTATGCCCTTAAATCGGTCGCTCCTTCTTTATCATCCTTGATTCTTACAACCCTTTTACGGGTAACGAATTAAGTTTTAGTTAAGGAATATATATCCTCCTTTAGTATAACTTTTAAACGATAATTTTTAGGAAAATGTTGAACAATTTTCGGGTTATTATAGAAAATTTTTCCTCTATCCTTAAACTCCCAAAAGGATTAAAAGGATTGAACTTGTTTAAAACAGATACCTGAAAAAGAGCTGAAATGTTTGATAAATCAGGTAAATTATCCTGCTCAAGGCGGATGTAATTATCCGCCCTATATTTCCTGCTGGATGATAACGTCCAGCGTCAGCCGCCGCCTGGCTCTGGCAAGACTCCTACCAAAAAAAAGAGCGCATGTTGCATAAAGGCGCGCGCATACCCGCGCCGCAAGGCGGTCGGCTACACGCCGGGTTTAGGTGCACCTGCCACTCACCAATCTGACTTTCATTACAACATAACTCAACTGATATATCGCAACCATGCAAAATTAAGATGTATCCAGAAATCTAGGTGAGCTGTATTACCAGTGATGACGCGGCAATGATGCTGCATGTAGCGAGATGTAACATGAACGCGTTTTTTCGTACATCAATCATCCGGTCCGAGCACGAGTACTCGGTCCAAGATACGGTCACGATCTTCCACGCGAGTCCGCCTAAAAGCAGCGTGATTAGTGTCAGTGGGATTATTGATGCTGAGAATACAGCAAGGAGTAACGTCGCGAAAAATAGCAGCGAGAGTGCGAGAACACCATAGCGGCCAGAGAAGCGCGGGCCAAAATCAATAACCATCGTCTTGCGCCCTGCCTTTTCATCATCTACTCTACTAACGAGTTCGTCTATCCAAACCCACAAGCCGGTCGCGACAACTATCGGTAGCGAAGCAAGATACACCGTACGTGTGATGTCACCGACCTGGACAAGGTATGCTCCAAGAACAGGAATCATGCCAAGGCTTTCAGAGATGACGATCTCGCCGCCAACTCGCCGACAGAAATTGAACGGCGGCGCGACGTAGAGCACACCCACGAAGAGCGCAGTAAGCCCGTAAACAATGAAGATGCTCCTGGGAACACCGTTGTGTAGAATCAGACCGTTGTTTAGGTGCAGACCCAGGAGGCACGCCACAACGATGCACATACCTGCGTACCTTAGGAGCCGGGATTTAGGCCACTTGGTTGTGGACCTTTCTTCAAACCACGCTTGCAGGAACGAGAATCCGGCGTGGAATAAAACAGTTGCGAAAAGAAACTCAATGGCACCAAGCCACCTGAACGAGAAACCCGGTGGGCGGAGCCAGAATGGCAGCGTTGTGCCCACGAGCGCCGGAAGTAGGGAAGCAGTCCAGTAGCGGAATCCAGCGAAGTGGAGAAATCCAGAGATACCTTCAAAGGGTTCTCCTGCCGGAAGGTTGTCTTGCGCTATTTGGGTCATGTTCCTAACTATCCTTTTTGCCTAAGAATTCTTGTGCACCTAACATCCAGCACGAGCAAAAAAGATTATTTCCCAATCAGTAAAACACCTATCAGAATCAACCCCATCCCAACCCATTTATATAAAGTAAAAGGCTCTTTGAAAACCTGCCAGGAGAAAAAAACTATCAAAACATATCCGGTGCTCATCATCAGAGGATAGGCAAAGGAAAGATAGGTCCGGGAAAGCACCACCATATATAAAGCCACGCTGGCTACATAAGATGAAATACCCAGCAACACAAAAGGAGTAGACAAAAAAACCTTTTTAAAATTCACGATCAGCAAAAGCGGGTCAATCGCCCCAATTTTATTCATCCCAGCTTTTAAGAAGATATGCCCGCACACATTTAAAAGGATAGCTAAAAATATTATCACCCATTGAAGCATAACTTTTTTACCTCCTTTATTTATTTTTCTTTACGCCAAAAGTTGACATTGCCCAATTAACTAAACTCCAGGTCTCCCTGCCTAAGGGAAGCCGATTGAAAAAAGTATACCCAACTTCCTCAATCATCTCCCGGGCAGGTATGCTTTTCGGTTCAAAAATCTTCCTCAAAAATAAAAGCCCGAATATTCTCCCTATTCCTGATATAACGAAAAGTATATGAAAATTAACAAAGTTCTGTCCTTTAAAGAAAAATCTAAACTCGCTTAAATATTGAGCAATAACCCCTCCAAGGGCTGAGGCTAAAAACAGAACCAATCCATTGGTAGCCGCAATTGCAGCCAAGTAGTAAACCCTACCTTTTTGTGGGGATAAGGCTAATACCACATTGAAAGAAGCCAGGGTAAATCCTGACCAGAAAATTCCTCCCATAACCGCATCGATCCATAAGGGGAAAATATTCTCTGGGGTAACAAAAAGCCATAAAAATGGGATAAAGAAAATAAAAAAGAGATTGAAAATCATAACTGGCTTATTGCCATATTTATCAATCGCTTTCCCCCAGAGAGGCTGCATAAAAAGGCTTATGACCCCGGCTACGATGGAGAATAAAGAGATCAGATAGAAATCCAGATGAAGATTTCTGAGCATATGCGGAGTCCAGAAAGGGGCTGATATTCCGGTAACAAAAGACCAGTAGATAAAAAAATAGATCAAGCTTCTGAAATTTTTATCCGCAAGCGGGATTTTCAGAGTCGAAACTAAACTTACTTCTTTATTATGAGGAATCATCTTGGGTTCAGGCTGTCGGTTTAGAAAAAATGCTGCTACCCAGGCGGATAAAACTGCTAAAAGGAAAACAAACGAGAGACCAGAACCGGTTGGGTTTTCTTTAATATGTTCGTAAATGAAGTCCGGCATATAAAAAGATATGCCAAAGCCATCCGCTTTAAAATAATCTATGAGCTTAGCTCCAGCAAAATTCGCCCCCATAGTGATGAATCCCAGGATTGTATTTCTAAAACCGAAATATCTTCCTCTTCTTTCTTCAGGTACCAAATCCGACATCCAGGAAAGCCAGGCAACTGCTACCAAATTAGCAATGGCGGAGGATAAGGACAAAAATAGCAGAAACATTACTATCTTGGTATGATGGCTTTGAGGGAAAAAAGGTAAAAAGACAAAAACCAAAAATATCGAGCGAAATAAGAGCGAACCGAATAAGTTGAACTTTTTTCTCTGTTTAAATTTTTCAACTATCAAAGCACCGGGAAGTTGAAAAGCCTGAGCTAAAAAGGGAAAAGCTGCCACCAGTCCTAACTGAAAATCGTTTGCCCCCAGGAAAAGCGCATACCCGGCTAAAAAAGGACCCGTGGTCAGAGCAATGAATATAGCTGCGAATGAACCTTCGTAAATCGAGATTCTTAGCCCCTTCTCTGTCTGCTTTTTATCTAACTCGGCCTGAGTGCTCACATCTTTTTCGTTTACTGTGAATCTATACGAATTTCAGTGGAGAAAAATATCACTTAAAGTAGGTTAAGTAAAGTAGATTTTGCTATAATCCTACTCCTGGCATGGCTTCTCTTTTGTCTTAAGAATGATTTTGAATCAATCAGATTAGACTTTTATAGCTTTAAGTAGCCTATATGTCCAAGAATTTACCATTCTAAAAAACTTTATTTGAATTTCGATTAAGGTTGACAAGTTTATCAATTGTTTTTAATTTAAAAATAAACCTCGAATTTTAAGCTCGAGGTAAGGAACAGGGTTATAATGTGAAGTTTAACAAATTCGTTAGTAGAATAAAAGAGGCCGGTGATGCGGCTATAAAGAAAGCTTTACTCAAAAGCGGGAGGAATATGCCTTCTCATCAGAGCCTGGTCGATTTGATTCGTAAAAAACTTTCCATCTCAAAATTTATCATAGTGTCTAATAGAGAGCCCTATCTACACTTCTATGAAGGAGATACCATCCGCCATATACGCTATGCCAGCGGTTTGACTATTGCCTTAGATTCAATCGCCCGAACAAGTCAGGGTATCTGGGTCGCACACGGAAGCGGGGATGCGGATATGGATACTGCAGATGATAAAGGAAGGATTATGGTGCCACCTGAAGAGCCCCAATACACTTTAAAAAGGATCCGGCTTTCCAAGGAGGAGGATAATGGATATTACTATGGTTTTTCCAATCAGGTCTTGTGGCCCCTTTGTCATGTGGCTTATGTTCGTCCAAGATTTGAACTGGAATACTGGAACTATTATCAGAAGGTTAATCAGCTTTTTGCCCGGGCAGTGATCGAGGAAGCAAAAGGAGAAAAAGGGCTGGTCTTTTTACAGGATTATCATTTAGCCTTATGTTCCCGTTATATAAAAGAGCTCGACCCTAATCTGACCACTATCCTTTTCTGGCATATTCCCTGGCCCAATCCTGAGATCTTCCGGATCTGCCCCTGGAAAAAAGAACTGTTAGAAGGTCTTCTATCTAATGATATCTTGGGTTTTCATCTCCAGTATCATGCAGATAATTTCCTGAAAACCGTAGCCTTAGAATTAGAAGCCAAAATGGATTATGAGAAATGGGCGGTCATCCGAGGAGAAAAAAGCTGTTTGGTTAAATCCTATCCTATCAGTGTAGATTTCGAGAAAATCTCCTCAGAGGCAGAAAAATGGGAGATCGAAAAACAGATCCAGGGATTAAAAAAATATTATCGGCTTAAAGATTCCCATATAGGAATAGGCGTGGACCGAATCGACTATACTAAAGGTATTCCGGAAAGACTTAAAGCCTTAGATCGGTTCCTGGAAAAATATCCACAATATCAGAAAAAATTGACCTTTATCCAGATCGCAGTCCCCAGTCGAGTCCATTTAGATGAATATCAGGATATGATCGATCAAATCGAGAAATTGGTGGAGGATATAAACTGGAAATATTCACAAGGGCACTGGTCTCCTATCATCTATATTAAAAAGCATTACGATTTCAAGGAGATCATCCCCTTTTACAAGATGGCAGATTTCTGCATTGTCAGCTCCCTGCACGATGGAATGAACTTAGTAGCTAAAGAATATATATCCTCCAAGACTGATTTAAACGGAGTGCTAATACTAAGTCGCTTTACCGGTTCATCTCGGGAATTAGAACAAGCACTCCTCATTAATCCCTACGATATAGAAAAATTTGCAGAAATTATCAGAGAAGCGGTGGAGATGGGAAAAGAAGAGAAGATATCGCGGATGAAGAGGATGCGGGAGACACTTTCCGAGAATACCATCTATCACTGGGCTGAGAAGATAATCAGCGACTTAGTTAAACTGGGGTAAAATTTATTTATGCAATATTTTTTGGGGAAAGAATTCATCCAAAATTTAAAGGAAAAAATTAAAAAAGCTGAAAGGATTTTTCTCTTTTTAGACTTTGACGGGACTTTAACCTCAATCCAAAAGACTCCGGACTTGGCTTTGCTCTCCTCATCAACCCGGAAGATTTTGCAGAGTTTATCTTCTTTCCCTCAGATAATCTTGACCATCATAAGTGGCCGAGCGTTAGAAGAAATCAAAAAGTTGGTCAGCCTAGAAACCTTGAATTATGTGGGGAATCATGGTTTGGAGATCAAAACCAGATCTTTTCAGGATAAGATTCCTCAGAGTCGGAATATAAGGAAAAAGATGGCTTCATTCTATCAAAAGATCAAAAAGAGAACGTGGAGGTTTTTAGGAATCTTGATAGAGAACAAAGGGCTAACTTTAAGTATTCATTATCGATTAGTTGAAAAAGATAATATTCCGGAGTTGAAAAAAGAAGTTGATTTACTCATTTCCTCTTTTAAAAGAAGTTATGAGCTAAGAGAAGGAAAGAAAGTACTGGAGATAAGACCTAGGACTAAAAGGAATAAAGGCTGGGCTGTGAATATGATAATCAGACAGTATAGTTCCAGAAAAAAACTAAGAGACCTGTATTTTTATTTCGGCGATGATCTGACTGATGAGGATGCATTTGAATTGACAAACTCTAAAGGAGGCTATAGCATCCTGGTCGACAGAGGGTGTAGAGATTCACAAGCCCATTACTATCTGAAAGGTCCTGAAGAGGTTCGCCTCTTTTTGGGCTGGTTGAAGGAGAAAACAATCAAAAAATACTAATAAACCTTTAAACTATAACCTATCTCAGGAGGGGAAAATGCCAGAGAATCTAAGTCAATTTTTTGAGAGGCTGGGGGAAATCTTAATCAGCATCTTGAATTTTCTACCCACTTTGATTTTAGCACTAATTCTTCTTTTCCTGGGCTGGCTCTTAGCTAAACTGGTTCGCCTCTTAGTGATAAAACTTTTGAATGTTTTCAAATTTGATCATTTGATAAAAAAAGGTCCTCAGGACGAGATTAGGGAAAAGGACCGGATTAAAGCTAAGGAGCTGATAGGAAATCTCTTTTACTGGTTTTTAATCTTTGTACTTTTGATTGTGGTGCTGGATGTGTTAGGTTTGAATATAGGGGGTCTGGTCTTAAATCGTATTCTGGAGATACTGCCGGGGATATTTGTAGCTATAATGATTTTGATCCTTGGACTGGTCCTGGCCATTTTCACTGGAGAAATCGCCCATGCTTTTTTGCTAACCACCAAAATCAAACATCCTCACATCTGGGTACGTGGGATAAGATGGTTAACTTTAGCCTTTGTCGTGGTCCTGGCTTTAGAGCAGTTAGGGCTGGCAGCTCATTTGGTGATCAATTTGATACTAACCTTAGCTGGGGCAATAGCCTTATCATTAGCTTTAGCCTTTGGACTGGGATGTAAAGATATTGCTAAGGACATAATAATCGAGTTCTTTAAGAAGGAAGAGGAAGATAAATAAATATGGCAAAATCTCCAAAGGTTACTCCTTTCAGGTTTTTTACATCAGTCCCATTGGTAGAGCTCACCGGTCAGAAAGCTAAAAATCTTAAAGAACTTAAGGAGATAATCGAGGTAATCGATGGCTCATCCATCTATTTCCATACGCATCATTATGTTCGAGAACATCACTTTCTCTCCGAGGAATATCCTTCAGATTTTGCCTACTGGGTGGCGGAGGTTCTTCAGGAAAAACCCTTAGGGGAAAAATTAGCCATCCTGGATCTGCGAGATTTTCCCACTATCCGTTCTTTGAGGGAGAAAATCTTAGAGCTAATCCAGGACTATCTATATAAAAGTAGAAGGATTAGAGATGTACAGCCAGGACTGGAGTTCCATTTTTGCAAAACCGTTAGCATCATAATCTCCACTCCCTATCAGGCAAGCGACCTTTCGGAATTCAGAAGAGCTCTGGAAAAGGTGGATATTCATTCTCTTTATTACCATCTTATGGAATACCGGATCAGGGAGAGCGGAGAGTCGAATGACTTTTCTAAATGGATTAGGGAGAACTTGGACAAGGAAGTCTTAGCAAAAGCCATAGAGGATTTAGACCCTTATTTTTATCCTTTGGAGCAGACCAAAGAAAAGATCCTGAAGATCTTAGCTCGGGAAAGATACTTTGAGCGAGTAAAACATAAGCTTTCCAGCTACACCACCAGCACTGAGGTTGGTAAATTCCTTAAAAGTAAGAAAGGTTTTAACCAGCTTAAGGCCGGCTTCCAGAAGTTAATGGGCGGGGAGTAGCTCTTATGTATAAGAATATCTTGGAATACGGAAAAGTCATTGGTCAGCAGACCCTGGAGACTATCTTCAGAATAGCTGAGCGACTTTCAGACAAAAGGATAAAGATGGTCAACTCCACTGCTGTGGGGGGTGGGGTGGCTGAGATCCTTAATCGTTTGGTTCCCCTGCTGAATGAATTAGGGGTTGAGACTCACTGGGAGGTGATCAAGGGGAATGAGGAGTTCTTCAATATAACCAAAACCATTCACAATAGCCTGCATGGTAAAGAAGAACCTATAACCCCTCAGATGAAAGAGGTCTTCTTAGAGGTGAATCGTGCCAATGTTCAACTCATGAATTTCGACGAAGATTATATCTTCATTCACGATCCTCAGCCTATTGCTCTGGTCGAAGAAAAAAATAACCATAATGCTAAGTGGATCTGGCGTTGCCATATCGATGTCTCCTCCCCTTATGAGCCGGTCTGGAACTTTATAAAAAACTATGTGGAAAAGTATGATGTTTCTATCTTCTCCGCTCCAAGTTTTGCCCATGAGCTGAAAATCCCTCAGTATCAGATCTCCCCCTCCATAGACCCCTTGAGCTTGAAAAACCGAGAGGTGTCTCTAAGGGAAATCGAAAATTTATTACAGAGATATAAAATTGACCCAGAGCGTCCTATCATTACCCAGATCTCCAGATTCGATAAGCTCAAGGATCCTTTGGGAGTGATCGAGACTTATAAATTGGTGAAAAAAAGCATCGACTGTCAGCTAATCTTAGCTGGAGGAACTGCAACCGATGACCCAGAGTCAGTGGAGATCTTGCCTCAGGTATTATCCCGGGTAGAAGGAGACCCTGATGTCCATATAATCGAGCTTCCTCCAAATTCCGATTTAAAGGTAAATATCTTACAGCGGGCTTCGACCATAATTCTTCAAAAATCTTTAAAAGAGGGATTCGCCTTAACTGTAACTGAGGCTTTATGGAAGAAAAAACCAGTGGTGGCTTCTGCAGTAGGAGGTATACCTTTGCAGGTGATTCATAACCACACCGGGCTTTTAGTCCATTCGATTGAGGGCGCCGCTTATAAGATCAGATATCTTCTGAATAATCCCAACTTAGCAAAAAGATTAGGAGAAAATGGATATCAGCATGTCCGGCATAACTTTTTGATCACCCGCCATCTGAGAGACTATCTATTACTCCTCATAGCCTTGAATCATCCCAATCAGAGCATAATCAATTTGGGATGAATTTGAGCCTGTAGTTGCTCGATTTATCGAGCCAAAAAAGCCCAATAAATTGGGCAACTACAATTATCTTGCTGCGGGTGGCACCCTCAAACTCGTTTGAGGGTGAGCCGAGAAGATCTTTTGCAGTCCAGTTTTAATGCTCTACTCAGCAGGCTCGATCCAACGTTACCTCAAGAGAGGCAACGCTACATTTCAGGCAACAACAATATTACAAAGCTCCCAATACATTGGGCAACTACACGAAATTTGATAAAAGTTAATAATCTATCAATTCTTTTTATTATAAAATCATCAATTAGCTTTTTAAAAACCCGCGGACTGAAAGACTCGCGTTTTTGGCGAATTCCGCAATCCGTTGACATTTTGATAAATATGGCAAAAACTTAAGAGCCTTTTACGTAAACACTGCAGAAATCCGTATATTTACTTGTATTTTGCCAAATTATGCATTATTTTGATATTATAGTTCTTTTCAAATCAACAAATTAGTGTAAGAAAAGAAAGCTGGAGATTTGGTGTGCTTTGCGCTTTAAGATATGTTGGGGCATAGAAAATAAAAGAATGGCTGCCAATACGTAACCCTAAGAAAAGAGGCAAGGATGAACAAAAACCTATTAGTTTTACTGATTTTGGTCTTGGGAGCTGTTCCTGCATTAGCTCAAGATACTGCTGGAGCCATAGTAGTAGATGGTTCCGGCAATCTCTATAAGATAGGTCCCAGCACTAAAGTAATTGGAGAAGGTGAAGGTTATGTCACCATCAAATATGACGATAAGGGCAATCAATTGTGGGTGGCTCACTACAATGATCCGACATACAGCGAGGACTTGTCTGGAACTATAGAGCTTGACGAATCAGCTAACTCCTATGTAACATTGAAAAACAGCAAAGATGAGAAGTTAGCCACTATTTGCTATAGTCCTAATGGAAATGAGGTGTGGGTGAGAAAATATGATGATTCGACAGGAAATGCTTACCAAAAACCCATTTCGCCTCCTAGTCTTTCCAAGGCATCTACTCCGCCTCCCTATGAAGACGGTTGGCCCTTTGTGGGAGTCATAATGAACTACAATATTGATCAGTCTCTCGTAGCTGGTAATCTTGATGTAAGCGATGCTCAAGAGGAGTTAGTGCTTTGTATGTATGATAATGTATATGCCTGGAATCATGACGGCACTCTTATGAATGGCTGGCCAATTCGTCCTGAAAATAACGTAAATTTCAGAGGGGCTTCCATAGGAGTTCAAGGCGGTATCGGAAAAGTTGCCTTCGCTACTGGCGAATATGCAAACATGGTCTATCTCTTTAATTATGATGCTTCTGAACCTAATGGTTGGCCTAAGTCAAATCTCCCACATTCTTTTATTCGTAGTCCAGTTTGGGCAGATATAGATGGGGATGGTGTTATGGAAGTAATTGCTATTGGAGGGAGTACTGTGTATGCATGGAATCCTGATGGCTCTGATGTTCCTGGTTGGCCTTTGAATGTGGATGTGACTCTAGATGGTATCGCAGTTGGAGATGTAAATAATGATGGGAAAATAGAGGTTGTAGCCAGTAATATGGTTTTGTGTACCGGAAAACGAGTTTACGTGATTTCTTCTGAGGGAGAAATTTTATATCAATGGAGACCAAATGCTGAATGTGTAGGCAGCGAAAATAATCGGGTATTGGCTGACTTAGATAAAGATGGTGATTTGGAGATCATTTTGAGTGGTTGGAATGATATAATTGCCTATCATCATGATGGACAACAGTTTTGGCCCCGGAAGATATTAGAGGATTATATCGGTTCAGTAGCAGTAGGAGATTTAGAGGGTGATGACAGCTTGGAAGTAGTTCTGTGTGGTAGAACGCACATTTATGTCTGGAATCAGGATGGGAGCACTAAACAAGGATGGCCGGTTTCTATTCCCAATGTTGGTTGGAACAACCTTAATTCTATTGAGGGTTCGGGACCAGCAATAGGGGATATTGATGGTGACGGTGAACAGGAGATTGTGGTGAATGGTTATGGCAATGGTCATTGGTATATTTATGCCTTCAATCCAAATGGAACGGTTGTAGATGGATTTCCTTATATTGAGCAAGCGGGGTTTGATGCTACTTCCACACCTGTTATTGCAGACTTAGACAAAGACGGTAATGTGGAAATCTGCTCCTACGGACAGAGCCATGAAGATCCATATTATACCCACCTGCGAGTAGTGGTATACGACGTTGGGACTCCTTATGATTCTTCACGTATGGACTGGCCAATGTTTCAGCATGACTCGCAACGCACAGGTTGTTTCGAAAGTGTCCCGATTGGTGAGCGCATGCGTGGCGATGTGAATGAAGATGGAAAGATAACTGTTTCAGACGTGATTTATCTTATCAATTATCTATTTAAAGGAGGTCCTGCTCCTGCTCCACTGGAAGTTGGGGATGTTAATTGTGATAGTAGCGTAACTGTTTCCGATGTAATCTATTTGATTAATTATCTTTTCAAAGGTGGGCCACCGCCTTGTTAGAAAACCAGGATTTTGGTAATTGCGAAGGGCGGGATATAATCCTTATCCTGCCTTCTTTTTTCCTCATAGTCAGTGTTACTCAGATATCTCTTCTTATAACTTCGATTAGACATGCTTAAATGACATATAATAGGATATACTTATAATATGGATGTCAAAATATTCCAATATCTGCCATGGTGAGTGGTCAGAAAAATCTCATCACTTTTCACTGACCACTATTTACTTGGCTATTTTCCCCGCCAGCCAGCTTTTCTCTAAATAAATCGCTTTCTGGGGACAGAGCTCCTGACAGCACATACAGTTGACACATCTGGAATAATCAAACACAGGTTTTATCTTTCCAGGAGAAATAGTTTTCAGGGGGCAGTTTTCTACGCAGATATTACAGTTAGTGCAGGTGCCATTATAGATATTCGGACGAACCCAGATCAAAGGTCCGACTATTTCCACTAAAAACTTGGGCACAAGTTTTAGAAACCGGTTTGAAGGCAATTTAAAAGAAGCAGGCTTCACCTTTTCTATCTTCTCGCCTGCAATTTCAATCTGAGAAAAATTAGCTATCCCCAGACCTCTTTTCACTGCAATCTTAGTAGAATCTATCTCTCCATCTTTAAAACCCAAGATTTTTGCCGCCACTGTATCCATTGCCACTGCATCCTCACTGGCTAAAAGAAAACCTAAATATTTAGGTTCACCTGAGGCAGGACCATCCCCCTCCATCCCCACCACTGCATCCACTAAAGTGATATTAGGCTTTACCAAAGAGAAGATGTCAACTATAACCTCAGCAAACATCTCTGGCTTTGGTGCTTCTTTATGATATTCCCCCTTTCTAAATCCAGGGATAACCCCGAACATATTCTTTATACCACAGGTCATCAAAGTAAGGGTATGAGTCTTAAGCTTGGCTAAACTTATTATAACATCTGCTTCCAAAACTGGACGGGCTATATAATAGCTCTTACCGGTTTGAGATATTCTTTTTTCCACCCCTTTTTCTTCAAATGAAACCAGAGGAACTGAACTATTTTGTGAAGCCAAGCTCATCTGGGTATTATCCCAGACCCTTTTTACCCCTCTGTCCGCACCCCCCGGACTATCACCGATAAAAGGGTTTCCTTTTAAAGCTAGAACTTCTTCTGCTACTGCCTGCACAATGGTTGGATGGGTAGTGATTGCACGGGATGGATCTTTAGCGGATAGAAGATTGGGTTTGATTAAAACCTTATCTCCGGGTTTGACAAATCGATGCAAACCTCCAAGATTTTCAAAAGATTTCTTAACTGCTCCCCGCACATTATCTAAAAAGTAATCATCACATCTTTCTATTGAGACCCGGCTTTTCATTTTTAACATCTCTTATTTCAATCCTCAACAAGTAACCTCGCCTTGCCTCAAGGTGAGATTGACCCATGTTGGGGGCAACATGGGTCTACCGATTTTCTCGTTTCACATCTTCCGTCTTACATCTAATGTCTTTCTTCTTATGTCTCACTTCTTACCTTTTTAATTCTTACCTTAACTATCCTCTGCCCTTTCACCCTTTCCACTTGAAAGCTCAATCCCTTATACGCTATCATCTTCCCTTCCTCAGGAACTCCACCTACCAGATCATAGATTAAACCACCCACCGTCTCAAACTCTTTTTCTGGTAAATCTAACTCCAAAAACTCATTCAAATCGTGAATACTTACCTTTGCCGCTACTTTGTAGTTGTCCTCATCGATCTTCTGGACAGGTGGCTCCCCTTTATCATACTCATCCTCTATCTCACCCACAATCTCCTCCAGGATATCTTCTAAAGTAACCAGACCAGCGGTTCCGCCATATTCATCCACCACAATAGCTAAATGAACCTTCTCCTTTCTCATCTCCTGCAGGAGCTCATCTATCTTCTTGTTCTCTGGGACAAAATGAGCTTTGCGTGCTAACTTTGGCCAATCTACCTTCTCCTTATATTCTTTCTCTCCTAAGAAAAGGTCTTTTACATATATGATTCCGATTATCTGATCAATCGATTCTCGAAAAAGAGGGATTCGGGAATGCCCTTTCTTTCTTACCAGCTCTTTAATTTCCTCTAAAGTTGCGCTTTCCTCTATACAGGTCATATCGATTCGGGGAACCATTATCTCCTTAACTTTTGTCTCTCCCAATTCGAAGATGCTGTGAATCATCTTCTTCTCGTCTTCCTCCAAGGTCTGGACTTTTTCCCCTTCAGCTAAAGTCAAGGAGTCTATTTCCTCCTCCACTTTTTCCCTACGGGTTTTTTTATCTTCTCCAAACTTATAAGGATATTTACAGGCTTTGATTAAAAGCTTAAGCAGGGGATTTAAGAGCTTTCGGGTTAGATTCATCTTTTATTCCTTATTTTGTTCTCATTGACGTTAGTCAGGTATTACTTCCAATGTCATTCTGAGCCCAGAGGGCGAAGAATCCATAGATTCTTCGGTCGCTACACTCCCTCAGAATGACAAAATACCTTTATTTTACCAAAATGGTTTCGAAAGATTTCCTCTAACTGATTCAAGAAAAGATATATCCCTCTTCTTTTTCTCTCATCCTTTCTTGATCTTTTTTATTCTTATGTTCATACCCTAAAAGATGTAGAACTCCGTGGGTGACTAATCTTTTCAATTCCTGTTCAAACGGCACCTGATAATCTTCTGCCTGTTTTCGGGCTTTATCTGCTGAGATATATGCTTCTCCTAAGAAAACTCCTTTATCTTTTGTAACCCCTTTTTCTCTAAAACTAAAAGAAAGCACATCCGTAGTCCCTTTCCTTCTGGTAAATCTCTGATTCAGCTTGCGCATATAACTGTCAGAAACTAAAATTATATTCAAACCACCTTTCTCTTTAAAATCTCTTAATATCTTCTGAGCTAATTTTTTTAAAGAGAGTAGTTTGATCTTTGAATCAGAGGAAATGTTCTCTATAAATACCGGGCACATTTAGCTTTCCTCTACTAACTCCGGATAATCGATCCGGGGATGGAAAACTCCGATCAAAATTGGGAGGAAGCTTTCTTCAATAATATGCAGGTCTTTTAAGGTAAGCTCGCACTCCTCTAATTCACCCTGCTCAAATTTATCCATCATTATCTTTTTGATCAGACTCATTATCCTGGCAGGTTTGGGCTCCTCTAAAGTGCGGGAGGCGGCTTCAACTGCATCCGCTATCATAAGGATTGCTGCTTCTTTGGAACGAGGCTTAGGACCCGGATACCTGTATTCAACTTCTTCACTCTCAGAGCCTCCTTTCTCTAAAGCTTTTTTATAAAAAAAGGTCATCAGGGTTGTTCCGTGATGTTCACGAATCAGATCGATTATTTTTTTCGGCAGCCGTTCTTCTTCTGCTAGCTCAGCCCCTTCTTTGACGTGTGATTCCAAAATCAGAGCACTCATGGAGGGAGTAAGTTTCTCATGTTTACTTTTTGCCCCCATCTGATTCTCTACAAAATATTCCGGCTTCTCGATTTTGCCTATATCGTGATAATAAGCACCTACTCTGGCAAGAAGAGTGTTCGCATCTAAGGCTTTGGCAGCTGCTTCAGCTAAATTCCCTACCACTATACTGTGATGATAGGTCCCCGGAGCTTCTAAGGCTAACCTTTTTAAAATAGGTCGGTTCAGGTCTGAAAGCTCCAGCAAAGTTATATCGGTAGTGATATCAAATAGATATTCAAATATCGGTAGAAGACCCATTGCCAATACAGTGGATATGAAACCGTTGAAGACACCATATCCACACTTCTCTATTATATCTTGAGCTGTTACCCCCTTTAAAACTTCAAGAAAATAGATCATCACTAAATAGCTCAAGGAGATATAGAGCATTGGCTTGTAAAATCTGGCTCTTTCCTTTACCCCCCTGATACTGAAAGTTGCTACGCTTCCAGCCACAACCGATAAGAAAGCTAAATTAAAACTCAAATTAAAAACGATCCCCAAAAGGAACCCCACCAGAAAACTATAAACCAGACCTATCTCATATCCTAAAAGGAGGGTCAAAAGCATCGATCCCAGGGTAACCGGTATGAGGTAAAATGAAAAATTCCACTGGAAAACCAGAAAATAAGCTAAAGCTAGCTCTATTACTATCAAGAGAGCTATCATCATTAATTCAGAGAAGCTTTCTAAAACTTCTTTTTTCAACAAATAGAGAAAGATCAAGAAGAAAAGAAAGGCTGAAAGTATCAGAACAAAACGAATTAAAAAAGGGAGGATGACCTGCCAGGGAGTTAAAAACAACTCCTGGTTTTCTGAAAATTGAAATATCGGCTCTAAGGGGAAAAGAAAGGTTATGAATAGAACCACTACTAACCCCAGGCTAACTCTGGGGAGATAACTCAAAATCCCTCTATCCTTTTTCCTCTCCTCATTTATAAATAGAATCCCCTTAAGTTTTCTTTTTAATTTCAGTAAATCACTCATATGATCTTCTAACTGGTTCTATACATCTCTGTCTTCCGTCGGGTCAGGGGACCCGACGAACACACGGAATTTTGTATGTTTCCTAACTGACTTTAGTCAGGTCTCTCTAATCGGTCAACCCATATTGCCCTCAATATGGGTTGACACATTCATTTTTTCGTTAACTTACCCGCCTTGAGGGCAAGGCGGGATTACCGATTTTTTCCCTTTGAACTGTTTAACTATTGAACCTTTGAACCCTTTTACCTTTCTGACTCATATCTATCATAAGCCTTGATGATATCCTGAACTAATTTATGCCTGAGCACATCCTTCTCTGAAAGATAGATAAACTCTATCCCTTCAATTCCGGCTAAGATCTTCTGAATCTGCACCAGGCCTGAGGCTTTTTTATCCTCTAAATCGATCTGGGTTATATCCCCGGTTATTACCGCTTTGGAATTAACCCCTAAACGAGTTAGAAACATCTTCATCTGAGCCACAGTGGTATTCTGAGCCTCATCTAAAATAACATAAGCGCTATTTAAGGTTCTGCCACGCATAAAAGCCAATGGCACTATCTCGATTATACCCAACTCCATCAATTTTCTAATCTTCTCAGCAGAAAGCATATCATGCAGAGCATCATAGACCGGACGCAAATAGGGATCAACTTTAGCTCTGATATCGCCTGGCAGAAATCCTAAGCTTTCCCCGGCCTCTACTGCCGGACGCACCAAAACTAACCTGATCACCTGTTTATTTTTCAAAGCCGCTACTGCTTTAGCCACTGCTAAATAGGTCTTCCCGGTTCCTGCAGGACCAATGGAGAATACAATGTCATATTGTTCCATAGCCTGGACATAATCTCTTTGCCCTACAGTCCTGGGCTGGATACTCTCTTTAGTAAAAATCGATGTTACCAGAGTAGATACCTGTAGATCATTAATAGAGCTAACTTCTTCTTCTTTTACCAGGGAGATAGCATAAAGCAGGTATTTTTCAGAGAGCTCTTTATTCTTTTTCAGGTGAGCGATCAGGTTATGGAACAAAGCCTCTAACTGTTCTACTTCCTTACCTTTTCCCTGGATGACGATATTATCACCCCGTGCTATGATCTTAGCATCGAACTGGCTTTCGATCATCCTCAAAAACGAACCCCCCTGCCCAAATAAAATCCTTTGATCCACATCCCCCAGATCGATTTTTTTGATTAATTTTTTCTTCAAGCTAGTTTTTAATTACCTCCTTTAAGGTAATTGGTCACAAACCAATTGGTAATCCCACATTTCTCTCAACGTAGGTCAATTTTGTTTTTCGTAGCGCCCGTAGGGCTTAGGCGACCCTGAAAGGGTCGCACTACGATTTGATCTTTTTTAACTGGCCTTTAGTTTGAATCCTTTCCTTTTACTATTTTTATCCCTAACTCCTTCAATTGCTCCTCATCCACCTCTGATGAAGCTCCATCCATCAAAGACTGAGCTGTAGCGCGAGGCTTTCAGCCTCGCAATGCGACCCTAAAAGGGTCGCGCTACGATACGAACCTCCCTCTCCTTCCAATACAAAATACAAGGGTCAGATTGAGGCCTATTTCTACGCTCACGTCTTTTTTCTTTGAACCATTGAACTATTGAACCTTTAAACCTTTTTCTACTTCTTTTTTATTATTTGTATCCCCAACTCCCTTAACTGCTCATCATCCACTTCAGAAGGAGATCCGTCCATTAAGGACTGAGCCGCAGTGGTTTTTGGAAAAGCGATAACATCTCGAATCGATTCTGAGCCACACATTAAAGCCACAATCCTGTCTAATCCCGGTGCAATCCCACCGTGGGGCGGAGCACCAAATTCCAAGGCATTCAGTAAGAACCCAAAAGCATTTTCTGCCCTTTTATCATCCCAGCCTAAAATATTCAAGATCTTTAATTGAATGTCCTTTTTATGATTCCTGATACCGCCTGATGCAATCTCAGTTCCGTTCATAACTAAATCATACTGTCTTGCCTTTATGTTCCTCCAGGGATGCTCTGGATTATCAATGGATATACTTGATTTAAACCCTTCATCTAACTTGGGCATATCCTCTTCAAACGGCTGGGTAACGATATTATGCATCGCCTGAATCTTTTTCTCCTCAGGATTATACTCAAAAAGAGGAAACTCGGTTATCCAGAGTAACTCCCATCTGTTTTTGTCTATCTTATTATATTTACGTGCAATCTCCAATCTTAATTTACCCAGAATAGATAAAACTATATCCGACTTATCTGCAACTATAAATATAATATCACCTTCATCTAATTTTAATCTTTCAACAATTGAATCAAGTTCTGGTTGATTTATATATTTTATAATCGGCGAGCGGAATCCCTCTTTTAACTTAGCAATCCAGACCAGACCCTTAGAGCCTGTTTTTTTTGCACTTTCTTCTAATTCATCTATCTGCTTCCGGCTTAAAAATCCTCCCTGACTGAAATTTATCCCTTTAACTTTACCACCAGAATTTATTGTCTCGGAAAAAACCTTAAAGCCTGAGGTCTTAACTAAATCAGATAAGTCAACAATTTCCATTCCGAACCTGAGATCTGGTTTATCCGAACCAAACCTTTCCATTGCCTCATCGAACCTTAATCTGGGGAATGGAGTTTTCAATTCAATATTTAAAACCTTCTTGAAAACATAAGCCATCATCCCTTCGATCACAGAGAAAACATCTTCCTCTGTGACAAAAGCCATTTCCATATCTATCTGGGAATGCTCTGGCTGTCTATCCGCTCTTAAATCCTCATCCCGGAGACAGTGAGCTATCTGGAAATATCTGTCAAACCCGGAAATCATCAATATCTGCTTCAACAATTGAGGCGATTGGGGAAGCGCATAGAATTTTCCAGGATTCACCCGGCTGGGAACGATAAAATCCCTTGCCCCTTCAGGAGTACTCCGGATTAAGAGCGGAGTTTCGATCTCATAAAATCCTATGGAATCCAGATAATCCCGGATAGCCTTAGTTGCTAAATGCCTTATTCTTATATTTTTCTGTAAAGGAGGTCGTCGCAAATCCAGATACCGATATTTCAACTTCAATTCTTCACTGGCATTTGTATCTTCAACGATCTCAAAAGGAGTGGTTTTGGATTCATTGAAAACAGCTAATTTTTCAGCCACAACTTCGATCTCACCAGTTGCCATTTCTTTATTCTGCATCCCTTCAGGTCTTTCTGAGACAGTTCCCTCAACTCCGACCACAAATTCAGTCCTCAGACTCGCAGATAGTTCCATTGTTTCCTTATCCACTAAATCCGGCTTGAAAACCACCTGAGTAATACCATATCTATCCCTCAAATCAATAAATATCAATCCCCCGTGATTCCGGTAACTATTCACCCACCCGTTCAACCTCACCCTCTGCCCGGAATGAGATTTCCTCAACTCCCCACAGGTATGAGTCCTTTTTAGATTCTTAAAATTGTCCAAATTTTCTCCTCGAATTTATTTCTTTTTAGAATATTTCTCCATATACCAATTCAAGAATCTGACCTCTGCAGAAATTATGACTTCTATATCTTCTAATTTCAAATGTTTTACATAGTTGGGTGCAGGATGAGAGCCTCTACTGCCAATAGACCAGATTAATTCCAATAGATTCTTAATATAGCCGTCTATTTCGTTTCTATCTAGTAGTTCCTTGACCTTTGTGCGGAAACTCTTCCTTCTGGAACCTTTATACATCTTATTGAAATATTCCTCTGCTATACATCTGAGAGGATTCAGTAATTTGTGAGGCATTTCTTCACCAATTTTTTCAACTAAGATTTTGGTTTCTTTATAATGCTCAGGAAAACTATTTTTTATACTACCTAATAAAGACATGATTCTTATCGTGGTATCAATAGGAATCTCTTTTGTTTCAATCTTGGCTAAATTTTCCGATTCAATTTTAAAGTCATTTATAAAATTTTTCCTTAGATTTTCTATTTTATTTTTTACCTTTAAGTTATTAAGGATACCTCTTGCTGCACTCTGATATTCTGCTAAAGCATTGTCATAATCATTTAATAATTCATATAACTCACCTCTATAAAAATGACTTTCATTAATACTGCCTTCCCCTGGCATAAGTTCAACTAAAGGTTCGTACAAAGGTGAAACATCCTCATCTCCTTGCATAATGGTATGTGTATAATGATAAAAATCTAATACTATTTTAAAAAAGGTAAGACACTCATTTATTAACTGTTTTTTGATATCTGATTTAGATATAGATTGTAGATATATAAACATAGACTTACCCAATAAGTATGGAAGCAAAGAAAAAAACCAAAAATCTCCCCAATCTGAACCATGATAACCATAGTCTTCAAATATTTTATAATAAATTTCACCTATTTTATTGGGCTTTCCAATTTCCCAGTACATTTCAGTCAAACTTGCAAATAAACTTGAATCCTCTAAGTCATAAAAGTCGAAATAACTCCTATCTGTATAAGTATATGGTTTAGAACCTATAATACTTGTTCTGATTTCCTCACAGTAATAATGATCTATAAAGTCAGGACTAATTTTTACAATTTCATCATACGTATTAAGTGCTTTTTCATAATCTTCTGAATCAACTAAGGCTCTAAGTTCTAAACCTTTGACCTGAACTGGAAAGGGGAACTGCTTTGAATAAACATTTTTTCGATTTCTCTCTTCATACGAAGAAGCATCCCACGGTAACTGAGTTTTAACAACGTCCGCAGTCTTTTTTAGATCTATTTTCTCTATAAAATCTAATACTGGTTTAAAAAATCCTTTTTTCGCGTCTCTTAACGATTCTGATCCCCCATAACCTCTCGTTAAAACTTCAGCTTTTTTTAAAAACAATCGAGCTATGTTTTTTAAATATTCGTTATATAAAGGAAGACGATAACATATATCACAATTTTTTAAAGATAATTGATACCATGTTTTATAGATGTTGGTAGCCTCATCATAATGTTTTAGTTTCTCCTCTACCATTGCCAAATCAAGATAACTAATCGAGTCATTTGGATCTAATGAGACTATTTGTTTATAATATTCTACTGCATACAAGTCTCCATATTCTTTAGCATTATTTATTCTAGCAAGTTCTCTTATAATTTCCTTTTCTGAAAACTCTTTCTCTTCTAAAATCTGCTGATATTTAATTTTTTTATAAAAATATTTCTCTGTTTCTTCTTTACCTACTGCTTTTTTTGATTTCTCATCATATACATTAACAAAAAAAGTTAAAATTAAATACTTAGTTTTTAAATCTTCGTCTCCACATTTTTCAAGAATATTTTCTAAAGGTTTTTCTATATCACCAAAATCTTTTTCAAAATCATATTTTTTCTTTAAATCATTGTATAACTCTTCCGTAGTCACATCGTATCCACAATTTATGCACTTACCATCAAAAAGTATCATCTCTCCTCTAACACTATAATATCTTGGATTCTCAAAAGTTTCCTGCTTACACTTTGGACATTTTATTCTGTCAGTCATAGAAAATCTGCATATTATTTTGAATAACCAACCTTCCCTGTTCTTTTTTGAGTTGTGTCAGAAGCTACTCCTGAGACGATTATTTGATACGGTGTCATTCTGAGCGAAGCGAAGAATCTCCATAGTAATTAAAGAGATTCTTCGGTCGTCCGCCTATGGTGGACTCCCTCAGAATGACAGAGTAGGCTTTTTCAACGCACTCTTAAGGTTCGCACTCCAATATTCATCCTCGAATCAATTCCTGCACCAACTTCTTAAACTCAATCTCCTTTTGTTCCTTAGTCTCCATATCCCTTAAAGTCCCTTTTCCTTTTTTCAGTTCATCTTCCCCAATAATCAAAACCTTTTTAGCTTTCTGCCGGTCAGCTTCTTTTAACTGTGATTTCAGGCTTCTGTCAAGAAAATCTATGTCACATCTGAGACCTTTTTCTCTAAACTCCGTAACGAATTTTAATCCCAAGCTCTTTGCTTCCTCTCCCAGAGGAGCAATAAAGAGGTCTATTTTCTCGTCTTCAGGAGGAAATTTCTTTTGCATCTCTAAAATCATAACCAGTCTTTCAATCCCTGCGGCAAAACCTATGGCTGGGGTATCTTTGCCGCCTAATTCAGAGACCAAAAGGTCATACCTGCCACCGCCGATCAAGGTATCCTGAGCACCTAAGGATTCAGATTTTATCTCAAAAGTAGTTCTGGTGTAATAATCCAATCCCCTAACCAATCTACCATTCAAGATATATTTGATTCCTAATTTGTCTAAATAATCTTTCACTTTCTGAAAATGCTCTTTACATTCAGAATCCAGATAATCCAGAATCGTTGGGGCATCTTTTAAAGCTTCAATACAGCCTTCATTTTTGCAGTCAAAAATTCTCAAAGGATTACGATTAAGCCTGATCTGACACTCCTGGCAGAATTTATCAATCTTATCCTTGACAAATTTATTAAAAGCATCCCGATGAGCTGGCCTACAATTTTTACACCCGATGCTGTTCAGATGAAGTTTTAAGTTCTCCAATCCAAAAGCATTATTTATCCGCACACCAAGCTCGATAAGCTCCGCATCTACCAGAGGGTCCAAGGAGCCAATCACCTCTGCACCATATTGATAGAATTCTCTTAATCTCCCCTTCTGCGGCCTTTCCTGCCTGAACATCGGACCAAAATAGAAAAGTTTAACCAGAGAAGATTTTTCACCTATGCTATGCTCAATAAAAGCCCTGACAATTGAAGCAGTCCCCTCAGGTCTTAAAGTCAAGCTTCTTTTACCCTGGTCCAGAAAAGTATACATTTCCTTCTGCACAATATCCGTATCCTGACCAATGCTTCTTTTGAAAAGCTCAGTCTGCTCAAAAATCGGAGTCCTTATCTCTTTATAATTGTATAAAGACAGGACCTCCCGAATCTTCTCCTCAATATATTTCCATTTGGAAGAATCCTCTGGCAAAAGGTCTTTTGTCCCTTGAAGGGCAGTATATTTCATCTCTCTCCTATTCTAAGGCTCAAAAAATGATAATATCTTGTCTCTATAAAGTCAATACAAAAAGCCTCATTTGTAGGGGCAGACCCCTCCTTCGACTTTGCTCAGGATGGTGAGCTTGTCGAACCATGTGTCTGCCTTAAACTGTTAAACCCATAGCTTGCCCGTATGGGTTGCCCTCAACGTGGGTTAATTGATTTTTTTCTATGATAACACCAAAAACATAACTGGATAAGAGCCACACCCAAAAAATCAGCCACAAAATCTAAAATGTCTGCTGACCTTCCGGGAATAAAGCGCTGATGAATCTCGTCTATGATCGCATAAGATGCCCCGATAAAGATAGAGATAACCAGAACATTTTTTTTGAAAAAATCTCTGGAAGAATTCAGGAGCGAAAAGAATAAAAGGACCGAGAAGATCCCGTACTCTATAAAATGATAAAGTTTATCCTGAAACTCAAAACCTAACTCAGGAGGAGTAATGTCAGGGATGGAGGAGATTATCAAGATGAGGACAGCATAAGCTAAAGTCAGCCAGGTATAAGGGAAACTTTTTTTTGACACGATTTTAATCTTCTTTTACCACTCCTTCTAACTAACAACTTCTTTAGTAACTTTCCCCTTTATTTATTTCAATCCTACGGATCCGTTCCCGGATCTTATTATTCTACCTTCAATCTTCGAATTTATTTGCCTTTTTCTTTTCACCTCCCGGAGAAAAACCTCCCGATCCAGATCCGGCAAGAACTCATATTTCAAGTTCTGTTTGGGAATTCCCAGAAAATCCTTTGACTGTGCCAGGATATAATCGTTTATCACCACCTTATAATTTTTATGCGGAATAACATCTCGGTTGTTAATCTTGACCTCAATTACCCTTTCACCAAAGGGCCTTTCCAGAGCATAACTATATTTTATCCCGGAGACCTGAAGCAAATCAATCCCCTTTCTGCAGTTTTTTTCTAAAACATTCAAGAGCTCTTCTCCAGTTAGTTCAATAACCACTAAACGGTCAGAAAAAGGAGCGATCTCCCATATATCCCGCACAGTAATCGGACCAGCTCTTAGATTTTTTCTAATCCCTCCAGAATTTGTAAAAGCCACATCTGATTTAGCATAACTTCTCATCGCATCCGCCAAGAAATTGCCGATATTCGATTCCTCATCATCTTTTCGGATCCAGGTAGTTTCAAGCTCACCTATCTTCTCATCCAGATCTATTCCTGAATTCCTTTCCAGTTCCTCTATTCTATTCTGCACCAAAGAATCTGGTTTGACTCCATCTATTCGTGTCTCTATTAAATTATTATGATAACTTATTATTTCTCCCTTGGAATTTAAAAAAAGCTCCAATTCCCCTATATATTCCCCTCTTGAGCCAGCTTGACAGATAAGGGTATTATTTATCTTAAATGGTTTGAAGATGGTAGTATGGCTATGCCCGCCAATTATCAATTCCAACCCTTTAATTTTTTGAGCTATACTTTTATCTTTCTGATCCCCCATATGACTGACCAGAACCTGAAAATCGCTTTTCTCTTCCAATTCCTTCATATAAGAAGTTAAAGTGCTCTCTGCATTCAGAACTTCAAGCTCCTCGCTCTGTTTGAGCATCTTATCTAATCCCTCCGTGATCAAGCCAATAAAGGCAATCCTTAACTTCCCCCTGTTCAGGATAATATAGGGCTGGACAAAAAGCTCATTGTTCTTTTTGTAAACTAAATTGGCACAGACAACCAGGAATTGAGCTACGTCTATATCTTTTTTCAGGTTTTCAATACCGTAGTCAAACTCGTGATTCCCTAACTCAAAAATATCAGGTTTCAAATAATTTAAAATTTCGATCTGGGCTCTTCCTGAAGTCAAAGAGGAAAGCGGGTCCCCGGTGAACTCATCCCCAGCACATATTACAATGGTATTTGGATTTAGAGCTTTTAATGAGTCTAAGTAATAAGCAAAATATGCACTCCCGGAGACCAGAGCTGAATTTTCTTTTTCAGTTGATGGATAAGGCTGGATTGTAGCATGAAAATCATTCCAGTAGAGCAGGGTAAGTTTAATCCTTTTGCTTTGCTCGTAGAGCAGAAAAAGGGCAAAGATTAAAATTACCAGAAGAGGGAACCAGAGTTTTTTACTTCTTTTCCTTGGCATAACTAATCCAATCTATAGGATAAAACAAATTTTCTTTATGTCAACAAAAAAAGAGAGCTCCCATAGGGGAAGCTCTCTTTGGGCGCAAAAAACCTAAAGGCCTTTATTTCTTTTTTCCTTTTTTAGCCTTCTTGGCTGGCTTTTTCTTCATCGGCATCCTGGGTTTCACCTCCTTTCCTATAGATCCATTTTCAGGACCAGGTATAGGGTGAAAAAGTTGGCTTGGTTTTGTATTCGTGCCAACTACTTATTTATATTTTTTACCTCCAAGCTCTCCTTACCAAAATTTATCAACATCCCTAAGGGAAGTTTTGTAGCCTTTAGAAAACTTTTCATCTTGGTCACATCTGATTCATTCATCGGCTCTCCGGCTTTAATCATTATAATGATGCTGTTCTTCACCACAAATTCTAAATCGTATTCTCCAGCTACACTTCCCTTGTAGGAAAGTTTTATATTTTTTTTCCTTTCATATTCTATCTTTCTTAAATCAAACTCGTAAGCTAAAGCCTGGCTATAGGCGGATTCCTGGAAACCTAAACCCATATTTTTATGAACCTCTAAGGCGGCTTCTAATATCTGTTCTTGCAGTTCTTTTAAAGACATCTCCTTCTCTTTTACTGTTAAGCTGTTCATTCACCATAATACTTTAATAGTTAAAGAGTTGCAATTACTGTGCCAGTATTTTATTAATAGCTAAGTTATTGCAAATCAATCTGTTACAAATTCCATTATATCTAATTACCCTTTTATCTGCAACAAGTTTGTTTCGTCTCTCTAATATCTTGAGTATGAAAAGGCTATATTAATGCTATGTTATAAGGTGCAACATAAAAGATGCAAATAAACTGAAATGTTGCGAAAAAAATAATCAAACTATTTTGAAGGAAATTTGGAGTGTAAACCTTTAGGTTTATAAATGTAATACTTAAAGAGATTTGGAGTGCCCCGCGTTTTTGATGGAGCTAAAATGAATTCTCTGTACTTTATAAGCCAAAGAAAATGTGGTAAAGCTAAAGTCTCCACCAGGATCCTGCGGACAAGACCTTCATGGCTTTACACTCCAACATATCTTTGTAGAAAGTTCTTATAGATAGAAAAAAATTATTTATATTTTTTCAAAAGCCTTTGCAGTTCCACCCTGTGCATGCCAGCTTCTTTTGCTGCTTGTGAGACATTATTCTGATTTCTCTGGAGTAAATCTTCTAAAAAATTTTTTTCTACTTCCTCCACCACTTTCTTTCTCAAAGATTTCAGTTCCGGATAATTCTGGGCAATTTTGATCCCGGCATCTATTCCCGAACCATTAAAGATATTTTTGGGCAAATCCTCTTTGGTTATCCATTCACCCTTGGCTAAGATCACTGCTCGTTCGATAATATTTTCCAACTCTCGAATATTTCCTGGAAATCTATATCTTGATAGAATATTTAAAGCCTCAGGTTCTATCCCCTTGATCTCTTTGTCAGATTTTTTTGCATATTTCCGTGTAAAGCTTTCAGCTAAAGGTGCTATATCTAATTTCCTCTCTCTCAAAGTAGGAAGCTTGAGGTTAATAACATTAATCCGATAATAAAGGTCCTCTCTGAACCTGTTTTCTTTGACCAGCGTAAATAAATCTTTATTGGTAGCTGAAATTATTCTCACATCTGACCTTTTGACTTTATTGGAACCTAAAGGCTCGAACTCGTGCGACTGGAGGAAGCGTAAAATCTTCACCTGAAGAAGCGGGCTCATCTCTCCGATCTCATCTAAGAAAATAGTACCTCCATTCGCTGCCTCGAATTTCCCTAACTTTCTCTGGGTAGCCCCGGTGAATGCCCCTTTCTCATAACCAAAAAGCTCTGACTCTAAAAGGGTTTCCGGAATTGCCGCACAGTTAATCGGCACAAAACTTTTTCGTGAACGGCTGGAATTGAAATGAATAGCTCGTGCCAAAAGTTCTTTGCCAGTTCCGCTTTCCCCTTCGATCAATACCGTAGCCTCAGTATCTGCAATATCTGCCACAGTTTTCAGAACCTCCACCATCTGAGGACTGTTTCCCAGAATCTCATCGAATTTGAACTTTCCCCTTAAATCTGCTAATAATTTTTCCTCAGATTCCTTCAGCTCCATAAAAAGAAGATTGTTCTCTAAAGCTATTGAGGTCCTTTCCGCTAAAGAACTCAAAAGCTCGATATCCCCGGAAACGAAAGGCTCCCCCTCCCCGCTATCCTCTAAATAGATCACCCCTAAGACATTTTCCCTGGATTTAAGTGGAACGCAGAGAAGAGATTTGGTCCCTTTTCCCCAATCCTCTTTTTCCTCTATTTCTTTATAGATGAATTGCTGGATTAAAACGTTGTTTCCGGTGGAAAGAACCAGGTCTGTCAAATCAGACTTAATCTTTTCCTCGCTTTCCTCCAGCATCTTTTTCTGCTTATCCTTAGCCAGCTTTAATTTTAAACTCTTATTCTCATCGTAGATCTCCAGGAACCCTTTATCAACTGAAAATATCTCGATGACCGAATCCAGCACCGCTTCTAAAAGAAGATTGATATCTCTTTCTGCATATATTATGGTGGAGAGCTCATACAGGATTCGGTAGATCTTCCTTTCTTCTTCTTTATCTTCAGATTCTTTTTTAAACTTCTGATACTCCTGGCTGGTTTTATTCAACCCCTCTTCTAAAGAATCCTCTAAAGCTAAAATTTTTTTATCCAGATCATCCAATTCCTGGATTATCTTCTCCAGGGAAGTAGAAATTTTCGAGGGAGAAAGATTGGATAAATCAGACAGGTCATTATGAACTGTGTTTAAGCTTCGATAAAGAGCTTTAATCCCTTTGCCGCTTAAATTAGCTAAGGTTTTAAAAGTTTCCTCAAAACCATCTAACCTGGATTCTGCTTTTCTCCTCACGTTTGCAATATTATCTTCAAGTATAATTATTGTCAACAGAAAAATTATTCTGATGGAATAATTGCCCTTCGTTGAGGGCAACGTGCATCTATTGATTTGTCATTGCGAGCGATCCCGCAATATGCGGGAGAGTGAAGCGATCCCCTTACCACATCTTAAACAGATTGCTTCCCCCGCTAAAAGGTGGGGTCGCAATGACAGTTTCTATTCCCATCTTGGTTAAAACAGACTTGTGTTGAGGGAAACATTTACTTATTTGTTGATTTTCCCCTCTTTTCGATTAACGGATCCACGTATTAAATTTAGGTAGCTCAAAACAGGAATTAAGTTAATGCAAAAGGTTTTAATCAATCAGCACAAAAGAGAAGATATCTTCAGATGCGGGTATAAGTCCCATTTCAGATTTGAGAAGAACGTTTCGGTCTTTCATGTTCTCAAGGAGAAAAAATGTTTTCCTCAGGGATGTATCTATTTTGAGTGGAAATGCAAATTATTGAATAAAGGAAACGGTTGCCCAAAAAGATATAAACATGTGGGCAAAAGCTGCTTTTCCTGTAAGCATTACTTCGAGGAGAAGCTCTGTTATCAGCCGGAGATTTTGCTTCCGGAAAAAGATTTCAAAAACTTCCAGAGAGAATTTGAGGATTATGATGAATGGTTAGCCGAGCTTTCTGGAAAGAAGGTAAACGTCGGTGGGGTAATAAACTCAATCAAACCTCATTTCAAAAAAACTATTTTGTATAAAAAAGAACAGATGAATTTCTTAGGATTTTTAGTCAGTTTTAAATCAGGATATATCGACCGCGTCTTCTTCCAAGATTATTTCTATCTGAACATTCCCAGAAGGACTCAGGAGAATTATAGTTTCATTTGTGGAGACAAAATAGATTTCTGGGCAAAATTAAAAACAGATCGAGGAAGAATAGTCTTTTATAATCCGAAGGAAATAGAGGTTACTCACAAAAGCTCTGAGGAAACTTTCTCAGAAGTCCCGAAATGGAATTTCAGCGAAATTTTAGTTGCCAGAAAAACTGGAACTGAATTTGACGTTCAGCCGGAAAAATGTTTTGCTTGTGATAAGGGGATTTTGCTGGACATAAGCGAGGAAGATTCAAAGAGAAAAAGAAACTATCGCCATATTTTCTGCCTGCAGGGAATAAAAAATCCTGAAAACTGCATCTATGATTTGAAGAAAAAGTTGGAGTGTAAATCCTCAAGTTTGTCAGAATAATCATTACTCGTAGTGCGACCCTTTAGGGGCGCTAATTCTCGTAGGGACAGAATCCGCCTCAGGTGGATTCTGTCCGTTTATCTATAGCTGTCAGCACATTCAAGATAATCATTGACTTTTAAGCTAAACAATTTACATTTTATCCGGAAGGTTTTTCTATTTAAAAGGTTTTAAAGACAAAAGAGGAGTTTTCCCGATGTTCCTTACAGTTTTAAAACTCTTACCATTAATTCTCATCTCACTTCTGACTTTTTTCAATAACAATCCACCTCTGGATGACGAAAACTTAATTTTCGCTCAAACTATGGGAGAAATCAAACTAACTCCTTCTGAAAACAAAAAAGACCCCTCTGCTTTTACTATTGCCCGTTTAAAATATACAGGGGGTGGAGACTGGTACTGGGGTTCCTCTGCTATACCTAATATGCTCAAGTTCTTAAAAGAGAACACCAATATCCCGGTGAATGAGAATGAGGTAAAAGTGAGCATAATGGACAAGGAGCTTTTCAATTATCCTTTTTTGTTCTTAACCGGACACGGCAATATAAAATTCTCTGACGAAGAAATAGAGAGATTAAGGAATTATCTAAGCCACGGAGGATTTCTATTCGCCAACGACTCCTACGGGCTGGACAAAGCCTTCAGAAGGGAGATAAAAAAAGTCTTCCCGGAAAAGGAATTAGTTGAGCTTCCCTTTAATCATAGGATTTATCACTGTTATTATGATTTCCCCAACGGACTCCCCAAAATCCACAAACACAATAATAAGCCTCCTCAGGGATTCGGGATATTTTATTCCGAGAGCGGATCCGCAGGAGAAGAGAGATTAGTAGTCTTCTATGTATATGAATCCGACATCTCCGACGGCTGGGAAGACCCCCAGGTCCACAACGACCCCCCGGAAAAAAGAGAACAAGCTTTGAAGATGGGGGTGAATATTATAACTTGGGTATTGGGGAATTGAAATTATAAAACTCTACTGCGAGGATTAAAATGGGTTATCATATTTTTCTAGTTGGTCAAGATAATTTTAAGAAATGTCTGGAGAGAGGTGTCTATGGTGGAATTTCGCATGGACCAGAAAGAACCAAATATCAGCAAACCAATTCAGAGGTAATCGCTGGTTTTGAAGGAATAAAAATAGGAGACTACATATTTTTCTATGTAAAGAATATTGGTATATATGGGTTATGGAGAGCAATAGTTCGCCCTTTTTTTGACGAAATTAGAATTTGGGATAATCCTGAACAAATTTATCCATATCGCGTTTGCTTTGAATCAACTATTAGGGACTTTCCACAACAGATTGCTCTAAATGATATACTTGACTTAAGGGACAAAGGCAGAATATGGACTTTTGACTTGGGCACCTTTAATAAAAAGAGCCATCATCCAATTACTACCGATGAAGGTAAGGAACTAATTAGACTCTTGCTCAGGAATAATCCAGTTCATTATCCTGTTAGCCCTATTCCTAATCCGTACTCGCCCAAAAAGACTCCTCTCCCCTTAAAGCTTGATACAGATAACAAGGGGCAGATAGAATTTGAAGGTTACCTCAATGCTTGGTTTATGCGAGCCTTTGCTTTAGGAAAATTAAGAGAAATTATTGGAGAATACCACGATTTCTTAAATCATGTTCCTACCTCTTTCAATACAGTAATGGATATTTTTCTAACCCACATTACTTTTGTAGATTCTGTTGAAATACTTCATAAGTTCACTTGTATGGAATTAAAAACGAAGACGGCCACCGAAGAAGATTTGAACCAAGTAATCAAATATGAGAATTGGTTAACAAGAAAATTGGCTAACGGTGACTCAGAAATGGTTCAAAGCATTCTTGTAGCGTTTAACTTCGAAGATAAGGTTTTGGACTATGTGTATAAAAGAAGGTCTATAGAGGAAAAATCTGTGAGGTTAATTAAATATAGAGTCAACACCAGTAAAAACGACGTTGAATTAACAGAGGTAAAATTCTAAAGTGAGGTGAAAATGCTTGATCGATATGTTGTTCAGGAATTTATAAAAGAAAGATTTGAGGAAGTAAAAATCCAAATCCCCAAAGAGATTAAAATGGAGGATCTAACAGAAACCTTTTGTCTTTATACAGAAGATGATTATTATGAGTGGGTAAAGGATAATTACAAAAGCTTCTTTGAGGGTCTGGATTGGAACTGGATTAAGGAAAGAATACAACACTATAAGAAAACTTATAAAGAGAATTTTGAGAATTAGTAAATCCATATTGCCCATAATGTGGGTAGAGTAAAAATCCTGTCTTGAGGGAAGGCTGGACCACCAATTTAAAAATTTAGTCGTTTCCATTTACGTATTATAATATAGTAGTCGATATTTCTGAATGGGATCTCTGAAAACGTAAAAAGAAATCGTCGGGTCCAGAATGGATCCATTGGGACAAGGGTGCCCGACCTACGAGAAATCACCACATTCCATACTCGTAGGCGGGGCTCCCAGCCCCGCATTACTAGATCAGTTTTCCCACCTTGTGGGCAAGGTAGGACTCCCGATCTACGTATTATAAATAGTAGATGAAAACCCGCCTTGAGGGCAAGGCGGGGTTACCGATTCAGAGGAATCCATAAAAAAATATGAAACCTACCAGCTATCTCAATTTAATCACCCGTCTTAACTCCTTAAGGGGATATTACACCCGGACTCGTCTATTCTATGGTATTTTTATTTTAGTATCCGTTATCTTAGTCTATCTTATCCTCAGTTTCATTTTATCTACCCTGAGCGGATTTATTCTGCCAGTTTTTGTAAGAGTAACTCTTTCAGGTATTTTCTTTTTAGTTTTATCTGTTACTTTTTCATATTTTTTCTTGAGACCTCTTTTCTATAAGCCGAGCTTAGAGGAATTAGCCCTGAAAATCGAGGAAAAATACCCTCAGTTAAACAATAGATTAATCGGGGCTTTACAGCTTTACAGGAATTTAGAAATAAATCCAGAAGGATATTCTGTCCAGATGATTGAGAAGATAATTGAGCAGGCAGATATAATCTCTCAAGAGCTTAATTTCAAACAGGTTGTGGATAAAAAGCCTCTGCGTAAAATCTCTCAGGTAAGTTTTGGTCTTTTGGGCCTAACTTTAATATTTACTTTTCTTTTCCCCGGCTATTTTAACCGCTCCTTATATCTTTTCTCCCATCCTTTAATTTCTGTAACCGCACCGCAGAAATTCTTTTTCGAAATCTCTCCGGGGAATGCTGAGGTGTTAAAATATTCAGACGTGAAAATCCAGATAAGAACTTTGGGAGAGAAGCCATTAAAAGTTTATTTCTACTGGAAAAATGAAGGTGGAGAATGGAATGAAGAGAGATTGGAAAAGGTAAAAACAAAAGGGGCAAAACTTCATCCTGAGGATTCTCCTCAGGAAAATAAAAGCTTTGATTTCGAATATACCTTCAAGCAGATAAAAAGAAATCTTGATTATTACGCTAAAGCCGAAGGGATTAAAAGCGAACAATACAAACTAAAAGTCACAGATAAGCCCAGGATAATAGACTTGAAGCTGACTTTCAACTATCCGAAATACACCCAGCTAAAACCTCTGGTCATAGACCAAAACGATGGAACCATAGAGGCATTAGTCGGGACGAAAGTTAAAATTGAAGCAACTGCTAATAAGGACCTTGCCAGAGGCGATTTAGTCTTTTCGGATTCGAGTCCTGCGGATCCAAAATCGGATAGAATAGAGATGAAAATCGAAGGTAAAAAAGCTATAGGTGAAATCATAGTAAGAAAGGATGATTCCTATCATCTTGAGGTCGAAGACAAATCTGGATATAAAAATCCAGACCCGATCGAATATAAGATAACCAAAAAAGAGGATCAAACTCCAGAGGTGAAGATAATCCAGCCCGGTATGGACTGCGATTTAACGGAGAATATGCAGTTGCCTTTACTGGTTAAAGGTTCAGACGATTTTGGATTCACTAATTTGAAACTGGCCTATCAGGTTATCTCTTCCGGAGACGGAGAAAAAGAACTAAAAAGCCTGAAGCTCCCCTTTGAAGAAAAACTCGAAGGCGAGCTCCAATCCGATTATCTTTGGGACCTTTCTGATATCGGCCTTATGCCTGGAGACGTGGTCAGATACTGGGTTGAAATCTATGATAATGATAATTTCTCCGGGCCAAAGAAAGGTGTAAGCTCAAGCTACAACCTTCGTCATCCAAGTCTGGAAGAACTTGTAGGAGAGATGGATGAGCAAAGAGAAGACCAATTGTCTAATCTCGAAAAAAATCTAGCTGAACAAAAGGAGCTGAAAAAAAACTTAGAGGATCTCTCCAAAGACCTTTTTATGCAGAGCCAGCCTCCTGAGGGGAAAGAATCCCAGTTAAGCTGGGAGAAAAGAAAAGAAATGGAAGCTCTTTTAGAAAAGCAGAAAAACCTGGCGGAGAATCTCAAGAAATTAGGAGAAGACGTTGGAAAAACCTGCTCTAAAGTCGAGGAAAACCGCTTAGCTTCCTTAGAGCTTTTAGAGAGGATGGCTGAGCTGAGGAAACTTTTCGATGAAGTTGCACCACAAGAGCTCAAGGAGGCTATGAAAAATTTGCAAAAGGCTTTAGAATCTTTAGACCAGGAAAAGATCAAAGAGGCGCTCCAGAACCTGAACTTAACCACTGAGGAGCTTATTAAAAGGCTGGACCGAACCATAGCTTTACTTAAAAGGATGAGAATAGAGCAGAAGATGGAGAGTCTGGTAAAATTAGCTGAAAATTTGACTCAGATGCAGAAGGAGATAAATAAAGAAATAGAAAAAGCCAAACTAGAAGAGTTAAGCTCCCTAAAAGATAAAGAAGAAAACCTGAAAGATAGAACTGAAGCATTAGAAGAGAACTTAAAAGAGTTAAATAATCTAATGAAAGAAACTCCTCTCCTTTCTCCAGAAGAGATGGAAAAACTTTTAAATTCTGTGGAGAACTCTGGAGTGAAAAATGATATGCAAAATACCAGTCAGAATCTGCAACAGGGAAAGAAAAAAGAGAGCCTTGAATCTGGAGGGCAGTGTGCCAGTAAATTAAATGACCTTAGCCAGGATTTTAAATCCGCTCTGGAGAAGATGAGACAAGGGGATAAAGAAAAAATCTTAGCGGAGATGCGGAAATCTTTACAGGACCTTCTTTACCTTTCCAACTCACAGGAAACCCTGTTTGAACAAACGAAAAATTTTCAGCCCAGAGAAACCGGTTTGAGACAATTAGCCACTGAGGAACAAAAATTGGTCGAGGGTCTAAATCAGGTGGGAAAAGATTTAAAGGAGCTTTCTCTTAAAACCTATTATCTAAATCCAGATTTAGGAAATAAATTAGCTTTGGCTTATTTCAATATGCTGCAGGCCATTGATAGGTTAGAAGAGATGGACGGAAACAGATCCTCGGTTTTTCAGTTTGAATCGCTCTATAATCTCAATCAGTCTGCTAAATCACTTTTAGAAGGGATGGAGAATGTCGAGAAGTCCTGCTCTAACTCAGGAGAAAATGTTTTTCAACAGCTTCAGAGTTTCTGCCAGAAACAGGGAGGGATAAATAGCCAGACCTTTGACCTTTCAGGACTGGGTCAATATACTATGGAACAACAGGCTGCTTTAGCCCGGTTAGCCGCAGAACAGGAGGCTTTAAAAAAAGGTTTAGAGGAGCTTAATCGGGAGTTAGGAAACCGTTCCCAGATTCTGGGTAGTTTAGAAGATATAACCAAAGAGATGGAAAAGGTGGTATCTGATTTGGAAAAGCTAAATGTAGACCGGAATACCATAGATAGACAGAAGAAAATCCTCTCCCGGCTTTTAGATTCTGAAAAATCTTTAGTCAAAAGAGACTACTCTGAGAAAAGAAAAGCGGAAATTGGTGATGAGATAATCAGGAAAAGTCCTTCTCAATTACCTCTGGACATAGGAGCACTAAATCAGAAGGAGAAAGAAAGGGCTCAAAGACTTTCCACTGAGACCTATCCCAAAGAATATGAGGAGGCAATCAAAGAGTATTTCAAAGCTTTATCCGAACAAGAGAGAAAATAGTCTGAAAGTTTAATTTGTATGGGAATTCCTGCGCCTTTGACGGAGTCTTGATGACAATTCCTGCACAAACGATCAGATAAACGAGTTTTTCTATCTATAGTATATGTTAAAAATAATTTTTCTTACTTTTTTTTGTTTTCTTCTCTTTTTATCATTTTCTTACCCCCAGGATAAAGGGGCTTTCAACTGGGATTTAGACTTAGCTCAAAACCTGATTGGAGCGGGGAGATCTTCAGAAGCGATAGAGATACTGGAAAAGTTAAAAAAACTTTCCCCGGAAAACCAGCAGGTTTTCTCCCTCCTTTCCAGAGCTTATCTGGATACCAAATCATATGAGAAACTTGAAGAACATCTGAAAAACTGGCTTAAAAAATATCCGCAAAACTGGGCAGTCTGGGCTCAGTTAGGGGACCTCTATCTTAAAATAGAGAAACAACCATTAGCGGATGAATCTTTTGAAAAAGCTTTAAAGGTCGCCCCGGATTCGGCAGAACCCTATCAAATTATAGCCACTACCTATATTTTAAATCAAGAGCTTGATAAAGCAATCGAGACCTATAAATCGGGAATCAAAAAATCAGGTAACCAGCCACTTTTATTAAAATCGCTGGCTGAGTTGTATGAGATCTCCGGAGACAACGTTTCAGCTCTCGAGTATTATTTCTACTGGGCAAAAGAGGATACTTTTAAATATGGAGAAATTGAGAGAAAGATTATGCGGTTAATCGAATCAGGAGAAAAATCAGAGGAACTGGAAAAAGGATTAAAAAAAGGAATAACCCTATTACCCAAGAAAAGTCTGGGTTATAAACTTTACGGTGATCTTTTACTAAAAAAGGGCGAGCTAAGCCAGGCGTTTGAGCTCTTCAAAACCGCAGACCTCCTCTCAGGTTCAAATGGGGAAGACCTGCTCCTCTTTGCCCAAACCTGCCTTAAACAACACTCTTATGAACTATCTTTGAAAACCAGCCAGTATCTGGAGAGCTCCTGTCATAGAGTTGAATGTGCGATTCAATCCAGGTTCATCTCCGCTTTTTCACTTACCAGTCTGGGGAAATATCCTGAAGCCCTGTCCGTTTATCAAAAAATAGCGCAGGATTATCCTCTAAGAGAAATCCAGGCTCAAGCTTATTTTCAAACCGGAGAGATCTATCTTGAGTTTCTCAATAAAAAAGATGAAGCTTTAATCTGGTATAGAAAAATCCTTACTTTAAAAGACACCTCACCTTATCCGGAGGCATTAATTAAATTAGGCAAGATCTATCTTTTAAAAGATCAATTAGCTAACGCACGCTTCTTTTTCGAGGAAACTCTTAAAGATCCAAAGGCTGAACCGGTTTATGAGGTGCTCAATTTTTACCTGGCAGAGATATATTTCTATCAAGGTGATTTTGAGAAAGCTTTAGAAGCTTATCAGAAGCTCTTGAACGATTTCCCCAAAGGGCTTTTCGTGAATAACACACTGGAAAGGCTTAACCTCATAAAAGATAATCTAAGTATGAACCGTCCTTTTCTAAAAGATTTTTCAAAGGCTTTGCTTTTCATCTATCAAGGAAATTTCGTAGAAGGAGAAAAATTATTGGATAAGATCATTCAGGTTAAAGTCTCAACTCTCTCTGATGCTGTCTGGATGGAAAAATCTTCTCTCCTCCGAAAAAAGAATGAATTCAAAGCTTCCATCTCGGAATATCAATCCTTGATAGATAAATACCCCCAAAGCCTTTACCTACCTCTGGCTTTAAAATCTATAGGAGATATCTATCTGGAGAACTTAAAGGAGAACCAAAAAGCTAAAGAGACCTATGAGCTTTTTCTAAAAAAAATCCCCTCCTCCCTTTATGCTCCGGTGGTAAGAGAAAAATTGAAAGGGTTAAGCAGTGGAAATTAGGTTTTGACTTTCTCTTTTAGAAGCTTTACCTCTTCTTCTAACTTCTTTATCTTTTCTATATGCCCTTCTATCTGCTTCATTTTCATCTTGGTGCTGGTTCTTACCAAAAGACCTAAGGAGACCAGCATAAAGAAAACCGAGTTAATTTTCCGGAAGATCTCTCCGAAAGCGAAAAGGCTATCTAAAAAAGCTGCTATCCCTAAGAAAAAAAGCACTGCACACCAGACTAACATAAGCTTTCCTTGACTTTTGAGGTTTAGTTTATATCTTATTAATCGACTTATTTTTTTATACCTTTAGGAGGTCTTTGAAAAAGTCGTAGAAAGTGGTCGGGCAGGGTGCCCGACCTACGAGAAAATCAATATATTTCTCTCACGTAGGCAGGGCTCCCAGCCCTGCAAAGTAATTTCTACTGAGGTATCTTTAGATTAAATGACTTGGAGGTAAAATGAGTTCAACTGTTATCCGCTGGTATAAGAAAGACCCGATAAATGTCTGGTTATCGGTAATAGTCTTTTTATTTGCATTTATAGTATATCTTTATACTATGGCACCTTCAGTCCCCTTCTGGGACTGTGGCGAGTTTATCGCCTGTTCATATATTCTGGGGATACCGCATCCACCCGGCACCCCTTTGTTTGTATTGATAGGCAGGATATTTAGCTTATTGCCCATCTTCGGGGCGATAGCTCCGCGGGCTAATTTCATCTCGGTTTTATTCTCAGCTTTAACTGTCTGGTTAGCCTGTTTATTTATAGTTCGGGTAATGGGACATATTTTAAGAGGGAAGGAGTCCGCCTATGGCGGATGGTTTAGGCTTTCCAGTTATGTAGGTGGTATATCTGGCAGTTTATTTTTAGGTTTTTCGATGAGTTTCTGGTCGAGTGCGGTAGAGGCGGAGGTATATGCGGTATCGATGTTTTTGATGGTCTTGATAGCCTATTTGGGGTTATTGTGGTGGGAAAGAAAGGGAGAGCCCGGCTCAGATCGGCTTTTGGTTTTAATCGGTTTCTTAGGAGTGCTTTCTACTGGTATCCATATGACGATTTATCTGATAATGCCAGCTATTTTCCTGTTAGTAATCATAGAGGATAAGACCAAGTTAAAAGATATACGGTTCTGGATAAGCGGAATAATTTTATCTTTAGTGATGTTCACCCTAATTCCCTTCTTAGTCTCCTTACTCGTCTGGCTTTTGCTGAGTTTTATTTTCTGGCAGTTAAATCCGCATTCACGGGTCTGGAGCTTTGTATTTGCTCTGGTTTTATTTGCCTCCATCGGGTATACCGTGCAGTTATATATACCGATACGTTCAGCCTTAGAGCCAGCCATAGATGAGAACGATCCGAACAGTTGGAGCAGTTTTCAATATTTTTTAGAGCGCAAGCAGTATGGACAGGTATCGATGGTAAGTCGGATGTTTACCCGACGTGGTAGCTGGTTGAACCAGTTGGGGGTGCATGAGCGGATGGGATTCTGGGGATTTTTCCGGGAGCAGTATCTGGACAAATCTTTGTGGTTTATTCCGATAATTTTAGGTTTATTAGGGGTAGCAGAGGGTATAAGGCGACTTAAGGGTATAGGTTGGATGTTGCTATTTTTAGTATTTGTCTCCTCTGTGGGATTAGTGATATATATGAATTTTGGAGATGGGACAGTATATAATTCTTTAACTGGAGAGATAGAGCGGTTAGAGGTGCGTGATCGTGATTATTTTTTCATACCGGCATTTGTGTTTTATGCCATATTAATGGGTTTAGGCATCTCCAGATTCTTGAGTTACATAGGAGAAAGTTATATTAAATGGAATTTAGGAGAGTTTGGAGGTAGAAGTTTAGTATATGGGCTTTCAGTTATATTCCTCTTAGTGCCTTTAATGCCACTGGATCGAGGGCTTCATTCACCCAACAATCGACGGAATAATTATCTGGCGTATGATTATGCTTATAACATTTTGAACTCCTGTGAGAAGGATGCTATTCTATTTACCAACGGGGATAACGATACTTTCCCTTTATGGTTTATACAGCAGGTGGAAAAGGTCAGAACCGATGTCAGAGTGATTAATTTAAGCTTGCTCCAGACCGACTGGTATATCCTTCAGCTTAAGGATAAATGGAACGTTCCAATCAGTTTGAATTATGACCAGATAAAATGTTTTGACACAAAGCGTCTAGATGGAACGATTATGCCTTTACCGAAAGAGAAATATTCTGACCCGCTCAGAGGAGTAGAGCATTATCTTACCGCCTATTATGATCAAAACTCCAAAAGGCTTATCCGGGTTTCAGACCTGATGATCGAGAATATCATTTTAACCAATCAATGGAAATACCCTGTCTTTTTCTCCTCTACCGTTCCTCCAGATGGTCGGGTGAATCTGGATAATCATCTTAAAAAAGCTGGTTTCGGTATGAAAATTGTGCCGGAGGAAGGAAAGCTTATGTTTGATTCAGACAAATATCACCAGCTCTTATGGGAGGTTTATCAATATCGGGGTTTAAATAACACCAAAGTATATAAGGACGAAAATGCTATCGGAATGATGGTCAGTTATCCGGAGATGTTCATCGAATTGAGTAATTATTATTTTTCTTCCGGAGACAGGGAAAAAGCAAAAGCTGAATTACAAAAGGCGATTCAAGTATATCCGGACTACTATCGGAGCTATTCCATTTTAGCCGGGCTCTATAATGAAGAAGGGAAAACTGATTCGATTCGATCCCTTTTGAAAAAAGGTGAAGCACATCTCAAATCCTTATATAACCTTAATTCACAGCTTTTATATCTCCAGTATCTGGGCCTTTTCTATATAAGCCAGAAAAATACAAAAGAAGCAGAAAAAATCTTTTACCAAGCTTATCAAGAAAGTCCGGATAACGAGATCAGCTTCAGGGCTCTTTCAGACCTTTATATAATGAACGGGAAATATACTGAATCAGAAAGGATCTTAGAGAAATGGCTGGAGAGCCACCCGAATGATCAGGCAGTTAGCAATGTTTTGCAGAGATTGAGATCCAGGCAATAAACCTGTAGGGGTGACCCATCCTTCGGCTTCGCTCAGGACAGTGAGCTTGTCGAACTGCTGGGTCGCCCCTACATTCCACGCTAAATGTTGGTTTCCTGACCAACGTTCTTTCTTTTTCGTTGGTGAGGACACCAATCCTATGGATCCAAATCCAGACGAAAAGCATAGAATGTGGGTTAATCAAAACAATAATATCGGATAGAGAAGTAGGGGCACGGCATGCCGTGCCCCTACAATTCAAATCTACGCCACTAAAGCAGCTAAGAACTGTTAAAGTAAAGCTAAAGTTTTCACCAGGATCCTGCGGACAAGACCTTGAGGCTTTACACTCCAGTTTTTTCTCCTGATGCTTCAGAAATGGTCTCAAAATCTACTAAGGTATGAGTATCTGAAGACGTAGGGGTTCAAAATTTTGAACCCCTACAAATCTATTGTTTAATTCTTAAAAAATAGATGTCTGGCTATAGTAGTTAATAGCCAGCTTATCGTTCCGCAGATAGGAAAGGTTAAGATCCAGGCTAAGACGATATTTCCTGCCACCCCCCATCTGACTGCTGAGAGCCTTCTGGTTGCTCCAACCCCCATAATCCCTGAGGCAATGACATGGGTGGTGCTCAAGGGTAAGCCAATCCTTGAGGCGGCTGTGATAACTAAAGCCGCAGAAGTCTCTGCTGCAAAGCCATGAATCGGCTCCAGTTTGGTTATCCTTGTTCCCATAGTCCTTATTACTTTCCAGCCACCGAAAACAGTTCCCAAGCCCATTGTAGTTGCAGAAAGAAGAATGACCCACAGCGGAACTTGAAAGGAGGACCAATGGAAATGGATGGCTAAAGCCAGGGTCATTATTCCCATAGTTTTTTGAGCATCGTTACTTCCGTGACTGAAAGCCATAAAAGCGGCTGAGGCTATCTGGAATTTACGGAAGATCCCTCCAACTGCACTGGGGGTAAAACGTCTAAATGCCCATAGGAGTATAACCATAAATAAAAGTCCAATCGTAAAGCCGAACAGAGGGGCAAAGATAAGCCCTAAAAGTACCTTTCTCCAACCAGCCCAGATCAAAACCTTAGTTCCGGCAGTAGCGATTCCTGCCCCGGCTAGACCGGCCATAAGCCCGTGACTTTCGCTGGTGGGCAAGCCGAAAATGGTTGCAACAGAACTCCAAATTATGACTGAGATTAAAGCCATAGCAATGGTAAAAAGATTGATCGAATCTGAGGTTACTAAACCTTTTCCAATAGTAACTGCTACTGCTGTTCCAGCCAGGGCGCCGACCAGGTTAAAAAAAGCCGCCATTAAAACTGCCACCTGAGGGGATAAGACCCGGGTGGAGATCACAGTGGCAATTGAATTGCAGGCATCGGTCCAGCCATTGACAAAATCAAAAGCTATAGCTAAGAGAAAGATTAAAATTAAAAATCCAAAAGATTCCATATTTATCCACCTTTTAGGTTTCAGGCGTTTTTCACCACTATGGTCTCGATAACATTGGCGATATTCTCACAATGGTCCGCTGCGGTTTCCAATCTCCCGTAGATCTCCTTCCATTTTATGGCTTTTCTCCAATCAGTTTCTCCATCTAATAGTATTCCGATCATCGTCTGGGAGATCTGGTCCGCCTCATTTTCTAAACTATTTATTTCCACACAGAAAGGGTGAAGGTTTTTGAAATGTTTCAGATCAGCTACTGCTTTTTCTATCTCTACTGCCGCTTTGTAAATTATGTTCACTAACTGAATACACTCTGGAGTAGGTTTTTCTATCTTGAAAAACAAAAGCCGGCTGGAAATCCCCTCAATCGCATCTAAAACATCATCTAATTCACTGGCAAGCTGGTGAATATCTTCTCGATCCAGTGGGGTCACAAAGGTCTTGTTGAGACTTGCCACGATCTGATGTATCATCCTATCACCATCATGCTCAATTTCCTTTATCTTTCTAACCTTGTTTTCCACATCGATGTAGTTTTCCACCAGTTCTTTTAAGGCTTCTGCTCCCTTTAAAACCCCCTGCGCAGACTCCTTTAACATCTCAAAGAACTTTTCCTCTTTGGGTAAAAATCTAACCATAATACTCCTTTCTCCCCTCTCCTATAGAGAAGGATAGGGTGAGGTTTTACCAATGTTTCCTAATAAGTTCTCGAAATTCACTAAAAGCTGTAATTTTTCTTTTCCCCACAAAAGCTAAGATCAACTCCACATAGATCCAGAAAAGATAGACCCAGGTTATCTCCTCTCTGAGAGAGGGCATCACAAATTGTAAGAACCATAAGCTGAAAAGCCCTAAAGCCTCATACCAGCGAAACTCCATATTGGCTAAAAGGATCATCCCTAAAGCCGATTGGGCGATAGTTAAAAAGATCTCGACTTTTTGATGCGAATCAAAATGAATAACCGAAACCTTTCCGATGCTTATCGAATAGACTATCGGGATCATAGCCACCAGAACTGTCCACTGGTTGATATTGGAGGAGACCATATTCATTAAAGCCATTGGAGCTTTCTTTACTGTCCGAGCCCAGTTAAAAGCGGTTACTTTTTCCGGGAACTCGGATAGAAAAGGAGAAACCCACTGGATGAAGATGAATTGAGATACTCCCAAAACCGTGGCTAAAGCTAACATACTATGCAGAAAAGGTTCTGCGACTAAATATAACCAGATCCCCCCAAAAATAAAAAGGAAAGCTATAGCAAGATTCCTTTTTGCCGTTTTCTGTTTTAAGATCCATCTGGGAACTCTACCAACGTCCTCGATCTTCTCCTTATCCTGTGGAGGAATTTTCTGAAGAACATAAAGATATGCAACATATATCAGAAAAAGTATCGCCGAATCAAAAATGGAAAGGGTTCCTTTTATAACTATAATTACAAAATATAAAATTGGTGGAACAAGACCTAAAACCTCAACTGAATGCTCACCTTCTAACTTGATATTTGACCATCTTCTTTCCCCTGGTTTCCTTTTTCTGAAGAAAACTGTAGTGAAATAGATCATGGGCCAGCCTAAACCCACTAAAAGGCGCAAGGAGCCGGTGAAATTAGCAGTCACCAGATGAATTTTTTGCGGATCAATCCCTGCCTCCCAGGCAATGACTGCTTCTACCATAAATTCAGGCAGAGTTTGAAGCCAGGCTAATATAGCTAAGGCTAATCCCTGGGAGAACAAAAACTGAGCTGATTCTGCCGCCCATCCAATGATTAAAGCTGATAAAATCACTGAAGGGAAGGTCCAGATGGCTGATATTGCCTTGGAAGTGATCGCAGATGCAGTTGTTATTGTTTCCTTTACCATATCAAAAACTCATCTTTTCCTTGATGGGAAATTTATCAGGAGAAGCAATCCCGCCTGAGACAAAAAATTCAATCCCCTGTTCAACCGAGATATCTAAGGGGATAACTTCATCTTCTTTAAAAAGAAGTGTCCAGCCAGTAAAAGGGGTTGGGGTAGAGGGAACAAATACTGCAAAAAACTCTTCGTTCTTAAAACTAACCTTTTTAGTAATAAAACCCAGGGTGAAAACCCCCCTACGGGGAAATTGTATAAGAACAACCTGTTTGAAAGCCCTTTTTTCTTCAATGGTTAAACTTTCCACTAACTGTTTGGCAGGTCCATAGATAGTACGAATTATGGGAATTCTTAAAAAAAGCGACTGCCCATAAGACACCAACCGGGAGAAAATCACGCTTGAGGCAAAAATTCCAGCTAAGAATATAAGGATCAAAGTGGCTAAAAGCCCTATCCCTGGAATTTTGTAGCCGATGAGTTTATTGATTAAAGGGGACAAAAGCCCATCCACATTCACGAAAAGAAAACGCAAGACCAGATAGGTAATGATTAAAGGAACAATGATTAATACACCGGAAAGAAAATAATTTCTTAGAACCTTTATTATAGTGTCCTTAAAACTCATATCCTCCCTACAATTCTCATTAAGTTATTCTTTTTCATCTTTTTGTCAATAAAAATAATAAAATGACAAATGACGGATTTCGGATGACGAATTGAAGGTAGGGGCGACCCGTCCTTAACGGATCCGTAGGAACGGGTCGCTCTAATTTTTTGTAGGGACAGAACATCGTTCTGTCCTTGAGACCCCACCCTACCCTCCCCTACAGGGGAGGACATTTTGTCCCCTCTCCTTGTCCGAGAAACGGATCCGTAGGATAGGAGAGATACCGTCTTGCATGTCAAGTCCTTTTATGCGATCTCTTGAATAAATGGGTTAAAAGGTGATTGTTTAATTAAAATAGCCCTAAC
>CAZMZF010000013.1:0-79060 GCA_964570765.1 uncultured Ignavibacteria bacterium
TCTGAATCTGGGTAGGCTGTGGAGAAACTTCCTCTTTCTTCGCCTTGCCAAAAGCCAGGACTGACCAGACTGTAAAGGCTAAAAGAACTAATAACACTACTAAAATACTTTTCTTCATTTGTCTTCCTCCTTAGAAAAATCAAAGGTGAAATTTTAATTTCATTTCTGCTTTTCTCTTACCCCTGGCACTCACCTCCTTAATTAGTCCCCTCTTCCCTAAAAAGGTTTGAGTTGTAAATCATGTTAACAAATCATCGTATTCTATCTAAGAAAAAATTAGATAGACTTCCACACAAGAGGTTATTGATTAAGATTTAAAATCTTAGAAGGGTTAAAACCAACTCTTAGAAGTTGATATCTGCCAACCACGGAACAGACATCAACTCATAATACTTATCGGCATTAGCCAGATGGCTTTTAGCCAATTATAATATATAAGTTAGACTGAGTTTGTCAAGAGAAAAATGCATTATTTTAAATATATTTTGAATTATCTAAATTCATTATTTTATCGTTTTTAAGGTAGAAATCTTTAGAGTGTTTTCCTTGCCCTATTCGCGGAATTGCTGTTGATTTAAGTCTAACTGTAATAACTGCAAAGCTTTATAATTTATAACGGGGGGGAGGGAGAGTGTATGCTAACTACCTGATAATAACCAGACCTGAAGACCAAGACTGGCTAACTTGTAGTCAGACAAGTAATAAGTAACATTACATATTAGACATTAGAGATATATGTAGTAGATGCTATTAGATTAGCAGTAAACCTTATATACTAAAAAGAATACCTTACGTCAATGGCTGGTCAATATTGACCCATTGCTATACATCTCTGCAATTAATCGCTTTTAGGGAATCTTATTTTCTCCTCCGGAGGTGGAAGGTCTTTGGAGGGATGGAGGTTACAATACTCTTTCGGTTCCGATTTTTCTGTAAAATAGTCTGTAGCGGTATTTGGACATCTGCTTGTGGCTAAAAGCCCGCTTTTCAGACAGACAGTTCTTAAGAAAACCCCTTCAGGTTTCTGAAAACCTAATACCTCCATTTTTGAAGTAGCAGATTTCATAAACTCCGTCCAGATCGGTAAGGCTACTTCCGCCCCGGTTCCGTGTTTGCCTAAAGTGGTTTTATCATCAAAACCCACCCAGACTCCTACAGTTATCTGAGGAGTAAAACCAATAAACCAGGTATCCATATACTCGTCTGTAGTCCCGGTCTTACCTCCAGCCGGCCTGTCAAACCCCCATAGACGTGCAGCATATCCTGTGCCCTGGTCTATAACTGTTTGTAACATAGAGGTCATTACATAAGCAGTCTGAGGGTCTAAAACTTCCTGTTTTTTAACCTGAGTGTTTTTTTCTAAAATTTTTCCATACCTGTCTTTTATCTGAAGGAAAAACCCTGGCTCTACCCTTACACCCCCATTTGGGAAAATAGAGTAAGCATCAGTAAGCTCTAAAAGGGTTACCTCAGAGGCACCTAAAGCTACCGAAGGATAAGGGGCAAGGTAAGAGTTAATCCCCAATTGATGAGCATATTTAATCGCCTCTTCCGGAGTTATTTTCTGAACAAGCTTAACCGAGATGATATTTCTGGAGATCCTCAAGGCTTCTCTGAGAGTCATCGGTCCCCTGAAAGTATTGTCGTAATTCTCCGGCCTCCATTCAGTCCCATCACCAGCCTGAAGAACAACCGGAGTGTCATAAATTATATCCGTGGGATTATAACCGTTCTCTAATGCCGCCGTCCAGACAAAAGGCTTAAAGGCTGAGCCTGGTTGCCTGAGAGCTTGGACAGCTCGATTGAACTCACTTTTGGTGAAATCTTTCCCTCCTACCATTGCCAGGATATTTCCATTCTGGTTATCCAGAGCAACTAAAGCGACTTGCAATTCTTTAAACACTCTTCTCTTTCTAACCTTTCCCTTCAGGGTATCAACCATTACTGTTGTGTAATTTTTTTCTTTTAAATTATGACTGGATTCAAAGTTTTTCTGCAAGAGGGCTAACTGGGTTTTGACGATCTCTTCTGCGGTTTTCTGCATTTCTGAATTCAGGGTAGTATAGACCAGGAGTCCCCCGCTATAAAGGCTTTTCTCACCATATTTATCTATGAGATATTGCCTGACCATCTCGCAGAAATAGGGGCCCAGACCGACTTTTAGAGAGGAAGGTTTAAGATGAAGTGGAAGGGCTTTCAAGCTGTCATATTCAGCTTTGGTCAACTTTCCGAAATCTTCCATTGCCTTCAGAACTGAATTTCTTCGACCTAAAGCTAAATCTGGATACTTTAAAGGGGTATATCTATTGGGAGATGGCAAAACCCCCACTAAAAGGGCGCATTCGGGTAAATTTAAATCCTTGGCATCCTTGCTGAAAAAAACCTGCGCCGCGGCCTCAATACCGTAAGCCCCTTCTCCGAAATAGCACTGGTTAAGATACATTTCTAAGATCTCATCCTTGGAATAGGTCCTCTCGATCTTTATAGCAGTTAAGGCCTCCTTGATCTTGCGGGTTAAAGTTCTCTCTGGGGTCAAGAAGAGGGTTCGGGATAACTGTTGAGTAATGGTTGAAGCGCCCTGGATCTTCTTAAGGTGTAGAAGGGCAGTTGTTAGTGCACGGGCTGTTCCGGTAAGATCGATACCCCAGTGAGAATAGAATTTTCTATCTTCAGCCGCCAAAAGAGCATCTACTAAATAAGAGGGCATTTCTTTTAAGGGGATTAAAGTCCTTCTTTCTGTATAAAACTCTTTTATCAGTTTTCCATCCGCCGAATAGAGTTTGGTAGAGAGGTTTGGCTCGATATTATGTAACTGAGCTAAAGAGGGAAGATCTTTCTTATAGGTCTTATAGGTCTTAGCTAAGGAAATGGTGAGTAACGTAAAAATTAATATAACAATAGCGAGCAATATATAAAATTTCTTTTTATCTTTTATCTTAAACATATTTTCAATTTAAAATATTTATTCAGGTAGTGTCAAGGAAAATCGAGTTCAAAAAATTCAGGTAAATTTTTGTTAGTCGTCCACTGGACGACTCTATCTTCGTTGGTGAGGACACCAGCGAAGAGCAAATGGTAAAACTATCCACCTCTCTGGCTGGGGCAGGGCATTTGCCCTGCCCGACTTTTGAGCTCCACCAAAAGTGGATTTGGCTTGATTTTTGTCTAAAAATAATTATATATATAAATCAAATGGTTTTCCGATTTCGGATTCATAAGGACTAACTTTAAAAACTACGTTAGCAGGAGGCTGGATGTTAGGAGTAAAAGAGCAGTTAGAATTGATAAGAAGAGGTGCAGTTGAGATTATCCCGGAAGAAGAGCTAATCAAAAAACTGGAACGTTCCATCAAAAAGAATAAGCCCCTGCGAATAAAAATGGGATTCGACCCTACTGCTCCAGATATTCATTTGGGACATACGGTAGGGATCAGGAAACTGAAACAGTTTCAGGAGCTGGGTCACAAGGTAGTGCTTATCATCGGGGATTACACTGGAATGGTAGGTGACCCATCCGGTCGTTCTGAGACCAGGCCTCAGTTAAGCTATGACGAGGTCAGAAAAAATGCAGAGACTTATCAAATCCAATTTTTTAAAATCCTGGATAAAAAGAAAACCGAAGTCCATTTTAACGGAGAATGGTTCTCTAAAATGAGCTTTCAGGAGGTAATGAGTTTAGCTTCTAAATTTACTTTAGCCCGCATCCTGGAAAGAGACGATTTTGCTGAAAGATATAAAGAGCAAAGCCCCATCAGCCTGCATGAGCTTTTTTATCCGGTAATGCAGGGATACGATTCAGTAGCCATAAAAGCAGATTTAGAGATCGGGGCAACTGAGCAGAAATTTAATCTTTTGACCGCCAGACAGATTCAGGAACAGTATAGTCAGGAACCACAGATTATTTTAACTCTGCCAGTATTGCCTGGAATAGATGGAGTCCAGAGGATGAGCAAATCGACCGGGAATTACATCGGGATCGATGAGCCGCCTGAAGAGATTTACGGCAAGATAATGTCCATCCCAGATGAACTGATCTTTCCTTACTTTGAGCTTTTAACCGATACTCCTGAAGACGAACTCAAAAAGATTAAAAAGGATTTAGAAAAAAAAGAAGTCAATCCGATGAGCTGGAAGAAAAAACTAGGCTCTGAGATCGTGAAATTGTATCATAATCAAAAGGAGGCAGAAAAAGCCCAGGCAGAATTTGAAAAAGTTTTCTCAAAGAAAGAATTGCCCGAAAAAATAGATGAAAAAACATTTGAATATCCAGAGAAAGAAATCTGGATTCCTTACGCTTGCACTGCAAGTGGTCTTGCAACTGGCACAGCTGAAGCAGTAAGACTTATACAACAGGGTGGGCTTTATATTGATAATGAAAGAGTGGAAAATGTAAATGAAAAGATTCCAGTTGATGGTAAAAGAAGACTATTTAGATATGGCAAAAGAAAATTTTTGTTAGTGATCCCTCAATATAAACCCAAAAAAGATTAAGAAACTTTTTCTTTAGATCGTAGGGGCACAGTATGCTGTGCCCCTACCAAAAACGGATTTGTAACGCCCGACTTTAGTGTCGGGCGCTTTATTTGACCCCACCCTATCCCTCCTCCCCTAGGGAGGGTATTTCTATTCCCTCTCCTTAAATGAGAGGGTCAGAGTGAGGTTATCCTCACTCTCCTTCAACCGGTCTCACATTTGCTATTTTTCCTTACAAAATACTTTTCCCCTTCACATCAAGTCCACCTGACAACCACCCAGGAGATGTATTACAGTTTCTAAAATTTTACCTCTGCTGAAAATCTACTGATAATATTTGGCTAAAAACTCTTAGAATTTTATTTTTTTCCTTGACAATAATTTGTTGGTATTTTATTTTGAAACCAAAATAGAGGGAAAAGGAACTTTAATGGACTAAAGTAAGGAGAGGGAGAGTTTAGGTTTTTTTCCTCGGACTATCCAAGGGGAATAATTCTCCAGCAAATAAAAAAATTCACACTTAGTAAGTCCGCTCAGAGCGGATTAAGTCAAAGGAGGTGAATGTCAAGGGCAAGAAGGAAGGAGAACCAAAACAAAATCTAACCTTTTTAAAAAGGAGGAAATAAAATGAAGAAAGGTATATTAATGGTTTTGTTAATCCTTTTAGCCTTTACAGTCTGGTCAGTCTTAGTTTTCGGTAAGGCAAAGCAGGAAGAACCTACCAAACAGCCGACCGAGATACAGAAAGCTGAGCCAGGACCGGAGGCATTTCCAGCGGTAGTATTACCCAGGCCGCATGCACAGAGACCGACTCAGCAGGATTTCCAGAAGCTTTTGGAGACTAAAGGGCTCACTCCTGAGCAAGTAGAGGCTGAGAAACAACTGCGAGTACCTGACCAGATTTTATGCCCAGAGACAGAGGATATGTTTAAAGAACTAGTGCCGGCAATGTGTAGAATATCAAATAGAGTAGGTGCCTGCTGTTATTACTATGCAGCTGGTACTGAATATCTGGCCTGCTGGGGTGAGTTATGGATAGCAACTTTAGAAGACCCTGAGGTCAATAATTTTTATGCCTGTACCTATCCAATCTATCCACTTCGAGTAGATTCGCTTTCGTTTCAGACTTACAATGGGGTTGACGTGTGCACTTTGAAGGTTCGCGCGGAAATCTGGAGTATTGACTATTCAAGTGGCTGCGCTTATCCTGGCACTATGCTCTATTCTAATCCTACAACCTATACCTGGGTTCAGGATGGTGGATCTGAGCGCTTCTACATACCCTTTACCAATGCTTGTGTCAATGAGCCATTTTTCGCGATGTGGATCATAGAGAACACAGATGATTTCGAGTATGACCCAGCCGATACTATTCCACCAATATATTGCGATAGTGTCCCATACAATTTCCACATCAGCTGGCTCTTCGACCAATCTGGGCGTAAGTGTGTTAGCTATTGGGGACCTTATGCTGAATACGGTTTACCTTACGGCTTTCTTGATGTTGTAGAAAATGGTATAGAATCAGGTGCTATCAGCAGGCTTGAGGCATATACCACGCCAGCCGCAGATGGTAATGGCTGCCCGACTCCGCCAGAGACCTGGTATTTCAAGGACCCGTATCCGCCTGTAGCACCCTGTGGCGTGCCTGATTTTGATCAAAATCAGATGCCTGGACCAGCATTTTGCGGACCAACAGCAGGTGCAAACTCTATCTGGTGGTTTGCCTCAAGAGAAGATTTCTCCTTAGATGGAATTGATGTTCCAACCTTAATCAGCGAGATAGCAGTAGCCTCAAACACAGACCCAAACTTTGGAACTAAGTGTGATAGTTTAGAGGCTGGCATCCTTCAGGTAATCAAAGCCCATGGTGGCTGGTGGTTTGAGGAAACCACAGTCTATTCACCTGATTTCTGGTATATTCAGAAAGAACTGAGAGACTGTGAAGATGTGATTTTACTATTAGGGTTCTGGCAGGAAGATCCTCCAGGCACCTGGCATAGATTTGGTGGACATTTTGTCACCTTAGCCGGTGTGGACATCTTTAACCTGGCATTTGCTTTCAGCGATCCAGCTAAAGACAATTTTGAATTTGGGGGTGGCCCTGGGCAGGTTTGTGGCACACACACTCCAGCAAACGATCCAGTTGACCATAACAGTGGAATTACTTCTTATGATTACTATTTTGTAGCCTGGCCTTCGTCCAGTCCGGGCGGACTGCTTTATCTTCCAGATTATGTAGCGAACTGGACCGATTTCCAGGACCAGAACTTCAGACCTGAACATCAGCCCAATCACGGAACTTTCAATCCATCCCTGCCTGTTCACGTTGAAATTGAACAGGCGATAGTAGTCTCTCCTGGTCTTTCCAGGATGACTGGAGAGGTTAAAAGCTCCAAGGCTTATGAGATAGAGAACAACCAAGGTGGAATTGAAGGTTTTGGAGTTGATTTTGGAGCAGGGTTAGTTGAGGGGACCTATGCGAAAGGAGCAAGCTATGTGCTTGGCACCTCTCAGGCTGATCTGAGCTGTGATTTCCAGGACTACAATCCGCTCTCAAGCTTCCTGGCATTAGATCCACCGGTCTGCGATTCGTTCTGGGTCTCCGGTGCGGCTGGTAATTATAAGATTGAGCAGTGCAACTACAGCTTTGCTAATAAGTTCCTGACTGACTTGGAGGTTACCAAGTATGCCTTTGGGTTCTGGGTACCAGTAGGTGGAACTGAGGACTGTGAGTATGTGACAGAGGATGTGTATGTAGTCACCAATGTTGGTGCTTCTACCATTGCTGGTGTCCAGAGTGGTATTATAATGGATTATGACGTTGGGACTGCGACTGCCGACAATGCGGATATTGATGCTCAGCATCAGTCGATCTGGATGTGGGATCCGGCCAAGCCTGACAATGTCTTCGGGTTGACCAAGAAGCCAGCAGTAGTGGGTGACGAAGCCATTACTGGTTGGGCTCTTATGAATTCTGGTCGTGTCTGGGTTTCCCAACTGGATTCACTGAAATCCTGGATGGAGAGCTTGGGTTGGGGAGTTGATCCGGGACCTATCGACTATACTGTGATGGTAGCAGATAAACCGTTTGATCTGGCTGCAGGTGCAATGCACATTGAGAAGTGGATCAAATGGGGCCATAAATCCGCAATTGGCCCAGGCGGAGATGCTACTTGGAGACGCTTCCTCTATGATATATTGCACCAGGAAGGATATTTCCGAGGGGATGTAAATGGAGACAAAAAGTTGAGCTTGGGGGATATCGTCTATTTGATCAACTATAGTTTCAAAATGGGACCTCAGCCTTATGAATTTACGGATCAAGGCGATGTCAATAATGACAATAATGTAAACCTTGCAGACATTGTTTATTTAATTAACTACCTATTTAAACATGGACCTGCCCCCATCGACAAGAACCGCTTCCTGTTAGAATCACCCTATGTAGACCCAGCTCATCAGGCTTTAGGAATAAGAGACCCTGGACTCTTTGGTGAGCCTGCCTGGATGAACCTCGGCAGATAACTGAACCTGAGATATATAAATAGTAAAATCCCTCTCCTGTTAAAAGCGGGAGAGGGATTTTTTTGTTACCTGCAGGAAAAAATCAACCTAAATTAAACCCCCAATTCCCCCTTTTCATCCACCACAGACAAAATCTTCTTCAACCTTTTTACTTTCGTCTTGGTAATTTTATATCCGTTTTTAATTCTTTCCTCTGCCCTTTTACCTTTCTCATAATCATTGGTTAAAATCTTTGCCAGCTCTTCGCCCTTTTTTACCCTATTGCCAGCCTTCTTATTTATGAGAATCCCCACATCTAAATCCACAGGAGAATCAAGCTTTATCCTGCCTGCGCCAAGTTCCACTGATGCTAATCCAACTTCTTTGGCATCTGTGAAATTTATGTAACCATTTTTATCAGACTTAACTTCTATCTGATAATTGGTCTTGGGGAAAACGGAATAATCATCCACAAATTTTGGATCCCCTCCCTGCCTTAAGACCATTTGCTTAAATCTATTCAAACCCTCACCATTTTTGATCTTTTCTAAAAGCAGCTCCCTGCTTTTCTGAAAATTACTGGCTTTACCCCCCAGGACAAGCATATAAGAACCCAGAGCTAAAGTTACCTCTAAAAGGTCATCCGGTCCTCTCCCTTTTAAAGTCTCAACTGCTTCAATAACCTCTAAGGAATTCCCCACGGCCCTTCCCAGAGGTTCGTTCATATCAGTGATCAAGGCTACACCTTTTCTACCAGCTTTTTTACAAATCCGAATCAAATTTTGAGCTAAGGCTTTTGCATCTTCTTTTGATTCCATAAAAGCACCGTTTCCGCATTTTACATCAAAGACAATCGCATCCGTGCCAGAGGCTAATTTCTTACTCAAGATACTGGCCGTGATAAGCGGGATAGAATTAACTGTGCCAGTAACATCCCTTAAGGCATAGATTTTACCATCCGCTGGTGCTATCTCCTTTGTCTGTCCCATAATGGCAACTTGAATTTCTTTTAAACCCTCGATAAATTCATCTATAGATAGATCTGTTCTGAAACCAGGTATAGATTCTAACTTGTCCAGAGTACCACCAGTATGGCCCAACCCTCTACCAGAGACCATTGGCACTACTACACTGCAGGAAGCAACTAATGGAGCCAGGATTAATGAGACTTTATCACCCACCCCACCGGTGCTGTGTTTGTCAACTTTTGTGCCGGGGAGAAATCCTAAATCCAGGATTTTCCCTGAGTTCATCATAATCCAGGTAAGGTTTTCGGTCTCCTCTAAATCAAAGCCCCGGATAAAGATCGCCATAAGAAAAGCAGACATCTGGTAATCCGGAATTCCTTCTGAAAGATAACCTGAGACAATAAACTCTATCTCCTGGCGGCTTAATCTTCCTCCATCTCTTTTCTTGGCTATTATTTCTGCGGTTTTCATAAAGTCCCCTCTTCAGCTTTATTCAGCTTTATGTTTTTATTTGCTCTTAGACTATTCCTAAATACTCTTCTATTATCTTCACCCCTGCAGAAGTGCCGATTCTATTCGCACCTGCTTGAATTAACTCTAAGGTTTTTTTACAATCTCTGATTCCACCTGAAGCTTTAACCCCGAAATTCTCACCTACAGCTTTTCTTAACAAAGTAACATCCTCAACTGTTGCCCCGCCTGGACCAAAACCAGTTGAGGTCTTAACGAAATGAGCTCCGCTTTCTTTTATTATCTTTGCACCGGTGATTTTCTCCTCTGAGGTTAAAAGTGAAGTCTCCAGAATAACTTTCAAAATCTTACCCTTTCCTATGGCTTTCAAAATCAACTTTATCTCTTTCTCTATTGAACTATGATCGCCAGATTTCAAAGCACCTACATTTATAACCATATCGATCTCCGAAGCACCATCTCTACAACCTGATTCTGCTTCTTTTGCCTTTAATTCAGATTTATTTGCCCCTAATGGAAATCCGGATACTGAACAGATCTTTACTTTTGAACCTTTTAGCTCTTCAGTAGCTAATTTAACATAGCAGGGATTTACGCAGATTGTGGCAAATCCATATTTTATACCTTCACCACAGAGCCTTCTTATATCTTCTGGTTTTGCCTCTGGCTTCAAAAGAGTATAATCAATCATCCGGGCTAAATTTATTTTTGCTCTACTTTTCTCCATCCAAAACTCCATTTATTTTTTTTCATATCAAGAAACTACCATAAGGACGGATAATAATCGGGTGGAGATAAACTCCCTATGGGGAGCTAAGCCTCCGTAGGATCGTAAGGTTTTTATCGACCATCCCTACGCGACTATTTTCCTTTTCTCTTCTTGTCATAACTAAAAGGATGAGGTAATAGTTGCTTAAGAGTAAACTTCCTCACCTTCCCTTTCATATTTGAGCAGATTACTTTGATATCCGGAGAGAATTCAAATAACGCCTGCCTGCACAGACCACAGGGGGTAATCGGTTTTTCAGCAGAAGCTACAATTGCGATCTTGGTAAAATCTTTTTCCCCTGAGCTCAGGGCTTTATAAAGAGCTATCCTTTCTGCGCATACAGTTAAACCAAAAGAAGAATTCTCCAGATTAGCTCCGCTGAATACTTTTCCACTTCTGGATAATAAGGCTGCTCCCACTTTGAAATTCGAGTAGGGAGCATAAGCAGATTTCATAGCTTTTTTAGCTTCTAAGATAAGATTTTTATCCTCTGCTCTGGCTTTGCTATTTGACATAAATCTTCCTCCAGAAACTTTCACCTTTCCCTGTATCTGGCACTTTAAATATCTCTGCCAGGATTGCCGCAACATCAGAGAAACTTTTTCTGACTCCTAAATCTATCCCTTTTTTTATTTTCTCACCATAGATTAAAAGGGGAACATGCTCTCTGGAATGGTTAGTGCTGGGAGTAGTGGGGTCACATCCATGATCTGCAGTGATGATAAGCAAATCCTCAGGTTTAAGTAAATCTAACACCTCTTTTAATCTTCTATCAAACTCCTCTAATCCTTTAGCAAAACCCTTAAAATCATTTCTGTGTCCCCAGAGCATATCGAAATCAATCAGATTGATAAAGATCAAACCTTTTTTTTCTTCTTTCATGGCTTCAATCAATCTCTCCATCCCATGCCTATTATCTACAGTATGAATAGATTCAGAAAGACCTCTTCCTGCAAAAAGGTCCTCTATTTTACCTATACCTATTACCTTGTTCCCGTTCTCCTTTAATATATCTAAAATCGTTTTTTCTGGAGGAGGCAGAGAAAAATCTTTTCTTCCCACTGTCCTTTTAAAAGACCCAAGTTTCCCCTCAAACGGTCTGGCAATAACCCTGGCAACTCCATTTTCACCGGTGAGGATTTCCCTGGCTATAAGACAAAATCTATATAATCTATTCACCGGGATTTTATCCTCATGTGCTGCGATCTGGAAAACACTATCTGCTGAAGTATAAACGATAGGTTTACCGGTTCTGAGATGTTCCTTACCTAATTCTTTTATAATCTCAGTGCCGGAGGCTGCTTTATTACCTAAAACTTCTATGCCGATTGCCTTCTCAAATATATGAATTATTTTTTCTGGAAAACCATCTGGATAGACCGGAAAAGGTTTTTTTAAAATTACTCCAGCTATTTCCCAGTGACCAGTAGTACTATCTTTTCCAGGCGATAACTCTCCCATTTTACCATAACAGGCTAAAGGAGATTTCTGAGGTAAAACCCCCATAATTGGTTCTATATTTCCCAGACCTAACTTTTCTAAATTAGGGAGATTCAATCCACCTACTTTTTTTGCAGTATTCCCTAAGGTATTTGAGCCCTGGTCATTATATTTAAAAGCATCTGGAAGTTCTCCAATCCCGCAGGAATCAAGCACAATCAAGATTACCCTTTTAATCTTTTTCATGTGGAACTATTTTCAGTTTAAAATCGATTTTTTTCAGTTATCATTTAGCATTATTCTTTTCGTAGGGCAACCCTTTAGGGTTGCTTTAAAAAACGAGATAATATCTGCAAGGCTAATCCGCCAGAGGCGCTACTGTAATTGCAAGACCCCTACGGGAGCGAAGCAATCCGTTTACTTTATATATACAGATTGCTTCGTCGTCATCGTAGGGAGATTTCTCACAATGATACTCTGTAGGGGCACGGCATGCCGTGCCCTTATAGTTATTTTGCGATGTGTTTCTACCATCTTATTTTAAAAATTTCCAGGATTCCAGCATCTTGGAGCATTCCTTTTCGCTCACAGAAAAATATTCCCTTTCACCGGTAAGCTGGATGATATAAAGGTTATTCCCTTTTTTCAGAACCACCACCTCACCGATGAAATAATCCTCCTTGGTAACCATAGTGCTCTTGTCGGGACCATAACGAGCAGATGGGTCTACAACATTCCTTAAGTAGCTTTTTTTATAACCAAATACTTTTCCCAGAACACTATCCAGCGCAATATTTGCTGTACTAACCAGTTCATAGTTAGTTAATACCTCCAGCTTCATCAGATATTCATTTTTATTCCTGAAATTCCCCTTATCTTTTATCAGGCTATTCTCGATCTCCTGAAGAGGTAATGAAGTAGTATCCGCGAAGATGAGAATGGTAGGGATGAGCCTTTCCTCCTCAATCAGAGTAGAGCTCTTATCAACTGCATAGTTTTTCTTGATTAGGGTGCTCCGGATTAAAGAGGGTTCTTTTTCCAATTTCACCTTCCAGTTGGATAAAACATTTAACCTGTAACCGAATTTCTGATCTATCAGGGTATCATTTTCCATTTTACCAGTTTTTTCTTCTTTAGCCTGGGAAATTTCAAAAAGAAAGATTAAAAGAAAAACGAAAAAGGTTATTGAAACTATTTTTTTCACGCTTCCTCCTTTTTCAGGGTTTACTATATATAAAAAATTCTTCTTCTTAATGCAAATACTTTTTTTAGAGCTCAAATGTTTCAAAAATCATTACTTAATATTTATCAATCAGAGATAAGTCTATGAATATCAATAAATTATGCAAAAATTATAACCATGCCCACCATATCTGGGGTCAGGGGAAAACTCTAATTCTCACAACAAGTTAAGACAATTGACTCTATACCTATAAAATATTTATGAAATAGTAAAAATTGAAGATATGTAGAAGAGAACTGCCGGGGCGTATTGCAATACGTCCCTATATCTCCCTTTAAAAATAGTAGGGGCACGGCGTGCCGTGCCCCTATAGTCGTTCTGAAATCTTAATTTGAATCTTTGTAGGGGTTCAAAATTTTGAACCCCTAACTTACTTTACATTAGCTCAACAAACTGGAGGCGGACCTCCTTTGAATAAGTAATTTATCAAATAGACTACATCAGAAACTGAGATACTTCCATCCCCATTAGCGTCTGCGCAAGAAAGATACGGATTACACTGAGGAGCAGGACCTCCTTTAAACAGATAGTTGATATGGTAGACTACATCCGAGACTGAAATTTTGGCATCAGCGTTCACATCGCCACAGAGGTAAAGCACATGGCATGCATAAGCATAGGCTCGACCAGCAGCAGTACCTCCTGCATCATTTCCGCTTGCACCAACGATCAGGTCATCATATCCATCATTGTTCACATCACCTGCTCCGGAAACCGAAACTCCGAAGTGGTCGGCCGCAGCCTCTCCGTTGAAAGTGTAAAGAAGTGCTCCGGTCTGACCAGAATAGACATAGGCTCGACCAGCGTCCCAACCTCCCGAATCATTCGCCCATGCTCCCACGAGCAGGTCAGCATATCCATCACCATTTACATCACCTGCTCCGGAAACCGAAACTCCGAACAAGTCGGTGTAAGCTTCTCCGGTGAAAGTGTGAAGAAGTCCTCCGGTCTGACCAGAATAGACATAGGCTCGACCAGTACGAGTAGTTGCCCAATCATCCTCACATGCTCCCACGATCAGGTCAGCATATCCATCCTTGTTTACATCACCTGCTCCGGAAACCGACCCTCCGAACCCGTCGGACATACCTCCGATGAAAGTGTGGAGAAGACCGCCGGTCTTTCCAGAATAGACATAGGCTCGACCAATACCACTAGCTCCCACGAAGACTGCTCCCACGATCAGGTCGGCATATCCATCATTGTTTATATCACCTGCTCCGGAAACCGAAACTCCTAAGCCGTCGCCTGCAGCCTCTCCGGTGAAAGTGTGAAGAAGTCCTCCGGTCTGACCAGAATAGACATAGGCTCGACCAGCATTAGTACCTCCCGCATCATTATCGCGTGCTCCCACGACCAGGTCAGCATATGCATCACCATTTACATCACCTGTTCCGGAAACCGAATAGCCGAAGTGGTCGGCCACAGCCTCTCCGGTGAAAGTGTAAAGAAGTCCTCCGGTTCGACCAGAATAGACATAGGCTCGACCAGCTTCAGGTTTAGTACCTCCCGCATCACTTCTCCATGCTCCCACGATCAGGTCAGCATATCCATCCTTGTTTACATCACCTGCTCCGGAAACCGAAAATCCGAAGAAGTCGACCTCAGCCTCTCCGGTGAAAGTGTAAAGAAGACCTCCCGTCTTTCCAGAATAGACATAGGCTCGCCCAGCATTAGTTTTAGTACCTCCCGCATCATTTAAGTATGCTCCCACGATCAGGTCAGGATATCCATCACCATTTACATCACCTGCTCCGGAAACCGAAACTCCGAACTCGTCTCCCGCAGCCTCTCCGGTGAAAGTGTAAAGCGCTTGGTAAGGGCAGCGCTCTTGACAAGAGAAAACATAGGCTCGACCAGCATCAGTACCTCCCGCGAAGGTTGCTCCCACGATCATGTCAGCATATCCACCATTGTTTACATCACCTACTCCGGAAACCGACCATCCGAAGTGGTCGTACGCAGCCTCTCCGGTGAAAGTGTAAAGAAGTCCTCCGGTCTTTCCAGAATAGACATAGGCTCGACCAGCATCAGTACTTCCCCAATCATTCCCGGGTGCTCCCAAGATCAGGTCAGCAAATCCATCATTGTTTACATCACCTGCTCCGGAAACCGAAAATCCGAAGTGGTCGACCGCAGCCTCTCCGGTGAAAGTGTAAAGAAGACCTCCGGTTTTTCCAGAATAGACATAGGCTCGCCCAGCATCAGTTTTAGTACCTCCCGCATCATTTAAGTATGCTCCCACGATCATGTCAGGATATCCATCACCATTTACATCACCTGCTCCGGAAACCGAATGACCGAAATAGTCGTACGCAGCCGCTCCGGTGAAAGTGTAAAGAAGTCCTCCGGTCTTTCCAGAATAGACATAGGCTCGACCAGCATCAGTACTTCTCCAATCATTCCCGGGTGCTCCCACGATCAGGTCAGCATATCCATTACTGTCTACATCACCTGCTCCGGAAACCGAAGCTCCGAAGTTATCGCCTGCAGCCTCTCCGGTGAAAGTGTAAAGAAGTCCTCCGGTCTTTCCAGAATAGACATAGGCTCGACCAGCACCATTCCCGACTGCTCCCACGATCAGGTCAGCATATCCATCATTGTTTACATCATCTGCTCCGGAAACCGAAACTCCGAAGTTGTCGCCCGCAGCATATCCGGTGAAAGTGTGCAGAAGTCCTCCGGTCTTTCCAGAATAGACATAGGCTCGACCAGCAAGATTACCTCCCGCATCATTATACGGTGCTCCCACGATCAGGTCAGCATATCCATCATTGTTTATATCACCTGCTCCGGAAACCGAAATTCCGAACACGTCGTTCGCAGCCTCCCCGGTGAAAGTGTAAAGAAGTCCTCCGGTCTTTCCAGAATAGACATAGGCTTCACCAGCATCAGTACCTCCCAACTTAAATGTGTATGTTCCCACGATCAGGTCAGGATATCCATCATTGTTTACATCACCTGCTCCGGAAACCGAATAGCCGAACCAGTTGCCCGCAGCCGCTCCGGTGAAAGTGTAAAGCTGACTATAGGTACATTGTGACCACACTTGGGGCGCTGTGCTAAGCCACAACACAAAAGTCATTATTACCAGCACCCAAACAGGCTTCAGACAAATAGCGCCAAAAAAGCTCTCATCTTTCAGCATTGTCATAGAACCTCCTTTTGTTCTTTCTTCATTTACAGTAGCTCTTTGTAATCAAAGCCCCATTCACTAAGTAATACCCCTTACCTGAAAGGCATACCCACCTCCTTGGGTTTGAATAAATGTGGTTAATAGACGAAATTTGAATGTTTATTAGGTTTAGCAATATTGCACTTCCTCCGAGCAGCAAGGTTGCTGAAAAATTACCGCCAGATAGAAGCATCCCCGTCCATTAATAAATTGGATACAATAGAATATACCTTTTTAATTTAGTAATTATTCCCCCTAATGTCAAGGATATTTTACCCTAAAAAAATTTATTTTCAAACTGCCTTATGCAACAATGTTAGAACTTTTTAATTAACCAAATGGTCTAGTAACCCCCCCTCTTTCTCAACTAGGAGGCAGAAGAAAAGTTCTAAAGCTGTCCCAGACTTCCTACAAAAGAATATGTCCCCCAACTTGGGGCAAGGTGGGGATACCGTTTCTATTCATCTAACTAAAACGAGCCAATTAATTAGGCAACTACGGTTTTGCGTTGGTCAGGAGACCAACGCCGAGCTTAAGCTATATTAAAAACCACTGCTTTTCGTTGGTGTCCTCACCAACGAAGAGCAGGATATTTTCAAACTATATCAAAAACTTACCCGCTTTATAAATCAACTCGCCATCCGCATAGATTTCACCGCCATCCCGCATATCGCAGAGCATATCCCAGTGTACGGCCGATTGATTTTTCCCCAGCGACTCTGGAATTGACCTTCCGATAGCAAGATGAACCGTTCCTCCAATTTTCTCGTCAAACAGCATATGCCGGGTGAACTTCTGGATGTTGAAATTTGTCCCGATAGCGATTTCCCCTATATATCTTGCTCCCGCATCTGTTTCTAAAAGCTGGTGTAATAGTTCTTCACCCTTGGCCGCAAAGGCTTTTATCACTTTCCCTTTCTCAAAGGTTAATTGAATGTCTTCAATTTCTCTACCTCCAAATATCCCCGGGAAACTGAATCTGATATGCCCTTCTGCGCTATCTTCTACTGGTCCTGTAAATAATTCGCCATCCGGGAAATTCACATGCCCGGAACAATTCACCCACTTCCTGCTCTCGACCGACATTTTCAAATCTGTGTCTTTAGAAACGATTCTGATATTCTTTTTAGTATTAAGGATTTTGCAAATCCTGCCCTGCTCCTCTTCTATCTGTCTCCACTTGGTTATAGGGTCCGGATTATCGATATAGCCTGACCCATAGACGAAATCCTCATATTCGGCAAACGACATACTTGCTTCCTGGGCAGTCGCTCGATTCGGAAACATAGTGCCACACCACCTCAGCTCCCCTTTTGCTTCCCTTTCGAACCATATGTTTTTGAATTTGGCTGTGCCCTGAAATTCCAGTTTCAACTTTTCAGGATCGACATTCGAGAGCATTCTGGTGTTGGTCTCGCTCCAGAAAAAAAGATACGCATCTATCGTCTCTATCATTTTATACATATCTGCTGGCACATATTTTATCTGTTCATCGCTACCATTTTTCAGTAATATCTCTTTTAGCTCATCATTAGTTATTCGTACTTGAGGAAATGCACCCAGTTCCAGTGCTAACCGGTAGCATTCCTTGAGCAAGGGAAGCGAGGATACATCCCCTTGAATCAGTAATTTTTCTCCTTTTTTAATACCGAGCGAATACTTCAAAAGCACCTCTGCATGTTTCTTAATTCTGTAATCCATTTTACCTCCTGAAAAGTTGTATCGCTGAGCCTTTAGTGAATGTTAATTTTTTAAAATCTCCTCTATATTTTAATACCTCTTAAGTAAAACCTGTCCATCTTACCATATTTCTTCAAAAAAATCAAGTATTTAATCTTCATTCATCTTAATTTGAATACGAGGGGCAACTCATGAATTACCTTTACCATTTGCGTATTCCTTCATAAATCTTATATACATTCTTAAATAAACAAAGACTGTAATCAAAATGACTATCACCCCGATTCCCAAGAAAATCTTTTTTATATAATCCAGCTCTAAGACATAGAATAGAATGGTAAAACTCCAGACACAGGCATTAAGTTTACCCCAGAAGGCAGAGACCGGAACGATTCTTCTTTTTCTGATCACCAATAGTCCAGCTAAAAGAATCAGTATTTCTTTAGTGATAACCAGAACACACGCCCATACTGGAAAACCTTTATATATGGTGGTATAGAGTATAAAAATCCCGATCCCTAATTTGTCCACAAATGGGTCCAGGATTTTACCTAAATCTGAAACCTGATTCAGGGTGCGGGCAAGGAAACCATCTAAGACGTCTGTAATACCTGCAACTGCCATAAAGAAGACTGCGAGGAATAAATTGTCTTCTTTGAGAAAATAGAATATAAAAGGGTAAGAAAATAATCTTAAGAAAGTAAGCAGATTTGGAATTAAGAAAAAGTCAGTTTTTTTAATCTCCATTTAATTGATTTCTGTGGAGGTAACTTCGCTTTGATCACCCGCAATTGTAGGGGCGAGGTCCCCTCGCCCTCTGTGGAATGGGCGGGGAAACCCCGCCCCTACAAAAATATTTATTACTCCTCAATCATCTCCGCCGCATGTTCCAAGGTGAGATCGCTTATCTTTTTACCCGCCATCATCCGAGCGATCTCTTTTATCCTTTCATCTTTGGAAAGAAGTTTTATTTTAGTTATAGTCCTGTTTTTAGAAACCTCTTTATAAACCTTAAAATGATAATCTGCCTGGGAAGCGATCTGCTGAAGATGGGTTATACAGATGATCTGATGATTTGCAGAAAGAGCTTTCATCCTCTTGCCCACAGCCTCAGCCATCTCCCCTCCTATCCCCACATCCACCTCATCGAAAATCATACTCGGTACCTGGTCCGACTTAGCTAAAACCGATTTTAAAGCTAACATAATCCTGGAGATCTCCCCTCCGGATGCTATTTTGGCTAAAGGCTTCAACTCCTCACCCGGATTGGGTGAAACGTAAAACTCAACCTGGTCCATCCCCTTCTCATCCACATAATATCTTTTCCCGTCTAATTGCAGAAGACCATCCTCAGCTTCCCGGTAGAAAATCTTTGTTTCAAAATCACATTTCTCCATTCCCAAAAAAGAAAGCTCTTTTTTTATCTTCCTGGCTAATTCGTTGCCCTTTTCTTTCCTTCTATTCGAAAGATATATAGCATCTTTTTTTAGTATTTCTTTTAAATTCTTAATCTCCATCTCAATTTTTTGAATTAGCTCATCCCGGTTTTCAATTTTATCCAACTCATTTTTTATGCTGTCCGCATAACTTAAAACCCCTGACACAGATTGACCATATTTCTTCTTCATAGTGCTAATCAGATTCAACCTTTCCCGTATCTTCTCCAATCTTTCCGGCTCGAAGTTCAAACTATCCTTATATTCTTGCAAAAACCTGGAGGTTTCATCCAGCTGCAGGGTAGCAGAATTTAAAGCTTCGATATGCTCTTTTAACCTGAGGTCATACTCTCCCCCTTTTTCCAAATCCTTTCTTAAACAAGAGAGCCTTTCTAAGATGGACTCATCCTTCTCATGAAGCTCATGAAAGATTAGAGAGGCAATCTGAAAAAGGGTCTCTGCATTCTCCAGGATTATTTTCTCGGAGGAAAGCTCCTCCTCTTCTCCGGCTGAAAGATTAGCACTTAAAATCTCTTTGAGTTGAAATTGATAAAGCTCTTTTTTTTCTTTTGAAATTTTGTCTATTCTTTTCAGCTCCTCTAAATCCTCCAACTTTTTCTTCAGCTTGTAATAGCTATCGCTTACCCTGCTCAGGAGGTCTTTAGCCTCCACATAATTATCTAAATAGGTAAGATGTTCAGCAGAATTCAAAAGAGACTGGTGTTCATGCTGACCGTGAAGGTCTGCCAACTGATCACCGATAAGTTTGAGATTTGCCAGGGTAACTAACCGGTCATTCAGAAAACATCTGCTCGCCCCTTTACTGGAAAGCTCTCTGCGGATAATCAGCTGGTTTTCCAGATAAATTATACCAAGTTCAGATAAAAGTTTCTCAACTAGACCTTTTGGTTTGATCTCAAAAACCGTCTCAACTATGGCAGACTCAGCCCCGGTACGGATCATCTCTGAGGAAGCCCTCTCTCCCAGGGCTAAATTCAGAGCGCCGATGATAATCGATTTACCCGCCCCCGTAGCTCCGGTTAGAATATTCAAGCCAGGGTAAAATTCGACCTCTAAGTCTTCGACTATAGCAAAATTTCTTATCCTCAGAGATTTGAGCATCAGTTTTTAACCTTTGAACCTGTCGTAGGGGCAACCCCCTCCTTCGGCTCTGCTCCCTTCGACTTCGCTCAGGGGGACTGTGAGCACAATCGAACAGTCAGGACAGCGAGCCTGTCGAACCGTGTGGTTGCCCATAGGCAGGGCAGGCACGGGGGCCTGCCCCTACACTTTACTTTCCGATCTTAGGCCTTGCTCCCCAGTGAAGCTTTGTTCTCAAAACCTCATAAAAAGACCGGTCCTGAAATTTAATCAGATTAATCAAATGCTTGGCTTTATGGATAAAGATGGTGCTGGGCGAATTCAACTTAAGAGAAACCTGGCCGTCCAGAGTCAACATCGCTTCGTTATGTTCAGATTCTACCACAATTTTTAAAAAATCGTTCCCTGAGAAAACCATAGGTCGTAAGGCTAAGGTAAAAGGACAGATGGGTGAGGCAATGATGGCATTTATCCTGGGATTGATGATTGGCCCATTAGCCGCCATAGAGTAAGCAGTTGAGCCAGTGGTCGTGGCTAAGATCAGACCATCCGCAGAATAAGAACAAACGAATTCTTTATTGTCATACAGATGAAGATGAATTAAACGTGCCACATTCCCCTTATCTATAACTATATCGTTTAGAGCAAAAAGATTTTTCTGTTTTAATCCGTGGATTTCTGCTTGCAAACACATCCTCTTATCGATAACATATTCCTTTTTCTTGATCCGATCTAAAGTCTTTTCGATTTTGTCAGAGGTGATCTCAGTTAAAAAACCTATGCTTCCTAAATTAATCCCCAGAATAGGATTCCCTTTACTCCCCACCGCACGGGCAGAGGAAAGCATAGTTCCATCTCCCCCTAAGGAGACTATAATCTGTGAGTAATCAGGAAGTTTTTCAAGCAGGACAGCTTTTTCTTTATAACCAACTAACCTGGATAATTCCGGGATTAAATAGAAATCGATCTTATTCTTTTGAGCCCAGCGGATTATTCGATTAACTGTCGATTTAACCTTTGGCTTTTTAACGTTCGCCACAATCCCTATGCTTTTCATCTTACTTCTACCTTTTTATTTTTCCCTGAAGATTTAATTTAAATCACAAAATATCCAACTGATTAGAAGGGGCTTTTTCTTTGATCTTGACCATTTGTTTGACTGCCTTAATTATCCCTTCCTTGTCCAGCCCCAATAGATTTAAAAGCTCTTTACGGCTTCCGTGCTCGATAAACTTATCCGGGATCCCTAATCTTTTCAGGTCTATTTTCTGAATCCCTTTTTCAAAGATGAACTCAGCTATCGCACTGCCGAAGCCACCGGAAAGAACGTTCTCCTCAATCGTCAGAACTTTATCAAACCCTTTGAGAGAAGACAAAAGAAGCTTTTCATCTAAAGGTTTTATGATCCGGCAGTTGATAACTTCTGCTTCTATCCCCTCAGATGAAAGCTCGAAAGCCGCATCTATGGCGGGATAGACCATAGAGCCTACTGCTAAGATTAAAAGGTCTTTCCCTTTTCTCAGGATTTCCCATCGGTCTAAAGGCAGGAGATTAAACTCCTGTTTGATCTCTTTATCCGGAATAGCAGTTCGCGGATAACGGATTGCAACTGGAGATTTCCCCCAGTTTACTGCGGTATATAACATATCTTTTAATTCATTTCCATCTTTGGGTGACATAACTGTTATATTTGGTATCTGTCTTAAATAGGAGAGGTCAAAGGCTCCATGATGAGTGGGCCCATCCTCACCTACTAAACCCGCTCTATCAATGGCTAATATAACCGGAAGATTCTGCAAAGCCATATCGTGGATCATCTGATCAAAAGCCCTCTGTAGAAAAGTGGAATAAACTGCAAAAACCGGCTTCAAGCCTGATACAGCTAATCCGCAGGCAAATGTGGTCCCGTGCTGTTCTGCAATCCCTACATCATAAAATCTCTTGGGAAATTTTAAAGAGAAATCCAGAAGTCCGGTGCCCAAACACATAGCTGCGGTGATAACCACCAGCTCCTGGTCCATCTCTGCTAATTTAACCATGGTCTGACCAAAAATATCTGTATAAGCTTTTTTACCGACATCATTCGATTTTCCAGTCACCTTGTCAAACTTACCTATCCCGTGAAATTTAGGAGCATCCTCCTCCGCGAATTTGTATCCTTTCCCCTTTTGAGTCAAAATATGTAAAAGTTTAGGCCCCTTAAAATTCTTAAGATGTTCTAAGGTCTTTATCAGTTGATTTATATCGTGGCCATCTATTGGACCAAAATACCTGAATCCTAATTTCTCGAAGATTATCCCTGGCACTAAAAACCCTTTTATACTTTCCTCTGCTTGAGCTACCATGGCCCTGATCTTATCTCTCCTTTTGAACCTCCCCACCATCTCCCAGATCTCAGCTTTGAGTTTATTATACTTTTCATCTGTCAAAAGGTCTGTTAGATATTTGGAAACAGCACCAACATTTTTGGAGATAGACATCGCGTTGTCATTCAAGACCACCAAAAGGTCTTTCCCCTGCGCACCTGCATTGTTTAATCCTTCAAATGATATCCCGCCCGACAATGCTCCATCACCGATCACCGCTATAATTTTATAATCTTCACCTTTCTGGTCACGTGCACAAGCCATCCCTAAAGCGGCGGAGATAGAGGTTGAAGCATGCCCGGCTCCAAAGGAGTCATATTCGCTTTCTATCCTTTTGGTGAATCCACTTATACCCTGATACTGCCTCAAGCTCTCGAATCTATCTTTCCTTCCGGTTAATAGCTTATGCGTATAACATTGATGGCTCACATCCCAGATGAGCTTATCCCTGGGCAGATCGAAAACGTAATGCAGAGCCAAGGTTAGCTCCACCACTCCTAAGTTTGAAGCCAAGTGCCCGCCGGTTTTGGATACTACAGTGATAATTTTTTCCCTGACCTCCTGGGCTAATTGAGGGAGCTTTTCCAAGGGGATTTTTTTAAGATCAGCCGGTGAGTTAATTTTATCTAAAAGGCTTTCCATCTTTTGTTCTATACCTTTCAATCATTTAAAGTTCAAGCTAATTAGATTCAACCAATCCTATCATATACATAATCAGCCAACTTCTCAAAAATCCAGCTTTTTTCTTTTAAAATACCTAACTTTCCTTTTGCTTGTTTTAACAAATTTCTGGATAAAGATTTCGATTTCTCCAACCCTGCTACCTCAGGGTAAGTAGCTTTTGAATTAGCTTTGTCCGAGCCCCTTTTCTTCCCGATCTCCTCCTCTTTGCCCACCACATCCAGGATATCATCCACAATCTGAAAAGCCAATCCAAATCTCTCCGCATAATAAGTAAGAGCCAGAAGAGTCTTTTTATCTGCACCTCCCAAGATCGCCCCTGCCCTGATAGATGCCCTTAATAGTTTTCCGGTCTTATGAGTATGGATATATTCCACTTGTTTTAAAGAGACTTTTTTGCCTTCAGCCTCCAAATCTTTCACCTGACCGCCGATCATCCCCTCTGTTCCGATAGCTTTAGTCACTTCTAAGACTACTTTAGGATTTCCCGCTTTCAGTAAAAGCTCAAAGGCTAAAGCATGCAAAGCATCCCCGGCTAAGACCGCCATCCCCTCACCATAAACTTTATGCAGAGTAGGTTTCCCCCTTCTCAGGTCATCATTATCCATACAGGGCAGATCATCGTGGATTAAGGAATAGGTATGGATCAACTCTAAGGCACAGGCAACCGGAAGAATTTTTTTACCCTTGCCACCAACTGCTTCAAAAGAGGCAATCGCTAAAATTGGACGCAGCCTTTTCCCTCCAGCGAAAACCGAATAGCGCATTGCCTTATGAAGATTTTTAGGCTCAACCTTTTCATCCGGTAGAAAACTATCCAGCGCCCGTTCTATGATAACTCTTTTCTTTTGCAGATATTCTTTGAAATTCTCTTTTCTATTTACTTCCACCATTTCTCTTTTCATATCTTTCGTCTTCCGTCTTACATCTTACGTCTCACGTTCCTTTTTTTACTTCTCACTCCTCCTCTTCTTCTTTTTCCTCTGCTTCTAAAGGTTCCGTCTTAAACTCCTTCTCACCTGACTTAATCAATTTCTCGACCTTGCTTTCAGCCTCAGAGAGTTTCTTAGTACAAAGGCGGGATAATTCAATCCCTTCCTCGAAAAGTTTAAGAGACTCATCCAGAGATAATTCCCCACCTTCCAATCTCTGAATAATCTCCTCTAATCTTTTCAATGCATTTTCAAAGTTATTTTTCTTCGGCATATTGTGTCAATATATCACTGAATATATTTTCTGGCAAATAGTTTTATTGTTAATTAACCCACCTTGAGGACAAGTCCGAATTTGGATCCGTAGGAGCGGGATTACCAACAAAGTCACACCTCGTATACCCACAGCTTGCCCGTATGGGTTACCCACAACCTGGGAATACACCTTTACGATTCATCTATTTTCCTGACCTCTGCCTCTATCTTTCCTTTAAAGAATTTTATCTCGACTCGATTTTTTAACTGTAGAGTTTCCGCATCTCTTACAATCTCCATCCCCGGCAGTTTTCTGGTCAGGGAAAACCCTCTTTCCAGAACTGATAGAGGGGAAAGAACATTTAATTTTCCCAGGACTAAAGATAAACTTTTCTTTTTGAATTCAAAACAGTTTTTTATCTCCTTTAAAAGTCCTTTCAAAAGCTCATCTGCTCTTTGAGCCTTCTGGGAAATTAAATCAACCGTTTTTTTGAACCCGTAGCTTTCCTTAGCTAAGATTATTCTGGATTTATAATCATCAATTATGAGCCTCTGGGTTGCAATCAAAGTCCTAAACAAATTTCTTACCTCTTTGATAACCTCAACTCTGTTTTTAACTGCCAGCTCAGCCGCAGCGGATGGCGTAGGGGCTCTTAAATCAGCTACGAAATCTGCAATGGTAAAATCCACCTCGTGACCGACTGCGGAGATGATAGGAATTGTAGAATTGTAAATTGCCCGGGCAACGATCTCTTCGTTAAAAGCCCACAAATCCTCCAGTGAGCCGCCACCTCTTCCCACAATTAAAAGATCAGCCTTTTTATATTCATTGAAATCCTTAATCGCCTGTGAAATTTCATCTGCCGCACCTTCACCCTGAACCCTGACCGGGTACAAGATAATCTTCACACCGGGTGCACGGCGGTGAATGATTTTTATAATATCCCGGATTGCCGCACCAGTTGGCGAAGTAACAACTCCGATTACCTCAGGATATTCGGGTATTGGCTTTTTATGAGCTTCATCGAACAAACCTTCGTTATATAATCTCTCTTTCAACTGCTGAAAGGCTAATTCAAGCTCTCCAATCCCAACCGGATGAAGCTTAATAATATTAAGTTGATACTGCCCGCTTTTCTCATAAACCGTGATATTTCCTAAGGCAAAAACCTTCATCCCATCCTGCGGCTCAAAGACAAGCTTTTTCCCCTCCCAGCGAAAAAGGACACACCTGATCTGAGCATTTTCATCTTTCAGGGAGAAATACCTGTGCCCGGAAGAATGCAGAGTATAATTGGAGATTTCCCCTTCGACCCACAGAGTAGGAAAACTCTGCTCTAAGAGATTTTTAATCTCCCTGGTTATCTCCGAGACTTTGTAGATTTTGGCTTGCATAGTTCGGTTTTTGTAGTGCTTTTCGTAGTGCGAGGCCGTCAAGGTCTTGAGACTTTCAGCCTCGCTTAAGCGACCCTAAAAGTCGCGTAGTATAGGTTTTAGACCTCTGCGGCTGAGCCCTGAAGGCTCAGCTACGCGTCTATTCGAATTCGGACAGGGGACCCCGCAGTCCGCCAGAGACGGATCGCTTCACTCAACAAGCCCTGTCCCTACGAAAACTACCTCACAACTGATTACAAAGATTGAGCAGATATAACAACATCTAACTATCTGCTTGAAAAATCAGCTTAATCTTCTCCATCAGCTGTGAATTCAATCATTTCCCCTCTCCTGACAAATCAGGAAACTACAAATTTTTCAACCTATTTGAATAAATAATATGCACCAGTAGGAGATTTGTCAATCAATATATTGAAAATAGAAAAAAATGACGGATGACGAATAACGAATGACTAATAACAACAAAAAATCTGGAGGTCTGAAGACCTCCGCTACATTGATAATCAAAAAACGTGACCGTGACACGTATCTCGTGAACGTAGAGATTGGCAGGGTGTGTAAAGGTCAATCCGGTAACCCCATCTTGACCTCAAGATGGTTTATTCTTACTGATTACAGATTCTTCCCCCGCCAACGGCGGGGTCAGAATGACAATTAAGTGATACTCTACACTATCTCTAAGATCGCACATTTGAGATATTCCGTCTCTGGCATAGAAAGAAGGATTGGGTGGTCCTTTGCCTGGGTGCGAAATTCTATCAGGCGAAGATTTTTATGAGCATCTTTAGCAGATGATTTAATCATCTCCATAAAAAGGTCTCTGGATAGATTATGAGAACAGGAACAGGTAATCAAAATACCCCCTTTATCTAAAAGCTTCAAAGCCTGAAGATTAATCTCCTTATAACCTTTTAATCCTTCAACCAGTTTACTTTTGCTTTTCACAAAAGCCGGAGGGTCAAGGATAACCATATCGAATTTTTCACCCTTTTGAACCAGCCCTCTTAAGATCTCGAATGCGTCCCCCTTTACGAAAGTACACAGTTTTTCCACCTCGTTCAGTTTCGCATTTTTCTGAGCAAGCTCTAAACTTTTACCTGAACTATCAGCTCCTAAAACTCCTTTTGCTCCATTCTTGGCTGAAGCTATACCCCAGGCACCGGTGTAGCAGAAACAGTCTAAGACCTTTCTATTTTTTGCATAGATAGCCCCGAGTAGCCTATTTTCCTTCTGGTCAAAGAAAAAACCGGTCTTCTGCCCTTCTTTTAAATCCACAAAAAACTTCAGACCGAACTCTTCGATCAGGGCAGGATTTTCAATATCCCCTTTCAAAATCTTCACACCCTGAACCAGTCCCTCTAATTCCCGGAAGTAGGTATCGTTTCGTAAAACTATCCGTGCGGGAGAGAATAAATTTTCGCAAACTTGAATCAGGTCCTGCCCAAATCTTTCCATCCCTGAGGTTAAAATCTGCAGGACTAAATTTTTCTCATATTTATCTATGATCAAGCCAGGGAGAAAATCCCCTTCAGAATAGACCACCCGGTAAGAAGAAAGCTGGGGATAAATCCTCTGCCTGTATTTTAAAGCCTGTTCCATCCGTTTGAAAAAGAAACCCTGGTCTATTATTTCATCTTTATTGTAACTCAGGACTCTCACCGTAATTAAGGAATGGCGATTATAATAACCATTTGCCAGAAAATTCCCCCGATAGTCTTCCACTTCCACCAGCTCCCCTTCCCCTTTTGCCTCTGAAGATTCATCTATCTCATTGGAGAAGATCCACAGATGCCCTTCTTTAATCCTCTTATCCTCATTCTTTTTTAATCTAACCTTGTCCAAAATCTATTCCTTTATTTTCATTTTTTTTTCTTCGAATCTGTTTGAGTACAGAACGATGTTCTGTCCCTACATTAAAACTAAAACTTCTTTCAACTTCTTTATAGATCTCTCTTAACGGTAGATTATTCCGTCCCGCTAAAATTTTACAATCCTCAAACTCAGGAGAGATATAGACTTTATCTCCATCTTTGACTAATTTGACTCTCGCATTTCCGAATTTGGTTTTAATAACCACAATTTTTCGAGGAAGTTTTTTTCTAAGATGAAATTGAGTCCGCAGACCAATAGTTCCAGTCTCGGAGAAGATAAGGGTGGAAAGCTCATTTAACTTTTCAGGATTACACAATACCGACAGAAGATTTCCGGGCCTTCCTTTTTTCATGAATAAGGGGATAAAGAAAACATCCAGAGCACCTTTTTCTAAAAGCCTTTCAGAAAGATACCCTAAAATTTCAGGAGTAGTATTGTCAATATTGGTCTCCAGAACCATAATCTCATCCTGCTCTAAGTTTGGATCTTTATAACCAATAATTACTCTTAATAGATTAGGGATTTCTTTCAAATCCATAGAGCCAGCTCCATATCCAATATTTTCAATTTTAAAATCCAGCCTGGGTGAAAAGTTTGCTAAAGTGGTTATAATCGCCGCACCAGTGGGGGTAACTAATTCGCCTTCCATGTCAGTGTACCTCACTGGAATATTTTTACATAATTCAAGAGTAGCCGGTGCAGGAACCGGGAATTTTCCATGTGAAAATTTGACAAACCCTCTCCCTAAGGAAAGCGGAGAAGAATAGATTTTGTTCACTTTTAGAACATTTAATCCAATGACCGCACCCACAATATCGATTATCGCATCTACACTGCCAACCTCGTGAAAATGAATCTTGTCGATCTCAACTCCGTGCACTAAGGCTTCAGCTTCAGCTAATCTTTTAAATATCTTTTTAGAGCTATCTTTAATCTTTTTATCCAGGGAGCTTTTATCAATTATCCTGAATATATCTTTCAAATTTCTATGAGTTTTTTCTTTTTGAACTTTAACTTCAAACTTCGTCCCCTTTATCCCTTGTTTTTCAGTTTTAAAAGTTTTAATCTCATATCCAGTTAAAGGCAGTTTCTTTAGCTCTTTTTTTAGAGCTTGAAATCCCAATCCTGCATCCAGCAAAGCCCCTAAAATCATATCCCCGGCTATGCCGGAGAAGCAATCAAAATAAGCGATTTTCATATATTTATCAATATTTGGTAGAACAGAGATCCTTGTCTGTTTGAATTTGGTAACAGGCATCTTTCCTGTTCTTTTAATATTGTCAGACAGGAATGTCTGACCTACCTGTTACCTATTTCTTACAAAGAGGTGGCACAGGCATCCTTGCCTGTGAGTTATCATTCAACCAGCCTTTCACATAAAGCCATTTATAATCTTTAGGATTTCTTACTAAATCTTTTCTTATGGGATTGTTAACAATATAATTCATCTTTTCAAAAAGTTCATTTTCATCCCTGATAATTCTATCATAATTCTCATCCAGCCATATATTTGGTAGCACAGGCATCTTGCCTGTGTTCGGTATGTTTGGTAGCACAGTCATCTTGCCTGTATTTGGTAACACGGGCATCTTGCCCGTGTTCTTAAAAAGTTTAATGATTTCTTTAGAAGAATAACTTTTTATGCTGTGCATAATCTCTGCAATGCTATAAAAAGAATATTTTGCTTTTTCTAAAGGTTGAAAAACTAGATGAATATGGTCGGGCATAATTACACATGCATAGAGTTTGTATTTTTTACCATCATGAAACCTGATGCTATCAATAACAATATTTCTTGCCTCTCTGGGGAGAATAACATTCTTATTTGTTCTAAAGGTAATAAAATAAAAGCTTCTGGGCTGTTCCCAATGAGGTAGATTTCTTCTATAAATCCTGAATTCTTTCACCGGCTGGAAGCCTGTGATACCAGAAACTTGTCCCATAAAATTTCTATTATTGGTTTGATTTTTTGATTTCAATTTCATTTCAGTCAAAATCCACAGAACAGGCAAGGATGCCTGTTCTACCTGAGGGCAAGCACAGGAGCCTGCCTCTACACCTACAACTGATTAATCAAGCTTGCCGCACACCCTGCACCAAAGCCATTATCTATATTCACCGCCACTACACCAGAAGCACAGGAATTAAGCATGGCTAAAAGTGGCGCTACCCCTCCAAAGCTGGCACCATAACCGATACTCGTAGGAACTGCAATTACTGGCTTATCCACCAAACCACTTACCACAGAGGGTAAAGCTCCTTCCATCCCGGCAACTACTATTATCACCTTAGCTTTTTTTAGCTTATCTAAATGATATAAAAAACGATGAATACCAGCCACTCCCACATCATAAAGTCTCTCTACCCTATTCCCCATCACCTCACAGGTTAAAGCTGCCTCCTCCGCCACTGGAATATCTGAAGTCCCTGCAGAGATAACCAGGATATTACCTTTGAGCTTAAGTTTTGCCTTTCTTTCAGGTTCAATGATAAAAATTTTAGCCTGAAGAAAATATTCAGCTTCGGGAAGATAAATTTTAAGCTTTTTAAATACCTCTTCTTCTATTCTAGTCCCCAGTACCACAGAGCCAGATTTTTTAATCTCTTGAGCAATCTTAACTATCTGCTCTACGCTTTTACCGGAACAATAGATCACTTCTGGAAAACCTTTTCGCAGGTGCCGGTGCAGATCGACCTGTGCAAATCCCAAATCTTCAAAAGGCAGGGTCTTTAGAGCTTCCAGGGCTTTCTGTGGAGAAAGTTTTTTATCTTTAACCTTATGCAATAGCCCTAATATTCTTTCAGGATTCATCTATTTTTATACTTTGGTTTCTACCGTTCCACCCGGAGAAGGTACACCTGAAGATAAGTAAAGCTCAAATCCTCTTTTTAAGTCTTCATAACTCTCGGCTGAGAGTATCGTCTTTCTCAACTCCTGATTACAGGAAAGCCTTTTAATATACCAGAGAAGATGTTTTCTCATCTTTAAAATCCCATAGTATTCGCCACTTTCCTGAATAGAAAGGTTCAAATGTCTTAAAGCTACCCCCACAACCTCTTTCTCAGAGGGCTCAGGTAGTAGCTCATTTTTCTCCAGATAATGATTCGCCCGATTAAAGATCCAGGGATTTCCCAAAGCACCCCTGCCGATCATAACACCATCACAGCCAGTTTGGTCTAACATCTCCTTGACATCCTTAGGAGAAAAAATATCACCTGAGCCCAAAACAGTCAGATTGACCTTGGATTTTACCTCTCCAATTATCTCCCAGTTTGCTTTACCTTTAAATAATGATTTGCCGGTTCGAGGATGGATGGCTAAAGCACTAACCCCACAATCTGAGGCAATTTTTGCCACCTCTAAGGCCACGATATTTTCAGCATCCCAGCCACTTCTGATCTTAAGGGTAACCGGAAGGCTAACCGACTTAACCACAGAAGAGACTATCCTTTTTAAAAGCTCCAGATCCTTTAAAACCGCCGCGCCTCCATTCTTCCTGGTAACTTTTTTAACTGGACAGGCGAAGTTTAAATCTATAAGATCCGGTTTTAATTTTTCAACTAACTTTGCCGCCTGTGTAAGTTTCTCCGGGTCTGACCCATAGAGCTGGACCCCTATCGGTCTTTCCTCCGGCTTGAAGTAAAGCAGTCTTAAAGAGTTAGTGTTCTGACGAATAAGTCCGTCCGCTGAAATCATCTCCGTATAAGTTAAAACTGCCCCAAAACTGCGGGCTAAAATCCGGAAAGGTGAATCAGTTACTCCAGCCATTGGAGCTAAAATCACTCTGCCGGAAAGATTTAAGTTTCCCAATTTCATGACGACAATATAATTGAAGAAGACTTATAAGCAAGTCTTTTTTGGTAAAGATATTTTTGTAAATATGTTGACAAATCAAAAGAAAGATGTTTTTTAGCTGAAGGAGGAAGGCTATGCCGGAGATAATCGTAAAATACGAGGATAAGATCATCGAAAGGGTAGTCACCGAGAAAAAAAGGCTCAGCATCGGCAGGACCCAGGATAACGATATCGTTCTGGATAACCGGGGGGTCTCAAGAAAACATGCCCTGATAGAACTAAACCCCAATGGAGCGGTGATCATCGACAATGAAAGCTTGAACGGGACCTTTATAAATAATCGCAGGGTAACTGAGGAATTCCTTAAGGATAACGATGAGATAACCATAGGGAAATATAATCTCGTCTATCACCAGAGTATAAGCCGTGACCCACGCCTCTCCGACCTGGATGGCACTATGATCCTGCAGACCAAAAAACATAAAGACCTTCTGTCCAAAGATAAAAAAGAAGCAGAGATCACTCAAAAGGTCGGATGCTCAGTCCTTTTAGGTGAACTTAACGTAGACAAAAAAGAGTACCCTTTAGACAAGGAAATCATCACCCTGGGTAAAGGGGATTTCGTAAATATAAAAGCACGGGGATTTTTCCTCACCAAACTCCAGGCGAAGATAATAAAGGAGAAAGATGAGCTGATACTGGTAAACCTGGGAAGAAAAGGGATGACCAAGGTAAATGGCGAAGAGATACAAAGGCACCGGCTTAAAAATGATGACCTGATCCAGATAGGCAAATCGGTTTTTCGATTCATTCAAAGGAAAGGTTAAATGCGTTTTGCTTTTTACTCTGACGTACATGCTAATTTAGAAGCTTTAAAAAGTGTAATCCGAGACTTTGAGATAGAGAAAATAGATAAGTTTTTTTTCCTGGGGGATGCGGTGGGATACGGGCCTGAGCCAAATGAATGTCTGAACCTTATTCAGAAAACTTCAGAGATTCGACTGATGGGGAATCACGATTACGCTGCCTTAGGGCTTTTAGATATAAGCTATTTCAACCCCTATGCCAAAGAGGCGATCGAATGGACCCGCAGGAAGCTTACTGAGAAAAGCATAGAGACTATCTCCAGCTATAAGATCGACCATCGTTTTGATATATTTCATCTGGTCCATTCCACCCCTAAGGAGCCCTTAAACTGGGATTACGTTTTCTATCTGGAGGAAGCCGAGGAAAACTTCTCATATTTCAATGCCCAGATCTGTTTGATCGGCCATTCCCATTCCCCTTTCATCATAAAAAAATTTAAGGAAAAACAATGTTTTATTCACGACGAGCCAGAAACAGATATACAGGATGGATTCAAATACCTTATAAATATCGGCTCAGTGGGACAGCCCCGGGATGGTAACAATAACTCCTGCTATCTGATCTATGACTCCGTGGAGAAAAGAGCCTGGCTTAAAAGGGTTCCCTATGATGTTAAGCGCACTCAGCAGAAGATGAAGAAAGCCAATTTACCTGCCTATCTGATCGAAAGGTTAGCCTTAGGAAAATAATTTCGGGGGAAAAGATGGGGTTAAAAGAACTTTTTCAGATAAATACTAAAAGCGCCTTCTCCGATTGGACCAAAAGATTCTCCGGTGTTATCCTCTATATCCTGATCACCTTTCTGGTAATGGTTTTGTATCTTGACCAGCAGAGCTGGTTAGAGAAATTCAACTTGAAATTCCAGGACTTAGGTTATAAGTTCAGAGGAAAAACTGACACCGGAAATGAGTTAGTCATCTTAGCTTTAGATCGTAAGAGTTTAGACCAATATGGGCGCTGGCCCTGGACCAGAGATAAAATCGCTTTGCTGGTGGAAAAACTCTCTGCCACCGGACCCAAGGTAATCCTTCTTGATTTTTATCTGCCTCAGGATATAGTTGAGGATACTTCTGGACGAACAAACATTTTATCAGAAGCAATCGCCAGGGCTAAAAATGTGGTTTTGCCTTTATATTTTAATTTTGCAGAAGTCGGCTTAACCCCTACCCGTTATCCGGATGTGCTTTTGAACTCCGCTTTGACTAATATCCAGGATCAGGAAGAGATCAGTTACCAGTTCCCTTTTAATGCTAAGGAGGTTTATTACCCCAGCCAGACTCTGGCTGAAGCCGCTTATGCTTTAGGCCATGTGAACCAGACCCGGGACCTGGATAATAAAATCCGCTATGAATCGATTCTCCTGGGGTATGATGAAAACTATTATCCCTCAGTAGGTTTGCAGATAGCACGAAAATATTACAATTTGAAAATGGAGGACTTGAAAATTGAGTCTGGAGGAAAAATCTATTTAGGAGATACTTATATCCCGACAGATAATAAATGGAGGTTTTTGATAAATTACGCTGGGACTGAAGGTAGTTTCAAATATTATTCTGCCTCCTCCTTACTGGATGGCTCTTTAAATCAAGAGCTTTTTTTCCGTAAGGTGGTGCTGGTGGGCTTAACTGATCTTTCCACCTCTCAGCTAAAAACCCCGGTCTCCTCTCATCTTCCTTCAGTGGAGAAAACTGCCAATTTAGTGGAGAACATAATCCATAAAAACTTCTTGAAAGATACTGGACTTCTCTCAATTTTAGACCTTTTAGTTCTGATCTTGATCGGAACTTTCTGTGCCTTTGTTTTACCCAATGTTAATCTGGTTCAAAGGCTGGTTATCCTCTTTGTTTTCCTTTTCGTAATTTTGAATCTTAGCTTTATCCTCTTCTCCTCTTTTCATGTGATCACCAAACCTTTTTACCCTCTTTTGGAGCTTTTCCTTTTCCTTTTGGTTTCACCTGGGATAAAGCCGCAGAAAACCCTGACACCAAAAAAGAAAATAGAAGAAGAAAGAAAGGAATCAGAAGAGATAAAAGAAAGGTTTATCCCGGCTGAACCGGAGCCGGAGAAAACAATGCAGCTTGACCTGCCAGAACAGACCAGAGAAAAAACACCCACTCCCATAATCCTTTCCTTTACTCCCAGGCCGCTGGAGGAAACACCTTCCCGAACCGTAGAGAAAAGCACCTCTTCTATACCAGTAGAACAGTTCGGCAGATACAAAGTGATAGAGATAATCGGCAAAGGGGCTATGGGCACGGTCTATAAAGGGATAGATCCAGCTATCGACCGCTTAGTAGCATTGAAAACGATCAGAGTTGACACCATCGGGTCTCCGGAGGAGCTGGATGAACTGGAAGACCGGTTGATCAAGGAGGCTCAAGCCGCTGGCAAATTATCCCACCCTAACATTGTCACTATCTATGATGTTGGTAAGGAGGGAGATCTTTATTACATTGCCATGGAATACCTGCAGGGATATACCCTGGACAAGATGATCCAGAAAAAATCTGAGCTTAATTATAAACTTGTGGCTAAGATTATGATTCAAGCCTGCCAGGCTTTAAGTTATGCCCACGAAAAAGGGATAGTCCACCGTGATATTAAGCCAGCCAACATTATGATTCTGGATAACTTCGATATAAAAGTGATGGATTTCGGGATCGCCAGATTTGGCGGTTCCTCAATGACCCAAACCGGCTTAGCCATGGGAACCCCCAGCTATATTGCGCCAGAGGTCCTGCAGGGAAAACGCGCAGACAAAAGATCAGATGTCTTCTCTCTGGGGGTAGTCCTGTACGAGATTTTAACCGGACAAAAACCCTTTAAAGGGGATGCTATCAGCACCTTAATCTATAGCATCTTAAATGACCAGCCACCCATGCCCTCGACTATAAATGATAAAACACCAACCTTATTCGACCGCGTTGTGGGCAAAGCCCTGGTGAAAAATCCAGAGGAAAGATTCCAGAACGCCTCCGAGATGGAAGTTCAGTTAAAAGAATTCGTTGCTTCCTTTGTGGTCACCCGTAGCTTTAAAATTTAACAACATTGTAAAGACGCATCGAATGCGTCTCAAACAGTGTAGGGACAGAACATTGTTTTGTCCTACCTCTGATTGAGCAGCGTTATACTCCTGCCCATTTCATTTGTAGGTCAAGACAAAAGCTTCGTAGGGCAAGGCTTCAGCCTTGCATTTTTGTAGGGGCAATTCATGAATTGCCCCTATTTTTTCCCCCTCCTTTTAGGAGAGGGTAGGGTAAACCCTATCCTACAGATCTTATTTTCGGAAAAGGATCGCACTGCAAAATAAAAAAGGGGCGGGGAAACCCCGCCCCCGCATCATTTTACCTCTCATAATCTTATTAAACTTTTTCCTATTCCTCCTTTGTCTTCACTTCTTCCATCTTAATCGGTTCTACCGGACTCTTTTCTTTTTTTAAGTCATTGCCCTTAAGATTAATCTGAAAGCTTTCTTCCTCCTTCCTTGTTATCTCCATTTTTCCCCTCCCTCTGCTCTTCTCAAACTCTGCTTTTACCGTCATCTGCTCAGCCATATCTTCCTCTGGAGTAGGTCCCCTCATTTTATTTAAACGGAAATTTTCAAATCCCCTTCTCTTGGCTACAACTCGATAGGAGAAAAAGATATTAGAACCAGCAGGACCTCTTACTTCAAAAGAGGCAACAGTCTGGTTCGCTACTGCCAGAGTTAGAGGCTCATCCTGAGGAGTTAGAAAAACATGATACTCTACACTGGTGTTAACTGTCTGGGCAAATAACGGGTCAATTTGAATTATCACTTTACCATCCACCAGTTTCCCCTTTCCAAAATCCTCAAACCAGCACTCTGGTGACTCCTGCGAATAAAGGAGACGATACTCTCCATCATCTACTTTGACTGCAGCATTTTTACTACCTAAAACTACCAGACTGTCGGTTATCCTTACATCTCCAGAAAAAAATCCTGCATATCCCTGGCCGGTTGGAGCAGAGGCATAAATCCCCCGTTTTAATCCTGTCCCTTGAGTAGAAGTGTAAAAATATCCACCATAGACATATCCAGTTGAGCTATTAGAAGCATAACTAAATGTACCATAGGAACTAGCAGCAGTGCGGCCATAACCTTCAGACCTGATTCCATAATGCCAGCCAGTCCCTGTTGATTCTGCCGTAAAATATCCACCATAGACATCACCTGAAGAACCATATGCAGAGCTATAAACACCGTAAGCATTTCCTGAAGAGCTATTACCTCCGAAGGTATAACAACCATAGGTATTAGAGTCAGAAGAACCATAAGCATGAGAATGAATTCCAGCATGAATCCCAGTCCCATAACTTTCTACATGAAAATATCCACCATAAGCTCTTCCTGCAGAGCTATTAGCCCCGTAACCATATGCACCCTTAGCTTCCCCCTCTGAATTTGAGCAGCCAGCAGACCCATAGCTACCGTATGCATACCCTGTGGAATAATTATGGGCGTAGCCAGAGGTACCGTAAGCACTATAATCAGATGAACTCGTTCCTTTTCCAAAAACTCCATAACGGTAGTAATCACCGGATGAATCTGCCTCAAAATAACCACCGTAAACAGTTCCATTGGAACTGTTTCTGGCATAACCTAAGACTCCATAACTATAGTTAGGATAGTTAGAATTACTTTCCCCATAAACACCATAATGAGTACCTGTACCAGTAGAGGAAGTTTTAAAATATCCACCATAGACATCTCCCGAAGAACTATTAGAGCTAAACCCGTATGCACCATAAACATTGCTCGAAGAGTTTGCACTACCATTCCCATATACTCCGTAGTGAGTTCCAGTGCCTAAAGAAGATGTGCTGAAATAACCACCAAAAATATCTCCTGAAGAACTATTGGTCGCAGTACCATAAGCCCCATAAGAAGAACCTGAGGAAGAATTAGAGGCATCACCATAAATACCAACACTTGAATTTATAGAGGAACCATTTGCATCCCCCCTGAGTCCACATCTGAATCCGGTTCCAGAAGCAGAAGTCTCGAAATATCCACCATAAACTGAACCGGTGGAAGCATTATCTACATATCCTCTAATTCCATACATTGAAGAAGCACTGCTGCCTGAGGCTCTCCCCTTAAAAGCTGTGCCTGAGCTGGAATAAACGCTATCCGGTCCTGTAACATTCACATACTTGCTGGTCAAATTGCTTGAACCCTCATATAAATCTGATGCGATATTTAAACGACCAAAATCAGAAGCGGGACTGGTGAAATCATAAGAATGTAATCCATCCAATTCATCTGAGTTTAATGCATAAGAAGATGTATCTGCTTTTGTGCCACGATAAGCATATCCCAAGCTGGACAGTCGCTGCAAAGGTCTCATCTCCGGGTCAGCTCCTACCTGGACTCCTAACCATACATTTGTATAATTGAATATACTGTCTGGAATTGAATTAACCGAACCCAAGGTCACGTTAAAAAGCCCTTTTGAGACGGAGACTAACTGTCCTTCAGACCATTTCACCGCTCCACCAGTTGAATCCACGTAAATCCGAAAGGTCAGGGAATAGTTACCATCCGGCACAAACTTTCCGGTTGCATCCGTTAACCTCCCCTGAAAGTTAATTACCTTCGGGATGTCTGCATAAGCTAAAATGCAGACAAGTACTCCCACCACCACTCCCAAAAGCAAGGCACGGTAACGCACTAGACCCTCCTGTGATTAAAAAGTTAATTGTTTTGTTTGTCACCTTCAATTTATAATCTTTACAATGTGAAAATATATAGAAGGTTATGATTTATATGTCAAGAAAAAAATCTAAATTATCACACCAAGGAATTCAATTTGTCAATTTAATAAAGAATCTATCTGCATAATGATTTTCCTTCACAAATGAAATCGGATGGAACAAATCTGCTTGACTAAAAGTAAAATAGTAATATATTAGCCTTCGTATTAAAAAGTAGAATTAAATGAAAATAACGTAAACGGAGGAAATTAAATGTATGCCATAATGGAAAGCGGAGGGTTACAGTTCAAGATAGAGGAAGGTGCTAAGATAAAAATACCCAAGCTAAAAGCCAAGCCTGGGGATGAGGTTGTCTTCGACAAAGTCCTCTTGATCTCCCGGGAGGAAAAAGAGCCTCTCATCGGTATGCCTTATCTTGAGAATGCCAGAATTACCGCAGAGGTTTTATCCACCAGCAAGGGAAAGAAAGCCCTGATCTATAAGTTCAAAAAACGAGTAAAATATAGAAGGAAAAGAGGGCACCGGCAGGAGTACACTGAGATAAAAATTAACAAGATAAATCTTTCCAAAAAGTCGAAATCTTAAAAAATTTATGTTTAAAAAAATATCCTTCATAGTTTTTCTTTTAGTTCTTTTTACCTATTCATTTTCATCTTCACAGAACCTAACTGTCTCCCGAATAGAAATAGAGGGCAATAAATCCGCAGACAAATCCTTAATCCTCTTAGCCTCTGGATTTACTAAAGGCTCTCCTTTAGAACTTCCCAGTATTCAGAGAGCTATTAAAAGGATTTATGCCTTGGACCTTTTCTCCGATGTAAAGCTCTCAGCCTCCCAGACCCCGGAAGGGGTTATCCTCACCATTAAGGTCAAGGAGTATCCTAAACTTGTGGAACTGGATATAGAAGGCAACAAGAAATTCAAGAAAACAGAGATAGAGGAGAAGCTGAATCTTAAAGTCGGAATGCAGATAAGCCCTCAACAGGTGCAGGATGGTATAAATATCATCCAGGCACTTTATAAAGAAAAGGGTTATCTGGCAACTAAGGTGAAATCAGAGTTAAAGCCAAAAGAAACGGAAGAAGAAATAGCACTGGTATATAAAATAGACGAGGGCAAAAAAGTAAAAATAAAGAAGATCTATGTTCAGGGGACTAAGGACTTCACTGAAGGCAAAATCAAAAAGCAGATGAAAAACAAAGAGGACAACTGGATAAGAAGCGGAGAATTCAACTCGGAGAAATATCAGGAGGATAAGGAGAAGATCATAGAATTCTATAAGAAGAACGGATATTTAGATGCTGAGATCTTAAAAGACTCGATCTGGTTCGACCCTTCGGGAAAAGATATGTATATAAAGCTTTTCCTATCTGAAGGAGAAAGGTATAAATTCGGGGAGATAAGTTTTCAGGGTAACAATCTCTATTCTGACGAAAAGTTGAATAAGCTGGTGAGGTTCAAACCGAATGAACTTTTCGACCAGAAAAAATATGAGGAGACCTTAACCGAGATCTACAATCTGTATCAGGAAGAAGGGTATATCTATGTGCAGATCTCCGATGTTACCTCCACCCAGGGGAATGTGGTTGATATCGATTATCAGATAACCGAAGGAGTTCCAGCCAATGTTCATTTCGTGAAGATCGAAGGGAATACCAAGACCAAAGAGAAGGTTATCCGCCGGGAGCTTTCGGTTTTGCCCGGCCAGAGATTCCGTCGTTCTATCCTTATGAGGAGCATTCGGGACGTGATGTATCTGAACTATTTCTCTAATGCGACCCCGGACCTTGAAATCTTACCTAACGGAGATATAGACCTTATAATCAAAGTAGAAGAGAAACCAACCGGCTCCATAAATTTTGGAGCAGGATACAGCGAAAGGGATAAGGTAGTGGGCTCAATTGGGCTGGGAATACCTAATCTTTTCGGGAATGGTCAGAATGTGGATTTGAGCTGGGAATTTGGAAAAACGACGAACACTGTTCAGCTTAGTTTCTCCGAGCCCTGGTTCAGAGATACCCCGACCTCAGTCGGGATAGATTTATATCAGGTTAATCGGAGATGGTATGATTATTACACTGAAGGTAGAACCGGGGCTGGGTTGAGACTGGGCAGAAGGCTAAGCTGGCCAGATAACTACTGCAGGCTTTATGTCAGATACAGAATGGAAAGAGTACGCTATTTTGATTTCTCTAATAGTTACCTGGTAGCCTACAAAGATAGCCCTTATAACCTGCAATTAATAGATTGGCCTCAGAGTACCTCCAGCATCGACTTCACCCTGACCAGAGATTCCAGAGACCTGCCTCAGTTTGCCACTTCTGGTTCTATTATCTCCTGGAACACTGAGTTAGCTGGTGGCATCTTAGGAGGGAACTGGTCTTATCATAAACATATATTTGAGTTTTCCAAGTATAAAAAAACTTTCTGGAAATTCGTTTTGGCGGCAAAAGTTCGAGCTGGGTTGATCGATGGATATAACCGTAAATCCGTTGTCCCCTATAGTGAAAGGTTTGCCCCCGGTGGAACAGACCCGGATGGGATGGTGAGAGGTTATCCAGATGGATGGATCGGGCCTAGAGATTCTGATGACAATCTTATCAGAGGTAGAAGTGTTCTGATCTATAACTTGGAATATCAGTATCCCCTGGTGGAACAGCAGATCTACGGACTATTTTTTGCAGATGCGGGAAATGCCTGGCTTAGTGGCAGACAGATCTCTCCTCTTTCCTTCAGACATCTTAAAAAATCAGTCGGCTTCGGCTTCAGGATGATTGTGCCTAATCTGGGAATGATCGGTTTCGATTTTGGATATGGGTTCGATTATCCAGGGGGAAACAAGTGGAGACCTCACTTCCAGTTCGGTAAATCTTTTTAAGTAACGGAGGAGAAAATGTTAAAGCTGAATATTAAGAACCGGGCTTATTTTTTATTTTTGCTCACCTTTTTAGTTTTATTTACCAATAAAGCCCTGCCCCAGGAAGGGAAGATCGGCTATATCGACTCGATGAAGCTCAAGACCGATTATAAGGAGTTCGCTGATGTTCAGGCTAAATTTGACCAGCAATTAGCTGGGTGGCAGATCCAGGCTGATAGCTTGAAAAAAACCGTGGATAGTCTTCAGGCAGATTTTGACAAGCAGAGCCTGCTTTTAAGTGAGGAGAAGAAAAAGGAGAAAGAGAATTTCATTGAGCAAAAGAAGGGCGAATATACCAGCTTCGTCAATCAAGCCTTTGGTCCCGGAGGAAAGATGGAAAAGTTGAATGCAGAGCTGACTAAACCTATCCTGGATAAGATCAATACCGTTCTGGAGAAGGTCGCCTTAGAGAACAATTATATAGTGATCTTCGATGCGGTTAATGGAAATATCGCCTGGGCAAAAAAGGGGCTGGACTTAACTGAGATGGTGCTGGAAGAATTGAATAAGATGCAATAATTTTAAATTTGATCGAATTTATCCGGAATAAATCCAATTAGAAATCCTTGGGAAACTAAATGGAAAGAACCTTAGAGGAAATAGCTGCTCTACTGCAAGGAGAGCTTATAGGGGATGGCTCAGTTAAGATCAGAGGGATAGCTGGAATTGAAGAAGCCCAGGCGGGTGAGCTAACCTTTCTGGTTAATCCTAAATACCAAGTTTACCTGAAGAATACTAAAGCCTCCGGGGTAATAGTGGGCAAGGAGATTGAAAAATTAAAAATCCCTGTAATCCGTCATAATAATCCCTATTATGCTTTTTGCAAAGCCTTGGAGCTTTTCGCCATTAAAAAATATTATCCAGAAAAGATTCATAAAAGCGCTATCTTAGGTGAAGAGGTTAAAATCGGAAAGGGCGTTCACATAGGACCAATTGTAATCATTGGCGATAGAGTAAAAATAGAAGATAAGGTGGTAATTTTAGCAGGAAGTTTTATAGGGAATGACTCAACTATAGGTGAAGAAAGTTTCATCTATCCCCGGGTAACTATCCGGGAAGGATGTTTAATTGGCAGAAAGGTTATTCTTCATAGTGGTGCAGTGATTGGAAGCGATGGATTTGGTTATGCTAAACAGGATGGAGTTCACCATAAGATACCCCAGATAGGCATAGTGGTTTTAGAAGATGATGTGGAGATAGGAGCAAATACCACTATCGATCGAGCTACTCTGGGTGAAACCAGAATAGGGAAAGGAACAAAAATCGATAATCTGGTTCAGATAGGACATAATGTAACCATTGGAGAGAATTCGATCTTAGCCGGACAGGTGGGGATCTCCGGAAGCACAAAAATTGGTAAAAATGTGACTATGGGTGGGCAGGTAGGAGTAGCCGGGCATATAAAGATAGGAGATAATGTTATGGTTGGTGCCCAGACCGGCGTTACTAAATCTATCCCTTCAAATATTATAGTGTCAGGTTATCCTGTCAGAGAACACGGTAAAGCCAAAAAGATAGAAGCCTGTATTACCCTTTTACCTCTTTATGTTAAAAAGATCAGAGAGCTGGAAAGAAAGATCAAAGATTTAGAAAAGAAGATATGCTCGAGCTGACTTATAAAAATTTCGATTCTGAGGTTTTAAATTCAAAGGACATCTATTTAGTAGATTTCTGGGCAGAATGGTGCAGACCCTGTAAAAGTATTTTCTCAATTCTGGAGAAGATATCCATTGAATATAAGGGGCGATTAAAATTAGGGCAGGTAGATGTGGGCAAATATCCTGGAATCGCTACAAGATTTAATATACTGAGTATGCCTAATCTTCTTTTTTTCAAAGGGGGAAAGGTTTTGGAACAGATAATTGGGATGGAAAACGAAAAGAACTTAATAATAAAAATTAAAAACGTCCTGAAGGAGTATACTGAAAATTAAGGAGAAAAGATGAGCGAGCCAATTGAACTGACAGATGATAATTTTGAGCAGGAAGTTTTAAACTCGGATTTGCCGGTTTTAGTGGATTTCTGGGCTACCTGGTGTGGTCCCTGCAGAATGGTTGGTCCTATAGTAGACGAGCTGGCAAAGGAATATGTGGGTAAACTTAAAGTGGGGAAGTTGAATGTGGATAGCAATGGAAAGACACCTATAAAATACGGGATAATGAGTATCCCCAGCCTCCTTTTCTTCAAAAAAGGACTGGTCATGGAACAGATAATTGGAGCAGTGCCCAAGAAAAACTTCGTGGAGAAGTTAGAGAAGATTCTACAAAGCTAAATCGAGAGATTGTATGGAGGCAAAGATCAATTGGATTGGAAAACGAGGATTTATCGGAGAAACTGAATCCGGTAATAAAATAAGAATGGATATCGCTATGGAAAAAGGAGGAGGAAACACCGGACCAACTCCGATGGAGCTTGTCCTTTTAGCATTAGGTGGCTGTACCGGGTTAGATGTGGTCTCGATTTTAGAAAAGAAAAGGGCAAAATTAGAAGGAATGGAGATTAAAATCGAAGCTGAAAAAACTGAAAATCATCCCAAAGTCTTCAAAAATATAAAAATTGAATATCTCTTTAAGGGAAAAGATTTAAAAGAATCCGACCTGAAAACCGCCATAGAGCTTTCTCAGGAGAAATACTGTTCAGTCAGCGCGATTCTAAAGAAAACTGCTGAACTGAGCTATTCCTGGACTATTTTGTAGGTCAAGCATGTCCATAGGACTGCTTGACAAAAAATGTCTTCTGTAATTGAAGACTTTAGCCTTCCACCTCCCCCCCTGGAAACCTGTCCGTGAAATGGATCCGTAGGAAAGGTTTCCCCTACATTTTTTGGTGGGTCAGACGTTCCGGAATTGTTGCTTAACTCTTAGTAATGGCATATTGAGTTGAGAGTCGTAAATTAAGGGACAGCCCTGGTTGAGCTTTGCGAAATCCAGTTTTATGGGTGGCTGTCCTCATTGGGGTTAGGACAGGGACCCCGCAGAAGCGGGATTTCGCTTCGCTCAACAAGCCCTGTCCCTACATAAGATTTCACCAAAAATAGACTTCGGTAACAGCCTCTTCCTGTCTGACAGAACAGACAAGATGTCTGTTCTACCATCTTTTCTTTTCTTCCTGCGGCGAATGGCTTTTATCCTCTATTTTTTTTCATTTATCTTGACAAAATAAAGTCTTCAGTTTAAATATGAAAAAGTAAAAGGAGAAAAGATGCTTAAATATCATATGAACAGGAAAGAAAAAGAGATGATTGACCAGGGAGTATTAAACGAAATATTGAAACAGGGAAAGTATGTTATGATAGCGATGTGTCGGGAGAACGAGTCTTATATAGTTACTCTTAACTATGGATATGATGATATCAAAAATGCACTATATTTTCATTGTTCCCTTAAAGGTTTGAAACTCGATTTTATCAATCGTAATCCTGCAGTCTGTGCGACGGTAATAGAGGACAGAGGATATAAAATCGGAGACTGCTCGCAGGCTTATCGCTCAGTGGTCTTCTGGGGGAAAATGCATATCATAGATGATTTAGATGAGAAAAAACATGGAATAAACATCCTTTTGAATCACTTAGAAGATAATCCAGATGAAGTTAAAAGCAGAAGTTTAAAATCAGATGATGTGTATAAAGATGTAGGAATACTGAAACTAGATATAACTGAAATAACCGGAAAACAGGAGAATTAAACTTGTATGACGTTAAATTGAATGTCCTCACATTCTTTAATCTTCCAACTCCTCACTGGAAACCTGTCAGAGAAACGGATAGTTAGGAAAGGTTCCCACTTCATAACAATCTACCCAGAATTCTGGTAGGTCAAATCCTTCTTGTCTGACTGAAAAAATACTTGACTTCTGAAAGGGAATTGATAGAATCAAGGATGACAAATTAACTAAATGGAAGGAGGTTGAGATGCGCGCTGCAAAAATCCTGGTTGCATTTGGAATTGCTCTGTTTATGGCGAGCTGTGTGATGTCCTTGCATCCATTATTTACCAACAAGGATCTGGTTTTCGAGTCAGCACTTGTAGGCACCTGGGTAGATGAAGACGGAAAAAACACCTGGGCATTTCAAAAATCAGGAGACAATGCTTACGAGTTGGTCTATACTGAAAACGAGACACCTGCTAAATTCAAAGCATATTTAGTTCGCCTGGAGAATTTCCTGTTCCTGGATATTGTTCCAGAAGAACCTGATACCAAGAACGATTTCTACAAAGGTCATCTCATTCCAGCCCACAGTTTTGGCAGGATTTCGATAGAAGGGGATCTTCTGCGCCTTGCCACACTGGATGGTGATTGGTTAAAGGATATGATTAATAAGAAAAAAATCAAAATCGGTCATGAATGGTTAGATGAAAACATTATCTTAACAGCGTCAACCAAAGACCTTCAGAAGTTTGCTCTGAAATATGCCAAGGATTCAAGGGCTTTTTCTAATAAGAGCGAATTGCATCGTCAAAAATGATAACCGATACCAGTACATTCGTGTTAGCTTCTATCACCTAAGATCAATCTGAGTAGACTTTTAAATAGAAGAAGGAGTATTGATTTGAAATTAGAATTACATCCAGATGCAGTAACGGACTTTAATAGAAAGGCAGATAAACTACTATTAGAACTTGAGCCAATCCCTCAAAAATCATCTCCTATACATAAGAACTCATTCCACCCGGACACTTTTATTTCAGCCCTTATCACAGAAAAAGATATTATAGATGAAATACGCATAAGCAGTGTTGACCAAACTGGAACCGAAGTTGCGAAGTATTTTAGCCACAGTGATACAACTATTGGTCTTCAAGGCGAAAGCTATAAAAAGTTAGCATACATTTCCCAGGAAATGCAAAGAACAAAAGAACTTTATAGAAAAGTAAGTGTTACTCTACTGACCAACCTGATTTTCGACTGGCTGAAAGATAAGTACAAAAATACAACCGATTTGTCCATGGTTGAATATGTGCTTAATAAATGTGAAGGAAAAATACAGGAATTGGAAATATGGATACCAATAGCCATGCTGCATATACAGTCAGAAATAAAAATTGGTCAAATCACACTGAAAACGATAACGAGAGAGATGTTTGATCATTGGCGTACAGAAGCAAAAAGGAAAAACCTCGCAGAGACTGACAAACTTAAGGAATGGTTCGATGAGGAACAAAAAGTGCTCCAGGGACTTGCAGCATCTACTATTAAGTTGTGCGCAGAACCTGAGAGGGGATTTGAAATCGCCCTTGAAGAAACTGAAAAATCACTTAGTCTCTTAAGATTCTTTTCCCCATCTAACTTGCACCCGGAAATACCTTCATACTGCACTGTACTTGGTAAAGAGAATATAGAACTTGTAAAACATTTAATCATACGAGATGGCGAGTTAATTATGATTACCTCATCCACTGTGGATAAAGCCATTCAAGATTGGGTTATTGATGATCTACTACTTTCAAAACTTAAAAGTCCAGGACTTGAAATACTAAGTAATCTATTAGTCCAGGATTGTAAAACGGAATTCCAAGATAAAGTTCTTGATTCTCTACTGTTATATTCAAGAAGTAGTTTGGCGAAAAACCTTGCTGACAAATTAGTTTATATCCTTGTTGCATTAGAATCTATTCTTCTAAAAAATGAGAATGAACCCATTCAACAGAATATTGGAGAAAGGATGGCTTTTTTTATTGGTACAAACTTAAGTGAACGTAAATCTATAATTAAGAACCTCAAAAAAGCATATACTCTTCGTTCATCTTTTATTCATCATGGACGCACTGTTGAAGATCTGGAAACTCTAAAAGAATTCATGCTAAATGCTTGGATGTTTTTTAGTCAACTTATACAGAATGTTAATCATTTTAATACCAGAGGACAATTCATCGATGCAATTGAAGACAGAAAACTGAGATAAGGTAGAATTAGTTACTTAAAATATCTAACAATTAATATTCGTTACTAAAACGACAGATTTTGCACAAGCGGTAACCCAACATAATCAACAAATAAGTCATTTAGAAAGGAGGTAAGAAGATGTTAAAAGAATTCAAAGAATTTGCCATGAAAGGAAATGTGTTGGATATGGCAATCGGGATCATCATTGGTGCGGCGTTTGGGAAAATCATTTCCTCGCTGGTAGGTGATGTCATAATGCCCCCTATCGGCTTACTTTTGGGTAAGATCGATTTTTCTACCCTGTTCATCAATCTGTCCGGTCAGCCCTATGCCTCTCTGGCACAGGCAAAAGCCGCAAGTGCCGCCACCATCAACTATGGAGCGTTCATTAATACGGTGATCGATTTCATCATTGTGGCTTTTGTGATCTTCTTGTTGATCCGGCAGGTCAACAAATTGAAACGCCAGCCAGAATCAGTTCCGGCTGTTCCCATGACCAAAGAGTGCCCCTATTGTTTATCCGCTGTCCCGATCAAAGCCATACGTTGCCAATATTGTACCTCAGAACTCAAGATTGCATGAAATTATAGGGGCACGGCGCCGCCGTACCCCTACCGAATTATTTTAACCTACCATTTTTTAATGGAAACCTAAAGGTTTCTGTTACAACTTTTACTTCTCCTTCTTAATGAAAGGGATAGGGAAAGGTTACACCCTCCTCTCATAGGAGAGAGCAAGGGTGAGGTTATTTATCCTGGTGAGTCTAACCATTCCTGTACTGTGGATCCGTAGGGCTTGACCAATGGGAACAGGCAAGGATGCCTGTTCTACAAAACAATACTACTCCACAATCAGCTTCCCCCTCATCATCCCCATCCCGCAGGTGAAGGTGTATTCGCCTGATTTTTCGGGAGTGAACTCAATGGAGGTGGTCTTATAGGCAGGCAAACTTTTTCTTATATTAAAATCCCCGAAAACAATCTCCTCTGAGCAGTCCGCAGTTTCATCCCGGTAAAAATCTATTTTAACCGGCATCCCCTTTTTCACTACAATGACATCCGGGTCATAACCACCTTTAACTGTAACTTTTATCTCCTGAACACTACCCTCTTTTATAGAAGCTCTTACCTTCTCCCTTCTGGAAAAGAAGAAATACCAGTTCACAAAAACAATCAAAAGAATCCCTATAATTGCGACAACAATTTTTGTTTCCATATTTTCAGCCCATTCAGTCATTGCGAGGAGTCCCGCAGTATGCGGGACGACGAAGCAATCCCCTCAAAATAAGCAGATTGCTTCGCTCCTTCCAGTCGCTCGCAATGACAATCCAGGAGAATTTAAAATCTCCTCAACCTCAAAGAATTCGAAACTACTGAAACTGAGCTGAACGCCATGGCTGCAGAAGCAATCATTGGGCTAAGCAGGATTCCAAAGAATGGATAAAGCAGACCTGCAGCAATTGGAATCCCTAAAACGTTATAGATAAAAGCCCAGAAAAGGTTCTGCTTGATTATCTTTATGGTTCTTTTACTCAGCCGTATCGCAGTAACCACTCCGGCAAGGTCTCCTTTTATCAGGGTAATATCAGATGCCTCTATTGCCACGTCTGTTCCTGTGCCTATTGCTATTCCAATATCTGCCTGAGCTAAAGCCGGGGCATCATTTATCCCGTCACCGACCATTGCCACAATCTTCCCTTCCTCCTGCAATTTCTTAATCTCACTCACCTTATCCTCAGGTAGAACCTCAGAAATCACTCTTTCGATTCCGGCTATTCTGGCAATTGCCTCAGCCGTCTTTTTATTATCCCCGGTCAGCATAACTATTTCCAGACCTAACTTATGAAGCTCTTCCACTGCCTTCTTTGAATTTTCTTTTAAAGTATCTGCAACTGCTATGATTGCTGATATTTTTCCATCTATAGTAAGAAAGATCGGAGTTTTCCCATCCCGGGCTAATTCTTCACCTTTTGGAATTAAATTTTTTATCTCGATCTTCTTATCTTCTAATAGTCTTTGATTACCCAGAATGATATTTTTACCATCTATCTTAACCTCTACACCAAAACCTGCAATGGAATTGAACTCCTCAGGCTCTTTAAGCTCGATATTCTCCTGAATAGCTTTCTTCACTATTGCCTCGCCTAAGGGGTGCTCTGAATTTTTCTCTGCGCTTCCAGCATAGAATAAAATATCTTTTGAGGTTGACTTATTGAAAAGAATTATATCCGTTACCTCCGGCTCACCTTTGGTCAAAGTCCCGGTCTTGTCGAAGACGATAGAGTTAATCTTATGAGCAGTTTCGAGAGTCTCTCCTCCTTTTATCAAAATCCCCTTCTCCGCTCCTTTACCTGTGCCTACCATAATCGCAGTGGGTGTAGCAAGCCCAAGCGCACAGGGACAAGCGATGATCATCACTGCCACAAAATTTAACAAGGCATAGGTCAGAGCCGGGCTGGGACCAAAAATAAACCATACGATAAAAGTTAAAATGGCAATAGATATCACTACTGGCACAAAATACCCGGCAATTATGTCGGCTAACCTTTGAATGGGTGCTTTGCTCCCTTGAGCCTCCTGCACCAATCTGATGATCTGGGCTAAAGCGGTATCCTTTCCCACTTTTGTGGTTTCGAATTTGAAACTCCCGCTCTTGTTAATCGTAGCACCGATAACCTCATCCCCGGCTTTCTTCTCCAATGGAATACTCTCCCCGGTTATCATCGATTCATCCACATAAGATTTACCTTCTTTGACTATGCCATCCACCGGAATCTTCTCACCCGGGCGGACAATAATTACATCTCCGACTAATACCTCCTCCACCGGAATATCAAGTTCTTTTCCATTTCGAATCACCCTGGCAGTTTTTGGTCGTAAGCCGATCAGCTTTTTTATAGCTTCAGAGGTTTGCCCTTTAGCTCTGGCTTCAAGCAATCTGCCTAAGAGTATAAGAGTTATTATCACGGCTGAAGTATCGAAATAGACCTCTGGTTCAATTCCTCCAGATTTGAAGAAAGATGGGAAAATGGTTGCTGTTAAACTGTATAAATAGGCAGCTGAAGTTCCCACTGCAATCAGGGTATTCATATCTGCACTTTTGTGTCTGAATGCACCCCAGGCGCCCCGATAGAACTGCCATCCAGCCCAGAACTGAATTGGAGTGGCTACAAACCAGAGAAGATAATAATTAGTCAAGATTCTGGGAATTCCAGGGATCCACTCTAAGCTGCCAATTAAAATTATTATGCTTAGTATTAAGCTGAAGAAAAATTTATTTTTTAGTTTTTTGTATTCCTTTTCACGGATTATCCTTTCTACATCCCCAACATCACCTTCAGCCATTTCCAGGACCTTATACCCGGTTGATTCAATCGTTTTTTTAATTTCAGACAGATTAATCTCTGAGGGAATATATTCAACCCTAACTTTCTCCGTAGCTAAATTTGCCACAGCCCTGGTTACGCCTTTGGTGGAAAGCAGCGCATCTTCGATTTTCTTAACGCAGGAGGCACATTCCATCCCCTGAATGGGAATTTCAACTGAGACTGTGCCAACATCATATCCGCTTTTTCGGATGGAATGAATAAAACCATCCAACCCGATTTTTTGCGGGTCATAGAAAATGGTTGCCTTTGAAGTAGCTAAATTGACTGAGGCTTTATCTACTCCCTGAAGTTTTAATAACCCCTTTTGAATAGTCTGGGCACAGGAAGCACAGGTCATACCTGAGATGGGAAGGTCGATCCTTTCTTTTTTTCCTGATTTTGGTGAATATTTAATTTCAGGAGTTTCCTCTGCTCGGACAGGAGTTGTACTCCTGTCCGTTATAGTTTTCTTAGGTTTTTCCTTAAGATATTTCTCCGGGTCTTTATCAAATTCCTCTTTACAGCGCTGGGAACAGAAACAATAGACTTCACCCTTATAGGTAGAGCTTCCAGCGGCTTCCTTTTCTTCAACTTCCATACCGCACACTGGATCTATGGGCATCTTATTCTCTCTTTTTAAGCCAAAATCGATTTGTTTATATATAAATACGAAAAAGGTTACTTTGCTCTTTAATTAATAAATAATAGTAGCGACCCTGTCCTACGGTGGCTACGCCAGACGCCCAAAGGGCGGGCTGGTTCGTAGTCTCCGTTATTAGGAAAAGGGTCTTACTACGAGATCAGTTTATGAGGTCTTTTTTCTTCTGCTCGAATTCTTCTTTATTTATCTCTCCTCTGGCATATCTTTTCTTCAGAATCTCTAAGGCACTTTCATCTTGAGCAGAACCTCTCGTCTCAGTTTTTCCCTGCTGAAAGAGCCATTTGACCAAAAGGACGATTACCACTATAAATGCAATCCAGAAAATAGCCATCCCCAGCCATCCAAATCCCCACATATACATACTTTCCTCCTTAGATAATTTATCTTTTATTTTTCATTATTCTTTTACTTTTCTCTCCGCTCGGACAGGGCATCTGCCCTGTCCGAAAATCTTTCTCCGGGCAAGGGCATAACTCCCGCCCAAGCAAAGTATTCTACTCTAACTGTTTCACTAATTCTATAACAAAGTTGGCTGAATTATCTGCAGCCACTTTGAAGAAATCTCTTATCTCCATAGCCGCAGTGGCAGAGCCTGAGCCACCAGCTAAATCGGAACAGCTCCTGACTACTAAAACCGGGACACCATTTACATTTGCCACCTGCACCACCGCCGCAGATTCCATATCCACAATTTCGGCGCCAAATTTATCCTTCAAATAGTCTCTTTTCTCCTTCTGATCGATAAATGAGTTCCCGGACACCCCTTTTCCTCCGGTTTTAATCTGGGGTATGCGTTCCTGAACTGGTTTTAACTTAAGAGTTTGACTGGCTATTTTAGCTTTTTCTAAAAGGGTATTATTCACCTCGAAAAAAAGAACTCCGGTTTCTTTTCCCAAACCGGGCAAAACCACATATATCGAGTCAGGTAAAAATCCTTCTTTGCCATAGTAGCCATAGTCGTGCGTTGCCCAGCTCTCCGGGATTACGATATCGCCTATATGGTTGGCAGAATCGATCCCTCCGCATATACCGGTGAAGATTATTTCTTCAGGATTATATTTGTCTATTAAAAGCTGAGTGGTCATCGCCGCATTGGTCATTCCAACCCCGGAGTTGACAATGATAACCTCTTTGCCTTCTACATTTGATCCTGTGGACAATTTGCCAACCCAAAAAATCCTCCCTTTTACAAAAAGGCTGTCTTGCAGAATTAGTCTACTTCGTAGAAGCGCTCCTTCATTATCAAAGGCGTACATCAAGGCGATTTTACCTTTAGTTCCAGCAGATGACTGAATAAAAAAGATACAGATAAAAAACAAAGCCGTGATAAGAATTAGTTTTCTTTTCATTTTTTAAAACCTCCTCTAAAGTTAATAGGTTTATTTTCAGTCTTAACTTGAATTTACCTTTCCCTCTCCCTGCGGAAGAGGGAAAGTGTGAGATTATGACAAAATATTTTTCTATTTACTTGGCAATCCAGAAAAAATTGTACTAAAATTAACTAAGGGTAAAGGATTGCTTCGTCTCGCCTTCGGTGGACTCGCAATGACAGTGCTTATGTAACTACCCTCATCGGGTAGGTATAGATATTCATTCTTTTCCCTCTGGCAAAACCGATTACTGTAATTCCTAACCTTTGGGCTAACTCCAAGGCTAAACTGGTAGGGGCGGAACGGGAGATGATTAGATTAATTTTCGCTCTCCCGGCTTTTAACAATATATCAGAAGAGACCCTGCCACTGGAGATCAATAATTTATCCTGCAAGGGGATATTTTCGATTAAGCTTTCTCCTAAGATTTTATCCACCGCATTATGTCTTCCGATATCCTCTTTGAAAAGCAAAATTTTCTCTTTATCCGCTAAGGCAGCACTATGGGTTCCGCCAGTTGACTTGAAAACTGAGGATTTAACCTCAAACTCATTCATGAGTTTTATTATTTCATTTGCACTTATAGTAAATTCCAGGTTTATCAAAATATCTTCTAAGAAGTTCAAATCCCCGATCTTCTGAAAGCTTTTTCTTTTCCCGCAGCCAGAGGTAAAGGTTTCATCTTGCAGAAAATATTTTGGAAGTTTATGTTTTTTTTGAGTAAAGATTTTAACCTGGTCTTTTATTGCATCGAAAACGATTTTCTTCACCTCATCTTTCCTCTTAATTAGACCTTCGGAGAATAAAAACCCTAAACCCAGATAGTCTTGATCCTGAGGAGTACACATCAGGGTGGTAATCTTCTGTCTATTTATGTAAATGGTAAGTGGTCTTTCCTCAACCACTTCATCCTGAAGGGGCTTTCTTACCCCCTCTGCGATTTTTATGATATTATAAATCTTAGTTTTCTGGGTTTTCACTTTTCTAATTATTAATTTTATTTAAGAGTGAGAATAATCCTTTCGCTTTCTCCAGGTCCTCTTCGGTATTTATATTGAAAAAGCTCAGATGTTGCGGGTCAAATTGCTCTATCTCTTTTAAGTTGATTTTCAATACCTGCAGGTTTTCCGGGATGTCCTGAAGTTTAAGGTTTCCTTCTACCAGATGGAAGAAGATAGCCGGAATAGAACTTTTCGAGTATCGGGCAAAAAGGGGCTCTAATCTCCCCTCGATCTCCGGAATTACCAGCTCATAATCTTCGGGCTGCTGGATTATATGTTTAATCAGCTCTAAACTGGGGAAAGGCATATCGCAGGCTAAAACGAAATTCATTTCGCTTTTGGAAAAACAGAGGCCGGAAAATATCCCGCTTAAAGGACCCTTATCTTTGAAAAGGTCCTCCACTACTCTGGTTTCAAATTTCAAGTAAGGAGAAGGGTTATTGGTTACGATTATGATTTCTGGAAAAATCTTTCTGAAAAGATTCAGGGTATTCTCGATAAGCGATAACTCAGGTTTAAGTTGGATAAAAGCTTTTTCGGTCCCTATTCTTTTGTTTTTCCCTCCAGCTAAGATTATCCCGGTAGTTTTCATTTAAAACTCGACTTCCATCCCCCCGTAAAAAGTCCTTCCCGGCATAGGTAATCCATATTCGGTCTGATAATTTTTATCTGTGATATTTTTTACTTCAAAAGTCAGAACAAAATTTTTCCAGAAAGACTGGTTAATTTTCCCATCTATAAGCGTATAATCCGGTAACTTATGGTCGTATCCTGCATCATCTAAATACACTCTATTGGCAATATAGTTCATACTTAAACTTAAGGATAATCCAAAATGAAAATCATAATCACCCTGTAACCTTAATTTATGTTCTGGACGATACTCCAATTTATCGCTAACTCTATCCTTTGAAAAGTCTTCAGCCTTTAAATAGGAATAACCTACGGAAACTGTTGAATTTTCAACTGGTTTTAAGGTAGTTGAAAGCTCAGCTCCAGACAAACGAGCCTTTCCTACGTTATTCATCTGGGATGTATCAGGAGTCACCAGTTTATTGACTATCATATTCGTTACCTCGTTATCGAAAAAGACCAGCTCAGATTTTCCCCACGTAGCAAAAGAAAATCTTGTCCCGAGCTCGAAATTAAATGCGGTTTCCTCTTTCAAGTTCGGATTGGGAATGTTGCGACCGGCATATCCGGAGTACAGCTCCTTTAAAGTTGGGAATCTGGTCCTATGGCCTGCGGATCCGAATATTTCAAATTCAGTTGAGAAACCATACGAAGCTCCGAGCCTCCCATCCAGGGTGGTTATGTCGTTCCGCAATGGCTGTTTGTAAGCATAAACCGGATGAACTATGCTTAAATTCAGACCGGAGGAAAAGGAAAATCCACCCTCAGTTTTAAGCTCATATTCTGCACCCATAGTATAGGTGTCCATTTTATAGGTTTCCCATTCTTTTCCTCGATTAGGCTGTTCTCTATGCACATCTTTTTTATAGTTCACCCCGAAGGTTATCTCATTTAAATCAGTGAGTCTGTTGGTCAGAAAAATATTTGAGCCAAGGGAGTAATCATCGTAGGTGGAATGGTATGCCCTTTTCGATTTTTGCGTAGTGTAAGTAGCATCATCATAAGAATCCAGGACATTGTCATATTTATCAAAAAATATGATGGTTTTCAAAAAAGTCGATTTCTCGATTCTTTGCAGAGAAGACATATTTAGAACCCATTTCCGCCAGGTGGGGAATTTCCAGTGGCGTGGCTTTGGTCCAAAGATATCAGGCGGAACCCCTTTTTCATTATCTATCAGTGAAAATGAAAGAGCGGTTTGATGAGCTTGATTGGGCTGGAAAGTGATTTTCGCAAAATAATCTGTCTTTTTAAAATAACTATTCTCCCTTTTATCCCCGTTCTCGATTGCAGTTGAGTTGAAATCCTCTGATAAAGGGAAATAGTTTTGCCTCTGGTGCCCAGCGCTTAAAAGAAATCCAAACTGTTTATATGAAAAGCTCTGCTGAAAAGAATACTCTTTCATCTCTCCGCTTCCCCAGAAAAGTCTCAATCTTGAATTTCTTTTATCCGGGACTGAAGTTAAAATATTTATTGAGCCTCCTAAGGAGTTAGGTCCATAAAGAACTGAGGAATTACCGGGCGTAACCGTGATTTTTCCTATGGCATTAACCGGGATTTGGCCTAAATCTACCAGTCCATCATAAGGAGCATAGATCGGAACGCCATCTAACATCACAGAAAGCTGTCTCTGGTCTATCCCTCGAAGCTGGATCTGCATATCATTCTTTGACCCTATGCTCACATAAGACCCTAAAGTCAGCTCAACTGCCTGAGCTACATTTAGAACCCCCTCTTTTCGAATCCTTTCGAAATTAAACTCTCTTAAGGCACTGGAAGCCACAGTTGCACCTTTCTGTGCAGTAACCACCACCTCCCCTAAATTGTAAACCCGTAGGGTATCAGTAGAAGAAGGACTCTCTGCAAAAGCAGGGGTAAAGTTCACTGCTAAAAGGTAAGAAACCAGAAAGCCAAATAATAGGCATTTGTCCAGACGTAAAGCGGGCAAGTTCCTTTTAATCAATTTTATCCTCCTTTAATTTATTTTCCAGAAAGTCAACCAATGGTTCTATTTGCTCTAAAGAGAAAACTGGAATAGGTAAATCTATCTTGTTAGCACATACCACTGCAATTAAATTATCCTTTTCACCACACAGTGGTTCTTTGTCCTGGGATGAATCTAAAATCTCAAGTTTGGGATAAGATGAGTTTTTGAAACCTTCTCCGATGATTAAATCATATCCTTGAAAAAAAAGTTTAAAAAGCTCATCCGGCTCTTTTTTTCTCAAATCAAATGAAAAAAGGGCTATACTATTAGGGGATAAAACTAAGGTCGTCCCGGCACCTGCTTGCGTATGCCTGAAAGAGTCTTTTCCCGGAGTATCGAACTGGTGGTCCATAGTGGTATATTTTATAGTTCCCACTTTGTAACCTCTTTTCTTAAACTCCGGGACCAGCTTTTCGACCAGAGTGGTCTTCCCCCTTTTTTTTCTTCCCACAACCAACAGGATGTGCATATAGTTCCAAAATGTAGAGACGCATAGCTATGCGTCTCTACTATATTATGATTATCGAGAGATTTTAATCTCTATCTTCTCCGGCTCGTCTTCCAATTTCAAGGATGAAACCATTTCCCAGATGGTGTTACCCACAATGTTATTAGCAAAAGGGTTCAAAGAGACCTCTTTGCTATTTACTTTTAGTTCAACTTTTTTAAGCAGTCTATCCATCTGCTCTTCTCCATTTTAAAAAAGGATATGGTTTTAGAAAACCCATACCCTTTTTATTATAAAGATTCTAATTTTTAACGATAAAGCATAAACCCTGAAACCCAGCAACCCAATGAAACCACCAGAGTTGCTACTCCATAAGTTTTTGCTTTAATTACCTGCCACTGGTTAAAAGCTGGGGTAAGATACTTTCCCAGTATAAAACCTAAATTGACGAAAAAGAAACATAAAACCGCTGCATAGGTGCCTTCCATAAAGGTATAGCTGAGAACTTTAGGAAACCCTGGTTCCGCCCAGTAAGGGTTCAAGACTATGTAAGCCTGGAGAGTTGCAAAAACAAAATAATTCAGATACATTGATAAGATACCTACAAAGCCCAGGGAAAACCATCTCGAAACCTTCAATGACTGAGCATAGGAGAAAGCAACTTCTAAGACCAGACCTTGAACTATAACCGCTTCTACCTGACACATAAATATCTGAGGAAGGGTCAAAAACTTAAACCCTGCCGCAAAAAGTCCGATTAAGAAAGTTGTGCCCATTCGGGGGAAGATTACTCTTGCCATGCCCAGAATCAGGATACCGGTGGCAGCTAAAATCGGGGATTTGGGAGAGAAGCTCAGGGAATCCATTAATCTGATTCCGAAAGCCTCTAACCCGCCCCATAAAGAGCCGAAAAGAATTATTCCCAAAAGCAGTTTCTTTTTATCATTCATCCATATCACTCCTTTTTAGAAATCGAATTTACAGGCAAAGCTTATGCTGTTATTATCCGCATCCTTCTCCACAGTTGTGCTTGTTTTGTAGGTAGTCTTAATATTATTGAACTCCAAGCCAAAGGAGACCTTATCAAAAGGAGCATACATAATGGTAGCGAAGATGGTCATATTTTTCCATAAGGGTAGAGAGATGGGGAAGCGCTTATCGGACAATAAGGATGATACGTCCGCTTCATCCAAAAACTCTAATCCCACTCCACCACCAAAGGAAAACTTAGAATCCTTAGGTTTCACGAAGATCTCACCCCATCCTCCGTAAGTTTTCACCCCTTCATATTTGTATTGGTTGCGGGCTACAGAATCTGACATTAAATAGGCGTTGCTGAAAAGCATGGTGAGGTTTTCACCCAGGTAGGCTTCACCGGAGATGATTACAATATCATATTTGAATTTTGCATCGCCGGCAAAAGCCATGGTGTTGGTCTTATCATCTGAGATGGTAGTATCATTTTTTGCAGTTCTGAAATCTTCCTGTCCAAAATGGAATGATGCACCGATTGTAGCTAAGGTTCCAAAATTAGCCGCAACTCTTGCCTGAACAAATGGGAGATTAGCCAATTCACCAGCGCCGAACTCGTCGGTCTGGTTTACTGTAAGAGTAATATCCGCACCAAAGGGTCTTAACAAAGCTCCCTGGAAAAGAAGGCTATTTTTGTCATCCAGTTTAGCTTTGTATTCAATACGAACTTGCGGGAACCTGTTCCAGAGGTTACCACAGGAGGAGAATTCTGGAATAGCCACATGCATCATAGAAGTAGGGCTTAAAGGAGCAAAAATGGTCCAGTCCTGTCCAAAAAGAAGTGACAGGTCTTTCTTCTGTAGTTTGAAGAAGGCTAACCTCAGGCGAGGAGCGGATTGAGTTACTCCTCCATTGGCGGCACTCCCTTTGAGACCGAAGAAATCCATCTCAAAATTGCCGTTCATCTTCCAATCATTCTGTTCATAAGAGAGCTTGAACCCGAATCTAGTCTGACGAGGGGTTATAAGAAAACTGGATACTGTATCTGTCAAAGCGGTCTTGACTGGCACATCTGCTTTTATGGCATCGTTGTAATTAGCATTTACTAAGATGAAGCCATAGGGCTTGATCTCGACATCACCTGCATAGACCACGCAAAAAGATAAAGTAAAAATCACCAGGGTCAAAAGTAATAACTTCTTCATACTTTTTTCTCCTCCTCTACTTTAACTTTGTTTTTTTCTTTTACCTCTTTAACCTTGGATAAAACCATACCGATTAAAGCTGCGGTTAAGGTTAATTTCCCGAACGGCTTCAAAAGTTCATGGAACAATCCCAGTTCCTCTGAAACTTTTGGAATTTTTATAAGATCCGGATAAAAATCTATCGGCTCAGGTAGAACGTAGATTTTATGCGTTCCAGTTCCGAGCTCTTTTTCTCCATAGACCTGGGGAGTTCTCCCTTTCCCCTCCAGACGTTTCACTGCCTGATGAGCTAACTCTTTAATCTTGTCGTAGTCCCCGAAGGTCAGGGCACCGGTGGAACAGGCTTTAGCACAGGCAGGTGATAAACCATTTGTAACCCGGTCAACACAGAAAGTACATTTGGTAGATTTACCGATCTCGTCATTTATCTGTGGAGTATTCCAGGGGCAGTATTCATGACAGGCTCCGCAACCGATGCATAACTCCTGATTGACATAAACGATTCCATATTCTTTCAGATGAGTCATTGCCTTTACCGGGGTCACCGGACAAGCCTTGACACAGGCAGGGTCAACGCAATGCAAACAACGCTGAACTCTAAAAAGCCACTTCAGTTTTTTATCCTTGTTCACCTCATAAAATTTAACCAGGGTATAAGTTTTGGGAGAAAGACCAATCGGATTTTGATACCCGCCTGTGGCCGCAAAGAAAGTGGTTTTCTCTGCAGGTAGCTCATTCCATTGCTTACAGGCTACCTGACAGGCACGGCAAGCCATACATTTCTCCATATCGAAGAGTATCCCTTTTTCTGCCATTTTTTATCCCACCTCCTTTCTGATGTCACAGAGGAACGCTTTATATTCAGGTATCATAGTATTGGCATCTCCTACGTGAGGAGTTAAGCAGTTGGCACTGCATCCTTTAGCTAACCCTTTATATCCGAAATGCCAGGGCAAGCCGATCTGTTCGTAGGATTTACCGTTTACCTTAAAGGGTTTGACCCTATCTGTAACCACAGCAAAAGCAGTTATTTCACCCCGTGCAGTCAGGATACGAACTTTATCCCCGTGCTTTACGTTCCTGGCTTTGGCTAATGATTTGCTCATTTCCACGAACATGTCTGGCATCAATTCCACCAGCCAGGGGTTATTTCTGGTCATCTGTCCTGCCTGCCAGTGTTCTGTTACCCGATAAGTCGTAGCTATGATCGGATACATTTCCTTTGTTCCGATTTCCTCTTTGCTCCAGATCTTAATAGTGGGGTTGTTTTGCTGTGAAGACATAAGATTATTTACCGGGCTTTCCAGAGGTTCGTAATGTTCGGGGAAAGGACCATCTGCCAGACCTGAGCCAAAGAGTCGAGCTACTCCCTCGGTTCGCATAATAAAGGAATATTTCTCACCTGGAGGCCAGGCACCATCCGGTATATCTCCTATCCACTTTTTCTCCTCCGGATTCCACTTTATCACAAACTTATGAGGAGCATAAGGGTTACCCTGCAGATCGCAGGAAGCACGATTGTAGATTATCCTCCGGTTCATAGGCCAGCACCAGGACCATTTAGGATAAAGCCCGATATTATTGACTGCATCAGATAAATCCCGGCGGGCAGCCATATTCCCCTCCTCAGTATAGCTGGCACAATAGATCCAGCATCCAGAAGAAGTAGTTCCATCATCCATAAGCTTGGCAAATCCAGGCAGAAGTTTTCCAGTAGTCAAGTCATAACCATTGATCTCTTTGGCTACTAAATGAACATCCGGCTCCTCACCTTCTCCATAGTTCCACTTAAGATCTATAATCGGGTCCGGGAATTTGCCACCTTCCTTTTCATACAGCTTTTTTAGCTCTATGTAGAATCTATCCAGCATCCACAGATCAGATTTAGCCTCTCCAGGTGGATGAACTGCGGCATACCGCCACTGCATCCAGCGACCGCTGTTGGATATGCTCCCTTCTTTTTCCACAGATGAAGCTGCGGGTAAAAGGAAAACCTCAGTCTTTATCTTTTTAGGATCGACACCCTCCTCCATCCAGAAAGCCGCAGTTTCAGTCTCCCACAGGTCTGCGGCCACTAACCAGTCTAACTTCTCCAGTGCCTTTTTCTCCCTCTTGACATTAGGTCCACCCACAGCAGGATTTTGACCCATAGCGATCAATCCTTTGATTACCTCATTGTACATCGCCTCAAAAAGGGAGATATGGGAATAATCCGCCGAGACCTTGGGAAGGTAAGGATAACAGAACTCATTCTCTTTCCGGGCATAATCACCCCAGTAAGCTTTGAGCAAGCTGACCATATATTTAGGGGTATTCTGCCACCAGTTAGCACTTTTTGGATCGTTCCACTTAGGGGTTACCGCTTCAAGATACTGGGCTAAGGTCTGGTTTTCCACCCTTGGAGTCTTAAGGTACCCTGGTAAAATGTGGAATAAAAGGCCATAATCGGTTGAACCCTGAACATTCGATTCCCCTCTCATAGCATCTATTCCACCTCCAGCTACTCCAATATTTCCTAAGAGCAACTGTAAGATGGCATAGGTACGTATGTTTTGAGTCCCTACCGTATGCTGGGTAGTGCCCATTGCATACATAATGACTCCAGACTTGTCTTTCGCTCCGGTTGATCCATAGGTCTTGGCAACTTCCTCTAAAAGAGCTTTGGGTGTTCCGGTTATGCTGGAAGCCTTATCCAGAGTATAGCGGGAAAAATGTTTTTTCATAAGCTGGAACACACAGTTCGGGTCCTGGAGGGTGTTATCTTTTTTCACATTCCCGTTCTCATCTAACTGATAGACCCAGGTCTTCTTATCATATTTTCTCTGGTCCGGAACGTAACCGGTAAACAACCCATCGCTGAATCCAAACTCTGGACTTACCAGGAAAGAGACGTTAGTGTGATCCAGAAGGTATTCTTTGTTGTAAAGCTCGTTTTGCAGGATATAGTTAATTATTCCATTTATAAAGGCAATATCTGTGCCAGGTCTTAAAGGAGCATAGATATCTGCCCGGGTTGAGGTGCGGGTGAATCGCGGATCAACGTGGATCAACTTAGCTCCATTCTCCATAGCTTTGGAGACCCATTTGAAAGAAATCGGGTGGTTTTCTGCCGCATTGGAGCCGATGATCAGGACACAATCTGCATTCTTGATATCAACCCAGGGGTTGGTCATAGCCCCTCTCCCGAATGTTTCCGCCAAACTGGCGACTGTGGGAGAGTGTCATATACGCGCCTGGTGTTCAAGATATACGATCCCGCAGGCTCGGGCTAACTTACTCCAGAGGTAGCATTCCTCATTATCCAGAGCCGCTCCACCCAAACCAGCAATTGCCTCGGTCCGGTTTACTATTCTACCTTCTTTATCCTTTTCCATCCAGTTCTCATCTCTGGTTTTCTTTATCCTCTTGGCGATCTCCGGTAAAGCCCAATCCCAGGATTTCTCCTCCCATTTATCGCTGTAAGGAGCACGATAAAGGATTTTAGTCATCCTTCTTTCGTTATTCGCTACCTGGATTAAGGCTTCACCTTTACTGCACAAAGAGCCCTGATTGGTCGGATGGTCCGGGTCGCCTTCGATATTAATTATCTTCCCATTACTCACTGAAACGATTTGTCCGCATCCTACTCCACAGTATGGACAGATGGTGGTGGTCTCCTTAGCGTATTTCGTTTTCAAATCGATGGTTTGCGCCTTGGCTTTTTTGGGAGAAAATCCAAAGGTACCTATGATCGCACCACTGGCACTAGCCCCGGTTATCTTTAGAAATCCTCTTCTCGAAATTCCCATTTAAATTTTTTCACCTCCCTAATCTTTTTATTTTTTCTGTTCAGGTTTTGCTTCAATTTCAGGTTCATAAATCTCATTCAGCATTTTCATCGAATCCTGGATTTTCTGAATTTCCTCTCTGGATATTCCAGCTCCTTTCTTCTCTGCCATTTTTTGGATGATTTGGTTCATTTCCGTTTCATCCCTGGTCTGGTGAGCAACCACTACTTTGTCCAGAGAGTGACAGGTAGCACACTTCTCCTGAAATAGCCCTTTATGTGGCTCCTCTCTCGGCACCAGGGTAAAGGTTATCTCAAGCTCCTTAAGGCTTTCATCAGTCAGCTTAAGGTTGTGTTTCTTGTGCATATCCCGGATTATTCTTTCTACTTCCGATCGAACCCTTTCCAGGGAATGACAAATCGAACACCTCTTTTCGAACAAGGTCTGCGGTTGACCCTCCTTTTGTGGAACGGGCTTTTCGGACTCCTTAACTTGTGAAAATACCAGCACAAATCCGAAAAGGAAAATCAAAAGGAGCAGGTAAAGGCTTTTTTGGTTTAGCTTCACCTTAATCACCTCCTTCTATTACGATTAAACATTTCATATAATTTAGACTTTGTCAATCTTTTTTGTGAAGAATTTCACAAATAAATGTATAATATTTTTAGACAAAGACATTCAAGTATCCATCTTTCTTAGCTAAGAGGTCCAGAAAAAGAGTCTGGATGCTCTCCCGGTAAAGTAAGAGCTTATCCGGATCTGGCATCTTCCTCTGGTCTATGGTTTTCAAATATTTTTTGCACTTATCACAAACATCTACCCGGTAAAAGCTTTCTTCTTCAGTGAAAAAATACCTCAGACTGTTCTGGTCTTCATTCGAGCAAAAAGGGCATTTCAGCCGCATAAAGGACCACTCGGTTTCGCAAAACCGGCACCACAGAATTCTTTTCCCATCCTTTTTTCTGAGGTAACCTAAGGCGGGCGGACTTCCACAGACCGGGCAACTACCTTTTCCCCAGTTATCCCTGTCTATTTTCCCCTTTAGCTTTTCCGCATATAGCTGGTAAACAGGTTTACCTAATTCCAGGCCCAGAAAATAGAGGTCCTCTTTTTCCAGTTCAAGTTTTTGAGCTAAAATCGTTAGATAATTTGAATCTGAGCTAAATACTTTTTTTACTAAAACCTTTAAATCTAAATTATTTTTTTCAAAACCTTCTTTCAATTTTTTTGCTAAGACCTCATCTTCCTCTTCGAATTTCTCCAGTATAAAAATGATCTTTTTGAAATAATCTTCCAACCATATTTTGTCTATCTCTATATTTTTAAAATCAATCAGATATGGGGATGCAGTGGCTTTTGCGAACGCATCTTGAGACTGGTTAATTTTTATATTGCCCATTTTATAGTTTTTTTGGGCTTCGGTTTTTGCTCTATCTATTTCTTGAAAGAGATCATTTAGCATTTTTTATCCGCTTATAGTTTTAAAAACTGTATAGAATTAATATACATCTCTTTGAACTAATTAAAGTTACACAAGCCAATTAGATAATAATTGCACCTGAGCTTGTCAATAAAAAAATGAGTTTATTTTTTAAAAATTCTACCATAAATGAGTTTTTCATATTCCGGCCAAACTTTTTACAATTTAAGTGGTGACGAGCCTGAATAATTTGGAACCTTTTAGTAAAACATATGAGGAATCTATTTTATCTTAGAGATAGGCTAATCCTATAAAACCTTACTTATCTGATTGTATGAACAGACAAGATGACTGTTCTACCATTCAGGAACGAACTATTTAGGTTCAGCCCTGAAGAAAAAAGAAGGGCCCGGCAACGCCGTGCCCCTACAACTCCAAACGAACAAACTTCAAACAGTCCCGCCTTTGGCGGGATTTCGCTTCGCTCAACAGGCTGGTGCAGGTCCGCCTTTGAACAGGTAATTAATCAGATAAACTACGTCAGAAACTGTTACTTTTCCATCACAATTAGCATCTCCAACTGACAATTCAGGAACAGGAGGAGGTCCACCTTTGAATAAATAATTGATTAGATAAACTACATCTGAAACGCTTAATTTTTTATCACCATTAGCATCCCCCCCCATAGCAGATAGAAATGTCCAGGTTTGATCGGACCATCTTTCTATTGAGCTATTGTACGCTCTGACTTTCCAGAAATATCTTGCGATCTCGAGGGTATCAGTAAACTGACTGGATAAAAGACTATCATAGACAACTGTGGAATCCGGATGAAAAGCGTAAGAAGTACTGACATATAAGTCATATCTGAGTTGATCCCCAGAGTAGGGTTCTGTCCAGTCAAAATTCACTATATAAGGGACGAAAACACTATCTTCAGGCGAAACTAAAGTGAAAGGTGGAATCGGAGCATAGATATAGGCAAAGAGTCTGTCGTTCACTATGGAATCCACTCTGACAATTATCCCAGTTGAGCCAAAATAACTATTGCTGTTTGGGCAGGTAGTCGGACCGAGAATCTCCTGACCAACTTCATAACAGGAGAAAGGGGCTGACTTTCTGGTCTCGTAAGAATACCACCATAGAGCGCTGTCCGAGACATGCCCTCCAGGATTATAGGAAGTATCTTTAACTGGATTGTAACCTGCATCTTCGACTGCCACTGTATAGTGCGGATAATCCGGTGTTCCGCTATTTATCCTCCAGAAATATGCACCTAAAGAGTCGTGAACATGGGTAATCAAAAGACCACGATCCAGGGTATCCCCACCAAAACTTAGATTAGGCCAGAGATAACAGCTGAAGTCAGAATCTATTTTGTCAAACTTAGCTGTGGAACGAGGATTACGATATTCTAAGAGAAAATATTCCCCTTCAGCTGGATTTATGGGAATCATATACAGGGAGCTATCCTCGGTTGTTTCGATATTGTATAATATAACAGGGTTATGAGCTCCGCTACCCACTACCACCGGCTCAATCCATCCAGCTATTTTTTTATTCCATCCACAAAGATGAGAAGGGATTTGCGAACCGATGGAGAGTAAACCATAACCACCATATCCCATAACACACCAGTCAACTAAGGGATGATCATTATCGTCATTGGGTGTGCTGAAAGTTGAAATATCAAGTTTGGCATCATAATCATACAGGTCGGGTAAACCTACATTATGCATTAATTCATGACAGAAAACACGTATTCTATTTAATTTATTTTCACCTGAGAAACCCGGTGGGTAAAGGGGGTCATGTAAGGGCTGAGTTTCAGGAGAGGTATTCCACCTGGGCATGTGCACTCCATCATAAGGTCCTGGACCAGAACCTGGCGCGTAGATATAGGCATACGACCAGATATCATTCCAATCTTGCGAATCCTCCTGCCCATTGCCGGAACGGATGAAGATAACCGCATCCACATCGCCATCCTGATTACCATCGAACTGCGAGTAATCTATAACCGGATCAAGTATCGGGAATAGGGATTCAAAATCAAACCAGACAACATAGTTTCCGGCATTATACCAATCTCTTACCTCGCCAACTACATTTAGTTTTCCGTAGGAAACCTCATAGAAATAGTCAGCCACAGACCCTCCGGGAAAGATATTTCTGGAGAAAAGTAAGCTATCCAAAGTCTCTCTGGAGTATGTGCCTCTTCGGTTTGACCACTCTACCATAATGGCTAATACTTTGAGCGTATCGCCGGTAAAACGAAAAGATGCCATCGCGCTACTGTCCTGTTGGGTGAGCTGGGATGGAGGGATTTTCCCAAATTGTGATTCAATTATTTCCTGGGGGATATCCAGGATTATACCTTTCGAGAGATCAACCGCAGAGATAAGACCGGGAACTGCAATTAAAACAAGCCCGCAAAAGATGAAAACCCTTAGCAACCTTTTCATAATTCCGCCTTTTTAAGGTTAGAGGTTTACCTTAATATTCTAACTAAACAGTAATATAATAACTCAAAAAAGGAAAAAAACAAGTGAAATTATTTATAGAATTAAGATTGTAGAGATTGAACAGTTAGCAGAGCAAACATAGATATCTACCTTCGCAAGCTCACCGCAATGATAGGTCGATCTCTTGAACCTCTCCCTTGCCCTTGTAAAGGAGAGGGAATTGACCTCACCCTTGCCTTCTCCTGTGAGGAGAGAGGATAAATAGCATCGTTAGGGACGATGCACTCCATAGTTATAAAAGGAAGATAGAAAAAGGAAAAGGGGAAACAAAATTACGGATTACGAATATCCGATGACAAATGGTAGACGAGATAAAAATTATCCTGGCGACCCTGAAAGGGTCGCACTACGAAAAACTCGGGGTGAGAAGACCTCGCTCCTACAAACAAACGAACAAACTTCAAACTGTATCTCAGCAGATTGGTGGGGGACCGCCTTTGAAAAGATAGTTAATCAAATAAACTACATCGGAAACTGAGACTTTTCCATCGCAGTTGCAATCACCGGATGCAGGGGTATAAAAAGATGGCCCTTCTTTGAAAAGGTAGTTTATTAGATAGACGATATCCGCGATTGAGACTTTTCCATCCTGATTTACATCTCCACGATGAAAAATGATGTGGTTATATTTTATAGTTACATAGTCATACTTTGTTTCGCTCTGGTAACTTTGCCCAGTTACAAAAACGTTACCTGAATCATCTACTGCTATGGCAGAGGGTTTATCATCTCCTCCTCCATTGTATCTTTTTGACCAAAGGAGGTTACCAGAAAGGTCATACTTGAGGGTGGCAAAATCAAAAGCTGTTCCAATGCCTGAGCTTTTTCCGGTGATATAGGCATTGCCGGAATCATCTATTACTATAGCTGTAGCCTCGTCATTACCGTTTCCGGGTCCGTTATATCTTCTCACCCAGAGCTCATTTCCAGATGAGTCATATTTTATGGTAGCATAATCAAAATAGGTTGAACTGTCGTAACTTTTTCCGGTTACGTAGATATTGCCAAACCTATCCAGAACTAAATCAGTTGCCTGGTCTTCGGAGTTACCTGTTCCATTATATCTTCTCACCCAGGCTGTATCTCCATCAGGATAATATTTCAAGGTGACGTAGTCATTATCCGCAAAGTTGTCATAGCTTGTTCCAGTCACATAGATATTTCCTGAACCGTCTATAGCAATGGCACAGGCATCGTCGTCTGAATTCCCTGAACCGCTGTATCTTCTAAGCCAGGCTGTATCACCATTCGGGTAATATTTTATGGTGGCATAATCAAAGCCATTTTCTTTACTGGAGTTTAATCCTGTAAGGCAGAGGTTACCGAAAGGGTCGATAGATAAATCCTTGGGATGGTCATAGCCGTTTGCAGGTCCATTGTATCTTCTTAGCCAAGCAGTTTCACCATCAGGATAGTATTTAAAGGTGGCATAGTCATCAAAAGTAACAAGGTCCCAGCTATGTCCGGTAACGAAAATATTTCCTGAAGAATCTACTGTTATGGCGGTTGCAGCATCGTCATGGTCTTCTACGGGACCCGGGTATCTTCTTACCCAGGTTGTCTCCCCATCGGATTGATATTTTATGGTGGTATAGTCAAAATTATAGAATGTGCCTGTTCCTACACTCCAGCCAGTCACATAAAGGTTTCCTGAGCCATCTAGAGCTAATGCAGTTGCTCCATCATCGTAATTTCCTGTGCCATTGTATCTTTTTAGCCAGGCAAGCTCTCCATCTGGATGATATTTCAGGGTGGCATAATCATATCCTGTGTTGTAGCTAAAGCTCTGCCCGGTAACATATACATTTCCAGAATCGTCTAAAGTCATAGCTGAAGGATAATCGTTAAGGTATGCCGGTCCGTTATATCTTCTTACCCAGGCAGTATCGACTTCCTGGCAAAAGAGAGCTGGAGATGTATTGAGAAGCAAAAAGAGAGTTAAAAGAAATTTTCTCATAAGGTAATCCAGGTTTAGCCTGTCAGGTCAGTCCGCCTTAGCGGATGACTAGCACTGGAATAGCTGTACTCTTACATTTAATATACGTCTATTTCTTGTTTCGACAAGAAAGATAGTTAAATAAAGGGTTCAAGAGTTCAAGGGATGAAGGGAGTAAATAGAGGATGAAGTAAGGGAAAAATGTGAGCGTTATTCGGGTAGCGTGAGTGTGGGTAAAAATAAAAGGAAGATGGAAGATAGAAAATAATGAAGGATGGAAAGTATCGAATGATGGATGGTAGCAACATGGGAACAGACAAGATGTCTGTTTCACCGATCTTCACAACAAATATGTAGGTTACTGCCTGGAAAAAACAGAATTGCTATTGGTTTTAAGGTGAAAAGGAAAAGGTTCAAGAGTTAAAAGGCTAAAGGCAAATAGCGAAAAGCCAATAGCGAACAGCTAACAGGAAATAGCAAAATTATGAGTTTTACTAACATCTCTTTAGTTAAAAAGCATATCTCAGAGCATCACTTAGGGGTATTTGAGATGGAGAACCATCCCTGTCATTTTACAGGGAGTTCTCCAGTTAAGCTTCCGGATTCTAATATCCAGGTTGGCTCAGAAAAGGTTAAAGGTAAGGAGATTTTATCTCCAGTAAAGGAGGAAGTAAGTTTTTTATCCGGGGATACGATTCAACTTTTACATTCGGAGTTAATTCTGGATACTGTAGTAGTTACCTCAGATTCATCCTTGGGGAAGATCTTTGTAGAGAATATCGATTATTCCATAGATTACAACAATGGAAAATTGGCCCGAATTTCAAACGGTTCAATTTTAGCTCTTTCTTCTGTGGTAATCTTTTACCTTTATTACCGGATTTATCAAAAAGATATAGATTACAAACTCGATTACCAGAAAGGTGAGCTTACTCGAATTGCCAGTGGTGCAATCGAGGATGGTCAGTGGGTGCTTTTAGATTACAAGGTTGAATATGGGTTTTTGAATGATGAGACTATTGCTCAGGCGATTGCGGAGGCAAATGAGAGGATTTTGAAATTCATCGACCCTTCATATTACGAGTCTGAAGATCAAGGGCTGGTCACTGCTGAGACCTATCTTTCAGTTTCAATCCTCTGTGACATAAAGGCAGTTGAGGTTCTAAATCTCAATATCTACGGAGCTAATGCTCAGCTTTTGTCAAAATCCTGGAATATGATGGCTGAGGTTTATTCTAAAAAGGCTTACCTTGTTTTGAGTGATTTCGCCAGAATTTCCACTTCACTTCTGGCTCCAAGGGCAGTGAAAAGTGAGAAGTAAGATAAAAGACTAAAGGCTATAGTCTAAAGTCTAAAAGCAAATAGTAATAAAGAATCGATATGAACATTACTTTAGATTATCTTCGTGGGAGAAGAGTCTGGTTGGTTAGGAATTTTTGTGTCTGGGGTGAATACTCCGCAGTTGATTTCTTTTTTGTGCATACTGAGATAATAGAGTCTTCTAAGAGGATCATTTTCGATAGAATTGGTCTGGGAGGTAAGGCTCAGGAGTCAAACTTTAATACCCTTTATGATTATAAAGGGAATCAGCTTCCCCAGGAAATAGAGTCCCCTAAGGTTTTAGTATTACCTAAAAATGATATTTTCTGTATGGTGATAGAAGAATCGAAAACGGGTTTTAAAATTGTTAAAGGGAATAACTCCTCTGAAAATGGTCTGGTTGACCTGTTGATATTTGAGCTGGGATAATAAAAAAAGGTTCAAAGGCTTAATCCCGCCTTTGGCGGGACAAAAGTTTAAAGTAAAAAGATAAAGAAAGATGGAAGAAGGAAAATGGAAAATAAAATAAATAAAAAGCAAAAAAAGAATATTCAGATTTTTTCTGGATTGGAAAATCATAGTGAAGAAAAATTTTTGGAGGAGCTTCTCCTGTCTTTTAAAAAAATTGAAGTCCGGGAAATATCAGGTGAAGGTGGCAGATGCTATCCGGGCTATAGAGCTAAAGCAGAAGATGAGATCAAAAGAGCCAAAGAAAAGTAAAGAAAAAATATTCTGGGAATTGATTGATCAAATAAGGAAAGAGGAGTTACCCAAAGAGTAATCCCGCCTTTGGCGGGACAAGGGTTCAAAGGATTAAGGGAAAGAATGGAAGAAGGAAAAAGAAAATGTTAAAGAGAGTAGCCAGCCTCAAGGTCAAATTCAACAGTAGAGTAGGCAGTAGAGAGGGGAAAAAATTAGATAGTAGACAGCCTCAAGGTCAAATTCGACCTCAAGGTCAAATTCGACATACAGCTTACAGTAGACAGGTAAAAATCTTTTTCTTTATATGCTGTCTACTGTCTACTACCCACTGTCTACTTCCTTCTGCTTTTCCGGAGATAAATAATACCATTGCCTATTCGGTTTCGCATACTCAATCGACTACCGCTAACTGTCTTGGTCCAGTGAGTGGGGCAAATACAATAACTATTGCTCAAACAATTCTATGCACTGCGGATGAGACCTGGTATGGGATTGTAGTTTATCTTGACAGGAATGGCTTTTCTTCCTCTACCGATTCGGTTAAGTTGAGATTTAGAAGTAATGAGATTGATGTTTGCACAACTCCTGATACGAGTTTAACTCCCAAAAGAGATGTCTATGTCAAGGTAACAGATATTCCAGATGGCGATGCTACAAATAACACAATGCCACCGGATAGCGTTGCCAGGGGGTATGCGGTCTGGTTTATCTTCAATAGTCCATTAGATGTTCAGGTAGATAATTGCTACACCATCTTTTTAAATGGCCCCTATACAGACGCCAGTAATCGGATAAACTGGTTTTACGGGACTAACGGTTATGCAGGTGGCTCTTGCTGGTATAAGACCACTGGTGCCTGGACGAATTATAACTCTGACTTGGACTTCAAGGTAATTAAAGATAAATATGCTCTGATTGCAGTAAGAAGATTACCCTTTAATATTAAAGGTGTATTGACTATCAATTCAGATATAGATAATTCGTCAGTTGATTACCTGGATTCATTACATCGCTGGCTCAATACCAGCCAGGATGTAGGTGGCTCCTGGGGACAGGGCTTGAATGGTCAGATAGCAGGAAACGAACTCTGGTTTGGAAGAGGCTCTGCAGCTGATTCCCTGGGAGTTTATAGTAAAGATATGCCTTTTTACTTTCACGGATTAGATACTACCTCAAATTTCTACGAAGATACAGTGAATAATTATATTTCCCGCCGGTGGGCAGATGGTAACCATTCCTATGCTGACTGTGGCTGGGATGGTGCTGATCCTACCTGTATGGATTCTACTCACGTTAAGAAGTTTTTGAACTATATGCTTAACCGCCCATCTACTTTTGGTAAACTATATAAAGGCGGTCTTTTTATCAATCACGGCTCACAGTTAATAAGATTCGGGGTTGCAGGTTCAACCGATAGGCTGGGCGATTCTTCTGGCACGGTTTATTATCACGCTAATAAGACTTGTGCTTCAGGCAGGTTCAAATTTATATGGAACGATAATCTTTTCGATCCTGGCACTTCTTTATATTCAAAACTTAGTTATGATGAAAACTGGCAAGGACAATTAGATTCGCTTAATATCACTGACATACCTTTGTATGACCACACTTTCAGGGATGGGACTAAATATTATGAATACTACCGGGTAGGCAGATCTGCGGCAGCTGTGCCTGACTCTTTATATAAATTTTTCAATCGAACCACAGCTAAAGCGTGCTCTGACTCTACCTGGATTTCAGTTGTGCATTGCCATTTAGGATATACTAATGGATTAGACCAGGATGATAGGGATACTATAAAAGCGGTTTATGATTCAGCCTCAGTTTGGAAATTATGGATACCATCCACCAAGGCACTTTTCAATCAGCAGGCGGCTTCTGCTTTTGCTCAGATTACAGTTGATAGACCTTCTGGCTCTAAAAGAAGGATAAATATAAGAAGTCTCTATGATTGGAACTGGGGTTCGCACGTGCCGGACAGGGAGGAGGTTTATTATCTAACTTTTATAGCTTATGCACCAGAAAGCCTGATAGTTACTATAAATGCCTCAGATACCTTAGCTGATAGCAATATGGTAAATCAGCAGGATGTGGCTACGGGTTATATACCAATAGGCTCAGGTGAAAGACTAAAGGCTATGTCCTGGGTAGGGATGTATAATCGAACTGCAGGGAGAAAAATTATCATCCCGTCAGCAGAAGCAGCACCACCTTCAGGAAAAAGAAATCGAACTGCAGTGATCGAACAGTTGTTAGGTATGGGCGATAAAGATTCTACGCCCCGTAGGGAGGAGAAGAAAAGATGAAAAAGAAAGCAAATAGTAGACAGCCTCAAGGTCAAAGTCGACATACAGTAGACAGTAGGCAGGGTAAAATTCTTTTATTGCTTTGTTTTTCCCTGTATGCTATATGCTGTTTACTGTCTACTGCCTTTGGCTATTATGGTCAATTCTACGACGGTACAGGTGCCAGGGATACTGTCTGGTTGAGTGTTTCTACTTTTGATACTTTAGGTTTTGAAATTAATGCTGATTCGGTCTGGTTTCACAGGTTTTATCGCACGACTTTAATTGATTCGACCATCCTCACTGGTGCAGGAACACGCACAGGTTATTATCTTACCGGTAAAAGAGCATTCGATGGAACGAATTATGGTGAATATAATGTCAAACTCAGATGGAAAGTGCAGGGCAAATACCTTACCAAACCGGAAAGTTATACTGTATTCCCCAGTGATACTGCTAACATAAAAACGATGCTGACCAATAATTCTTTTGCCCAGACTGGCACGGATAAGGTCTGGAGATTGAGAGGACTGGCTATCAGGGGAACTTCTGGAGATGATACCGCCTTTATTGCTAAGGGATATGGCTATGGTTTTGGTTTGTTTATTAATGGTGGCTTTACCGGGGCAGATGCTATTTATGCTTTAGGTGGTGGAACTGGTGCGGGTTTTCATTCAGTTGGTGGCTCAGGTGATGGAGCTGAAGGTATCTTTGCTGAAGGAACGGGAACTGGTCCGGGTATATATGCTTTGGGTGGAAGCTCAGGCAGTGCCTTCCAGGGAATTGCTCAGGGCTCAGGACACGGTTTAAGACTTGAAGGTGGCTCAACCTCTGGAAGTGGGATATCTGCAAGGGGTGGTGGTTCTGGTTCCGGCATAATAGCGGTAAAAGGTGGAACCGGTTATGATATTTATGGTAACATACAGGGGAATCTTTCAGGTTCAGTTAATTCAGTAGCTTCTGCAGTTACTGTTGGGAGTGCCAATGCCAACGCTTTCGAGCAGGGTGATTTTACCCTGGGATACTGGCATAATGTGGCTATCTATTCAGATTCGGGTAACGTGGGCGGTGCGGCAACTGACTGGACTACTGTGGAACGGTCTCAGATGAGACGTGTTTTAGGTGTTACCGGAGATACAACCACTCAAGCATCTTATGGGTTTTTAGATAAAAAAATATCAGCCATAGACGATAACCCCTGGGATAATGCTGTTCGGGATTTAACGAATAAGGCTGGATTTAGTCTTGCTGGAACACAGACTTTTAATAACACAGGCACCTGGACTGGCGACTTAACCGGCTCCGTGGGTTCTGTAACTGGAGCTGTTGGCTCAGTAACCTCACCAGTAACCGTAGGGACCAACAATGATAAAACCGGCTATAGATTATCTTCTCAGGGGGTTGTAGATATCTGGACGGATGACACTACTGGTGAAAATTCAGGCTGGGCTCAATTCTTCAAAGGCAGATTAGATGCCAACGTTTCCAGCAGATCAACTTTGCAGGCTTCAGATAACATCGGAATTAATTGGGCAGACATAACGAACCCTTCTACTGTTCAGAGTCTAATTGGGACAAGAATAAAATATGTAGATTCTTTGGGTGAAGAGATTGCTGGTGGATCTGCTACCAATCCGGACACCATAGCCAATCACGTGTGGATATGGGGAACGAGGACTTTGACTTCGGGGGCGGGCACCGGAGCTAATCAGGTTATCATCATTACAAAACAAAATTCAGACTCAACTCCAATTGCTTCGGCACAAGTTCAGGTTTTAAATCAAGGACAGACTGCAACCATTGGACTTTTGACCACCAATCCATCTGGACAGGCAGCTTTTGCTTTAGATAATGCTATTTACAAAGTGCGGATGTTTAAACCTGGCTGGCAATTTAATGTGCCAGAAAGTTTGGTTGTTTCAGGATATAGTACTGCAACTTTCTATGCATCACTCTTCGATCCAGGTTTACCACCTTCAGCTGCGCTCTGCCGGGTCTATGGCTGGATTAAGGACCTTAAGGGCTTGCCAGTGGTGGGAGCGGTTATCGATGCTAAGATCGTATCAACTCCCTTAAGATATCAATCGGTTTTAATCAGCCCATATTATAAGACAACAAACACAGACAGTGATGGATACTGGTATTTAGACCTGTATCCTAATTCTAAATTGAGCCCCTCCAGTACCCAGTATGATTTTACTATCTATATCCCTTACGGTACAATCCTTAAGTTAAAGACTACTATTCCGGAGCAGAGTAGCTGGGAATTACAGTGGTGAGTGGTCAGTGATCAGTAATGAGTGTTTAACTGACCACTGGCCACAGTACACTTATAAGTATTTAGCCAATTGCCAATCGTAAAAAGATGAGAATCTTTTTCTGGAGGGTTCAAGGGTATAGAAATATCTGGAGGTTTAAGATTATGGGCTGGACAGTTTACAAAAACTTGAGAGTGGATCCGATGAATCACCACCCTAACAGGGTAAAGGTCACTCCTAAGGAAGTGGATGCATATCTGATTTCAACTCCTCTCTGGGGTATAGGAAAGGATTTGGTGCGGTTAGCAGATAAGAACAAGGTTAATCCAATCTATATATTAGCTCATATAATTCATGAGACTGGTTGGGGAAAATCAAAGATCTTTTTGGAAAAGAACAACCTTTTCGGGTTTGGAGCTTGTGATAACAACCCTTTAACCCTGGCGGTTAGCTTTAGTTCAGTCAGAGAATGTATGGAAAAAGTAATCAGATATCTCGCCAAGGAATATTTAGATGAAAAAGGAAAATTCTACGCCGGACCAAATCTAATAGGGCTGAACCGTCATTACGCCACAGATAAGTCCTGGTGCATTAAGATTATGGCTCTGATGAATAAGATTGAGGATTTTCTTTTAGAGAGGAGGAAATAAAAAAGTAAGATGTGAGAAGTGAGACGTAAGACGAAGAGAAAGTCTGGTCTCCGCAAGTCCTACGGATCCGTTTCTCGGACTTCAGCTTGTGTTTGAACACTACTACGCAGACTAAGGTCTGCGGTTACCATACTCAATTCTTTTACCCTTGAACTTTTGAACCTTTATCCGCCTTAGACGGATTAAACTTTTATTACAGGAGGTGTTATGCTCAATTTACTTAATCTCACCACTGGCCACTGGCTACTGCTTTTCATCCCTCTTTCTATCTTCTCAACCGTTAGTGGCTGGATCTTATCCGGAGTCGGGACTTTAATCACCCTGATCGTTGCCTGGCTGGCTAAGGAATATCTTGTTCCTTATCTTTCCACTGAAAGGAAGAGGAAAATGGCAAGCTATATCCTTTTGATCGCAGACGAGGTAACGGATTATTTTCGGTTGAAATATCCGGAGGTTAAATGGACCGAGTGGTTGAATCAGGCGATTGACAAGATCATCGAGATCACCGGTGCTACAAAAGAAGTGGCTTCAAGAGCGGCACAGGCGGCCATAGCCAGGAAAATTAAATAAGAGAAAGAACATATTTCGTGATCCGGGATTCTTGAGCGTAAAAAAATATTGGAGCATCTTGCCTGTGGTGTGGAATACCTAAGGAAAAAAGAAAGTGCAGGGGCGACCAGCCGGGTCGCCCCTACCTACTACATACCCTTCTCTAATTTCAACAGCCTTTTCTTAAGCTCAATCCCGCCTCCATATCCACCCAGCCCTCCATCTGATTTAATTATTCTGTGGCAGGGGACGATTATAGATACGGGATTTGTGGCGCAGGCATTTCCCACTGCCCGGGCTTTTCTAGGACTGCCAACCATAGCAGCTAATTTTTTATAGCTGATGGTTTTTCCGAAAGGGACTTCCAGCATCTTCTTCCAGACCTTTTGCTGAAAAAGAGTGCCTGAGCTTAAATCTAACTTCTCGGTGAATCCAACTTTTTTACCGGAGAGATACTGGTTAAGCTCTTTTTTTAATTTAGAGAATTTGTTTTCATCCCTGACTAGTTCGATATTTTTTTTCTTCTTCAGCTCCTCAAAGAATTTTCCCCAGGTAGGCTGATGAAAAAGTAAATTATTTAACCCCTTATCAGTCTTAGTGACTAAAATTCTCCCTATCTTGCTATCCAAAACCGCATAATAAAGTTTCATAAAACCTCCTCTGTAGTGATGAGTGATTAGTAGTCAGTGACCAGTACGTAGTGCGAGGTTCTTAGCCTCGCTTTGGCGACCCTGTCCTATGGATCCGTTATTAGGAAAAGGGTCGCACTACATTTTTACCTTTGAACCTTTTATCTCTGATGAAAATAAGCATAAATCTTTTCCGCCAATTTCTTGGGAATATTCTCCGTTTCCAAAAGCTCATCCAAACTTGCCTTTTTAATCCTTTCAACTGAGCCAAATTTAGAAAGGAGAGCCTTTTTTCTGATTTTACCAATCCCTTCTATCTGGTCTAACTCTGAGGCTCTAACCTTTTTCTCCCTTAAACCCCGATGATAGGAAATGGCAAATCTATGCGCCTCATCCCTGATCCTCTGTAATAATCTTAAAGAGGAGGAGCTTTTTGGAATCATAAGGGATGAAGTTCTTTCTGGCAAAAAGACCTCATCTAACCTCTTGGCCAGCCCGATAACATTTAAGTCTTTAATCCCCATTTCATTTCCTCTGGATCCAAATTCGGATAAAACTTTTAAAGCAGAGGAGAGCTGTCCCTTACCTCCATCGATTAATACTAAATCGGGCAACTTCTTTTTCTCCTCTAAATTTCTAATGAAATATCTTCTGACCACCTCCTCCATCATAGCATAATCATCCTGTCCTGGTACGGTTTTTATTTTGAACTTTCGATATTCTGATTTCTTAGGTCTGGCGTCCTCAAAGAAGACTGAAGAACCAACCGCATCGGTTGGCCCTAAATTGGAGATGTCAAATGCCACAATTTCTCTCGGAAAAGTGTGTAGATACAAATCCTTTTTTAAAGCTATAATTGAAGATGGAACTGCTCTTTTTATCTTTTTCTTCTGAATTAAAAGCTCCATCAAGAGAAGCTGGGCATTTTGAGTTGCTAAATTTAATAAACTTACTTTCTCACCTTTCCGGGGTAAGATAAGCTCAACTTTTCTCTGGCCTTTCTCCTGAAGCCATTTCTGGATAATCTCCTTATCCTCTATTTCTATGGGTAAAAAAATCTCCTCCGGTATTATGGCCACATTCAGATAATATTGCTTTAAAAAAGAATTCAAAATCTCTGCATCCGGAACATCTTTCCGGGCTTTTAAATAGAAATGCTGTCTGCCAATTAAAATCCCTTCTCTAACCTGAAGGGTTGCCATACAGATATCTGAACCATCCCGGGCATAGGCGATAATATCCCGGTCAATCTCCTCTTTTCCTACCACCTTCTGTTTCTGCATTATGCTTTCAATGGCTTTGAACTGGTCTCTAACCCTTGCCGCCTCCTCGAATTTCTCCTCTTCAGCTAATCTATTCATCCTCTGTTTCAATTGCTCGATTAAAACTTTATTTTTACCGGATAAAAATAAAATGACTATATTAATCATTTCCCGGTATTCTTTTTCTGAGACCAGATTTTCACAGGGTCCCTGACACCTCTTGATCTGATAATCCAGGCACAATCTTATCCTTCTCTTGGAAGGGAGCGCATAATTACAGTTTCTTACTGGGAAAAGTTTTCGCAGAAGCCTTAAGGATTGCCTCATTCCTTTGACATTGGTATAAGGACCAAAATATTTTGCCTTATCCTTCTTAGGTCTTCTGACCACCAGTATCCTGGGAAAAGGCTCATCCACCGTGACTTTTAGATAAGGGTATCTTTTATCATCTTTAAGGTTGACATTATATCTGGGCTTATGTTCCTTGATCAGGTTAGCTTCTAAGATCAAAGCCTCAGTTTCTGAATCAGTAACCATAACCTCAAAATCTTTTATTCTCGAAACTAGGGCTGAAGTCCGTGGATGTTCCACCCTGTCCTGAAAATAAGCTTTTACCCGGTTTTTTAAAGATTTAGCCTTCCCCACATAGATTATCTTCCCCTCTTTATCTTTAAAAAGATAAACTCCGGGCTGTGTGGGAAGATTTTCTAATTTGGTTTCAAGGCTCATACAATCTCTATACGTTTATTATCTGTCTCAGAATCTGTTCACAATTCAATATATATTAACTCCAGCCAGAACTGTCAAATAAAAAAACATATCAAATGAAGAATATCGAATGACGGATAAAAACTATGAGGGCAGACCTATGGAGACTGTTGCCGAAGTCTTTTTTGAGAAAAATCTTACGTAGGGATAGGGCTTGTCCCTGTCCTAACTCTAATGAGGATAGCCATCCATAAAACTGGATTTCGTAAAAACTCAACAGGGGCTATCCTACATTACACAATATACCATTTCCAAGAGTTCTTCAACAGCCCCTATGTGACTGCCCATATTTATAGGCGACCCTGTGAAAGGGTCGCGCTACGACTTCCCCTCTCCTCTTTGGGGGCTGTGTCATAATAGTTAGTAAGAGGAGAGAAGGTCTT
>CAZMZF010000014.1:0-74870 GCA_964570765.1 uncultured Ignavibacteria bacterium
TAAAGATTCCTCATCTCCTAAAAGAGCCATAAGCAGGATATTTCTGGGATTAAAATCAGGTGAATATAAGGCGGCAGGGCAATCTCCCACGCAAGCGCCACATTGATAACAAAAGTTATGAGCTTCTCCACCGATAACAGTATTAAGCTTGTGTCTGAATTTGAAGTTGACGGATTTCATCAAAATCACCTTGACTTTTTCTTAAGTTTAGCATATATACCTGAAAAAGTCAAGATTTTTTTCCGGCTTACGTATTCAGGATAAGGAGGAAAAAGAAAATTTGGCTGAAGATACAAAAAAAGAAAATATAAAGAAAATTGAGGTAACAAAAGGGGTAAAAGAAGAGGAAGAAAAAGTTCACATCTTCGCAGCCTGGTGTAAAAGATGCAATATCTGTATATCTTTTTGCCCCACAGGAGCTCTGGTAGCTAACAAGGATGGACTTCCAGTATTAATCCCGGAGAAATGCACTCAATGTGGGATGTGTGAGTTAAGATGTCCGGACTTCGCTATAACTGTAAAGCCCAAAGAATCCAAGGAAGGAAAATCTTAGAGTTTAAAAGGATTAAAGAAGATGAGTCAAAATCAAAAGGCACAACTTCTCCAGGGAAATGAGGCTTGCGCCCAGGGAGCATTAACTGCAGGAGTGAACTTCTTTGCCGGTTATCCGATTACCCCTTCCACGGAGATAGCTGAGTATTTAGCCAGGAATCTTCCCCGCCGGGGTGGCAAGTTCATCCAGATGGAAGATGAGATAGCCAGCATAGCCGCAGTTATAGGAGCTTCTATTGCCGGGGCAAAAGCAATGACTGCTACCTCCGGTCCTGGATTTTCCCTAATGCAGGAAAATATCGGTTATGCCTATATAGCAGAAGTTCCCTGTGTAATAGTGGATGTGCAGAGAGGTGGTCCCTCTACCGGACTTCCTACTAAAGTATCCCAATCTGATACTATGCAGGCAAGATGGGGCACTCACGGTGATTATCATGCAATTGCCTTGGCACCCTCCTCTGTCAGGCAATGTTTTGATCTTACTATCAGAGCTTTTAATCTCTCAGAGAAATACAGAACGCCGGTGATTCTCCTGATGGATGAGGTTTTAGGGCATATGCGGGAAAAGATAATTCTACCAGATCCAGCAGGGATCAAGGTATTTAACCGGATGAAGCCAACAGTTCCACCTGAATGGTATCAACATTTTGAGATAAACCCTCATTTCGTCTCTCCTATGGCAAGCTTTGGCGAAGGTTACCGGTATAATGTAACCGGGTTGACCCACGATCCCTTGGGATTTCCCACCTCTCGTTCAGAAGAGATACAGGCTAAATTAGATAAATTAGAAAAAAAGATAATGCATAACGTGAATGATATAGTACAAGTGGAGGAAGAATTTATGGAAGAGGCGACAATTGCGGTTTTCGCTTATGGGATTGTTGCCCGTGCAGCCAGACAGGCAATCAGGATGGCTCAACAGAAAAGGATCAGGGTAGGGTTAATCCAGCCTTTAACTATCTGGCCTTTTCCGGATATTTATATGGAACAGATGTCAGAACAGTTAGAGATAATAATCGTGGCGGAGCTGAACCAGGGGCAGTTAATACGTGAAGTTATGCGAACTAATTGTGGAAAAGCCAAAATCTACGGGCTGAACAGATTTGATGGTGATATTTTAACCCCGGAGCAGATCTTTGCCAAGATCAGGGAGGTTAGATAGATATGGAAACTATGCCTAAAGTTACTCATCATTATTTACGCACAAAAAAGAAGTTTCCCAATGTCTGGTGTGCTGGATGTGGTATAGGTATAGCCTTAGGGGCAATTATCCGGGCGATAGATAGTTTGAAATTAAACCGGGATGACGTAGCTATGGTCTCAGGGATCGGCTGTTCCAGCCGGATGCCGGTTTATGTGGATTTTAATACCCTTCATACTACTCATGGCCGAGCACTTGCTTTTGCTACCGGGGTGAAATTAGCTAACCAGAAGCTTAAAGTTATAGTTATAACCGGGGATGGGGATGGTTTAGCTATAGGTGGTAATCATTTTATTCATACCTGCAGAAGGAATATTGATATCACCACTATTCTTATAAATAATAGTATCTACGGGATGACCGGTGGTCAATATTCGCCCACTACCCCTTTTATGAAGATAGGGACAACTGCTCCTTATGGAAATCGTGAGAGGGATTTTGATATCTGTAGTTTGGCTAAATCTGCCGGGGCGACTTTTGTTGCCCGCGGAACAGTCTATCATGTGACTTTGCTGGAAAAGATCATTCAACAGGCGATATTAAAGAAAGGATTCTCCTTAGTAGAGGTTATCAGTCACTGCCATACTTTTTACGGTAGGCTTAACAAGGAAGGGACTGCTGTCAAGATGATGGAATGGCAGAAAGATCACGCTATTCCGATTCAAGCGGCTGCCAAACTTCCACCGGATAAACTGAAAGATAAGTTTTTGATAGGTGTGCTCTGGGATGTGGATTTCCCGGAATACTGTGAAGAGTATGATAAGGTAATTGCTCAATTCCAATCTCAGCCAGAAGCTTCCAAGTAGAGGGTTTGATATGAAAGTTAGAAAAATGGATGTAGATTATGAGGACAGATATGATATAAGGCTCTCTGGCTCCGGTGGCCAGGGATTGATTTTTGCTGGAACAATCTTAGCTGAGGCTTTAGGGGTGTATGAGGATAAAAACGTTGCCCAGACTCAGAGTTACGGACCAGAAGCACGGGGTGGTGCCAGCAGATCAGATTTAGTTTTCAGCTCAGGGGAGATCTATTACCCAAAAGCTATAAAGTTAGACATTCTTTTAGCTTTGACTCAAGAGGCCTGTGACACTTATTATCTTAACCTGAAGGATGACGGTATTTTGTTAGTTGACTCAAACCTGGTAACTCAACCACCTGCCAGAGAAATTATCGGTCTTCCTTTTACTCAGACTGCTAAAGAAAAGTTAGGTACTCCGGTGGTGGCAAATATAATTGCCTTAGGAGTCATTTCTTCCCTGACCAAAATAGTCTCAAAAGAATCCTTAATCGAAGCAGTTAAAAGCAAATCTCCCAAGGCGATGCTGGATATGAATCTGAAGGCACTGGAGTTAGGGTTTGAGCTGGCGAATAAACAAAAAAGAAAAAGAAAGAAAATGAAATAAAATCATTTAGATGGTAAAGGCGTATTGCAATACGCCCCTACTTTTATCCGTCAGATCAGGGGTCCTGAAGGTTACTTAGAATCAAACCATAAGGGCAGAGGAGAAGTTTTGGATCAGACACTTCTTATTATTAAACCGGATGCTGTTAACAGAGATATAATTGGTGAGATATTAAAAAGGGTGGAAGCTGATGGCTTCAGGATCGAAGGGCTCAAAATGCTTAAAGTCTCTCCGGAAGAAGGAGGTAAATTCTATCAGGTACACAAAGGTAAACCATTTTACCAGGAATTAGTTGATTATATCTCCTCCGGTAAGATAGTGGTAACCTGGCTGAAAAGAGAAAAGGCGGTAGAAGAGCTTAGAAAACTTATCGGTGCTACTGACCCTAAAAAAGCAGAGAAAGGGACAGTAAGAGCTGATTTTGGTCTGGATATCTGTCATAATTCAGTGCATGGTTCAGATTCCAATGAAAATGCAAAGATAGAGATAGATTTCTTTTTTGGTAAAAAATAGTTGACGGGTTATTTTTTATATTTATATTATAGTGAAAAAATTCACAAAGTAGGAAGGGTAAAGCTTCATACTTCATATTAAAAAATAATTAAACAGGAGGAACTTATATGCCCTTAAAAGAGAAACTGGTAAACAAAATTAAAGAGACGCAGAGCGAGATTAAATCTCTGGTAAAGGAGTACGGGAGCAAGGTTATCTCTGAAGCAACGGTTGAGCAAGCCTATGGTGGGATGAGGGGGATAAAATGTATGGTCTGGGAGACCTCTTTGCTTGACCCTATGGAGGGGATCAGGTTTCGTGGATATAGCATCCCGGAAGTTCGTGAAAAACTACCCAAAGCTGATGGTGGAGAGGAACCTCTGCCTGAAGGGATATTCTGGTTACTTTTAACCGGGGAGCTTCCTTCAAAAGAGGACGTTAAAGAAGTGACGAAGGAATGGCAGAAGCGTGGAGAAATTTCCAACGAAATCTGGAAAACCTTAGACGCGCTCCCCAGAAATATGCATCCTATGACTCAGTTTTCCATTGGTATCCTTTCCCTTCAGCCTGCCTCTCTTTTTGCCAGGAAATATGATGAGGGTATCCCCAAAGCTGATTACTGGGATCCTACCTATGAAGATACGATGAATCTTATGGCAAAACTGCCAGCTATTGCTTCTTACATCTACCGCCGGACTTATAAAGACGGGAGAAGAATTTCCGGAGATAATAAATTGGATTGGGGTGCAAATTTTGCCCGTATGATGGGGATTGATAATCCAGAGTACTACGAGTTGATGAGATTGTATCTGGTTTTGCACTGTGACCACGAAGGTGGAAATGTAAGCGCCCATACTACCCATTTAGTTGGCTCCGCTTTGTCTGATCCTTTTTACTCACTTTCCGCCGGGATGAACGGCCTGGCTGGTCCATTACATGGTTTAGCCAACCAGGAGGTTTTAGCCTGGATTCAGAATCTGATGAAGAAATTAGGTGGAAAGCTCCCGACCAAGGATGAGCTTTCAAAAGCATTATGGGATACCTTAAACAGTGGTCAAGTCATACCTGGATATGGACACGCGGTTTTAAGAAAGACAGACCCAAGATACACTGCTCAGAGAGAGTTTGCCCTAAAACATATGCCTGAGGATGAGCTTTTCAAGCTGGTTAGTATGATATATGAGGTTGCACCAGATATTTTAACGAAACACGGCAAAGCCAAAAATCCCTGGCCTAATGTGGATGCTCATTCAGGAGTTTTGCAGTGGTATTATGGGGTTAGAGAATATGATTTCTATACGGTTTTGTTCGGAGTCTCCAGGGCTATGGGCGTTTTAGCACAACTGGTCTGGGACAGAGCTTTAGGTCTGCCGATTGAAAGGCCAAAGTCGGTGACGACGGAGTGGATTAAGCAGAATGTAGCTGGCAAGTAGATAGTAGGTAGTAGACAGGATAGAGAAAAAAGTAGCGTCGGGTTTTATGCCCGACGAGGCAGGTAGTAGGTGATAGGTGGTAGGGAATAGAGGATTGTAGGGCAAAGCTTCAGCTTTGCAAAGAAAATTTGTGACCGTCGGGTCCCCTAACCCCGGGGGAAAAACGTAGAGACACATCGCACGAGTCTCTAAAAGTTTTTGGAGTCGCGTAGGGGTGGAGCTTGTTGAGCGAAGTGAAATCCAGCTCAAGCGGGGTTTCCACCCGCTCTTTTGGACTGTAAACCTAAAGTAGACAAGTATGTCCAGGTGCCCGGTGCACATGATAAAAAGATAAAGTCTATTTTTACCCCCAAAAATATCACAAAAAAAGTTGACTTTGGATTATTTTTCTTTTAAATTTACGTTCAAAATTAAATTTTGTTTTCTTAGAGATATCAAATAATGAAATAGTGAGGGAAAATATGGGTAAAACTTTAGCAGAAAAAATAATCAGTAAACATGCAGGCAGGGATGTAAAGGCCGGGGAGATTGTTCTAGTACCGGTGGATGTTTGTCTTATGCAGGATGGGACAGCACCTTTAGCGATAAGACAACTGCAGAAAATAAATTTAGAAAAAGCGGTTCATCCTAAAAGGACAGTCTTGTTCATCGACCATTCTGCACCTTCTCCCAGAAAAGAGCTTTCCAACGACCATATGACCATCAGGAAATTTGCAGAGAAGACCGGTTGTCAAGTCTCAGATGTAGGGTTGGGGATCTGCCACCAGATAATATTTGAATCTTATCTAAATCCAGGTGAAATCCTGATCGGAGCTGATTCCCATACCTGCACTGGTGGGGCGATGGCGGCCTTTTCAACCGGTATGGGCTCAACTGATGTAGCGGTTGGTATTGCCTTAGGTAAAACCTGGCTCAGGGTTCCTGAGACCTTCAAGATTGAGGTTACAGGAGAGTTCCAGCCAGGGGTTTATTCTAAGGATTTAATCTTATATCTAATTGGATTGATTGGAGCAGATGGAGCTACTTACAAATCGTTAGAGTTCACCGGGGATACTATTGAGAATATGTCGATGAGTAGTCGAATGACCCTTTCCAATATGGCGATAGAAGCAGGTGCGAAGGCGGGTTTAATGGGGTCGGATAAAATAACAGAAAAATTCTTGAAAGAGCATGGGAGGGCAAGTAAATTCAGGGTGCTTAAAGGGGATGAGGATGCTATTTATGAGCGGATGATAAAAATCGATGGTTCAAGGCTTGTTCCTACTATCTCTTTCCCGCATACAGTTGATAATACCAAGCCGATTGACCAGGCAATAGGGATAAAGATAGACCAGGTATTTTTGGGAACATGCACCAATGGAAGGTTAGAAGATTTAGAAGTTGCCTGCCAGATAATCAAAGGGAGAAAGAAAAATCCAAGGGCCAGGTTCATAGTAGTACCAGCCTCAAAGGCTGTTTTCTTAGAGGCGATGAAGAAAGGATATATCCGTGAGTTAGTGGAATTTGGAGCTGCAATCTTAGCTCCGGGATGTGGTCCCTGTGTAGGAGTTCACGAAGGGATTTTAGGCGATGGGGAAAGCTGTATCTCCACTATGAACAGGAATTTCAAAGGCAGGATGGGTAATCCCGAAGGATTTATTTATTTGGCTTCACCGGCTACAGCTGTTGCAGCTGCAGTTGCCGGGGAAATAGTTGATCCAAGGGAATTTATAGCTAAGAAAAGACCCAAGGGTAAAAAGGTTAAAATCACTCTAAAGAAGAAAAAAAGATAAGAGGTGTTTTATGAGTTTAAAAGGAAAAGTCTTTAAATTCGGGGATGATATATCCACAGATTTAATTGCTCCAGGCAGATATTTTCACCTGCGCTCCAATCTGCCGGAGATGGCTAAACATGTCTTAGAGGATGCGGATACATCTTTTGCCAGTAAAGTCCAGAAAGGAGATTTTGTAGTTGGAGGTGAGAATTTTGGCTGTGGCTCCTCCAGAGAGCATGCTCCCACGATTATCAAATTAGCTGGAGTCTCTGCAGTTTTAGCCAAATCTTTTGCCCGCATTTTTTACCGGAATGCTATTAATGTAGGATTACCGGTTATGATCTGCGATACGGATAAACTTTCCTCAGGCGACGAATTGGAGATTGATTTAGAAAAAGGAGTGATAAAAGATTTGACTAATGGGGTTGTTCTGAATTTCGCTCCTCTGCCCAAGGCAATGATCAATATCTTGAACGATGGGGGATTAATTGACCATATTCAAAAGCATGGGGATTTTAAAATAGATTAAAAATCTAATATAATCAATTAAACGTTTTAACAGAAAGGTCCGAGAAACGGATCCGGAGGAAAGGAGTAAGAATGGTGAAGTTCAAAAAGATTAACCCGCCGGTTGAGGGTAAAAAGATCGAAATAGTTAAAGATAAACTCCAGGTGCCGGATAATCCAATTATCCCGGTTATCGAAGGGGATGGGGTTGGCAGGGATATTATGAAGGCATCTCGTCGGGTTCTGGATTCTGCAGTAGAAAAAACTTTTGGCGGAAAAAGAAAGATCGTTTGGTTCGACGTTTATGCTGGAGAAAAAGCTCAGGAGAAGTATGGCGAGCTTCTACCTAAGGATACCTTAAATGCGATAAAGTATTATATTGTAGCTTTAAAAGGTCCTTTAACTACTCCTATAGGTGGAGGATTCAGAAGCTTAAATGTATCCTTAAGGCAGTTGTTAAACCTTTATGCCTGTGTGCGTCCGGTCAGGTATTTCGAAGGAGTTCCTTCTCCAGTTAAACATCCAGAGTATATGAACATAATCATTTTCAGAGAAAATACTGAGGATGTTTATGCTGGTATTGAGTGGCGCAAAGGTTCCAAAGAGGTAAAGAAGGTCATCAGTTTTTTGAATAAAACAATGAAAACCAAAATAAGGTCAGATTCAGGCATAGGTATAAAACCGATTAGCGTTACCGGAACCAAAAGGTTAGTCCGGAAAGCGATTAAATATGCCATAGAGAATAATCGCAAGTCGGTTACCCTGGTGCATAAGGGTAACATTATGAAATATACTGAGGGTGCGTTTCGGGAATGGGGTTATGAGTTAGCTTTAAAAGAATTCCGGGATAAGGTTATAACTGAAGCTGAACTGGAAAAGGATTATAACTGGCAGGTTCCAGCAGGTAAAGTCGTGATCAAAGACCGCATTGCAGACAGTATGCTTCAGCAGATATTGACCCGGGCAAAAGAATATGAAGTAGTAGCCACTCCTAATCTGAATGGGGATTATCTCTCTGATGCCTGCGCGGCTCAGGTAGGTGGCTTAGGAATGGCACCAGGTGGAAATATAGGTGATTTCGTAGCCCTGTTTGAAGCAACCCACGGGACCGCACCTAAATATACGGACAAAGATGTGATCAATCCCAGCTCGGTGATTCTATCCGGTTGTATGATGTTAGAATACCTTGGCTGGAAAGAAGCGGCTGAGAAAATCTATAAAGGTATTCAGGAGACGATAAAACAGAAGAGAGTAACCTACGATTTAGAAAGGTTGATGGAAGGAGCTACTAAGCTAAGAACCTCTGAGTTCGGAACGGCGATCATAGAGAATATGGGGTAGATGATTTGTATGTAGGGGAGGGGCTTGTTGAGTCTTGCGAAATCCCGCTTCGCGGGGTCCCCTCCCGATTTATTTCTAGAAAGTAGCGTCCAGGTTTATCCTGGACGTTTTATTTGGGTCAGACTAAAAGTCTGACTTACTAAAACCTCACCCTATCCCTTCCCTTAGAAAGAAGAGGCTAATATGGTAGGGCCACGGCGCGCCGTGCCCCTACTTTTTACCCCACAATAACAAAGTGGAACCGACTTTTTGATTTTTTAACTCTGGTTTCTCCTCAAAATTCTCTAAAACTTTTTGAGCTTCTTTTTTCAGTTTAAGCGATTTTATTTTTTTAATCAAGCTTTTTTCTTCTTTTAAACGGGCATCCCAGAGTTTATTTCTTAACTCTTTTGGAAACTTAATGGAATTGTAATTTATAATCTTGGATTTGATCTGTTTTAATCCAGCTTTCTTCAGAAGCTTTTTGTAGATTTCTGGTTTTTGAAGACCAAAGAAATTAATGTTTTTATCTTGATAATCTAATTGTATTAAGCGGTGATAAAAATAAGCTGGTAAATTCTTCCCCTTAGCATAATAAAAAGTCATAGCCACAAAAGGAGCTCCGGGTTTTAATACCCTGACCATCTCCTTGATAGGTTTCAGGAAATCCCGGTTTTTGGAACGCAGGCTGTGAAGGGTGTAATGTGAAATGAGGGAATTAAAATGATTATCCTTGAAAGGGAGTTTCCAGAGATCAGCTACTTGAGGACGAAGATTTTTTCTTTTGATATTGGAGCGAATTGTTTTTATCATTTCCGGAGAAGAGTCGATGGTGTAAAGAGTCTGCTCAGGTTTAATAAGGTTGTCAATAAGCTTTTGGGTGAACTTTCCCTGACCGGTTGAACATTCCAAAATAATGTTTCCCTTAAGGGGATTTAATTTTTTGACTGCTGAGACTTCTTCCTCTAATCTCTGCTGGATGATTCTATAATATTTTTTGGCTTCGTTTTGTGTTAAGTCAAATTGTCTTTTTAAATTTTGAATTTCTTTCTGGATTTTGTTCATCGATTCTTTTTCTTAGATGAATTTTTTTAGTAGGAGAGGGGCTTGTCCCCTCCCGTCTTTCAGGATCCCACAAGGGGCTCCCCTATTTTTTCTTTCTTCTTTATAATAAAAATTCCCCAGAAAATCAAGACCGCACCCAAAATCTGGATTAAAAATAATTTCTCACCAAAAATGATAAAGGCTAAAATAGTTGCGACTACCACCTCCCAGGTAGCGACGATTCCTGCATGGCTGGCTTCCAAGTATTTCAATCCTTTAGTATAAAAAGAATATCCTAAGAGGGTTGGGACTATGGCTAAGGTGAAGATAAAAATCCAGGCAGTTACTGGATAATAAAAAGTTAGTAAAGTTTGCGGTCTCCGGAATAATAAAAGAAATAGAGCTCCAAAACCTAAAGCATAAGAGACGACTGTCCAGGAATCGTATTTGAAAGTCGCCTTTTTGCCAAAAAGAGTATAAGAGGCTGCTCCTAAACTGCAGAACAGACCATAGATAATCCCTTTTAGATTAAATTTCAAGACTGAAGGATTATATATTTGCACCACCAGCAAACATCCTGAAAAGGTTAATAAGAGTGCCACAATTTTTTGTCTGTCTAATTTCTCATTTAAAATAAGCAAAGAGAACAGAAGCACCCAGGCAGGATAGGTGTAGATTAGAATCGTTGCCATAGCTACGGTCGTATACTTTATGGCATAAAAGAATAAGATAAAAGTCATAGTAACACTTAAAAATCCGTAGATTGCAAAGAAGGGGAGGTCTTTTAATTTCAGTTTGAGTTTTTCAGGACTGAATATGGCAAGAGCTCCGATTAGTAATATGGCGGCGATGAATCCCCTGTAAGTTACTACTTTTATCGGGTCAGGCTCATATTGATAGATTGCTCTGCCTAAAACTCCGATGCTTCCCAAAAGGGTTGCACCCAGAAGGATGAAGAAATAACCTTTAAGCTCTCTGGTCATCAAGTTCCATGTTTAAGGATAAATGAATTCATAGGTTTTTCGTAACGTCGAACCCACCAAAAGCGGATGTCGGACGTTTCATTTTTATATCCAAGTTAAAGGTAATATGGATTTACTATTTTTGTCAAGCAGTTATGAGGATATGTTTAACCTACATTAATATTTGCGGGCGGGAGTGCAACTCCCGCCCGAGCAGAGTGGGTCAGATAAATTTTATTCTTGATTTAGTAAATGCTTTGCTAAGAATTTCTCCATCGCATCATAAAAGTCGAATCTGTTTTCTTCATTGGCAAAGCCGTGACCCTCATTATCCTTAACCAGATAGGGAACATCAATCCCCCTCTTTTTAAGAGCCTCGACTATCTGATTAGACTCATTGAGGTTCACGCGCGGGTCTTTTGCTCCTTGAGCAACCAGAAGAGGTGCTTTAATTCTATCCACATGAAAGACGGGTGAAACAGATACAAATAACAGGCTATCTTTTGAGGGATCCCCGACCATTTCATGGAACATATCAAGATAAGGCTTCCAGTAGGGAGGAATTGATTTCATAAAGGTGAACATATTAGAAACGCCAACATAATCCACTCCACAAGCATAGAGATCCGGGGTAAAGGCAAGCCCAGCCAGCGTAGCGTAGCCGCCGTAACTGCCGCCGTAAATGGCTATACGCTTCGGGTCTGCAATTCCCTGATCGATCAGCCACTTTGCGCCGTCCGATATGTCATCCTGCATTGTTTTGCCCCACTGTTTGAACGATGTTTCCCAGAATTTTTTCCCATATCCGGTTGAGCCTCTGAAATTCATTTGCAATACTGCATAACCCCGGTTAACCAGAAACTGGACTTCCGGGTTAAAACCCCAGACATCTCTAAACCAGGGACCACCATGAGGATTGACAACCACAGGCAGGTTTTTTTGACCTTTGCCTTTGGGGAGGGTTAAGTACCCGTGAATCGACAGACCATCTCTGGACTTGTAGGAAATCGGCTTCATCTCGGCTAAATCGTTCTCGTTTAACCAGGGATTCCTATCTGCCAGTTTGGTTAATTTATCTGTGCTTTTATCATAAAGATAGTATGATCCCAGGGTGCGGTCGCTAATTGTTCGGACAGTGAAGACATTCTCGTTTTTGTTGTTAAAGGTGATGAATACCTCGTATTCGGGAAGCTGTTTCTGCAGTTTCTTATAAAGCTCTTCAGTCTCTTTATCCAGGAATTTTCTTTCGGTCTTCCAGGTGGTATAGGAGATCACGGTTGTCACTTTTCGCAATCTGGAATAAGTCATCCCATCGACATCAACCTCCGAATGCTCGTAGATTAATTCGATTTCCCTAGCGCTTGCCAGATCAAACTTTACAATGGCGACCTTGTCCCTTCCAAGATTAGAGGCGGCATATAAATTCTTATTGTCGAAGGTGAAAAATAAGGGACTGAAGCTCTCTTTGAAATTGGTGGTAAGTATTACCTTGAAACTATCTTTTTCATTTTCCCGGTAGAGGAGACTGGTATTAACCCCGTCCGTGGTTATGGCAATCCTGATTCTGCCGTCATGATCCGTTAACCACCCCGTGATATTACCGGGGTTCTCTGCCACCAGAGTAAGCTCTCCGGTGATGGTATTCAGCTTGTAGGCATCGAATATTTCCCGATTCCGTTTATTCATGCCGATAATGACATCTGTCTCGTGGTCCTTCAGGTCATCGATAAGCATTACCCGTACGCTGTCGAAGGGAGTAAGGTCTTTGGTATTCTTGCCGTCTCTATCAACCGCAAACAGATGAAAATTTTCATCGCCACCAAAGTCTTTGAAGTAGAGTAACCGTTCATTCCCCTTCCAGAAGTATTCGGAAAGGTCCCGGTCAGTTATGGAAGTAATCCTTTTTGCCTCATTTGAACCCCGTGCCTGAACGAAGATATTCATCCGCTTCTCGTACGGCTGGGTAAAAGATATATAGTTGCCGTCAGGGGAGATCTGGAAGTAGGCTTTTTCAGGGTTTTTGAAGAAGTCCCGCATGGGGATTTGTTTTGCTGGCTGGGCAAAGCCAAGCGAGCTCAACAAAAAGATCAGGATAAATACACTTAAGCTAAAAATTAGTTTTTGTCTCATGGAAATTCTCTCTCGTTAGTTAACTGGTTAATTAAGATTTTGCGTTTTTGAAAAAAATAAATCTAATGTTTAAAAATGAAACTCAGCTTGCTGGAAATTCATTACAATTACGAACGAAATACTAAATAATGTATGATTTTTCAGGTATTTAGAAAATGTATCTGTTTACTGTTTAATACCCGAAGTAGATCAGGATATTCTTCGAATTGAGAGGTATACGTGAATTGTTTTCAAATTTATATCCTTTGCTGGCTGGTCTATTCTTCAGATTTATCACCTCCTCTCCTGTCAATATTTAAACTGTTTAATATTATCCTCAATTCTATCCATATCCTAATATTTATAGACGTTAAAATTTTGGTTTTGTTTCTTTTTTTGTATAACGTGTTTTACTTCTTTGTTTGTGCGGTAATTGGAATTCTCGCACAAAATGAGCAGAATTTGCCTAAGGTGGATTCTGTCCCTGCATTCTTATCTCTTTTTCTCCGGGTCCGGGATTTCCTCTTCTATTCCGGCTAATCTTTTAGCGATCTGGACTTTCTTTTCTAAATCTGCATTTGCCCGGATGACTAATTTGGCACCATCAGGTGAGCCACCGCCGTGCATACATCCGGGAACTCCTGCACCTATGGTTGCCCATTCGACTAATCTGGCGGCCTTTACTCTTGCTTCGGCTGAGGAACAGGCTTTGAGATATTTCTGGACTAAATGTCCATATTTGGGGTCATAGAAATCTTTGCAGGAGGGAATACAGCCGGTCTCTGCAATTCCACCAGCTATGTCCTGGGCTAAGACAGAGGTTTCATAGGGCAATGTCGCCACGTGTACTTTGTTCACATTAGATAGTAATGGATCCGGCTGCCAGACTCCGGATGGATGTTTTTTACCTAAAACACTTGCAGCGATCCCCATTCCAAAGGTGGTTTCATTATTGATATACATTTTAGTTAGTTTATCATTGAAAAGCTTAGAGGAGAGACCGTTAGCTCTGGCAACTAAGATTGATGCACCGATTTTTACATCACCCTGTCCAGCTACACAGCCACCGATGGCGGCACGATAGGGTATAATGAAATTCAAAACCGCATTCAAGGCATATTTATATTCCCGGCACATAAAGACTCTTTCCATAGGGACGAAGACATCTTCAAAGAAAAGATATGCCTGGGTTATCCCTCCTTTTTTAACCGGTATATCGAAACCTTCTTCTTCTTCACGGGTATCGCTGGGTCTTCTGGTCTCAACTATGGTTAATCCTTCGATATCTCTGGGGATGACAAAGGAGACCGCATAATCTTTATCTTCTTCTTTATAGGCTGAGCCAGGCAGGACGAAGATCTCGTTAGATGCGGCAACTCCGCAGATCATCACCTTAGCTCCCCGTACAATTAGGCCATCCTCTTTTACTTCGACTATATGTAAATTCATATCCGGATCTATTTGCTGAGTGGGAGATTTGGTGCGGTCACCTTTAGGGTCAGTTAAAGCTCCGGAGAGTGTGATATCATTTTTTTGAGCAAAGATGAGCCAATCTTTCAGCTTTTGGTGGTAATCGGTTCCATATTCTTTATCTATATCAAAAGTGGTTGCCCACATCGCATTGATCGAGTTCCAGCCAACACATCTTCCTCCCGTGCAGGTGCCAGTCAACTGAAATAAAAGCCTTTTAATCTTTGAATTGGCAATCATATCCTCCGTTAATTGAATGATTGATAAATATCTGGAGATTTTGTCTCCGGTTAAATGAGAGGTAGTGGTAACAAGATCTACATATTCTGGATTAAGTTGAGCAGAGAAGATCTGAGAATGACCTTCGATGGTATTTTTTGTGGCTTTATGAGTGGTTACATCCTGAATTAATTCTCCGAATTTGTAAATATTAGGACGCATCTTTCTTAAACTTTCCTTGTATTCATCTGCGGTTTTTAAAGCCATTTTTTACTCCGGGTTTAATATTATTTAAAAAGAATAATTACTCGTCAAAAGAAAGCTATCATAACTAGATTTTTTGTCAAGAGATTTCAGTAGAATTGTCCCTCTTAAGGATAACTTAGATTTTTAGAAGTTTATCTTTATTGGGTTGTTATTTCAATACGCGCGCTAAAAGGCTTTTTTGCTTGACAAATAAGACAAATTCTGTTATTATTTATTATATTAAACATATCTTGAATAAAACAGGTAAGATTGTGAAAAAAATAGTAACATTTTAACCACAGGAGGGTTCTATGCGTTACCGTGTCTTGTTTTTGGGAGTGGTAGTGGGGCTTTTGGCTTGTAGTTTAGCTTATGCAGACGTTCCGCAGTTAATCAACTTTCAAGGGAGGCTAACAGACTCATCCAGTAAGTTTGTTCCAGATGGCAAATATTACTTGTCTTTCAAGCTTTACACAGACTCAACTGGAGGGACTGCAAAATGGGAGGAAGCAGAGTCAGTAACCGTAACCAAGGGGCTATTTAATGTTATTTTAGGCTCAGTTAATCCAATTCCTGATAGTATTTTTAATTATCCCACCACCTGGTTAGGGATACAGGTAGCTTCAGACCCGGAGATGACTCCACGACAGAGATTATCGAGTTTAGGGTATTCTTATCGGAGCACAAAGGCAGATACAGCGGCTTTCGCCAAAGCAGGTATTGGAGGCGGAGGTTGGGTTGATGACGGAGCAGTGGTTAGGCTGGTGACCAGCACTGATAAAGTCGGCATCGGACCGTATAACCCTACTGTGAACCTTGAGGTTAATGGCGTTACTGATATAGGAGGAGGGACTCTCGTTTCGGCAAGATTAGGTCATGGATTTAATCATTGGACTTATTTCGGTGGTGGCAATTCTGGTCGTATTCGGGGCAGTGGAGAAGGGTACTTATATCTTTCGAGCAATCCTAACGGAATAGGTGATAAGAGGATATACTTAGATGCTTCTGGAACCGATGTCGTTTTCTACGGACATGATTTCATAATGGTTGACCCGCAGTGAGGCGCAGGTGGTCGGGCCCTCGTTCATGGAGAACAAAACACACTAATCTTGAACTATGGTGGCGATTTTACTGGAGGAACTACAGTTGGGGGCTCAGTCTTAAGGACAAACGTGCTTGCTATAACTGGTGGTTCGGACTTAGCTGAGCCTTTCCCTATATCTTATTCAGAAAAACTCCAAGCTGGCTCTGCAGTGATAATTGACGAAAAAAATGCTGGCTATCTTACACTAAGTACTGAGTCTTATGATACAAGAGTTGCTGGAATTGTCAGCGGTGCTGGTGGAATCAAGCCGGGTTTGACTTTGAGCCAACAAGGGGTAATGGAGGGAGACCAGAACATCGCCTTGAGCGGGAGAGTGTATGTCTTAGCAACAGCCTCCAATGGAGCTATTAAGCCCGGTGATCTTCTCACTACCTCTGAAATTCCCGGGTATGTGATGAAAGTGACTGATTATGAGAAAGCCCACGGAGCTATAATCGGTAAGGCAATGAGTTCCCTTGAAAAAGGGCAAGGATTGGTTTTGGTATTAGTAAATCTGCAATAAGATGGAGGAAGCATAGAAAATGAAAAGAAAATATATTCTTGCAAGGGCCGGTCTTATTTTTGCTTTCCTGCTATATATTTTCCTTGCACGATCGAACAGTGCATTAAGTGCGTCTGTGACTGAACGAGAAGCCATTGCCATTGCTGATCTCTGGTATGCCATGGAGCTTAATTCGGGGTACTTGGGAATTGACCAAGCTGAAAAGGCTGAAAGAATGCAAAAATTACAGAATCGAACGGTGCTTTACTTAGTTTCTGGTGATAGTTTACTAGATGCTCCACCTGTTAAAGGCAACATCTTAGCCTACGTGATCAAGTACAAGCCATCTGGCTTTATTGTGGTTTCCGGAGATGATAGAATCCAACCTATCGAGGTCTTTGATGCTAAATCAGAATTCCACTGGGATTATCCGGAGTTGAATTTTCTAAGATACTTTGTGGGGAAAGCGATGGTCGGTGGTTGGGAGAACCTAGTAAAAAAGAAAGCCCAAGGTATTGCTATAAATGCCCATCCTATCTGGTCGTACCTTCGTTATAAGTTGCAGGAAAGTAAAGACTTAGATAAGGTTACATTTGATATCCCTGAAGGGTCAACTTATGTACTTTGGCAAACTGCTGAGTGGAGCCAAGGGCCATATTACAACGATGTGGTCGTCGCAAATAATGGTAATATTCCCGGCATCCCTACAGGCTGTACTGCCACTGCAATGGCTATCAAGATGAGGTTCCATAGCTGGCCACTAACTGGTAGTAGCTATCACAATTACAAGGACAATGAAGATGTTATTCAATTCCACCATTTTGTTAATTTTGGTGACTATACATATAATTGGGCTAATATGCCAACAACAAACTTGACTGCTCCCAATGTAGATATTGCTAACTTAATGTATCACTGTGGTGTGGCTGTCGATATGAATTATGAGGTTGGGGGATCAGGAGCGTGGCCTACTGCATCCTCTATGAACACGTATTTTCGGTACAAAGGCACTGTTGAAGCTTTTTCATCCCATGAAACGCCTATGACATTAAGTATTAGAGGAGGGCTCCCAGTCGTCTGTTCCAGCCAAGACCATTCCGTGTGTGCTGATGGATACCGGGAAGCACCTTATCCATACTTTCATTTAAATGTGGGATGGGGATCAGGAGGTAGCTGGTATGACATCAATGCTAATTTCCCTGGTGGTGATCCTACTATCGATAGGTCGTATCCTTATTGTTCTCCTCAGAACTACATTTATGTTGACGGTAGTTACCTCGGAAGTGAAAACGGGAACATCCAGAATCCCTACACTACAATTATTGAAGGAAAGAATTCAGTCCTTGTTGGAGGTCATTTGTGGATAAAAGCAGGTACCTACGCTGGATCAAAGAATGCCCCCATCACTCTTGATAAAGCAATGACTGTGAGGAGCTACGGTGGAACTGTAATTATTGGGCAGTAATTCCTTGTCAAAAGTTCGCCGAAATGAAGAAATCATTGTTTCTTTTGCTTAACTACCAAGTTGGATTTTTTTATATTTTTTGTCATCATGAATATTATGAGGAAATAGTAAAAAAAACTTTTGACCCTTAAACCGATAGGAGTCGATATGCCTTACCGTGTGTTACTTTGGGGAGTGGTGGTGGGGTTACTAGTCTGTGCTATTGCTTCTGCAGACATTCCCAAGACCATAAATTTTCAGGGGAGGCTAACAGATGCATCCGGGAAGTTTGTTTCAGATGGTAAATATTACTTGTCTTTCAGGCTTTATTCAGATTCAACCGGAGGAACTGCAATATGGCAGGAGGCTGAATCAATTGCAGTGAGCAAGGGATTATTTAATGTTATTTTAGGTTCGTTTAACCCAATTCCAGACAGTATTTTTGATTATTCTTATATCTGGTTAGGAATGCAAGTGGGGTCCGATCAAGAGATGACTCCACGTCAGAGATTGTCGAGTTTGGGATATGCTTATCGAAGTATAAAGGCAGATACGTCCGCATTTGCTGTATCGGGCATTGCTGGTGGATGGGTTGATGATGGAACTGTTGTCAGATTAGCCACAAGCACCGATAACGTTGGCATCGGAACGACAAGCCCTCTTACTTCGCTGCATGTTGCAAGGAGCGGTGGATATCATTGGGGAAGCGGAACCGGCCGTGGCTGGTTAACCATAGGAGATAGCACTTATGGTTTATCCTTTGGAATAGCGACTGGCGGATTAGGAGCTGGTGATGCAAGAATCTGGACCGACGGTGGTACAGGAAGACTGATGATTTCAGGAGGTTCAAGTTCAAGAGACCTTTTGACGCTGACTAACGGCAATGTTGGCATCGGGACGAATAATCCGAGGCGGAAGTTAGAGATTGACCTTAGCAATGCATCGGGCCCATGGGGACGGGATGCCATCTATATCCGATCATCGGATGACAATAGTACTGCAACGCTGCTTACAAATAAGAATAATTTCACATTCTGGACCTTGACCGAAGGAGTGGACAGACGTGCCAACATTTCGTGTGGCGACATAGATGCGGATGGCACGACAACAACGAAAGTGCTTGCAATTACGGGTGGTTCGGACTTAGCTGAGCCTTTCCCTATATCTTATTCAGAGAAACTCCAAGCTGGCTCTGCAGTGATAATCGATGAAGAAAATCCGGGCCACCTTACACTAAGTTCTCAACCTTATGATCGAAGGGTTGCTGGTATTGTAAGCGGGGCTGGTGGAATCAAGCCGGGTTTGACTTTGAGCCAAGAAGGGGTAATGGAGGGAGACCAGAACATCGCCTTGAGCGGGAGAGTGTATGTCTTAGCAACAGCCTCCAATGGAGCTATTAAGCCCGGTGATCTTCTCACCACTTCAAGTATTCCCGGCTACGTGATGAAAGTCACTGATTATGAGAAAGCACAAGGAGCTATAATTGGCAAGGCAATGAGCCCCCTTGATAAAGGGCAAGGATTGGTTTTGGTGCTAGTGAACCTGCAATAATGGGAGGTGAGAAAATGAAACCGATTACAAAAAGAATTGCATTTGTACTCATACTCTTTGGCTTAATTTTGATACCTTTGTTTCCACAAGCAAAAGAGATAGAGGAACAAAATGTCCGTTCTGCTGTAGAGACCTGGGTCCGATATGTAACCGCAGATGCACGACCAGATGCTATCATCGAGAAGATGGAGCCTTACCAGGTTGAAGGGAAAACCGTTGCCTATATTGCCCATCTTGGAGGAGGCGGTTTCTGTCTTTGCGGAGCAGATGATTTAGTTCTACCTGTATATTTTTACTGTCCTGAAGGGACATATGACCCTGAGAATCAAAGCCATCGATACATTCTGTGGGAGATAGAAACAAGACTCAAGACTTTGCAGGAAGGACTGCAAAAAAATGACCCGAACTTACAACCATACCAGGAAGTCCTTTCGGAAAGAGCCACCTTCTGGCAGGAGCTTACTGCCGACCGGATTCCCACAAGAGTTGAAACAGAGTATACGCTTGCTGAACCAATTCAGATGGAGCTGAATCTAACCACCCGTTGGGACCAAGAGTCACCATACAATAATTTCTGTCCAATGGGGGATCAAAGCTGCACCGTTTGTCCTGACGGCTGGCCACCTTCCTCAAGAACCGTAGTCGGCTGTGTGGCAACTGCCACAGCTCAGATTATGAAATACTGGAATTGGCCTTCATCTGGAACTGGTAGTAAGTCTTATTCGTGGAATGGTGATCAATCCTGCGGTGGAAGCACGCCATCGCAAGTTTTGAGTGCTACATTCTCCGACCCTTATGATTGGCAAAATATGCCGGATTATTGTGGCTGGGGATGCACACAGGCACAGAAGGATGCACTCGCTGAACTTTGCTACGAGGTGGGAGTTGCCCTTAAAATGGACTATGGAGTGTGTGGGTCTGGAGCCTACTCGGAAGACATCGACAACGCTCTTATGTATTTTCTTTATTACGATGCTGACCATGACTCAGACTGGAACAAAGACGAGATCACTAAAGACATTCAGTGGCTTCGGCCTGTAGTATTATGTGGGCGGAACGCCGAGGGGGAGGGGCACTGCTGGGTGGTATTCGGTTATGACAAAGGGACTGATCCCAATCGGCAGTTCAAGATGAACATGGGTTGGGGTGGGGACTATAGTTCTCCACCGTATGGCTGGTACAGCTTGGATAATGTCCCAAAAGGTCTGATCCATGATCATCGCCGTGTCACGGATATAGCACCATTAATGGTAAAGTTTGTCGGTGTCGGTGACGCTGGTGACGGCGGCCCCTACCACCCATATAAAAATATTGAGGAAGCAATGGCCAAGGCACCTAATGGCGCCACCCTAATATTCAAAGCTGGTTCTGATAATACTTTTTCTGCAGGAACGCTTGTAATCAATCGACCACTGACTCTCAAAGGTAAAGATGTAACCATTCGCAAGCAATAAAAGATTTCTCGAAGTATTCCGCTAGATATTATAGGGGCGACCTGCTTGGTCGCCCTAACATCTCATTCTAGTCAGACAGGATGTCTGAACCACCAAACCAAAATTTGTATTGACAACTTTTTACTAACTTGTTATTTTCTTCACAATCTTAACTGACCAGCAATTATGGTCAGTTATATATATGTAAACATTTAGTTATGTATAACGAATATATCGCCTTAGCCCTTTTGATACTCATAGTAGGTGGAGTGGGGCTGGCTATCATAATTATCTCAATGTTCATTGGCAGAAAACCTCCATCCAAGGAAAAACTTCTACCCTATGAATGCGGCAACATACCGGAAGAGGATGCCCGGGGGAAATTCCCGGTAAAGTTTTATATGGTGGCTATACTTTTCATAATCTTCGATATCGAGGTGGCTTTTTTGTTCCCCTGGGCGGTTATCTATAAGGAATTGAAGCTTTTTGGTTTGATTGAGATGGGGATATTTTTGCTGGTTCTTCTTATAGGTTACATATATATCGTTAAGAAAGGTGGTCTCCGATGGGAGTAGCGGATCAAAAGATTGATTCCATCAAAGTAAAAGATATTCCTCAGGGTGTCATCTTATCCACTTTAGATGGAGTGGTGGGGTGGGCAAGGAAATCCTCTATGTGGCCCATGGGATTTGGACTTGCCTGCTGTGCAATTGAGATGATGTGTACTGCGGCCTCGCGTTTTGATATGGCAAGGTTCGGGATGGAAATTTTCCGTTCTTCTCCGCGTCAGGCAGATTTGATGATTGTGGCTGGCAGAGTTTCAAGGAAGATGGCACCGATTATAAGACAATTGTATAACCAGATGCCCGAGCCCAAATGGGTGATTGCTATGGGCGCGTGTGCTTCCTGTGGTGGAGTGTTTAATAACTATGCTGTGGTTCAGGGGGTAGATAAAATAATACCGGTAGATATATATGTACCTGGATGCCCTCCACGTCCGGAACAGCTTTTAGACGGAATTTTGAAACTGCACCAGAAGGTTCAAAAAGAGGGTTTATTCGAAAAAAAGATTGAGAAAAAAATGTAGTTGCCCAATTCATTGGGTCCATTTGGACTCGATAAATCGAGCAACTATAAATAAGACCTAATAGCATGGAAAACCTTACTCTGAAAAAATTAAAACGGAATTTCCCCAACTCTGTTTTAGAAATAATTGAATATCGTGAACAGCTTTCTATACTGATTAAAAAAGAAGACTTGCTTTTGGTCTGTAAATTTTTGAAAGATGAGCCAGAATTGAAATATGCTTTCTTGTCTGATGTCTGCGGAGTGGATTATCCTCAAAGGGAGAAAAGATTTGAGGTCATCTATAATCTTTATTCTTTACCTTTCAGATGGAGAATAAGGCTGAAAATCAGAGTATCTGAAGGTGAATCGGTTAATTCAGTTACCCTCATCTGGAAAACAGCTAACTGGCTGGAGAGAGAAGTTTACGATATGTTCGGGGTGAAATTCGATAATCATCCGGATTTGCAAAGAATCCTTATGCCGGATGATTGGGTCGGGCATCCTTTAAGAAAAGATTATCCTTTAAATTTTGAAGAGATTGCCTTCGGTCATAATAAAGATAAACCACAGAGAATCATAAAATAAAAAAAGTAAGACGTAAGATGGAAAACGTAAGAAGGAAAATGAAAATGGAATGATAAATTGTCATTCTGAGCCCCGCAAGATGCGGGACGAAGAATCTCTCTCAAGGTTAAATGTGACAGATTCTTCAGTCGTCCCGCCGAAGGCGGACTCCGTCAGAATGACAAAATCTCGAATAGCGAAAAGCAAATAGCTAATAGCGAAATTATGCAGATAAAAAGAGAAAAACAAGATACGATGATTCTGAATATGGGTCCTCAGCACCCGGCTACCCACGGGGTGCTGAGGGTAGTTCTGGAGCTGGATGGTGAGACAGTTGTAAAAGCAACTCCAGATATTGGCTACCTGCATACCGGGATTGAAAAAACTGCAGAATATAAGACCTATTCTCAGGCGATCACCCTTTTCGACCGAACAGACTATGTGGCTAATCTTTCCAACAATCTGGGTTATGTCTTAGCTGTGGAGAAGTTGCTGGATATAGAAGCTCCTCCCAGGGCTCAATATATAAGGGTTCTTTTAACTGAGTTAACTCGAATAGCATCTCATCTGGTCTGGGTTGGCTCTCATGCCGCAGATATTGGTGCAATATCTATGCTTCTGTATGCATTTCGTGAACGGGAAATGCTGATGGATATCTTTGAGACCATCTCCGGGCAGAGGATGATGACCTCTTATTTCAGGGTTGGAGGTTTAGCCAAGGATTTACCCTCAAGTGGCGAATTCGAAAAAAGAGTCAAGGAGTTCATAAAAGTTTTTCCCTCAAAAATTCAGGATTACGAGAACCTTTTAACCAAAAATAAACTCTGGCTTCAGAGGACTGTTGGTATTGGAACAATAACCGCAGAAGAGGCAATCAACTACGGACTTTCAGGTCCTATTCTTAGAGGGTGTGGAGTGAAGCATGATTTAAGGAAAGCTAATCCTTATTCGGGTTATGATAAATTTGAGTTCGATATTCCTACTGGTAAGAATGGAGATATTTATGATCGATACCTGGTCAGAGTCGAAGAGATGAGACAGTCTTTAAAAATTGTCAAGCAAGCCTTAGATGGTATTCCTCAAGGTGAGTATATTGCTAAAATTCCGGGAGTTACTTATCCTCCAAAAGAGATAGTTAAAAAAGAAATGGAAGCATTGATCTATCATTTCAAGATCGCCGAGGAAGGGTTCAAGGTACCAGCAGGTGAAGTTTATCATTCTATTGAATCACCTAAAGGTGAATTAGGCTATTTTATCGTCTCAGATGGCTCAAGCAAGCCCTATAGAGTAAGAGTAAGGCCTCCTTCATTTGTAAATTTAAGTGCTTTAAATAGATTGGTTACTGGTAGATTGATAGCAGATGTGGTGGCAATTATCGGAAGTATAGATATCGTTTTAGGAGAAATAGACAGGTGAGTTGTAGGGGCAGACCTGTGTGTCTGCCCTGGGAATTTGGGCGAACACGTAGGTTCACCTATGAAGATAATGATATCAAATGAAACATAATTCAATGAATCATCAACGTCGTTCAATCAGGTTAAAGGATTATGATTATTCACAGAATGGAGCATATTTTGTAACGATATGCACAGAAGACCAGGAATATTTGTTTGGTGATATATTGAAAGAGAAAATGGTTTTAAATGAAGCAGGTGAGATGATAAAGAAATGGTGGGTAGAGACAAGAAATAAATTTAAGAACATTGAATTAGATGAATTTGTTATTATGCCTAATCATTTTCAGGGTATTGTAAATATTGTAGGGGCAGACCTGCGTGTCTGCCCTGAGAATTTGGGCGAACACGTAGGTTCGCCCCTACACAGGATCGTCCAATGGTTTAAGACCATGACAACAAATGAATATATTCGCAATGTTCATAACAATATGTGGAAACCATTCCTTAAACGATTATGGCAACGCAACTATTACGAACATGTTATTCGAAATGAGGATGAATTAAACAAAATTAGATATTATATTCAAACTAATCCATTAAAGTGGCATCTGGACAGGGAAAATCCAGAAAGGACTGGTACAGATGAATTGGAGGACGAAATTTTTAGCTCAAAGATGGTCAATCAGTTTATTAAATATTAAGCAGATAAAATTGTAGGGGCAGACCTGTCCTACGGATCCGTTTTAGGACGTGTCTGCCCTAGCGAACAGACAGGAATGTCTGTTCTACTGAAACAGACGAACACGCAGTTCGCCCCTACAAAAATGTAAAAAAAGATGATCACAAAAGAAACAGAAGAAAAAATTCTAACTCTAAAAGGGAAATATCCAAAGGTGAAAACTGCAATCCTGCCAGCTTTCCATATCCTTTATAAAGATGTTGGTTATTTGGAGGATGAAGGGATGCAGAAAATCTCTGAGCTTTTAGGGATTCCTCTTTTAGAGATCTATGAGGTGGCATCTTTTTATACCTTTTTCCCCAGGGAAAAGATAGGTAAATACTGGATCAGGGTATGCGATAACCTTTCCTGTTCCCTTTTAGGTGCAGAAGAATTAATTAAATATTTAGAAGAGAAATTGAAGATAAAAGTAAATCAGACGACGCCCGATGGTCTTTTTAGCCTTTCAACTGTAGAATGTCTGGGTTCCTGCGGAACTGCACCGGTTATGATGATAAACGAAGATTATCACGAGAACTTGACTAAAGAAAAAATTGATAAGCTTTTAGAGGGGTTTTCAAGTCCTACGGATCCAAATTCGGAAAAATAGACTATGCCGGAGAAAATTCTTTTTAAATATATCGATCAGCCTGACCAGTACCGGATCGATACCTATATGAAAAATGGAGGGTATCAGGCAGTTCCCAGAGTCTTAAAGGAGCTTTCTCCGGAACAGGTTATCGATATAGTAAAGAAATCTGGTTTGAGAGGGAGGGGTGGAGCAGGATTCCCCACTGGTTTGAAATGGGGATTTGTGCCTAAGGATTCACCCAAGAACAGGTTTTTACTCTGCAATGCAGACGAAGGAGAACCAGGAACTTTCAAAGACCGGGAGCTAATGGCAAAGAACCCGCATCAGTTGTTAGAAGGGATTATTATCGGGAGTTATGCCATAGGTGCACATCTTTCATTTATATATATCCGAGGTGAATTTGTTTTTGAGGCAAAAAGATTAGAAGAGGCAATAATTGAGGCTAAGAATAAAGGTTTCTTAGGTGAAAATATCTTGGGTTCTGGTTATGATTTGGATATAAGAGTTTATCGTGGTGGCGGAGCCTATATTTGTGGAGAGGAAACTTCTCTTTTATCATCAATCGAAGGGGTAAGGCCTCTGGTAAGGCTTAGGCCGCCCTATCCCGCAATATCCGGGTGTTATTCCTGTCCCAGCGCGGTAAACAACGTAGAAACCTTATCGAATATATCCCACATTATATTGAATGGAGCAGAATGGTATTCCAGAATCGGAACTCCTAAGAGCACCGGAACAAAAATCTTCTGCCTTTCCGGTCAGGTTAATAAACCTGGAAACTATGAGCTTCCGATGGGGACACCATTAAGAGAGCTGATTTGTGAGCATGGTGGCGGGATTAAAAATGGGAAAAAGCTTAAAGCCGTGATACCGGGAGGTGTTTCAACTCAGATTCTTCCTGCAAGTAAAGTGGAGGTGAAACTAGATTTCGAGTCTTTAATAGAAGCAGGCTCGATGTTAGGCAGCGGCGCGGTTATAGTTATGGATGAGGATACCTGTATGGTCAAAACAACTTATAGATTAGTCAGATTCTATGAGGAGGAATCCTGCGGCGAATGCACTCCCTGCAGGGAAGGGACTTACTGGTTGTCAAAAATTATGAGAAGGATAGAATATGGACAGGGAAGGATGGAGGATATCGATTTGCTATTAGACCTGTGCGACAATATCTTCGGAAAAGCCATCTGTCCTTTAGGTGATTCTGTTACGATTCCGATAAGTAGCTCTCTACAGTATTTCAGGGATGAGTATGAGTACCATATTAAGAATAAAAAATGTCTTCAGGAAAGATGAACTAAAGTCATTGTCATTCTGACCCCGCCTTTGGCGGGGGAAGAATCTGTATAGATTCTTCGGTCGTCCATCAATGGCGAGACTCCCTCAGAATTACAGTCAAAGAGAAAAAATGATTAGTTTAACTATAGATGATAAATTAATTGAGATAGAAGAGGGGAAGACTATCTTAGAGGCAGCCAAAAAAGTCGGAATAGAGATCCCTACTTTTTGCTGGCACGAGAAATTAAAAGTTCTTGGTGGTTGCAGGGTCTGTCTGGTTGAGGTGGAGAAATGGCTCAAGTTACAGATCGCCTGCAATACTCAGGTAACTCAAGGTATGGTGGTAAAAACCAACACCCCTGAGGTAATTAAAGCCAGAAAAGGGATAGTGGAGCTACTTTTAATCAATCATCCTTTAGATTGTCCTACCTGCGATAAGGGAGGAGAATGCGAACTGCAGGAGATCACTTTCAAATATGGCTCTGATAGAAGCAGGTTCATTGAGGAGAAGAGAAGACATATTGTAGATAAAAACTCAACTTTTGATGACCTTAAAATCGGTCCACAGATAATCAGGAATCAAAACCGCTGCATCTATTGTCTTAAATGCATCCGCTTCTTGAAAGAGATAGCTGGCGAATATGATCTGGGAGCATTTAGAAGAGGTCCAAAAAGCGAGATTAATGTTCTCCCGGGTATACCCATGACTAACATCTATTCCGGGAATACCGTTGAAATCTGCCCGGTTGGAGCATTAACTGCCAAATCTTTTAGATATAAAATCAGGGTCTGGAAAACTCAAAAGATAAGAAGCATCTGTCCTTTTTGCGGGGATGGATGTAATCTAACTCTATGGGTTGATCAGAACAAGCTTTATAGAATGACTTCCAGAAGGAACGATAAAATAGATGAGGGGTTCATCTGCGATAGAGGGAGATGGGGTTATGATCTGGTTAGCCATCCTGAGAGGATTAAATCGCCCCTTTTAAAAAAGAACGGGAAATTAGTGGAGACAACCTGGGAAGAGGCTTATGGTTATATTATAACAAAGCTCCTGGAGATAAAAGAAAAATTAAGTCCTAAAGCTTTAGCCGGTATAGGATCGGAGAGGGCTACAAACGAAGGTAACTATGTTTTCCAGAAATTCTTCAGAACGGTTTTAGGGACTAATAATTTAGACCACCGGGTAAGTTTCAAAAAGATTCTGGAAAGCCCCGGGCTTTTTGATTATTCTAAATCTTATACCATGACTAGTTCCATAGAGGAGATAGAAAAAGCAAAAACGATTTTAATCTTTGGCTCTGATATTAATTCAGAACATCCCATAATAAGTTTAAGGGTTAGAAAAGCAGTGTCTATAAACGAGTCAAACCTTTTAATAGCTAACCCAAAAAGGATAAAGTATAGTTCTTTAGCAGAGAAGGAGTTAATTTATAAATGCGGTTCTGAGGGGGTTTTAATCAATGGTCTAATGAATGTTATATTATCTGAAAACTTATATGCCAGAAAAGTAGAGGAGAAAGAAATTGAAAAAATGAAGAGAGGAGTAGAAAATTATTCTCTCTCAAAAGTGTCAGAGATGACTGGAATAGATGAGGAAACTATAAAAGCTTTTGCCAGAAAAATTGCCCGCTCGGAAAACATAATTATCCTTTCCGGCAGATGGATTAGCCAGAGTCCACAGGTAGAGGGACTGATAAAATCTTTGAATAACCTGTTGCTCTTAATCGGAAGATGGGGTGAAAAGCACTCTGGATTTAATCTCCTCCGGGAGAAGAATAACTCTCAGGGCGCTTTAGATATGGGGATATTGCCAGATAGACTGCCAGGATTTATTCCAGTTGAAGATGAAGTTGGCAGGGAAAGATTAGAGAAAATCTGGAATGCACAGATACCTAAAGAAAGAGGTCTTAATTTTACCGAGATTCTATTAGCTATCAACGCTGATAAGATCAAAGGATTATATATAATGGGAGAAAACCCAGTAGAAAATTTTCCTGATAGAGAGTATATGGAATCAACCTTGAAAAAGTTAGATTTTTTAGCGGTTCAGGATATTTTTCTCTCGGAGACCGCAAAAATAGCGGATGTAGTCCTGCCGGGGGTTAGCTTTGCTGAGAAAGATGGAACCTTCACCAATGTCGAGAGAAGGGTACAGAAACTTGATCGAGCTTTAACTCCGCTTCATCAATCTAAACCTGACTGGCAGATAATCTGCGAGCTTTCATCGCTTATGGGGTTTAAACAGGATTATGCCTCGACCTTCCAGATAACCGAGGAGATAGCCCAGGCTTCACCCATTTATGGAGGGATAAAAGCTGACAGATTAGATAACTGCGGATTGCAATGGCCCTGTTTAAATCTTAATGATTCAGGCACAGAGGCGCTTCTGCCAGATAATTTCTTAAACAAAGTAACAGAACTTGAACTGGTCGATTTTGTGGAAATTCCGGAGGATAGCGAATATCCGTTTATCTTAATAACTGGCAACCTGGCTCATCACTCCGGGAAATTAACTTTTTACTCGGAAAACCTTTGCTCAATTTCAGCTGAAGGTTTTTGTCAGATAAGTCCGGTTGATGCAGAAAATCAAAATTTGAAAACAAATGAGGAGGTTTGGGTAGAATCCTCTAAAGGTAAATTAAAGGTAAAATTAAAAATAGATGATTCTGTAAATCCAGGCACAGTTTTTATCCCTTTGAATTTTAAAGAGATTAAGATTAATTTGCTTTTAGATAAAGATAAATTAATCGATAAGGTGAGGATAACTAAGGCTGAATAAATTATGTTAGAATTTGTTATTATAACTTTAATCAAGATAGTTGTTTTCTTAGTGATCTGGCTTTTAGGGATGGCTTATCTTACCTGGCTGGAAAGGAAGCTTTTAGGTGATTTTCAAGTGAGGTTCGGGCCTCTGTATGTTGGCCCCTATGGACTTTTGCAACCAATTGCGGATGGGTTAAAACTTTTCTTTAAAGAAGACATTACCCCTTCTTCTGCTTCTAAACTGGTCTATACTTTAGCTCCGCTTTTGACCTTTGTGCCAGCTTTTATCATCTTCGGGGTAATTCCTATAGGAGATAAAATAACTCTGTTCGGGAAAGAGATAGAGCTTGTGGTCTCTAACTTGAACGTAGGTGTGCTTTATGTCTTAGCAGTCTTCTCTATTTCAATCTATGGGATAGTTTTGGCTGGCTGGTCCTCCAACAGCAAATACCCGCTCATTGGTGGGATCAGGTCAACTGCCCAGATGATAAGTTATGAGGTCTCTTTGGGTTTATCTTTGATAGGGCTTTTAATGATATCAGGCAGTTTGAACCTGGTAGAGATAGTAAAATCACAGGACAGTTTTTTTCACTGGTATATTTTCCGACAGCCCTTAGGTTTTATCATCTTCTTGATCTGCGGAATAGCAGATAATAACCGCTCACCATTTGACCTGCCAGAGGCTGAAAATGAACTGGTTGCTGGCTATTATACTGAATATTCCAGTATGAAATTCGCCCTGTTCTTCTTAGGTGAATATGGCAATATGATAAATATCGCAGCCCTTACCACAACCTTATTCTTAGGTGGATGGCACGGTCCAATACTACCTTCTTTTATCTGGTTTTTTATAAAGGTTTTCATACTCCTTTTCCTCTATATCTGGATCAGGGCAACAGTTCCCCGTTTCAGATATGATCAGCTTATGAACTTTGGCTGGAAGGTCTTATTACCTTTAGCTCTTTTTAATATTTTCATAACTGGAATAATAATGGCTTAATACTATGTTTAATTTTGTGAAATATATAATTGCATTAATGAAAGGTCTTGCGGTCACCTTCAAGCACATCTTTAAGCCTCCTACTACCGATAGGTACCCGAAGAAAAAAAGGGAGATGCTTCCCCGGTACCGCGGGTTGCATTATTTAGCCCGGTATGAAGATGGAAAGGAAAGATGCGTCTGCTGTGGATTATGTGCGGCTGCCTGCCCGGTTGAATGTATCTATATGGAAGGCGAAGAGAACGAAAAAGGGGAAAGGAGAGCCAAGGTGTACGAGATAAATGAGCTGAGGTGTATTTTCTGCGGTTATTGTGAGGAAGCCTGCCCGGAAAGTGCGATCTTTCTGGGAAGAGAGTATGAGTTCACCTGTGATAACCGAATCAGTTACATATATGATAAAGAAAAGCTATTATCTTTATTCCCAAAAGATAAGAAAAATCGTAAGAAGATCATTGGAGGAGAGATAGATTAGAAAATGGAATTTGTTTTCTTTATAATCTTTGGAGTGTTAGCTGTCGTTTCAGCCTTAAGCGTTATACTGCAGAGAAATCCAGTCTATTCTGCCCTGTCTTTGATCATTACCCTGGGTAGTATAGCCGGTCTTTTTATACTTCAGAATGCTTTCTTTTTAGCTTTTATTCAGGTGATTGTCTATGCTGGTGCCATAATGGTCCTTTTCCTTTTTGTGATCATGCTTTTGAATTTAAGAAAAGATGAATTCGGACCGGAAAAAAGGAAGTTGCAGAGATTCTTCGCTCTGGTTTTCTCAGCCCTTATCCTGATTGAACTTTTTATCGTGGTGCGTTACATAATTTTGGGAAGAGCAGAAAAGGGTTTATCGCTTCAAGCAGACTTTGGCACGCCACAGCTTGTCGGCAGAGTACTTTTCTCTGATTATCTTTTCCCTTTTGAGATAACCTCAATTCTTCTTTTGATCGCTATGGTGGGTGCGATCTTTTTAGCCCGGAGGGAGGAGTAGGATGGTTCAGGTATCTTACTATATTCTGTTAAGCGGAATCCTTTTCTCCATTGGAGTTTTAGGTTTTCTGATTAGACGAAACGTGCTGGTGGTTTTTATGTCGGTAGAGCTTATGTTAAATGCGGCTAACTTAGCCCTGGTATCTTTTGCTAAAGAGATGGGCTTAATGTCCGGGCAGGTTATGGTCTTCTTAGTTATGACCGTAGCAGCAGCGGAAGCTGGGGTTGGTTTAGCCATAATAATTCTTTTTTACAGAAATCGAAAAAGTGCAAACGTGGACGATGGGAATCTTTTGAAATGGTGAAAAAATATAACCACGGAGCCGAGCCTTCAAGGCTCAGCGGAGGTTTGAAACCTCCGCTACGCGAGAATAAATTGGTAAAGCAGGATTGTATATGATCGAATATATCTGGTTAATACCTTTACTTCCTCTGTCAGGATTTTTAATCAACGGGATTCTGGGTAAAAAATTGGGGAAGACTCTTGTTTCCTGGATTGGATGTGGCTCGGTCGGGCTCTCTTTTCTTATCTCAATAAAAGTTTTATTTGAGCTTCTATCCTTTCCAGCCGAGGGGAGAGTTTTTGAAAAAATAGTCTTTCCCTGGATTTACTCCGGACTTTTCAAGGTTAATGTCTCTTTTTTGATTGACCCCTTGTCCGGTATTATGCTTTTAGTGGTAACCGGAGTGGGATTTTTAATCCATATCTATTCGGTTGGTTATATGGCAGAGGATAAAGGTTTTTCCAGATTTTTCTCCTTCCTTAACCTTTTCGTTTTCTCGATGTTGATGCTGGTTTTAGCCAACAATTTCCTTTTGCTTTACTTGGGCTGGGAAGCAGTAGGATTATGTTCTTATCTTTTGATCGGTTTCTGGTATGAGAAAAAATCTGCTTCGGATGCGGCCAAGAAAGCTTTCATAGTAAATCGAATTGGAGATTTCGGTTTCGCATTAGGAGTTATGCTTATCTTCTGGACTTTTGGGAGTCTTAATTATACAGATGTTTTTCAGACCGCTCCTTCGACTCTTATCGCAGGTGGTGGTTTGGTAACTGCGATCACCTTGCTTCTATTTATGGGAGCAGTGGGGAAGTCTGCCCAGATACCTTTATATGTCTGGCTTCCGGATGCGATGGAAGGACCTACCCCGGTCTCAGCTTTAATTCATGCGGCTACCATGGTAACTGCCGGGGTTTATATGGTAGCCAGATGTCATATTCTGTATGAGTTAGCTCCATTCACTATGGGTCTGGTTGCCATTATCGGGGCTATTACAGCAATCTATACCGCTTCTATCGGGATGGTGCAGAACGATATAAAGAGAGTTTTAGCTTATTCAACCATAAGCCAGCTTGGCTATATGTTCCTTGGATGTGGTGTGGGCGCTTTTGCGGCCGGGATTTTTCATCTAATGACCCATGCCTTTTTCAAGGCTCTGCTCTTCTTGGGTGCTGGGAGCGTGATGCATGCTCTATCCGGTGAACTGAATATGCAGAAGATGGGTGCTCTCAGGAAAAAACTTCCAGCTACTTTCTGGACCGTCTTCATGGCCGTTTTAGCCATCTCTGGAATACCTCTATTCTCTGGTTTCTTTAGCAAGGATGAAATCCTCTGGAAAGCTTTTTCTCAGGGTAATATTATCCTCTGGCTTATTGGAGTGGTAACGGCTGGGTTGACTGCTTTTTATATGTTCCGGTTACTGTTCTTGACTTTCTTTGGAAAGTCCAGAGTGGAGGAATCGGTTGAACATCACATACACGAATCTCCAAAAGTGATGACCATACCTTTGATGATTTTAGCAGTTCTATCTGTTATCGGTGGATATGTAGGGATTCCCAAATCCCTGGGAGGAGGGAATGGGTTCGAACACTTTTTAAGTCCAGTCTTTGGTGAAAAAGGGGAGATAGCGATACATTCCCCCTTAACTGAATATCTAGTGATGGCAGTCTCAGTTGCAGTGGCTTTGCTGGGCATATTTTTCGCCTATAGATTTTACATTAAAACCCCTGAGCTTCCCAAAAGGTTAGCTGAAAGATTTAGTTTCCCATATAAAGTTCTTTTGAATAAATATTATGTAGATGAGCTTTATTTCAAGATAATAGTTAATCCTTTATTGAAATTCGCCACTTTCTTATGGCAATTCTTTGATATAAAAATTATCGATGAGATGGCGAATGGACTTGCAGGTTTAGTTTACTGGTTTGCCGGAGTGGGCAGAAAGATTCAAACCGGATATGTGCGTAACTATGCCTTGGGAATGGTTCTGGGCGCACTTTTAATCTTAGCTTATTTTATTTTGAGATGATTATGTAAGTTTTTATTTTGTAGTGCGAGGTCGTCAAGGTCTTGAGACTTTTAGCCTCGCTTAAGCGACCCTGTCCTACGGTGTCTACGACAGACGTAGTCTCCGTTAATAGTAAAAGAGTCGCACTACAAAAATTAGATGGAGGTCTGAAGACCTCCGCTACATTACAATCAAGATGAATATGTCAGGATATATCTTAACACTTTTGGTTTTTATCCCGTTAGCGGGTGGACTTTTGCTTCTTTTAGTTGGTAGAGAAAAGGTTGGAGCGATAAAATCGTTTGCCTTTATGGTTTCTCTTATTAATTTCTTTATATCACTTTATCTCTATTTTAATTTTCAAACAGGTAATCCCGGTTTCCAGTTTGAGATCGACCGTATCTGGATTCAGAGTTTAGGGATCAACTTCCATTTAGGTATAGACGGGATAAGTTTATTTCTGGTTCTTCTTACTACTTTCCTTTCACCATTAGCTATACTTTCCTCCTGGAGTGCGATTCAGGAGAAGATAAAGGGGTATATGATTATCATGCTTTTCCTGGAAGCAGGTATGATCGGTGTTTTTGTGAGCCTGGATCTGTTTTTATTCTATGTTTTCTGGGAAGCAATGCTGGTGCCGATGTATTTCCTGATCGGAATCTGGGGAGGTCCACGCAAAATCTATGCAACTATCAAGTTCGTCCTCTTCACGATGTTAGGCAGTATCTTTATGTTAGTGGCTATTCTGGTTTTATATTTTATGAACTATAATTATACGGGCGAGTATAGTTTTGATCTTTTGAAAATTTTACAACTGCCCATTCCCTTAGGTGCTCAAACCTGGTTATTCTTAGCTTTCGCCTTAGCTTTTGCAATTAAAGTGCCGATCTTTCCTTTCCATACCTGGCTTCCAGATGCACACGTTGAAGCTCCTACTGCCGGAAGTGTTCTTTTAGCCGGCGTGTTACTGAAGATGGGGACTTACGGTTTCTTGAGATTCTGCTTGCCTTTGTTTCCGAATGCTTTTATGAATTTCGTTCCTCTTTTCTCCATTCTGGCAATTATCGGGATAATTTATGGGGCTCTGGTTTCCACTATGCAGAAGGATATAAAAAGTTTAGTGGCTTTTTCCAGCGTGAGCCATCTTGGGTTTGTGATGTTAGGTCTTTTTGCTTTGAATATGCAGGGAATTGAGGGGGGTATACTGCAGATGATTAATCATGGTATCTCAACCGGGGCATTGTTCTTAATCGTGGGGATGATCTACGAGAGGAGGCATACTCGCTTGATTGAGGATTATGGTGGGATTGCCAAAGTGGTTCCAGTTTTTGCAGTTTTCTTTATGATTGTAACTTTATCCTCTATCGGGTTACCCGGAACCAACGGGTTTGTAGGTGAATTTTTAATCCTCTTAGGTGCATTTAGTTCAAAAACAGTTTATGCGGTCTTAGGAGCAGTGGGGATTATCTTAGCCGCGGTCTATATGCTCTGGATGATACAAAGGGTTTTGTTCCAGGAGATAAAAAATAAGGAGAACGAAAAACTTACAGATTTGAATTTAAGGGAGAAGTTAATCTTAATTCCGATAGTCCTTTTAATCTTCTGGATCGGTTTTTATCCCAAGCCGTTTTTGTCTAAAATAGAACCTTCGGTTAAGAATATGCTGGAATATGTCAATGATAAAACCAATTTATCAACTTCAGTGGAAAAAGAATGTATTAAAAGATGTGAAATGATGGAGGAATCAGGCTCGATTCAGGTGGTAGGTGATAGGTAATAGGTGGTAGGTTATAGGAAGAAAGGAGGAAATTTTGGCGGTTACAATATATATAAGAGAAGGATGTCCCTTCTGCAAGGCATTGAAAGAGGATTTGGATAAAAAGGGGGTCAAATATAAAGAGATAGACGTTATAAAGAATCCGGAATATCAGGAAGAGCTAATGAATTTAGCCAAAAGAAAAGCTGTGCCGGTGATGGTGAAGGATGGGAAAGTAACAGTTGGATTCGGAGGTGCCTGAGGATTTTAAATTCTGACCGTGGGTCAGAGTGGGAAAGTAGCGTCGGGCTTTATGCCCGACGTTCCCTCTCCTTTGTAAGGAGAGGGACAGGAAGAGGTTGAATGTAGTGGAAGGCTTCAGCCTTCCACATATCAATGGAGGTCTGAAGACCTCCGCTACATTAAAACTAACTTAAAAGAAAAACAATATGGATTTGAGTTCAATTGGAATTAACTGGAATGTAATCATGCCGGAAATCATTTTAACGGTTTTCGGATTTCTCCTTTTGCTCTTGGAGGCTTTTCTACCTAAGGATAAAAAAGGGATTTTAGCTCATCTTGCCTGGCTCGGGATTGTAATATCTTTCATTTTCTGTTTTAACCTCTTTGACTATCAGCTTATTGCTTTTAAGGGGATGGCTTTAGCGGATAATTTTGCGTTGTTTTTCTCATTTATTTTTCTTCTAAGCTCTTTCTTTGTGGTCCTTCTTTCCTTAAGCTATCTTAAAAGAGAAGACATAGTGAGAGGGGATTATTATGCTTTAGTCCTCTTCGCTACCATGGGGATGATGCTGATGGCTTCCACTCTTGACCTGATAGTGATATTCTTGGGCTTGGAGATAGTTTCGCTCTCACTTTATATTTTATCCGGGTTTAAGAAGAAGGATTTGAGGTCTAATGAAGCCTCGATGAAGTTTTTCCTGATGGGTGCTTTTGCTACTGGTTTTCTTTTATACGGGATCGCTTTGATCTATGGAAGCCTGGGGACTACCAATTTAGAAAAGATAATATTTTTAGTTCCCTTTGCACCATCTGTCTTAGGCGGAGGAAAAGATCTTCTCCTTTTTGCCGGGATAGGACTATTGATAGTCGGGTTCGGGTTCAAAATCGCCTCGGTTCCTTTTCATATGTGGATGCCGGATGTTTTCGAGGGCGCTCCTACACCGATTGCCGGTTTCATCTCTGCCGGTCCTAAGGCAGCCGGATTTGCGGTTCTTTTGCGGATTTTCCTTTTAGCTTTCTCTTCTATCAAACCTGACTGGACTATGGTTTTCTGGATTTTATCGGTCCTCTCTATGACCACTGGAAATCTTTTAGCCTTATGGCAGACCAATTTAAAAAGACTATTAGCTTATTCATCTATTGCTCATGTAGGATATATTCTAATTGCTCTGGTAGCAGGAGGGAATACTGCTATTTCAAGCGTAATGTTTTATCTATCCGTTTATGTTTTGATGAACTTAGGTGCTTTTGCAGTGATTATCTCAATGGGCTCTAAAGAAAAAGAGGGGACAGACCTTTTCAAAGAATATGCTGGTGCAGGTTTGAAAAATCCGTTCTTAGGCGTGTTTATGGCTATCTTTATGTTTTCTTTAGCCGGTTTTCCACCGACTGCAGGTTTCTTAGGTAAGTTTTATATCTTCAGCTCTGCAATAAAATCTGGATATTTGGGATTGGTGATAATCGCGGTGATAAATAGCTTGATTTCGGTTTATTATTATTTAAGAGTGATTGTATATATGTTTATGAAACCTGCAGAAGAAGAATTAAAACCGGTTTCGATACCTTTCTCTTTGGGGCTTGTGATATTTCTTGCAGGAATAGGAGTTTTAGCTTTCGGAATCTTACCTCAACCCCTTTTAGATTTAGCCTACTATTCGATTTTTTAGTTTTTTCGTAGTGCGAACCTTCAGGTTCGCTAAGGTAGGGGCACGTTGCAACGTGCCACTACAGCAGATAGTAGGTCGGGCTGTACCGTCTTTGATGGGACTGCCCGACAAAACTTTTTATGTCGGGTAGCTCACCCATAGAGTTCGCAAACCGACCTACTTATCTTGTTTTCGTCTCACGTCTTCCGTCTAACGTCTCCCTTTTATAAAAATATCCTTTGCAGAATTAAAAAACTGCTTATATTAGTCTTGAAAATGTCAGATTTAACCGCTCTTTTAACAAAGGAGGATTTATGACCAGAGTGCTTTTTATTTTCATCATTATCTTCTTGTTTACATTACCCCTCTTCGCCCAGTCAGTTGATACTGCCTGGGTGCGGAGATACAACGGAGCGGAAAACGATATTGATGAAGCTTCCGCCATAGCAGTAGATGGTTCCGGCAATGTCTATGTGACCGGATATGCCACAGGCGATGGAACGTACGCTGACTATGTCACCATAAAATATTACCCTAATGGAGATACTGCTTGGTTAAGAAAATATAACGGACTTTACAATTATGAGGATTACGCTCGCTGCATAGCCTTAGATCGTTCTGGGAATGTTTACGTGACTGGAAGAAGTTTTGGCATTGGAACATATACAGATTACGCAACTGTAAAATACTACCCCAATGGGGATAGCGCCTGGGTAAGAAGATATAACGGCTCAGGAGATCATTATGATTATGCTAGCGCGATAGCCTTAGATAGTTCTGGCAATGTATATGTAACTGGAATAAGTGATGGCGGTGAAACATATGACGATTATGCTACCATAAAATACTATCCCAATGGAGATACTGCCTGGGTAAGAAGGTACAGAGGCATAGGAAACAGTTTTGATAAGGCTAAGGCCTTAGCAGTAGATGATCATAGTAATGTTTATGTCACTGGACATAGCTATCATATGATTACAAACCAATGTGATTATGTCACCATTAAATATTATCCTAATGGAGACACTGCCTGGGTGAGAAGATATGATGGACTGTACGGTGCTGATTCAGCTTCTGCTATAGCCGTGGATGGTTCTGGCAATGTGTATGTGACTGGAGGAAGTATTAGTTTTGGAGGATTTTTTGATTATGCCACAATAAAATACAAGCCTAATGGAGATACTGCCTGGGTAAGAAGATACAATGGACCGGAGAACCTTGGCGATTATGCTTTTGCAATAACAGTAGATGGTTCTGGTAATGTATATGTGGCCGGCTACAGTATGGGCAGTGGAACAGATTTTGATTATTGTACCATAAAGTACGATTCTTCCGGGAATGAGTGCTGGGTAAGGCGATACAATAGTCCAGATAACCTTATCGATCAAGCGACTGCGTTAGCTGTTGACGGTTCTGGCAGTGTTTACATTACCGGGTTCAGCCAGCAGACGAGTGGGTACTATAATTATGACTATGCCACCATCAAATATGTTCAGTTTCTACGCGGGGATGCTAATAAGGATAGCAAGGTGTCTTTGGCAGATATAGTTTATCTGATAAATTATCTTTTCAAATTCGGTCCTGCACCTGAGCCAAATCAGTCTGGGGATGCTAATTGTGATGGGAAAGTATCGCTGGGCGATATAGTCTATTTGATCAATTATCTTTTCAAGTTTGGACCAGCCCCTTGTATTTGAATGCAGTTTAGAGTTTGTTAGTTTGGAGTTTAGAGTAGGGGCACATTGAAACGTGCCCCTACAGTTTTTTGGAGTGGAGTGCATCCTATGGATGCCACGTTTTGGTGCGTCGGTATTAGGAAATGCCGATGCTGATTAGCTTGGGGAATTTTCCCCGTAGGGAATCTTGAGACTATTCCCGAAACATCAGAGAGAGGCATGCAATGCGTCTCTACGTTTATGTCTGTCATTCTGGGAATAATGTTAAAAAAGTATTGATAGAACAAGAATTAAGTTGTTTTGTGAAAGTCTGTTACGGATATTATCATTAGACGGGTTTAACAATGGTGCTGTCATGAGAAAAAAAGTATTGTCCACATTGCCAATTATCGATGGTGGTACGCAACGGAAAGAGCCGTCATGGAAGACAGCGGTGGCTCTGTCGCACCTGCAGTCATACGTTTGGCTGGAAGAATATATTGAACAAGCATTTCAGACAATATATCTGGTTCAAATGATGGATTGTCGAAGGCTATACAGTGCGACAGCTGTCAGCTCAAAACGGCTACAGCGCCTCAACCATTAGACATATGATCGAACATCGGTTGCTTCATCCTCTCTATAATACAAGGGACCTCTCTGCGCATCGTTATCTTATTTTCGATGGAACCAGCTTTGAACAACGGAGAGGAATCTTTGCCGTGATGGATGCTGAAAGTTTTTCCGTGTTATACGGTGCATATAATGTCTCAGAAAGATCATCTGATCTCCATAGGTTTTGTACTTCGTTGGCACAGTTTGAATTATCACCTAAAAGTGCCACGGTTGATGGAAACCAGCATCTAATTAAAATCTTACGTCTGCTCTGGCCGAAGATTATTGTTCAACGCTGTTTGGTTTATATCCAATGTCAGGGACTGATGTGGTGCAGACGTAATCCCAAGCGGACGGATGCCAAACACTTACGAAAACTGTTTCTCCAGGTAATGTCCATTCAGACTGAGGCTGACCGTGATTTTTTCCTTGCACAAGTTAATGAGTGGGAACAACAGTATGGATACCGGGTTGCATCTTCACCAGAGACAGGATGGATCTTTAGTGATTTAAAACGAGCACGGAGTATGCTGATTACTGCATTACCTGATATGTTCCATTATCTCTATGATCCAGACATCTCTAAATCAACGAATAGACTTGAAGGATACTTTGCATGTCTAAAACAAAAATATTGGTAGCACCGAGGACTGGCCAAACGACATCGTCACTCATATTTCACATGGTATTTACATCTCTGTCCAAGGTAAAAAATCAATACTTTTTGAGTATTATGCCCGCAATGACAACATTAATATATATCATAAAGGTGAACTATGGCAATATTAGTGGATAAAAATAGCAAGGTGATTGTGCAGGGGATCACGGGTGGGGCAGGGAGGTTTCATACGGAAAGGATGTTACAGTACGGGACTAAAATCGTGGCTGGAACTTCTCCAGGGAAGGGTGGAGAAAAGGTATTTGATCTTCCGGTCTATGATACAGTAGAAGAATGTGTGAAGAATCATCAGGCTGACACTTCAGTTATCTTTTTACCAGCCCAGTTTGTGCTGGAAGCCTGCGTGGAGGCGATCTATGCGGGGATTAAATTTATCGTAGTTATTCCTGAACATATCCCGATCTTCGATATGATGCAGATTAGAAAAGAGGCATTGAAGCATAATGCTTTAGTGATTGGCGGAAATACCGCAGGGATAATCACGCCAGGTGAAGCTAATTTGGGTATTATGCCGGATATCGCTTTTTCTCCGGGGAGAGTGGGAACTGTTTCTCGTTCTGGCTCTCTGACCTATTATGTGGCTGATACCTTAACCCGCACCGGGTATGGTGAGACGACCTGTGTGGGTTTGGGGGGTGACCCGGTTTTAGGAACGACTTTCGATGAGATACTACTCCTTTTTGAAAAAGACGTGAAGACTAAAGCGATTGTTTTGGTTGGTGAAATAGGTGGAGTGTATGAGGAAAAAGCTAAGGATACAATAAGCAAAATGAAAAAACCGGTTATTGCAATGGTAGGTGGACTTTTTGCTCCTCCAGGAAAGAGAATGGGTCATGCTGGAGCAATTGTAGAAGGGGATATGGGCACAGCCCAGAGTAAACTAAAAGCCTTAGAAGAAGGCGGCGCTCATGTTGCTAAAACGTTTTTAGATATTCCTGAGATTTTGAAAAGATTAGGAATTTAATGTTTTTCGTAGCGCGACCCTTTAAGGGTCGAAAAAAAATGTAGCGGAGGTCTTCAGACCTCCACTATTGAATTTTATAATATTGTTTCAATAAAGATCTCAATAATGTTTTGGAAAATACTCATTTTGGTAATAGCAGGTTTAATTTTACTTTTAGGAATAATAAAAGCTTGGCTGGACGCACGCCAGCAGAAACCAGGTCGAAATGCTTTGAGAGATATATTGATTGCACTCGGTTTTGCATTTTTGGTTGGGATATATCCAATAATTCAGATATTCCAACCGAGCGAGATTAAAGAGATTAGAGAAAGATTGAAACCTCTTCCTGAAATTGAAAAAGGGCAGAAGCGAATTGAGGAAAAAATTGATTGGGCAATAAGACAAAAGGGTGAACTGACATATTATGAGGATGGTATTCCGCAAAGTCCAAACCTTAATTTAAGAACACTGTTTGAAGAGGGGGGAAAACACTTTAACAATTATGAGTATGATAAAGCCATTAAAGCCTTTAGAACCGCTCTGGGATTGCAGGGGCTGAAACCATCAGAGTCCTGTGCTCTTTTGGTTTCCATTGGGAATGCTCAATATAAGCAAAACAGATGGGATGGAGCTAAAGGGAGTTACTTAGAAGCCTTAGATTGGGCTGAAAAAGGAAAAGATGAATCGGGTCAAGCTGTTGCATTGGGGAATCTTGGTATTGTATATGATTCAAAAGGTGAATGGGACAAGGCGATAGAGTTTTATAATAAGAGTTTAAAGATAAAGGAAAAGATAGGTGATGAGTATGGGATGACACAGTCCTTTAACAATCTTGGTGTGGTATATGATTTAAAAGGTGAATGGGACAAGGCGATAGAGTTTTATAATAAGGTTTTAGCGATAAGTAAGAAGATAGGGGATGAGCATGGTATGGCACAGACCTTTAACAATCTTGGAGTGGTATATAAGTCAAAAGGTGAATGGGATAAGGCGATAGAGTTTTATAATAAGAGTTTAAAGATAAAGGAGAAGATAGGGGATGAGTATGGGATGGCATATACCTTTAACAATCTTGGCTCGGTATATTATTCAAAAGGTGAATGGGACAAGGCGATAGAGTTTTATAATAAGAGCATGAAGATTGCAGAAGTGATTAGGGATGAGTATAGAATGGCGCAAATCTATGGTAATTTAGATATCGTTTTTAAGCTCAAGGGAGAATTTGATAAGTCGATTGAGTTTTACAATAAGGCCTTAAAAGGATTTGAAAGACTAGGGGATGAATATGGGATGGCACAGACTTTTAATAATCTAGGAGTGATTTATAAGGATAAAGGCGAATTGGATAAAGCTATTGAGCTTTATAATAAAAGTTTACAGATTAGCGTAAAGATAAAAGAAAAGTATGGAATAGCAAAAACTTATGGCAATTTAGGGAATATTTATCTGCTTAAAAGAGAATGGGATAAGGCAATTGAGTTACACAATAAAAGCTTAGAAATCAAAGAAAAGATTGGTGATGAGTATGGGATAGAACAGACTTTTAATAGTCTGGGATTAGTTTATCAAACTAAAGGTGAACAGGATAAAGCAATTGAGTATTATAATAAAGCCCTGAGGGTACAAGAAAAAATTGATGATATACATGGGATGGCACAGACAAAAGTAAATATAGGGATTTTGTATAAAATACAGGGTAAGAAAAAAGAGGCAAGAAAATTATTAGAAGAGAGTTTGAAAACATTGGAGAAAATTGGTGATAGACCTAATGCGGAGATTGCGAGGAGAAATTTGGAGGATTTGAAATAAAATTGTAGGGGCATGTTGCAATATGTCCCTACGGTGATACATTATTTACATAGAATCAGGGTTGAATAAGCGAGGCTAAAAGTCTCAAGACCTTGACGGCCTCGCACTACGAAAGATCTAAAATCATGGACAACATTTTAGTCAAAGTCTATCTAGGGAAAACAGTTGAAAGCCTTCACTGCGGTTCAATTGCAGTAGTTGATTCTGAAGGTAAGCTGGTTTATTCTTTCGGAGACCCTTACTTTGTTACCTATCTCCGCTCGTCTGCCAAGCCCTTTCAAGCTATCCCTTTGATAACTTCCGGTGCAGCAAAAGAGTTTGGATTGACCCAGAAAGAGATTGCCATAATCTCAGGTTCGCATAATGGCCAGAGGATTCATACGGATACCGTAAAAAGTATTCTCAAAAAGATCGGTCTTTCAGAAAAAAATCTCCAATGTGGTGTGCATATTCCTCATTATTATACTGCCAATAATATCATTCCTCCACCTGGTAAAAGATTTACGCCGGTTCATCACAATTGTTCTGGTAAACATTCCGGGATTTTAGCCATATGTGTTTATTCTGGATGGGATATAAAATATTATTTAGATAAAAATCATCCTGCACAGAAATTAATTTTAAAATCGATCTCTGAGATATGCCGGTATCCGGAAAAAATGATTGGAATAGGGATAGATGGGTGTGGGGTGCCGGTTCACGCAATGCCTATTTATAATATGGCACTTGGTTTTTCCAATCTAATAAATTACAACTCAAAGGATGAAAATACTTCAAAGGCATATAAGTTGATAGTTGATTCTATGAGAAGATATCCGGAAATGGTATCAGGTGAAGGTAGATTGGATTTGAGCTTGGCTTTGGCTTCAAAAGGTAATATATTAACCAAAGCTGGAGGTGAAGCTTTGAGCTGTTCCGGGATTTTGGATAGAGGATGGGGTATGGCAGTTAAAATAGCAGATGGAACACAGAGAGCGATTGGTCCAGCGGTAGTTGAGACTTTAAAACAGATAGGATTATTAAATGAAAAACAGATTGTAAAGATTAAAAAATTCTCTCATCCACTGATTAAAAATTTCAGAGGAGACCAGGTAGGATTTATACAGGTGGAGTTTAGGTTAAAAAGAAGAAAGTGAGAAGTAAGACGGGAGACTAAAGATGAGTAAAAGTAGGTAGCAGGTAGCAAGTAGCAAAAAGGAAAATTGAAAATAGAAGATAAAGAAATAAAATACAAAAAATAAATCTAACCCAAAAATAATATGAAAAAAGATATTCTAAGAATTTTACCGGAAGTAAGAAAAATTAAAAACAAAGAGCTCAGGGAAAAGGTTATCTTAACCTGGGAAGAGGGGATAAAACTTGGCGGGTGGAAAATTGAGGATTTGAAGAAAATTCCTTTTACCTTGCTCATCCCGGATTGCCAGGTGAATTTAATAGAGCATACCCGGGCAGTTACCAATACTGCATTGAGAGTAGCAGAGACGCTTTCCAGAGCTTATAATAGTCTGGTTAAAATCGACAGAGATATACTGATCGCTGGTGGGATTCTGCATGATGTGGGGAAGGTCTTGGAATATGCTAAAACAGGTGGGAAGATTACCAAAAGTCCAAAAGGTAAATTCTTAAGACATCCTTTTTCCGGCTCAGCTTTAGCCTATAAATGTGGAGTTCCCGAAGAAATCGTTCATCTGATAGCAGTTCATTCTCACGAAGGGGATCAGGGTTATCGTTCAATTGAAGCCATAATCATCCATCATGCAGATTTTATAAATTTTGAAGTCCTGGGAGGGAAGGCTTAAAAACAAAGTTCAACAGTTTAAAGGTTCAAAAGTTCAAAGATTGAAAAACAACCGGAAAAGGAAAATAGCAGATCTATAGCGTCGGGCTATATGCCCGACGAAAAAATGCGGGAAATCCAATTCCAGCACAATCAAGGGATAGAAAATGGTTGTAAAAGCAAGGCTGAAGTCTTGCCCTACAATCTTAGGTGGGAAGGTTAAATAAGTAGGATGTAAGACGTAAGATGGAAGAAGGAAAAAGGAAAAAGGAAGAATCTTCTACCTCTCCTGATTTTTATTTTAGCCTTCGGGATAAAATTTATCTACTTTTTGGGAATAAAAGGGCTTCCTCTTTTTGAATTCCCTTTTGCAGATGCACTTTACAATTTAGACTGGGCAAAAGAGATTATCTCTGGTAATCTCTGGGCAAAGGCTCCTTTTTTTAGAGCTCCGCTTTACCCTTTCTTTTTATCTTTACTAATAAAGGTCTTTGGAAAAGACCTTTTTGTTTTAAGGATTATTCAGATATTCATCGGCTCTTTAAGTTGTATTTTGATTTATCTATTAGCCCGGAGGTTGTTTAACTCAAAAGTCGCCATTCTTTCAGCCATCTTTGCTTGCTTTTATGCACCCTTAATATTTTTTGACGCAGAGTTGCTGGATACTTTCTTTATAATCTTTTTTAATATTATTTCGGTTTACATCTTGATTTATGCTCACGGAAGACCCTCAATTTACAGATTCTTCCTGAGCGGTATTATTATTCTGCCTTTAGCCTGGCTGGGGATTTTCTTAGCCTTTAGAGAGTGGAAAAGGTTATCTTTGATCCTGGGATTTATCTTTACCTATATGTTCTCGGTGATACTATTCTTTGTGAATACCAGGTTTCGTTTGCTGGTAATTCCATTTCTTCTGATCTTCTCATCTTTTGCTATTTTAAAAATAATCGAGAATGAGAAAATCAAGACAAAATTCTTATTGATATTTTTAAGTGCAGTCTAAATTCTTTTGGGAAATATCGACCTGACCAGGCAGATGGATCCGGTTTATGAGGCTCAATTTCATTATATCTTAGGGAATGCTTATCTGAAAGAGAAGTCTTTTCAAAATGCAGAAGATGAGTTCAATCAGGCTGTTTAAATCTCAGAAGAGCAGGCTCGAGCTTTTACTGGACTGGGGGTTATTCGATATGTCCAGGGGAATTACATTCAAGCGGAAAGTTTGTTAAATAAAGCTCTACGGGTTGACTCAACTGAGGTCTATGCCTATCGCTATTTAGGTGATATCTATGCTAAGAAAAGGGAATATTTAAAAGCTTTACAGGAATACCAGATGGCTCTGGCTTTAAATCCTGAATATGGGGAGGCCTATTTTGGGGCTGGGTATGTTTATGCAAATTTCGGGGATTTAAAAAAAGCTATTGAAATGTGGGAGAAAAGTTTAGTATATTCTCCTGATTTGCCTGGAACCAGGGAGAATTTGGAAAGAGCAAGAAGGATACTTAGAGAAAAAGTAGATAGTAGACAGTAAACAGTAGACAGGGAAAACCTAATCGGTAATCCCACCTTGCCCTCAAGGTGGGTAAATTGAGTAAAGAAAAATAAAAAATAAAAAAAATCAAAAAGTGATAAGTAGGACAAGAGACGATAGAGATTGATAGCTAGTAGCTTGTAGCAAGTAGCAAAAAGCAAAAATCGAATATCGAATAGCAAATAGCGAATACCTAAACCCATAATTACAGGAGGAAGAATGAGTTCAAAGAGAAGACAGATTTTATTGACTACGGATGAGATGCCTAAGAGATGGTATAATATTCAACCTGACCTTCCAGAGCCTTTGCCACCACCGAAGGATCCGGAGAAAGGTGAGTCACGTATTAAAGCACTTCCTGAGATACTCTTAGCCGAGTGCTTGAAACAGGAGTTCTCGCAGGAAAGATGGATCGATATACCGGATGAGCTTTTGAGCATATATCAACAGGCTGGCAGGCCCAGACCTTTGTTCAGAGCATTGAATTTAGAGAAAAGGTTAGGTACTCCTGCCAGGATGTATTATAAAAGCGAGTTCTATTCACCTACCGGGAGCCATAAGGTCAATACTGCCTTAGCTCAAGCTTTTTATGCCAGAGAGCAGGGTTTTGAAAGGCTAACTACTGAGACTGGAGCAGGTCAATGGGGCACTGCCTTAGCTTATGCCGCCAGTTTAGCTGACCTGAAATGCACTGTCTACTGGGTTAGAGCAGTGCATGATTGGAAAAACGACCGCCGTGGTTTTATGCAGTTATTTGAAGCAGAGATTTATGCTTCGCCCAGCAATAAAACTGAAATGGGAAGAAAACTCTGGGAAAAAGACCATAATCATCCGGGCTCCTTAGGGATTGCTATCTCCGAGGGGATTGAGGATGCCAAGAAAGATAAAAAGGCGATCTATTGTCTGGGTTCGGTTTTAAATCACGTATTGATGCATCAGACCATAATTGGTTTGGAAACCCAGGCTCAATTTGAGAAGATCGGAGAATATCCAAATCTGGTTATATCCTGTTTGGGCGGGGGGAGTAATTTTGGTGGGTTTGCTTTACCCTTTGTGGGTGATGTTCTGACCAAAGGAAAGAAGATAAAATTCATCGCAGCTCAGAGCCAGTCCGCACCCAATCTACAGGGTGAATATAAATATGATTTTGCAGACCATGGGGAATTGACTCCGCTTTTGAAAATGTACACTCTCGGTCACCAGACTAATATGGCTCCGATCAAAGGGGATGGATTAAGATACCACGGCTGTTCCCCGATTATCAGTCTGCTCCGGGATAAAGGGTATATCGATACCATCGCCTATCCCCAGGATGAAAAGGATGTGTTTGAAAAAGCCAGGATTTTCATCCGGGCAGAAGGGTTTTTACCTGCACCAGAATCAGCTTACAGCATTGCCTGTGCCATAGATGAAGCTATGAAATGCAAGAAAACTGGTGAGGAGAAGGTTATCGCGTTCAATATTAGTGGACACGGGTTTATGGATATACCGGGATATCGTGAAGTTCTAAATCTAAAATAAAGTTTAAAGGTTCAACCGTTCAAAAGCTCAAAGGGTTAAAGTAAGAAGTGAGAAGTAAGATGTAAGATGAAAAAAAGCGTAGCGTCTCTACGAGTCGTAAAGCTTTTATCGACCGACGTTTCTGTCCTAATTATGGATCCATAGGATCGGACGTTACGAATTTAAAATGAGCGGAGGTCTTTAGACCTCCATATAAAGATATATGGAAGACTGGAGTCTCAAGACCTTGAGACCTTCCGCTACAAAACAATGATAAAATACGATAAAGGTAATTTCAAAGAGGTCAAGGGATTAAGGGTTGTAGTTTGAAGGATAAGTTTAAAGGAGTAAACGTTCAAAATATCAATGGGGAATAAGATGGTCAAAAAAATAATTTTAGTAATTTTAACTGGTTTATTGTTACTTAATATCTGCCAGGGATTAGTTCTGGCTCAAGAGAAGGTGGATATCACAACTCAATCTCAAATCCAGGATGAACAGCAGAAAAAAGAAAGGTTAGACCAGGCCATAAAATATCAGAAAGCTAAGAACATCCACTTTTTTTTAGATCAGGGTTATACGATTATTTTTCTAATCTTATTTCTTTTCTTGGGATTATCAGCTTTCTTAAGACACCAGATTGAGAAATTGACCGGAAAGAGATTCTGGTTGATTTTTTTCTATGCTCTGATTTTTATCATCTTAGCCTTTATTGTGGGTTTGCCCTCGAGCTATTATGGTTTTCACTTAGAGCAAAAATACCAGCTCTCCAATCAGAATTTTTCCCAGTGGTTCGGGGAACAATTGAAAGGGCTTATTATTCTGTTTATTATAGGTTTGATTGCGATCGAGGGGATATATCTGGCTTTAAAGAAAGCTCCCCGGACCTGGTGGATTTATGTTTCTATTGTATTTGTCTTCTTCACTGTGCTACTGATTAATCTGGCTCCGATCTTAATTATGCCACTTTTCAATGTTTATACCCCTCTACCTCAAGGCGAGATAAGGGATAAGTTGATTGCTCTCTCAGAAAAAGCCAATGTCAATGTAGAGAATATCTACCAGATGGATATGAGCAAGCAGACCAAAAAGGCGAATGCGATGTTCACCGGAATTGGGAATACTAAAAGGATTGTCTTAGGAGATAATCTTGTTAAGGAATATACTCCAGATGAGATCGAAGTGGTGATTGCGCATGAGATGGGGCATAATGTTTTACAGCATATCTGGAAATTGATTGCCTTGATGTCTTTTGTATCTGCGGTTGGATTTTTGATTATTCATTTAACAATGGGGAGGATTATTAATAGATATAGAGCCCGACTTAAAATCGAAGGGATGGCGGATATTGCCAGTCTGCCTTTGTTTATGCTGATATTCGTGGTATTTAGTCTGATAACTCTGCCAGTTTCTCCTACCTATTCACGGTATTTAGAACGTCAAGCAGATAAATTCGCCCTGGATTTAACTGGTAAACCAGATGATTTTATTACAGCGATGGATAAATTAGCTTATCAAAATCTTTCAGACCCGAATCCTTCTCCGGTGATTGAGTTTCTGCTGTATGACCATCCACCGGCTTCTAAAAGAATAAAGTTTGCGGAGACGTATAAATAATAAAATGAAAAGTTAAACTGAAAAGAAAAGTAAGAAGTGAGACGTAAGACGTGAGATGAAAATCGTAGCGCGACCCTTTCAGGGTCGCAATGCGAGGCTGAAAGTCTCAAGACCTTGATGGCCTCGCGCTACGATTTCAATTACAGGAAACTAAATGTCAGGCAAAACCATAATCGAAAAAATATTATCCAGAGCTTCGGGTAAAGATGTTTATGTAAACGACCGTGTTTGGGCGGAGGTGGATCTGGTGGTTGTGCGGGATTTCGGTGGTCCAAACGTGGTTCTGGAATTTGATGAGTTCACCCGTAGGGGAAAAGTAAAAGACCCGGATAAAATCGCTATGACTTTTGATTATCAGGCGCCGGCTAAGGATTTAAAGGTTGCCCAGAATCAGGCTTTGTGTCGGGATTTTGCCAAAAGGCAGGGAATTAAAAACCTTTTTGATGTGAACTGGGGGATAGGTCAGCATGTTCTATTAGAGCAGGGTATGATTAAACCTGGTTCTGTGATAGTGGGAACTGATAGCCATATGAACCTTTTGGGTGCAGTTGGTTCATTCTCTTCAGGGGTTGGAACAACTGATATCGTAGCGAGCTGGTATTCTGGTAAACTCTGGTTTAGAGTTCCGGAGACGATTAAAGTTATCTTTAAAGGAAGATATAAAGAGCCAACTTCAGCCAAGGATTTAACTTTGAAATTTGTGAAAACCATAGGGATGGATAAGCCAAATTATAAATCTTTAGAGTTTACTGGTGAGCCGATAGAGAATCTTTCCTTAGCAGGGAGATTAACTTTGGGGAGTATGGTAACTGAGGTTAACGGGAAAGTCTGCTTTATCGAGCCTTCAGGGGAGACTCTTTCATTCTTAAAGCAAAGAATAAAGGATAGATTTGAAATGGTTAAAAGTGACAAAGATGCAAAATACTTGAAAGAGGTTGAAGTCGATGTAGAAAACTTAGTTCCGCAGATTGCCTGTCCTCATTCACCTGATAATGTCGTGCCAGTTGAAGAAGTTGAAGGGAGACCTTTTAATGAAGGTTTTATTGGCTCCTGCACCAATGGCAGATTTGAGGATTTTGAGGCTGCAGCAAAAATTTTAAAAAAGGCAGGGAAGATTCATCCAGAGGTAAGATTGATTGTAGTTCCAGCTACCAGAGAGGTTGCCAGGGGGATGTTGAAAGCCGGTTTGTATGATATCTTTATGGATGTAGGAGCAATGATTGCTAATCCCGGATGCAGTCTCTGCACGGCTGGACATCACGGAATTTTGGGTAAAGGGGATATTTTACTTTCAACCTCGAACCGGAATTTCTTAGGCAAATTAGGTAAAGGAGCTAAAGTTTATCTGTGCAGTCCGGCAACGGTTGCCGCATCCGCGGTTGAAGGTAAAATAACAGATCCGAGAAGGTATTTTTAAATGTAGCGGAGGTCTTTAGACCTCCAAAAATAAAAGCATAAAGGCTCAAATGTTCAAAAGCTCAAAGGTTTAATAGTTCAATAGTTCAAAGGTGAATAAATATTAAATAAAAAGTATTGTGACCCCAACTATGGCGGGTTGCCTAAGCCCTACGGGCACTACGAAAAGAAAAAGAAAATTATGAAAGGCACATTAGTTAATACTGCGACGGTTATAATTGGCAGTCTAATAGGTCTGGCTATCGGTAGCAGATTCACGGAAAAGATCAAAACGATTGTCCTGCAGGCTCTGGGTCTGTGTACTCTTTTAATCGGGATGAAGATGGCTTTTAAAACGGATAATATATTATTAGTTATTGGTAGCTTAGCCTTAGGCGGGATAACAGGAGAGCTTTTGAAAATCGAAGATGGTCTGGAGAAAATTGGAAAGGTGATAAAAAGCAAAGTAAAGTCTGAGTCTGGAACTTTTGTTTTGGGTTTTGTAACTGCAAGTCTGGTCTTCTGCGTTGGACCTATGACCATCGTGGGCTCAATCCAGGATGGTATTTCTGGCAATGCTGATACCCTGTATGCTAAATCGATGTTAGATGGCTTTGCTTCGATTGCCTTTGCCTCCAGTTTAGGAGTGGGTGTGTTTTTTTCTTTCTTAACGGTATTGATATTTCAAGGAGCTTTAACCTTATTAGGGAGTCAGTTAACATTTTTAGTCGAACCCGGTATATTAAATGAACTAACCGCCACAGGTGGATTGATGATTTTGGGAATCGGGTTTTATCTGTTGGATATAAAAAGAATCAAAGTAGGAAATTTTCTCCCGGCTTTGGTTTTTGTGGTGATCTTAGCTTTAATTTTTAAGTAATTTTCGTCTGACATTAAAGCCGGACGCCACTTGAAAAACATTTAGAAGTTTCTTGAAAACTCAACTTTGCAGGGCTGGTCCACCCCTGGCGGATGCCTACGATCCACAAATCATCGTTCGTAGAGCGGGCACCTTGCCCCCAGAATTCTTCTCTGGGTATTGCCTCAAGAGGAATGTTTTTTATCCGATGTAAAAGTTAGATGAACCCAGGAAAACAAGAGAGGTGAAATATGGCAGTGACAGCTGAAGTTAAACTTTTAGATTTAAGGCTTGATTATATCAAGGAGAAATTAGGGGGTAAGAGCAAAGCCTGTTTACTTAATTCGCATGACATATTCAAGTCCATAAAAGATGAAAAGGTTATCGTGATGGCTTGTAATACCAGGATAAAGCACGTGATTCCGGGCATAATGAGAGCAGCTGAAAAGTTAGATTCGATTGTAGCATTTGAGCTGGCAAAATCTGAAGGGAATCTGGATGGGGGATATACCGGGATGACCCCGGAGATCTTTTTCGATACGGTAATCGGATATGCTGAGAAGATTGGTTTTTCAAAGCCATTTTTCATTCACGGCGACCATATCACTACCAAAAATAACTCTAAAGAAGAGATCGAATCCTCTAAAAAACTTATCGAAGCTGAGCTGAAAGCTGGTTATACCTCATTTGCCATCGATTCCTCTTTTAACGAGTTAGAGGATAATATCTGGATAACATCTGAACTTGCTAAGCCGATTGTGGAATTAGGTCTGGGTTTAGAAGTTGAAGTGGGTGAGGTAAAATCTGCCGGGCAGGAAGCTGTGATAACGACAGTAGAAGAAGCTACAACCTTTATTGATGGGCTCTTGAAAAATAATATCAAACCAGATCTTTTAGCTATTAATAATGGCTCCAAGCATGGAAATTATTTAGAAGGGGAGAAGATCTTCATCGATCTGGATAGAACTAAAGTGATCTATGAGGCGATTAAAGATAATGGAGTCTGCATTGCCCAGCACGGGATCACCGGCACTCCATTACATTTAGTTGGTAAATTTGCAGATTGTGGTATTCGCAAGGGGAATGTAGGGACTGAATGGCAGAATATCGCTCATAAAGGTCTGCCAAAGGATTTAATGGAGCAGATGAGGAAATGGTCAGGAGATAATAAAAAGGACATAAAGTTTGCTACCAAAGTTTTTGTGAAGGAGATAAATTCTATTCCAGAAAAGGATCAAAAAGCGATTGAGGAAAAAGCGTTTCAGACGGCCTGCGAGTTTATTCAAGCCTTTAGAGCAGAAAAGTTAGCTTCTAAGTTAAAGGATAAACTCTTTAGGTAGAGAGCTCTAAAACATAGAAGAGAGCGGTCGGGCAAGGTGCCCGACCTACGAGAGATTAATAGATTCTCCATCTTAGAGTTTCCCGACAGAATTCTCGTAGGCAGGGCTCCCAGCCCTGCGGTGCTGGTAAATATTTGAACAATATAAGATTAATCCTCAAAAAAAGGCTTGACAAATTTCGTTTATTAGTTATAATGTTGGCAAGAAAAGAAAGGATTTGCCTATAGAGTATAGTTAAAGGGTTTTTGTGGTTTTGAAAAATGATTCCAGGTTTTAAAAGAGGAGTATCCCTTTAACTATGAGGCATCTTATCTTCCGAGCAGAAAACCCGCTAAGGCGGATTAAAACTTCTCGGTTTTTTATTTATCCTAATTTTAATCCATTAGATATGACTAAAAGGATAGTATTACCTCTTATCCTCTTCTGCCTGATCCTGCCAGTTTACGTCTACGCTTCATCCGAATTTGGATCCAGTGGAGATGAGTATAGTGATATCCAGATTATAAGATCAGATGAGAAGGGGATAGTTTTCAGATATAAGGTTCCTGAATTGACTTCATCTAAACTTGAAAGAGGGGATACCCTTTTTGATATGCTGGGCATTGATAAATGCCCACTTTCCAAGGATCCGGGATACCCTCAGGTGCCAGCAAGAATTGTGGTTATCGGGATTCCACTGGGAAGCCGGATAGATGTTAGAGTCTCAGAAGGGAATAGTCTTGAGAAAGGAAAGTTCAATTTGCCCCGTTTTGAAGAAAGGATAGTAAAAGAAGAAGAAGAACAGGAGTCAAGGAAATTAAAAGAGGATATATATAATGAAGATATATTTTATCCTGAGAAGATTGTGAGTTTTGATTCTCCTACGTTTATGCGGAATCAGAGGATTTTGAGGCTGAAGATATTCCCGGTTCAATATAATCCTTTGAGAAAAGCAGTAAAATATTATTTGGATATCACTATAGCTGTGGATTTCTCAGGGGGTGAAAAGAGCGAAGGAAGGATAGAAAAAGACCTGTTTGAGAATGTATATAGAGAGACTATTTTGAATTATGAGATTGCTAAGAACTGGAGGAAAACAAGAGAGGTTGGCTTAAGAAAGGTTTTACAGGTCAACCCTTTCAGTTATTCAGATACCTGGTATAAAATTTCTCTCAGAGATAATGGCATCTATAAATTAGATGGTAACTATCTGGCTAATGCCGGGATTACTCTTTCTTCTATTATTCCGCAGAAGATAAGAATCTTTAATGGCGGAGGGAAAGTCATTCCACAGTTGAATAAAGATCCTCGTCCAGAGTTAAAAGAGGTTGCCATATTTGTTTCAGATGGAGGGGATAATAAATTCGACCCATCTGATTTTATCTTATTTTATGGCTGGTCTGTGAACAATTGGGAATACGATTCTACTTCCGGGGGACATAAATATTATATAAACCCTTATACTAGGGAAAATGTTTTCTGGCTCACTTTATCAGGAGACTTTCCGGATTCTGCCAAAAGGATGGAAATAAAAGATGGGAGCCTGATTGAACCGGATCCCTTTATCTCCACAAAATCTAAAGATAGAATTCATATGGAAAATGATGTTATGCTGGCTGAGGATTATTCAGGAACTCCTTATAATTACTTTCAATGGTACTGGCAAAGGGGTTATTCTTTTACCCTGTACCAATCATTATCCAATATTTTTCCGGGAGATACTGCCATTATTAGGGTTAAGGACATGTCGAGTTATGCTACATCTGTTACTTTCAACTCAGTTCCCATAGAGATAATCTCAAGAGTTAATGGTGTTACAACTGCTCGTACTATAAACCTGAGCGATGGATTACACACTTTACAGTTCAATTTCCCTTATCAGACCTATTTAGATTACTATGAGATCGAACACTGGAAAAAACTTATCTGTTCTAATGATCAGCTCTGGTTTGAAAATCAGGATAGATCTGATGTAATAGAATATAGAATCACCAGTTTCAATAGAACTGCTCCCTATCTTTTTGAGGTAGAGGATAGATTTGAAGTAAATAAATTTGAGAATTTCTCCAGAAATGCAGATACGATAAAATTTCAGGATGAGATTACAGGAGGAGAGAAAAAGCAGTTTTACTTAGCAGATCAGTCTAAATTCAAGACTCCGATTTCGCTGACTTTAAACCAGATGGCTAATTTAAGAGATGTTTCAAATCAAGCTGACCTTTTGGTGATTACCCATTCTGATTTTTATGACCAGTTGCAGGAATATAAAAGTCTTAGAGAAAACCTGAATCTTAGAGTCAAGTTAGTTGAAGTTCAAGACATATATGATGAGTTCTCCTGGGGGCTTTTCGATCCGGTAGCGATTAGAGATTTTATTAAATTCGCTTATGAAAACTGGGATGGGCAGGCACCAGCTTATGCTATTTTAGTAGGGGATGGAACCTATGATTACAGAGACCTTTTAGGCACCCATTCACCTAATTGGATCCCTCCTTTTGCGGTTGATCCGTCGGTCTCGGATGATAACTTTGCTTATTTTGGCAATTATGGCTATCTGGATGAGGATAGTAACGGGGTGGTGGATATGTTCATAGGGAGATGGCCAGTTAAAACTAATCAGGATGTTCAGATAATAATAAATAAAATCAGAGATTATGAAAATTCTCCAGAATTGAATACCTGGAAAAATTTGATAACCTTAGTGGCGGATGACGAATTTCATCCTCGAGGAGTCAATAATAACGAATGGGAACATACGGTTTATACTGAGGTCCTAGCCAATAGTTATATTCCTCGAAGTTTTAATCTGAACAAGATCTATCTGATGGGATACCCTTTTGATGCTAATAAGTTTAAGCCAGAGGCGGAGGAGGCTATAATAAATTCCTTTAATAATGGAACGGTTATAATTAACTATATGGGACACGGGAATCCTAACGTCTGGGCAGATGAGTATGTTTTTAAAAGAGAGCAGGATATACCCAGATTGAGGAATAAGAAAAGATTGCCTTTAGTCTATGCGGCATCCTGCAGTATCGGTCTTTTCTTTAGTCCTTATAGCGAAGGGATGGCTGAGGAGTTTTTAAAGGCAGAAGATAAAGGTGCCATCTCCGTTATCTCAGCCACCTGGCTGGTCTCTGCCACAGAAAATGCCATGTTAAATTACAAAGTTTATGACCTGCTTTTAAGATCTGACTCACTATACTCCATATCCGAAGCATTATATATCGCTAAACTTTTAAAGGGCTATAATAGTAATGATCGCCAGTATATTATCATAGGAGACCCATTGACTTTTTTAGCTTCTCCTGAACTACAGGTCAGGTTGAATGATTTGAATCCGGATACTCTTTCAGCTTTGGGCAGAGTAAACTTTAAAGGTGAAGTAATAGACAGGAAAGGAAATCTTAAGCAAGATTTTAATGGAACTGCTAATATTTCAGCTTTCGATTCAGAAAGACTCAGAACTCATATAATGCCTAATAACGATAGTGTGAAATATACCCTGCCAGGGAATGTGATGTTCAGAGGTGGTGCGCAGGTACAAAACGGGGAATTTATAGGTAGTTTTATAGTTCCTAAGGATATCGGCTATGGAGGTAAAAATGCTAAGATCAGCGCTTATGTGGTCAATTCTGACAACAGCATAGATGGTGCAGGAGCTTTAGATTCACTTATAGTAGCAGGGACTGATACTACAGTAAAAGATAGTCTGGGTCCACAAATAACGATAGCTTTTGTAGAAAATCTGAAATTCACAGATGGAGATACAGTTCAAACAGATCCCACCTCAATAGTTTATATTACAGATCCTCAGGGGATTAATCTTACCGGTGAATTAGGACACGGGATCACGTTAATTATAGATGATGATTGGGAAAATATGCAGGATTTGACTTCAAATTTCCAATATGATTTAAACAATTACACACAGGGAAGTCTCAGACAAAAATTGAACTTAAAAGATGGGGAACATACGCTGAAAATAAAAGCCTGGGATAATGCCAATAACTCAACTCTTCAAAGTTTTCTGGTGAAGGTCTTGTCTATGGATAAAGAGTTATCAATTACCCAGGCGATGAACTATCCTAATCCCTTTTCCAGATTTACTCAATTCACCTATGACCTCTCAGTTCCAGCCAATAAAGTTGAGATAAAGATATTTACTTTATCTGGCAGGTTAATCAGGATTTTATCTGGAACAGGCTCCCCCGGGTTTAACTCCGGGGTAATCTGGGATGGCAGGGATGAAGATGGAGATAAGGTAGCAAATGGAGTTTATATTTATAAAATCATTGCAGAAACAAAATATAATTCTGGAGGTAAGGAAACAACCAAAGAGGCTGAAGCCATAGGGAAAGCAGTGGTTATGAACTAAAGCTGTTTCTCCTTGCTAAGCTTAAAGCAAAATTATATATTAAATTGATAACAAACTCAAGGAGGTAGCATTTATGCGACGTTTTCTTCTTACCGGCTGGCTTTTGATAGCAGTGCTTTTTCTAGCAGTAGAATCTTTTGCGCAGGTAAGTCTATCCACTGTTCTTTTCTTAAGGATTGCGGCTGGCGCAAGAGCTGCAGGTATGGGTGAATCTTTTGTGGCTATAGCGGATGACGCCACAGCCACTCACTGGAATCCGGCTGGTTTAGGGCTTTATCCTTTAGCCAGTACCTGGTTAGATTATAAGGGAAAAGCTGAGTATGAGTTCAAATCCTTAGCCCTTTTAGGCAATGATAATCCAGAGAGCAATTATAAAAGATATGATCTCTGGGCTATCTCCGGGACTGAGCTTTATACCTGGACCGGTCAAGAGTGGCAGAGTTTTCTTTCTTACCCGGTTTCTTCTGGAGAGACAGCTGAAAGTATTGTGAGGAAATATACTCAGGAAAAAGATGAGAATAGATTGAAGAGGATGTTAGCACAGGTAGGCTGGCAGAATTGCGGAATAAGCAAAGATTCACTGGAAAATCTAAAAAGAACAGTTTTATCTTTTATTCCACAGGATTCTACTCGGCTGGCAGACTTAGAAAAAGGTTTGGGTGACCTTATTACTGCTCTGGAAAATTCTCTTTTAGAGCGTCAAGCTCTTAAAGAGTTTTTAAATCTTACTGGAAATGCAGTTAAAGATAGTTCCATTACAGCCCAGGAAGAAGAGTTGATTTTAAATTCAGCCAGAAAGCCCATCTTAAAGTCACTTCCAGTGGTTCTTGAGCTCCCTTATAGTATTATATTTTTAGATTCTCTCAACTCTCTATCTTCAGACGATAAAACTCTCTGGGTAGGTGCTAATAGTGGATTATATAAATTCGATGGTAAAGAGTGGAGAAGATTTACCTCAGTGGATGGTCTTCCTACTGATAGGGTTTATTCCTTGGCTTTCAGTCCTGCTGGCACAATCTGGATCGGAACAGACAGCGGAGTAGTCAAGTTCGATGGCAAAGTATTTACCAGAACCTATTTAGCCCCGGAGGTCAGGGATTATAGAGTTACACATATTGCGGCAAGGAATGATAAAGAGGTCTGGGCCGCCAGTTCAAAGGAGCTTATGAAGTTCGATGGAGCTCTTTTTATTCCCTATTATATCTTTAATGTTAAATCCTTTGAAGAACTAAGCCAGGAGGTGAAGAAGTTTTTAGACCGAGAGGACGAGGAGAATCTGAACTTGGTATTGAAAAGGGTCGAGGCTCTAAATTATGTAGTGAATGAGCAGGTTTATTCAGACCAGCCTATAAAGATAGAGTATGGTTTAGCTTTAGAGGGAAAGGTAACCTGCCTGACTTTTGATCGGAAAGGTAGTCTCCTGGTCGGGACTGAAACAGGTTTCCTAAAATTTGAAGGTGGAAAATGGAAAAGATATGGATACAAGAAATATGAAGTAAAAAATGAGAAAACAGTCGAAGAGGTGGCGGAGAAGTTTTTACCTTACAAAGATAAAGAGAGGATTGAGAATCTTACCAACAAAATTGTTACATATAATCACCTCTCAACTAATGAGTTAAAGCCTGGTCAGAAACTTTATATTTATGCTAATTCCCTGGGTAGCCAGATACTTTCCATAGCTATGGTGGGAGAGGATAACCTTTTTGTGGGAACTGAATTCGGGACTTTGAGATTTGAAGGAGAGAACTGGGGAAAATATTATCATGCAGACTTAGAGAGAGCAAAGACCCATACCATTATCTATAAAGATAAAGATGTTTTCTTTGGCACAGATAATAAAGTGGTGATCTATGCTCATGCCAAAAGAGAGATGAGTTTTATGCATGCGGCGCTTCTGCCTGAGTTAGCCGAGGATGTTAATTATGAATATCTTTCCTATGTTCAGAATACCGAGAACTGGGGAACCCTCGGTGGTAGTATAACCTTCATCTCTTACGGCACAATTGAGCGCAGAGGGGGACAAAATGAGCTGTTGGGTGAAATGAGCCCATACGAAACTGCATTAACACTGTCGTATGGGACCAGGATGGGAAAGAGACTATCCTTAGGTCTAGGTGCAAAGTTTATCTATAGTCATCTTTCTGACCAGGGGGCTGGTAAGGAGAGGGGAAGTGGCACCGGTTCCTCTTTTGCCATTGATGCTGGTCTCATTAATAATGAAGCTCCTTCATGGGCCAAGTATCTAATTTCTGCTGGGTCTCTTGGTGCACTTATTATGGATTTTAAAGTATTTAGCAAGCACCCAATGGTTTATCTTTCACCTCTATCCACAATCCTTAGCAAAAGACTAACTTTAGGTGCGGCGGTTACCAATTTAGGACCGAATGTTTCCTATATTGACGTGGATCAAGCTGACCCTTTACCCCGGAACTTAGCTTTAGGGTTTGCTGCTAAGATTTTCGATACACCTTATAACAAACTCACTGTAGTTGGTGAGGTCAATAAGGAGTTAGTGGATGTGAGTGGAGATGTAAAGAAGATGATGGAGCAGGCAGTCAAAAATGTGGGATTAGAATACTGGTATGCTAATTATATAGCTCTGAGAGGAGGCTATATCTATGATAAGATTGGGGATATAAAGACTGCCACCTTCGGCTTTGGATTGAGGATCAGCCTTTTGAATATTGATTTCGCCTATGTCCCGGCCAATCAGAATGTGGCTCTGGCTAATACTACCAGGGTCTCAGGAACAATTAGATTTTAAGGATCAAAAAGCTTTTTATGTATAAAAATCCTGAAAAGATAAGATGGGTGATTGTTGTCATGCTGAGCGCAGCGAAGCATCTTAAACTTTATCTGAGGAGATTCTTCCCCCCGTACGGGGATCAGAATGACAGATCTGTTTTTATTTTATTTATTCTTTTTCTCTTTTCCCTGATAGCTTATCCCTCTTTTGCAGAGGAAAGCAGGATTTTTGAAATAAAAGGATTGAAAAAAACTGAAAAACAGTTGATAGAAGCAAAACCCGATTTTAAAAGTCAGGTCTCTCAGAAAAACATCTTGCGATTGAAAAGAGAGAGGAGATTTGCATTACCGGTTTCAGGAAAAGAATATTATGCGCAGGTGGAGACATTGAAAGTTTTGGGAATCAGGGTTGAATTTGAAAAAGAAGTACCGGATGATGATCCGAAGACCACCGGAAATGGGGAATTTGATCGCCGGCCTTATGAGGAGTTTTATTCGCAGGAGGGACATTATATAGACCCATCTCCGCATTTGGGAAAATATTTCTTAGCTCATCTAAAAGCCCTAAATAATTACTGGAACACAGTCTCAAATGGAAAATTGGTTTTAGAGTATAAGATCTATCCCTTAGAGGAGACCTTAGCCTATCGCCTGCCTCATACTATCTCCTATTATGGTGACCCTGCTTCTTCCAATTATCCTTTTGAAGGGTTAAAGCAGTTTTTTCACGACTCTTTTCATTTAGCAGATTCGGTTTCACCAGAAATAGATTTTTCAGAATACAATTGTTTTATAATCTTTCACGCCGGCTCAGATAAACAGAGCGATCTGGGCAGCTTTTCGCCTACTCATACTCCGAATGACCTTTTTACCGGTTTTATCATTACTGGAGATACAGTTTTGGTAGATAGTGGCAGTTTCGCGATCACAGAGGGTATGTTTATGCCTGAAACCAGATCACAAGATAGCCGTATCGGAGCTTTGAATGCAGTTTTTGCTCATGAATTCGGACATCAATTAGGTCTTCCGGATTTCTACAATACTAATACCTTTACCACACAGATCGGTGATTTTTCCCTGATGGATAATAATGGAATGGATATAGGAGTCGAGTTAGCTGGATGTAAAAGTGCAGTTACAGGACTTTTACCAGTCTATCCAGATGCCTGGGGAAAGGCTTATTTAGGGTATATTCAGCCGGTGGAGATTCTAAACCAGAATAATATTCAGCTTTATGCCTCAGAGATGTTAAGCGACGGTAGTTTACAGGTGGTCAAAGTGCCTATAAATTCAGAGGAATATTTTCTCTTAGAGAACAGACAGAAAGATATTGATAAACTCGTGGATTCTACTCTTTTAGCGGACAGCACTACCGGGGTAGTTTTAGGTCCGGTAAACAACTCAAAACAGCCTAATCGTGAATACGATTTTCTTCTGCCCGGCTCAGGGATTTTGATCTGGCATATAGATGAAGGGATGGCTTATTTGGATTATGATAATGACGGGTTAGATAATTTTAACGATAACGATTTACAAGGTAACAATGACCGCAGATTTATAACCTTGGAGGAGGCAGACGGGGTTATAGATTTCGGAGGGAATTATTATGCCGGCTATGGGTCACAGGAAGATATGTATTATTTAGGGAACAACTCAAATTTCACTCCTTATACTTTCCCTTCCAGCCGCTCTAATAACCGCTCCGAGACTAATATATTTATAACCGGTATAAGTGATAGTGATACAGTGATGAGCTTTAATATAAAAAATGATATTTTTCTTTCAGGCTGGCCCCAGAGGATAATCCCTGGTTCTGATAACAGCTCTTTGGTTTATGGGGATTTAGACGGGGATGGAATAGAGGAGATATTGACCTCCTCCGGTAAATATATTTTTGCTTGGAGAACTGATGGCTCCAAGTATATTTCTAATGCGGCTTCCATCAGAATTTTAGGATTGGATGATAAATATTATAATTATCCCTTGGCTATTTTCGCAGAAGCGGATACCACAGTTGTTGGTACGCCTTCTTTAGGAGATTTAGATGGAGATGGGATATTAGAGGTGGCTATGGGGACTATTAGTGGTGAGCTTTGTATCTGGCATGCTGAGGACTCAGATTCAAATGGAAGAGCGGATTATTTTATGAATTATAAAGTAGGCAATAAAATCTCAATGACAGCTGTCATTGCAGATTTTAATTCTGACGATCCTGGTCCTGAGGTATTTGTCGGAGCGGAGGATGGTAAATGGGTAATGCTGGCTTTTGGTGAATTTGTCATAGCTATCACTGAAGGGAATTATAATGAAAAAATTATCGGGTTGGCTACAACTGATATCGATAGCATAAATTTCGTTTTAACTGAAAATGATCAGTCAGGTCATTTAAGAAGAACAGATGATTCAGCGGGCTGGATAAAAGAGATTCCCTCCAAAAATAATTTCCCTCCTGTGGTCGGGGATATAAATCGAGATAATAAATTAGAGGTAGTTGTTCTTTCCGGAGACGGTAAAATCTATGCCTGGGATATTGAGGGAAATATTCTATCCGGTTTCCCGGTTTCAGTTGGTGATATAAAATCAGGTCCTGCTTTAGGGGATATAGATGCAGATGGGTATTTAGAGATTGTATTTGGCGGGGATAATAAGGTTTATGCTTATAATTATAATGGAGCATTAGCTACTAATTTCCCGTTTATCATAGATAGAGTGGAGCTAGCAGGAGCAATTTCTTCAACGCCCATTTTGGGAGATTTGAACGGAGACGGAAATGTTGAAATAATTTTCGGACTAAAAGATGGTCGGGTTTTTGCCCTGCAGGGTGATGGTTCCAGGTTTACTCGGTTTCCTGTGGCTCTGAGCGGAGAGGTTCTTTCTTCCGGTATAGTTTTGAATGATTCTATAGAGATTTACAATGAGGTCATAATTTATATGAAAAGAGACCTTTTCTTCAAAACAAAAGATGGCCTGGTCTATGGTTTCTCCCTGGATTTTCATAATACTGATGGAAATGAAAAGACACCCTGGTTGATGTATGGTTATAATGCAGAGCATACTAATAGTCTGCCAATGACTTTACTTCCAGAGATACCGGTATATGCTGAGCTTATGCCTGAGAAGTCGGTTTATAATTATCCAAATCCAGCCAGGGATGAGACTACCATTCGATATTTTCTTAGCAGAGATGCTTCAGTTGATATAAAGATTTATGACCTTTCAGGAGATCTGGTTGCAGAAACAAGCCAGATGGGCAGGAGTAATACTGAGAATGAATATAAATGGGATTGTTCTAAATATGCCAGCGGAGTCTATCTCTGCCGGGTAGAAGCAAAATCTTCTGAAGGGAAGAAAGTGGCTTTCTGTAAAATAGCTCTGATAAAATAGGAGAATAATAATGTAGCGGAGGTCTTTAGACCTCCACTCCGTTCGTCGGGAGACCAACGGCATTCAAATAGCAAATAGCTAACAGCGAATAGCGAACAGCAAATTACAAAGGAGGAAAGGTGAATTACAAAGGATTTAAAATCGTAGGATTAGCTGTAATGATTTTGATTTTATTCTTTTCCTGGTCAAGAGCTGAGACTTTAGTTACTAACGAGGAAAATACTCCTTCAATCAATGGCTATTTCAATCAGATAGATTATCAGAGCTCACAACAGCTCTATAGTTTAACTCAATCTGATTCTGCAAGTAAGCCAAAGCCAAACATAGACGTTTATCATTTTAAAGGGAAATCCACCAAGAGAGGGTTTCTCTATTCTTTGATTTTACCTGGTGCAGGAGAATTTTATGCGGGGTCCAAAATCAAAGCTGTATTATTTGTTGGTTTAGAAGCCGCTTTCTGGACAGGATATTTTACTAATCATAAAAAAGGGAAGAATAAAGAGGATGAATTTATAGACTGGGCAAACAAATATTGGAGTATATATGCTTACAGCGAATCGCTGGTAACCCGTTATGATGGAAAATCAGTACCTGGAGAACTAGAATATCCTGGATTCAAGTATGACAACACCCCTGGGTTTGAGGGGATAGTAATTGACAAGGAGGGCGCCTATTATAATTCTAAAAACCTAAAAGATTCAATTGTAATAAGTCACTCGTTACATCCACAAGCAGGACAGCCGATTGAAAAAGACCAACAGTATTATGAAACGATTGGAAAATGGGAACAAACCAGCTTTGGTTGGGATGATTATAATGGAGACACTTCTGTTTATGGTGGAATTTATATCGATATGAGATATGTTTCTAATTCCTTCTTAAAGAAAGCTAACCGTTATGTGATGGTCTCCTTGGCGAATCATTTATTATCAGCTTTTGATGCGGCTCTGGCGGTTCGTTCCCATAATCGGAAAGGTGAGAAGTTTTCCACGATCGACGTAAAGCTGAGGCTGGCTGAATATAACAAAAATGAGGTTATACCCAAACTTACGGTTAGCACAAAATTTTAACTGAACCTGATAAAATGATTAAAAGATACATTAATTATAAACCGGTAATATTACTTTTACTTCTTTTTAATTCAGTAATTATAAGCCGAAGTTTGGCTGAAGGATTTGTAAGGACAGAACACTATCCTGTCCCTGCACGGTTGAATCAGGGATTGTCGTCAATACCTTTTTCCAGGGAAGTCACTAACCACCTGAAGCTTGTACAATCCGCTGAAGACGGGCATTTCCTGTATGGACAGAACTTACAAAACGAGAAAGAAAAAGGCCCACTCTGGGAGGATGAGTTTCAGAAGACCAGCGGGAGAAAGTCTACCAAGAAGGCTATGTTCCTTTCATTACTCTTACCTGGAGCCGGGGAACTCTACGCAGGGAACAAAACCCACTCCAGGATATTTTTAGGGATAGAAGGATCTATCTGGGGTAGCTTTTTCGCCTTCAGGACTTATGGTTCCTGGAAGAAGAGAGATTATAAAGGTTTTGCGGCTTTACATGCCGGGGTGGGTTTAGATGGAAAAAATGACGACTTTTTCAAGGATATAACCTATTATGATAACCGGGATGAATATAATCAATTTGCCAGATTATATAATGGGGATCAAGCGGTAATCTATCCGGAGAATGATTTCTGGAACTGGGAATGGGATTCTCAGGATTCTAAGGGGCGTTATCGGGAATTACGTAATCAGAGTAAATCAGCTTATAGAAGGGCATTATATATGGTGGGCTTAGCAGCTTTAAATCGAGTGGTGAGTGTCCTGGATGCAGCTCGGAGTGTGAAGAAATTCAATCGTATGCTCGGCTCAGAATTTTCATCTGCCGATCAAACCGGTCTGAAATTCAGCCTGGATGCTAACTTCTTTGGCAGAAATCCTCATTTCAGCTTCAGTTTGAGAAAAAGCTTTTAACTTTTTCCACCTCTGGCGGGTCAGCATAGGCGGCAAAATGAAAATCGATATTTTGAAAAACTCCTTTCAAAAGTTAATATTTTTATGCTTTTTGATTTCGATTGGTAGTTGTGCTTCGGTCCCTTCCTGGCAGGTAGATAAAGATACCACATATTCATCTCCTAAAGGGGTAATACCTGTAAAGGTCATAGGAGAAGGTGGGTTAGGCTCGACTGAGCTCAATCAGCCTCAAGGGGTGGTTATCGATCCAGCCGGGAATCTTTATATAGTTGATTCCGGAAACAATCGAATTGTGAAGTGCAGCCTGGAGGGTGATTTTCTTAAAGAGATCGGTGGATTTGGATGGGATAATGGGGAGTTCAATCTTCCCAGCTACATCACTATGGATAATGGTCTCTCTCTTTATGTTACTGACACCCAGAATAAAAGGATTCAGAGGTTAGATAACTATTTGAATTTTATTCAGTCGATAAGTTCACATAATCAGGAGAAGCCTTTTGAAAATAGTCAGCTAAAGGGGGTAGCTTTATCCAGAAGCGGCGAGCTTTTTTTAGCAGATGCGGAGAACGATTGCATAATTAAATTAGATAATCAATTTGCTTTTCAACAAAAATTTGGTGGTTTTGAATCTGGTTATGGAGCTCTTAACGATCCACAAGGGATATCAATTGACAATCGAGGGAACCTCTATGTGGCTGATTCAGGTAACGATCGGATTGTAGTATACGATTCTTTTGGGAATTTTCTCAAAGAGCTTGGCAGAGGGCATCTTAACAGACCATATGGTGTGGAGGTAAGTAGTAGTGGTGTTATTTATGTAGCTAATACTTTTGGGGATAATCTGGTAGCCCTGGATGAAAACGGTAAAATCCTTTTCAAGTTCGGGAAGAGTGGGAGGGGAGAGGGGGAGTTTTCCAAACCAAAGGATTTAAAAATATATGAAGGTAAAAAAGTCTATATTGTGGATAGTGGAAATAACCGGATTCAGGTATTAGAGTTAGTTGAGTAAGGGCTGTGAAAAACTCGTTTTGCAGGAGAAAAAGTTGTCGAATATTCGTAGGTCGGGCACCCATGCCCGACCCACCTCTTTCAATATTTTTCAGAGCACTCTGAGTAAGGTTATATGCTGAAATTTGTTTTCAGGAAATATTTTGGGATAATTCTTATCTTCCTTTTATCCGGACAAATCTGGTTAGGTATTACAAATCTTCAAGCACAGATCTCAGGAAAAAAAACTGAGCTCATCCTAAGAAAGAATGGGATTTCTGGACCTTTTCTTATCTCAGAAAATTATATCCTCAACCATACGGAAAAAGTTTTGAAGGATAGTATTATTCTGGAGAGAGAAAAAGATTATATTATCGATTATAATAAAGGGCTCCTCTGGCTTTTTATGCCATTAGGAAAAGATGACTCTCTAACGGTAAGTTTTGAGGAGTTTTCCGCCGGGATTAAGAAAAGATATTTTCACAGGGAACTTTCCTTTGACCAGGAATCTTTTAATTCAAGTGGAGGTCTGATCTACCTCGGGCGGACTTCTACATATCCTCTGGATCTTTCTGGTGAAAATTTATCCAGCAGAAAATCTGATTATAATTTTAAAAAGTCGATTTCACAAATACCCCGGGACAAGAATTTTTCCTCTAATCTTCAGATCTCGGGGAGCAAGAGTTTCTCCCTGGATTTAGGCAGCTCTGAAGCTTTTTCATTATCTCAGGGGTTGAATCTTACAGTTTCCGGGGATTTGACCAAGGAGGTTAAGGTCTTAGCCCTGATCTCAGATCAAGGTAAAGGAGGAACCCCGGCTGGTACTACTAAAAGGCTGGAAGAATTAGATAAGATCTTGATGCAGGTTACCTCTCCAAATTTTAATGGGTTCTTAGGTGATCAGTATCTTACCCTGGAGGGGAATCTTGCTGGCAGATATGAGAAGAAATTGCAGGGAGCTTCATCTGAGGTAAAATTCAAAGAGAATAGTTTATCTGTCTCCTATGCTTCCTCCAGAGGTAAATCTTATCATAACATCTTCTCGGGAATAGAAGGTAAACAGGGTCCCTATTATCTTAAAGGGGAAAACGGAGAAAGAGGAATTCAGATTCTTCCAGGAACAGAGAAGGTTTATCTGGATGGCGAGCTTTTGGAAACAGGTTCGGATAACGATTATACCATCGATTACCTTAGAGGTGCGATTTATTTTTCATCTACCCGGCTGGTAACAGGAGATTCAAGGATCAGGGTGGAATTCGAATATTCTGACCAGAGCTATGAGAAAAGTTTCTATAACAGCAAAGCAGAGTTTAATCTATTTCAAGGGAAGCTGAAGCTCAAGGGTCTTTATATAGACGACCAGGATGATAAGGATAATCCATTATCATTGGCTTTTTCGGCGGAGGACAAAAATATCTTAAAGAATTCAGGCGAGGATCAAAACAGAGCCTTTAAAGATGGGGTTCAGTATGTGGGTGAAAGAAAAGGGGAATATGTTTTATTAACCGATTCTTCCGGGAATCCTTATTACCAATATGCTGGAAAAGATAGCGGAACTTATCTGGTTAGCTTTAGCTGGGTAGGCGATTCAAAAGGGAGTTATGTCTATAAGGGAGGAGGGATTTACAGTTACGTATATCCAGGTAATGGTGATTATCTATCGGTGATATTTCTACCTTTACCTTCAACTCATTCCCTTCTGGATTTGAGTTTAAATATTAACCTTTTTCAGGGGTTTTCAGCAGAGATAGGCTGGGGCTTGAGCAGAAAAGACCTCAATTCATTTTCAGATTCAGGGGATGAGGATAATTCAGGGAATGCCTTTCTTATTAAAACAGGATTTGATAAACAAAATCTATCTTTTTTCGGTCATAACCTCTCTAAACTGAAGTTTGAAGCGTTGTACAGAAATCTTGGTGAAAACTACCAACCCCTGGGAAGATTGGATGAGATAGAAAAGGAGAGGGTCTGGGGTTTTTCGGATGATTCCACCAATGGTTCGGAAAGGGTTTTGAGATTTAAAAGCGATTTTTCACCAGTTGAAAATCTAAGCCTGAACGCAGATCTGGGGGTTCTTAAAAAAGGTGATTATTTTGAATCCAGGCGTAAAAAGTTTGAGATTGCCCTTCGCCCTTTCAAAAACTTAGAAACTAAAGGTTCAACTGAAAGTATTAAAAGTAATCAAAAAGATGAACTGATTAACCGCGCTGGAAACTGGCAAAGAAGAAATCTATACCTCGATTACAGATGGAAAAAGCTCAATACTCAACTCGGCTGGGAGAATGAAGTGCAAGCGTTTACTCCACAGGATTCGGCTTTTATTAATAAAAAATATGATGAGCTGAAAGGGAAGGCGAGTTTAGAGTCGAGCAGATTATGGGGTTTATCCAGCCAGTTAGTTTATCGAGATGAAAAAAGAAAAGATATTTCCTGGAGAAAAGAGTCGAATTCCTATACCTGGCAAAATCGATTATCTTTAAGAGATTTTAAGGAAGTATTTTCTTCTAATCTTGAATATATTTACCGGGTAAAAAATCTTAAATCCGGAGATAAGACCAATGGTAATTTAGGGATTTTGAAATTGGATTATTATCCAGTGAATCAATCTTTGATATTGAATCTTTATTATTCAGTCAACCAGTTGGGCTCAGAGAAAAGAGTGGATAATTACCTGGAGGTAGGGGAAAGAAGAGGGGAATACCGGTTTGAAAATGGGGAGTATGTTCCTGATCCAGAGGGGAATTACATATTACAAAGGGAGATTTTAGATGAATATCTACCCGGGGTAAAATTAGATAAAAGCTGTAGAATGGTTTTTAAACCGGGTAAACTTTTTGCCAAAGGTAAATTTTTAAAGGAGTTTTATACTGATACTTTTATCAGGTCCTCTAACCATATCTCTGGTAGAGTAAACTGGAGTAGTTTTATTTTAAACCCTTTCAGCGGAGGTTCTACTAAAGAAACAATCCTTAAGGATTATTCCTTGAGTCAGGACCTTTACCTTTTCCCTTCTGCCCCTTTGAATCTCAGGTTAAGATGGACTCAGGATAAAAGAGAAAATCTACTTCTGCTTTCGGGAAAGGATAAGGATTATAGAACAACCAGGTCCGTCCTCTTTCGTTATCGAATATCTTTCAAAAATCTTTTAGAGTCAGAAATATCTCAGGAGAGAAGAGAAAGGGAGAAATATTATTCTGATTATCTTTTGATCGATGGGAAAAGCCTGAAACTTAATTTTACGAGAAGAGAGAAGAACTCCCTGGAGATAACTTTGGCTACCAAATTGAAGAGGGAAGTTGAAAAAGAGCTTGGGCTTCAAGTTGATCTATTTGAATTTTCACCTAAACTTTCCCTTTCCTTTCTTGGTCAGGGAAAGGTTCGCTCTGAGTTTGGCTGGTCCAAGGTCAGCTTTTCACCCGCAGATAAAATATTACCCTGGGAGATGGCGGAAGGGAAAAAAGTAGGTAATAATATTTTCTGGATTTTAAGTTTTGATTTTAAGCTAAATCAAGGTTTTTCAGCCAATTTTAATTATTCCGGCTTAAAAGATCCGAACAGAGAGATAAAACACAATGGTAAATTTGAGGTCAAAGCTTATTTTTAAAATGAAAAAGATTAATTTTTCTTTTATTCTGGGGATGCTCTTTACATTTTGCTTTTTTAATACAGGATATTCTTCTGAAGTGAAGGACAGGATTAAAGAGATTCAAATCAGCGGGAACCAATTTTTTGACTTAAATAAACTTCGCTCCGGTATGAAGCTTAAGCCAGGCAATTCTTATTCAGATAAACTTTTAGAGAAAAGCACTGAAGCTATTTTAAAGTTATATGAGGAGAACGGGTTTCCATACTGCCAGATTGATTTTGGGGATTTTAACTCCGAAGTAGATCCTGATGGTGCTTATCCCTGGCTTTCTTTTAAGCTGAAAATAACTGAAGGACCCAGGGTGAGGATACGGAAAACCGAGTTCGATGGGAATAGATACACTAAAGAAAAGGCCTTAAGCAGGACGATAGACATTGATAGCCTGGATTATTTTTCTCAGAAGAGGCTGGAGGCTGGATTATACAGACTTCGCCGTCTTTATTTTATAAAGGATGTTAAAAGGGCTGAGCTTATACCGGAGCCTGATCCATCCTGGGCTGTTCTGAGAATAGAAGTAGAGGAAAGAAGGCAAAATAGTTTTTTTGGCATTTTAGGTTATGTTCCTTCAGTCCAGAATCGTAAAGGTTATTTCAACGGAAAACTGAATTTTGTTTTTGACAATATCTTCGGAACCGGGAAAAAAGCTGAGATCGGATGGAGCAAAAAAGACCCGTATTCTTCTGACCTTTTATTCTCATACCGTGAGCCATACCTCTTCCAGCTGCCTTTAGGCTGGGAATTGAACTTAAGGCAAATAGATTATGATTCGAGTTATTTAAAGTTAGAATTGAACACTTCTCTTAGTTATTTTCCAAAAGAAAAAATTGTCTTAGGAATCTCTACCGGCTGGGAGAGGACCAATGCGGATGAAAGGCTGAAAAACAGTGTCCCTTCCAGCCGGAAGTATAAAGCCGGGGTTAAATTTTGCCTGGATTTATTAGACTATCCGGTTAATCCAAGCAAAGGATTCTATTACCAGACCGAGATAATCTATGGAAGGAAAAATTACTTCTCCACACCGGAGTTGAAGCCAGCAGAGCTTTTAGCTAATGAGACCAGAGTATTGATGGATTTAGATAACTTTATTTCAGTTTATAAGGACCAGGTATTAGCTTTATCTTTTCATTTGCGGGAGATCAAAAGCTCCGAGAAAAAAATTTCCGTATCGGACTTATTCTATTTAGGAGGTCTTAATTCGCTGAGAGGATACCGGGAGGAGGAATTTTCAGGGGATAAGCTTTTCTGGTCAAATTTAGAATACAGATTAATCTTAAGCCCGGACTCGCGAGCATATCTTTTCTGGGACTATGGATATTTCAGTCGCAAGTTAGAAAATCCTTTAACGAAAACTCTGTATGAGGTTTCCGGGAGTAAATCCGGATTCGGGTTAGGCTTAAAAGTTGATACAAGATTAGGAGTATATGAAGTGGATTACGCTTTAGGTGAGAAAGACAGGTTCTCTGAAGGGAAGATTCATTTCGGGATTTCTAATCGGTTTTAACAGATGAAAGTATTACTGCTTTTCGAAATGGAAAGAATTAAAAGCTATTTTAAATTAGTCCGTATTCAGAACAACTTTATCACCTTTATCTCGGTATTGTTAGGTGGTTTTGTAGGTGATGTATCTTCCTGGTTAAAATTGATTCTGGCAGCAGGTTCAGCCTCTTTTATTTCTGCTGGAGGTTATGCTCTAAATGACTATTTCGATTTAGAGATCGATAGGATCAATCGTCCACAACGGGTCTTGCCAGAAGGGATTATCTCTCCAGAGAGGGCACTTTTATTCTCTATTTCTCTTTTTGCCTCAGGTTTTATTTTAAGTCTTTTTCTTAAACCTATTTCTGTGGTTATGTCAGTTGTAGCCATAATATTTCTCTCACTTTACAGTGCCAGATTCAAACGTGAGCTTCTGATTGGGAATATAACTGTCAGCCTTATATGTGCTCTGACTTTTATCTATGGTGGAGTTTTTTCTTATAATCCAGAAATCTCTTATATCCCGGCTCTGTTTGCTTTTCTTTTTCATATGGGCAGGGAATTGGTTAAAGATATGGAAGATCTGGATGGGGATAAAGCTTTAAAATCCGAAACTTTTCCGATTTCCTATGGAATAAGAAACTCGCAATTATTAGTCATTGCCATTTTTTTGGTTTTAATCATCTTGACTATTTTCCCCTATAAACTGAACATCTTTTCCATATATTATCTAATACTGGTTTTAATTATGGATTTGATTCTGTTCTATATTATGCTCTCCTTGTGGAACAATCCTTCAAGAGAAAATTTAAGTTCTTTAAGCCGGCTTTTAAAATTTGAGATGCTTTTAGGGCTTCTGGCAATTTTTACTGGTAAACTTGGGTAATTTTAGATGAAGACTTCATAACTTTGAGACTTTAACCTCCAATTATTTTTTTAATGTAGCGGAAAGCTTCAGCTTTCCATAGTTTTTTTAATAGTGGTCTAAAAATTCAATAATAGAAATTAAAACTTTAAAGAAAAAAAGAATGGAAGGCTAAAGCCTTCATCTACATTTTTTATCGAAGTTTTTTATAATTTTTAGTAAATTTCTGCGAGAAGGTAACTTAATATAAAATAAAGAGTTAAAAATTAGTATTTTACCTTGAGAAGCAAGCAATTGCACCTTTTTAAAGTTAAGTTTTAAGTTCATCCCCTAATACGTTGCATTGCAAATAGATAACCCTCATACAATATTTTAAATATTGTTCTTTTCCTGGCTCATTTTTTTATTATATTTCTAATATAACTAATAAGTGTTTAGTAACCATTTTTCAAGGGGTGAAATCTGCGGATTGGAGGAATTTATTGGGACTCATTCCACTTTAATATCTGAATTTTCTGATTTAGAGGTTGATACAGCCAGGGTAAACCGGAGCTATCCTAAGGACGAGTGTGATTTGCAGGGGAAACTTCCTCTGATAGGTTATTTTGTTCCCCTGAATCCTGAAGAAGTGGTTTATAGTTTTAACTCTATTTATGATACTTCTGGTTTTGAGGGGAAGTCAGTCGGGATTAGGAATATCGAGGACGATTATCAAGTTTATTTCTTTGATTTTCCTTTGTATTATTTCAAGGAGGAGCAGTCAATTCCATTATTACACAAGATATTAGAGGAGTTTGGGTTTTCTCCCACTGAGGTTGGAGAAGAGCTTACCAGTCTTCCTGCAGATTTTTCTTTAGAGCTGAACTATCCAAATCCTTTTAATCCCAGCACTACCATACCCTTCAGTTTAAAGGTTCAAGGTTCAAAGGACCCGTCCACACTACCCTCAAAATATATAATATCCTCGGGCAGTTGGTGAGGACATTGGTAGATGAGGAGAAGAAACCTGGGAGTTATAAAATTATCTGGGATGGTAAGGACAACTCCAGCAAAGAAGTAAGAAGCGGGATATATTTCTATCAGTTGAAGACTAAGGATTATACAGAAAGCAGGAAGATGGTCCTGTTAAGATGATTTTTGGTCTATAGGGGCACGGCACGCCGTGCCCCTATAGATCTCCATTAAGACATTACTATCAGGCAACCCTGAAGAGGTCGCACAACAATAGCCAAATATTAGACATTCTAACTCCTTTAAGTCCTTTCTTAAAAAAATTTTACAGGATTTCTTGACATTATTGTTTTTTTTCTTAGATTATTATTAAAATTCATATCCTTTAAACTTTAAAGAAGGAGACTTATGTTCAGGAGAAGGGTTTGGCTTGGCTTCTTAGTAGCTTTATTATCTTTGTTTTTTATTCACAGTTCTTTTGCTTCAGAATCGCTTCTAATTAAAATCGAACTTAAGACGGAAATAGATTATCACTGGGTAAATGAGTTGGGGGTAAAAGCCTATGTGAAATTAGATGATACTTATATAGCTGAAATGGAGAAAGACAAGATCGAAAAATTAGAATTTTATAAAATCCCCTTTCAAATCTTAGATGAGACTCCCTGGGCAAAGGAATATTTTCTGGTCTCAAAAGAATTATTTAGGACGAAAGTTAATCTTTCATTCTATGGACAGATTCTATTGGAAGAGGACAATTTCACTCTTTTAAAAACTGACCGGAGTAAAGCTTTAGAACTTCTTCAAGCAGGTTATCGTATAAATAGGATTACTACTCATATTATTCCCTTAAAATATGTGCCCCCTCCTTCACCCTCTATTCCCGTTTTATCCTATTCTCAAGATGTAGACAGCCTGCTTGATCAGATTTCCGCAGATTCACTAACTACATATATCTCAAAACTTCAATCCTACCAGACCAGATTTGTTTTTTCAGATTCTATAGTAAAAGCCAGGCACTGGCTTTTAGACAAGTTCAAGAGTTTTGGAATCGACAGCGTTTATTTATATCCTTTTGAGGGTTCGGACGCATATGGGTTAGGATATTGGGTAGTAGATTCAAATGTAGTAGCAGTGATACCAGGGACGACAAATCCGGATAAGGTGATTGTGGTGGGAAGCCATTATGATACTATACTCTGGCCTATATTAGGCTTCAATGATCCAGCGCCTGGAGCAGATGACAATGCCAGTGGAACTGCGGCTCTCTTAGAGTTTGCCAGAATTCTGGTAAACCACCCTCTGAAAAAGACTGTTATCCTTATACCTTTTTCGGCAGAAGAGCTCTGGATGGTGGGAAGCTATGCCTATGCCTTTGATGCATTTTACAGCGGGATGGATATTCAGTTAATGCTTAATCTTGATATGATCGGATATTATGAGAATCAAAGAGACATAATCGTTCATAGACCTGAATTTTCAATACCATACAGTTTAGCTATGGCTGATTTAGCCGGGCTCTATACGGATCTTATCGTTCATCTGCAAAATGATGAGGCCAGTGATAACTTACCTTTTTCTCAGGTAGGATATAACACCCTGTTCAGCATTGAATATATCTTTTCTACTCATTATCATATGCCTTCAGATTCAGTAACCTATCTTAATATCCCTTATATGAGTAAAGTCGCTAAGATGAACTTAGCCACCTTAGTAGAGGTAGCGGAATCACCAGGCCCGGTAAAGGATTTGCAGGT
>CAZMZF010000015.1:0-69468 GCA_964570765.1 uncultured Ignavibacteria bacterium
AGACAAGACCTCCTTATCTTGGTTGTCTTGCCAGTCAATATAACTAATTTGGTGTTCAATGGGAAGGGTTCAGTCCATTAAAATAAAAAAATAATATTAAACTTAGCATCTTTTTTATAATTACTAAAATTTCAGTTATTTTATTTGAATTTCTTAGATTTTATGCAAGTCAATCCTTTAAAATGACTTAGCAGTGAAATTCTATTTGGTTTTTTTAGATTTTTTAACTCTGTCGTAAATTATTTTAAGCCCTTGAAGAGTTAAGGTTTGGTCTATCTTTTGAATAGTATTAGAGTCTTTGGAGATTAACTCCGCTAAGCCTCCAGTTGCTATGACTTTAGGTTTTTCTCTAAGCTCTTTTTCTATCCTTCTGACTATCTCATCTATCTGGCCTATTGCACCAAAGATTATCCCGGACTTAAGGCTATCCTGAGTGTTTGTACCGATAACCTTTTTAGGCTTTTTTAATTCTACCTTGGATAGTAAAGCAGCTTTTTGAAAAAGGTTTGCTGAGGAGGTCTCTATTCCAGGGGAAATTGCTCCTCCGAGATAATCTCCCCTACGTGAAACCACATCAAAAGTGGTAGCTGTGCCTAAGTCAACCACTATAGCCGGGCCTCCATATAGCTCGAATGCGGCCACTGCATTGGCGATTCTGTCTGCTCCTACCTGTTCGGGATCGTCATAAAGGATGCTAATTCCTAAGTGGAGCTTGGAGGAGACTAAAATTGGCTCAGAATGAAGATATTTAAGGCTCATCTCCTGGTAAACCGAGGTCAGAGCTGGGACCACTGAGGCTATAATCACTCCTTCGATCTTCTTGGTTTTGGTCCCTTTGATTAGTTCTCGTATTAAAATCCCGCACTCATCAACAGTCAAAAAATGGTTGGAAGAAACACGATAATAGTTTCTTAAGATATTTTTTACAAAAATTCCCACTACTGTGTTGGTATTTCCTATATCTATACAGATGAGCATATATCCTCCTGAAAAGTTAACGGCTCCAGCATAAAAGAAGTTTCAGTAAAGCCGAAATTTGGGTGAGCCCGCCTCAGGCGGACGAACCTTTTGTGCTGTGTTAGGCGATGAGGTGACGAATGTTCAAAAGTCATATTTTCATTCTTTCCATTCCTCCAAGATTCTTTTTAGATAGCGCATGACTGGTCCACGCTTCAAGTGCTGATGAGCAAACTGATTTCGATAGCTTCGAAGACACCCGTAACAACTGTCATTCTCACCACATTTACAACTACCATTGACTCTATCAAGAGTGGCTTTTAAGCAAGCGTGGAGTATCTCCTTATCTTCAAGGCGAGCAACAAGTCCTGCCCCTCCTGGTACATTGTCATAGAGGACAACAGGGGGAATGGGGCTATCACTCTTATAGGCTACTGTTACGCTCAAATCGGTGGAGGGAACTTCCAGAACCTCAGCAGCTCCCTCGACCAAGGCATAAGCAAGAGAGTAGGCGAACCAAATACCATCGATATTGTCTTGGGATGGTTCAAGAAGAAACTGAATCTGAAGGACATCGGTGGTGAACTCATGTCCGAGGGAAACTTGCTCAAGAGTGCCAGAACAGTTTTCCCCATAGGGGGTTTTATGTGAATTTATGATCTCACGAAACCCAGCCCCACATGAACTGCAGATATAGAAGCCTCCGCCTCTCCGTCCTTCACACAGCACCACCATCTGACCTGGGGAAACCTTAGTTAGCTTAATGGTTCCAAAATCAATTTCACCAGGGTGCGCTCCTGTTAAACCCACGAAGTATGGGCGTGTGGTGAAAACCCGAGCCGATCGGCCTTTAGGCTCCTTTGGTTTATTAAGGTCTGTCAAGAAGCCAAATTTTGGTATTATGAACTTATGCTCTCTTAATTCTTTGCAACATGTTTCTGATACATTTTGGTCCAGCCTTTCTTTTTTTATAAACTTCTGGTGCTGGAGGCAGTAGTACCAACGTTCCCACTCCTTTTCTGCCACCCTTTTTATGCCATAAGATGTCCACTCTTTCTTATTGGCAACCAGTTTACTTGTGGGAGCAAATTCTGCTATAGCAATAGAAAGATCTCTTTGAAGAAGGACTTCAAGAGATTCTGAAGTTTGCTGTGTTCTGTGGGGATCTAATTCTACCACATCTACCGGGAAACCATATTTCGGGATTATAGCTTTTCGTGAGAGAAAAGAGAGAGCATCTTCACTGGCAATAGTTTCCGCCCTTCGCTTTGCCCAACCAGCTTTACCATAATCTTCTCTCGAAGCGGAGGTCCTTTCGAGATTTTTCACACTCTTAAAATCGCTTGAAACCTCTGCCTCGGCAAGCGCAAATCTACTGTCATTTCCCACTATGTTCTGAATCCACCCGCCATCATTTAGTCCTACCCTATTTGCCATCTCTGGTGGAACAATGCCTTTCAAAGACTCTTCCAAGTCGGTCTTACGTCTCTGTAAAAAGTCAGAGATAGCGCTGACTCCGGAAGGATGTTCGAGGTCGCCGAATAAACCTTCAATGCTCTCAAATCGATTATGAAAATCTCTAAAAAAGTAGGAGAGTGTTGTGGCGGCAATATGTCGAATGATGATTTTCTCATTTTTTAAGCTGATTACCGGTGGTCGAACAGTTCCTTTAAGGATTCGATTACAGGGTTCAGCGAAATGGTATAAATCATGGGGATTGCGACGACAGAAGGTAACGGCAAATCCTGGAAACTCGCTACTCCTTCCAGCTCGCCCTACCCGCTGAACATAGTTAAAAGTTTCTGGCGGGACATTGCGCAAGAAGATAACATCTAAGTTACCAAGGTCAACGCCCAACTCAAAGGTCGTGGACGAACTCAAAACGTGAATTTCTCCTGCTTTAAACGCTCTTTGGAATTCTCTTGCTTTCTCCTTGTCAATCTGCGCTGTATGTTCTTCTACTCTTAATACTCCCGGCAGGTTCTCCTCGTAAAGCAACCGATAATGGTTCGCTTCTAACTCATTTGCCTTAATCTTTTGAACACTACCTGGGCATCTATGGCGTATGCAAACACCACCTACGGAAACGGTTTGGAGTCGGGCGCATGTATCACACTGGAAAAGTATATCTTTATCTGAAATTGGGAAAGCCCTCCACCAATCTGGATTCAGTCTGCGGGCATCATCAACAGAGAGTAAAAACCGAACTTGTGATGCAAATAATTCATCATTTTGTTTGAAGGCATTCCAGATAACACGAAGAGTCTCTAATGCTTTTTCGACAGTGTCTTGTTCCGGTATACCTTTTTTGATTAAAATCTTGGTGAGAAACTGAGCCCTCTTACCCATTTTACCATCCCAACTTCGCACCGGCCAGAATTTTCTGTTCTTTGGACGGTGAGGAGGACCAATTCGGACGCGCATCTGAGATGCCTGAATATTAAGGTCATTCCAGTTTAAGGAAACATGACCCGCTGTCCGTAACTCTACGGCTTTGTCTGCTCTCATAAAGTCCATGAGAATGAAAATCAGGTCTCGTGCTTCCTGTTCGTTCAAAGACCAAGAGGGAGAAAAGAGAATGTCTGGAACCCTGAGTTTTTCAGGCCATCTGATATACCATCGGAGAAGACCAACACCTTCAAGGGAAATTCTTAACTCGTCAGTCAGGAATTCACGGTAAAGAGCGCGCCAGATATTCTTTCGAATTTGCGGTTCATCATCGGATTCCTTTTCTTTAAAGCTATCCCGGTAATCATGGAACGCCTTATCAGTAAGTGTATAGAGGTTAATTCCATCCACAGGATATCTCGGGAAACTTCGCACTATTTTGAGAACCAGATTGCGGCTAAGAATGTCCTTATATGAGTTTTCGAGATACCATGCAAAGAAAGCGGCCTCCTGGCGACCATCAGCAAAAGCAAGCACTTTCCTTCTTCCCTCCGGAAGCCTTTGATAAAGTGTAGTAGCAATTACAGCATGAGGACCGTCGGTTCCGTAAATTACCTCGCGCACAGGGTCTGGAGCACGGTAGCCACAAACACCACATCTCGGTACCTGGTCTTCTCTCTCTTCCACTTCCTCCTGTTGCTCAACGAGGATTGAATTTATGTGCCCACATCTAAGTTCGCTTTTTCCTCGATTGGCCTGTACCATTGCACCGCACTCAGTACACAGTCGAAATATTTTCATTTCGGCTTCATTATCTTCATCACTTTCCTCAACTACATCTTCAATAGGTCGAAAGAAGGTTGCACCAAAATCTGGATGACCTGGGTCCCGTATGGCCTCCCGTAAAACCCCGTCCCCAAATCTGCCAACAAGATAGTGCTGACCGCACTCTCGGCAGAGGGCAATCTCAAATACGGCCCCTTTTTCATATTGGCTATGACGTTCAAGTAATAAACGCTTATGAGGAAAGTAAGACAAGAAGACACCTTCCAGTGAGCGAAGAAAAAGATGGTATCGTGCAGAAAGGAGTGGTGTGTCAGACGAAGGATCCGTAGCCTTTATAAGCAATTCAACGAGTTCGGATAGAGATCTTAATCGCATTTCTTTGGGCAAATCAGAGAATATTTCATCAGCAAGTTCACTAACCTCTTTAGGCTCTCTCGTGATGATTTGACGAAGTTTGGTTGAACGGCGGTCATGTTGAAAGAGGAAACCGACCCCTTTAGCTCTATCCGAACTTTCAGGAATCGTCAATCCAAAGCGACGAGCAATTTCAAATAACTCCCGGTTAGAGCCTGAATCAAGTGCCTGTCGGATCACTCGGTAGTCATCCAGAGAGAGGTCTACTGTGCCCAAATCAGGAATTAGCTCGGTTTTTCCTAAAATCACATCCTCTTCTAGAAAGTTCTCACCAAACAAGTCACTAGCGAACTTTGCTACAGATGCCTTGTCACTTTCTTCTCTCGCAATAGTTGCACTTGTGGCAATGCATCTGAAAGGTCCTGTGCGACCACCTTCTCTAAGCCTTCTTTTTAATCGTCGGATGAGCATACCCATCTCAATGCCTTTAGAGCCTCGATACTGGTGGGCTTCATCTATTACAAGAAAAGTCCACCACTGAGCACGCCCATTGTCAAAAAGGCGGCTATCATAAGGTCTAATGAGAAGAAATTCCAGCATAGAGTAATTGGTCAGCAGGATATGAGGTGGATTTTCACGCATCTCATTTCGTAATACAAGTTCACCGGGAAGCCGTTCGGCAATATGGTCTCGTGCGTGGCGCCTTGAATCATTCTCATCTTCTGGCGTTTCACCTATATATTGACCAAATGTGAATTTAAATGGTGAGCTTGCATCCTGAAGTCTCTTACAGACTTCCCCAAGCCGATCCCGCTGGTCATTAGCCAGAGCATTCATCGGGTAGAGTATGAGTGCACGCACTCCCGGTCCCAATTGCCCTGCTTGAAATTCCCGATATAGGTGAAGGAGAATGGGATAGAGAAAAGTCTCTGTTTTTCCACTAGCTGTGCCTGTAGCAACGACCACATTATGTGACTCCCCGAATACTTTCTGAATAGCTCTTTCCTGATGTAGGTAGAGAGGCCTATCGCCCCACAAAGCCTTTAAGAACCCCTCGTCAGGCGGGTTAGGAAGAAGTTCTTGAAAGAGTTCACCTGTTCTTTTCCCACATTTGTACACAGGAGTAGCCTCAAGATAAGGGCCCTTATTCAAGTGACCGGAGTCTAGAACTTCCTGAAATGATTTCCTTAGGTCCAGGTCTTTAAAGTAAAAAGTCGTCTCAAGATAGCGCTTGTATCTCTCTTCAACCTGCTTAGATAAGTTCACTGGATCAATCCGATAATCCTTCAACATCGGCATGCTCATTACCTCTCAATTATTAATTTTAATATTTCTATATTCCATGAATGTGATGATTTTCTTCTTTTATCGTAGGATATATGTAAACGTTTTACATCCTCCATAGTTAATCCTGCGTTATCAATCTCATTTCTATTAAAACCTTTACCCCTCCTTTTCCCACGGCAGCTTTTTACCTCCGGCTGCGGTAGATGGAGCAGTGGTGGAAGTTTTACTTGTACTTTTCTAGGTTCAACTATTGGCGGTAACTCGGCGGAAATTTCAAGGACAATAGCTTCGTAAGTTTTGGTTTCCTCTGCTGAAACCCATATTTTCATTGCAAACTCTTCTTGCTTGTTTTCAATCTCCTTCGCATCGCAGAAATTGCGCAAAGGAACAGCGATCTCCTCTTTTTCTACCTCCACATTATAAGAGCTACTTTTGACGTGATTAAAACCTACTTCAATTTTACATATCCAGCGCTTACGAGGGAATTTCACCCAAAGTGCTTTATCAGTAATAGCTGCAAAGTCCTTTCGAGATAAAGAGAAGGTTTTGTCTGTCCAATTTACAGGGACTACAGCCAGATGGCCAACACACCACCATACCCTTTCTACTAGAATCGTGACTTTGACCTTAGCATTCCCGTCGCTTAAAGTCCAGTGAGTCTTATCGTAATCGGGTTTGGGGGGTATTGTTGCAATTGTGAAGTCGTTCTCTCGACAAATCGTCAATGCATGGTACATTTCCCCACCCGCCGGTTCAACTTTGCAATTGGCTTGATGAATGAATTGAACTATAACATCATTATATCCGTCTGGTTCTGGCAAACATTTAGAGTTCATTATTTGAATGCCTTTTAATCCAATAATGAATCTGAAGTCCATACTTTCTAATAAATTGTCGTTGTTATCGTAAATACGCACGTAATACCAACCGCCTTGCCGATTTATTAACTCGTCAGGCATCCTCTGCTCAGTAACATCCTCTTGTGGAATAAATTGCGTCCGCCACCTGTTTCTACCACTTCCTTCTTCACTTACAACTCCCACTCCAACATTACTCCATCCCCGTTCATCAATCGTTTTAATACAAGGAGGTTCTTCACCAAAAAGAGGTCCCATATCATCAGAGGCATCTGGTATTTCTTTTCCTACTAGTTGAAAACGAGGACTTCCAGACTCCAACTGGATTTGTTCACCATTTGCGTTAATAAATGCAATAGCTGTGTATCCATTCTGTCCCTGATAAAAGAAATGTGCCTTATATCCGTCTATTTGAATATTTTTTGGTTCAACAGGGGCGGAACCTGACATTTCTTCGTCGCGTTTCCACTGTTGTGGGACTATTGCTAAGTAGTAGCCAAGCGTGGGTTGTCTAACCGATCTCCCCAATCCCTTCCAGTCTTTTCGCATTTTGAAAATAAGATAATTTCTCCCCTCTTCCATAATGGGGATGTCTATTTTTTTATCTTGTTCTCCCTCAGTCCAAGCAACTTTTACTGTGCCTTTGATGTGCGCAAGATGATAATGTGACTCATCTGAAGTATCCTTCTCAAGTAATTCATCGTTTTGAGTCACTCGTGGCGATTTAAACTCCTCAGGAACCTCTATGCAAACAATCCATCTCCAGCCTTCATTCCAACAAATGATTTCTGGCTTCAAAGAGCGGGGTTTTGGCTCTAGCGGTTGTTCTATTTCGGACTGTTTTGTTGAACCTCGCGGTCTTCCACCTCTCTTATTGGGTGGTAATTCTTGCCTTTTTTCTTCTATTAAACGGCGTTCTAATTCCTCTTTTTTCTTGGCCTCTTCTTTCCTTGCTTTCTTTTCTTCGTCTTTTTTTGCCTTCGCCTCTTGCTCTGCCTTGCTTTCTTTCTCCTCAGCCTCTAATCGTTCTCTGTCTGCCTTCTCTTTACTGGCTTTTTCTCTTGCTTCTCGCTCTATCTTTTCTTCTTCAGCCTTTATCTTCTCTAATCTCTCCTCTTCTTTTCTGAGAAATTCTTCTTCTCTTTCCTTTCTTAATCTTTCCTCTGCTGCCTTCTCCTCTGCTTTTATCTTCTCTTCTATCTCATGTTTGAGCGCAGTAGCCAAACGTGCCTCTTCTTCAACATTCTTCTTCGCTTCCTCTTCAGCCTTCTCAGCGACTAATTGTGCCTCTTTACGGGTCTTATCATCAGCCTCTTCCTTTGCCTTCGCCTCTATCTCAGCCTGCTTTCGTGAATCTTCAGCCGCCTTCTTGGCTAATTTCTCTTGCTCTTTTTGTGTCTTCTCTTCTTCTTTCTTTGACTCGCGCTGTCTCTTACGCTTATTAATAATAACTCTTGCAACAATTGTCACTGATACAGCAAAAAACATAATGAGGATTAATACAATAATATCCATGATCTCTACCTATCTTACGTCGCCATTTCGCCTAACTGGAGCTTAGGCGGATAGCTTTATCAGTTATAAAATAAAGGTTTAAATCCAAAATATCTTTAAATCAAAGTAACTTCCCCGGCGGTTACAGTTTTTTCTCCCTTACGGGTTTCAAGGATTAATGAGCCGTTCTCGTCAATATCTTTTACCACCCCTTTTAATTTCTCCTTTCCATATAAAAGTTTTACCTTTTTCCCTAATAAAGAGGAAGATTTTTTTATCTCCTCACGATAAAATTTCAATCCAAAGGTTTTGAAATTCAAATAAATCTTTTCAAATCTCTCCAAGAAGCTTTTTAGAAGCTCTACCCTGGAGAATTTATCTTTTGATTCAAGAAAAATTGAGGTAGCTTTACCTTTTAAATTCTTGGGAAAATCGTTCTGGGTCTGGTTTACATTTATTCCCACCCCGATAATGATAAAGTCTATTTTATCTAACTCCGCTGAAAGCTCAAGCAGGATCCCAGCCACTTTTTTCCCCCCGATCAGGCAATCGTTGGGCCATTTCAAATCTGCCTCAAGGCTGGTCTTATCCCTTATTGCCTGAATCAGAGCTAAGCCAGCGCAGAGGGAGAGTCCTGGAGCTTCAGCTGGTGGAATTTTTGGTCTCAAGATCAAGCTCATCCAGATACCTTTATCTGGAGGGGAGAACCATTTTCGGCCTAATCTTCCTTTACCTGAGGTCTGTTTCTCAGCCACAATCAAAGTTCCTTCTGGAGCTTTTTCCTCAGCTAATCTATAGGCTAAATCATTGGTTGATTTCAATACCCGGTAAGAGTAGATTTTTTTCCCTAAGATTTTAGTCTTCAGATTATAATTTATCTCTAAGGGTATAAAGAGATCAGGCACAGAAACAAGCTTGTAACCTTTCCCTTTTTCAGCTTCGATTTTATACCCGAGTTTTCTCAGTTCAACCATCCCTTCATAAACTGAATGTAGAGGTAGATTAAGAGAGGAAGAAAGGAAACCGGCAGTTAATCCATCTGAAGTAGATTTTTTTTCTCTTTTAAGCAGGGTTAAAATCGCTTCGAGCATCGTTTATTCACTTTTCCTATAAATTAGTCTCTCATAAAATCAAGGCTTAAATCTAAGGGTTTGACTGAATGGGTCAGTGCCCCCACTGAAATATAATCAACTCCACTTAAAGCGATCTTTCTCACATTTTCAAGGTTAACCCTGCCCGAGGCTTCGATTTCGACTTTTTTATCTTTAGAACGAATGAGCAAAACTGCTTTTTTTAAATCTTTAAGCTTGAAATTATCCAGCATTATCCGATTAACTCTACGAGCCGTAAGGCTTTTATCGGCCTTGAAGTTTAAACTCTCTTTTACCTCTTTTAAGTTTTTAGTTTCAACTTCTATTTTGAACCCTTTTTTATCCATTAAAACTTTTTTCAGGGCAGAGGAGATACCCCCGGCTGAGGTAATATGATTGTCTTTAATCAGAATCATATCGTAAAGGCCGATACGATGATTTTCACCGCCACCGATTTTGACTGCATATTTTTCTAAAAGTCTTAAACCCGGAGTAGTCTTACGGGTATCCAGGAGTTTAACCTTTGTTCCTTTCGTTTTATTAACATATTCTTTTGTCAAAGTGGCGATTCCAGAAAGTCTCGCAAGGAAATTTAAGGCAGTCCTCTCAGCCGCTAAAATACTTTTCACTTTACCCTGAATCAAAGCAACCTTATCTTCTTTTTTTACTTTCGCTCCATCCTGGACAAAAGGCTTAAAGACCAGTTTGGGATCAATCTGTTTAAAGACCGATTTAGCCACCTCAATGCCAGCAATTAATCCTTTCTCCTTAGCCATAATTACCCCTTGTCCTTTTTGTTCCTCCGGGATGATGAGATTCGAAGTTATATCTCCTGTTCCCAGGTCTTCTTCCAAGGCAATTTTGATTAACTCTTGAATTTTTTTTCCGAATTTAGGTCTAGAGGGAAGGCAAACGTTATTCATAGAAGTAAAAATTAAAATAAATCTATCAGATGTCAACATAAAATTCTTGACAAAGTGGTTTATAATAGTATATAATTTTTTATGAAACCCTGGAGGGGGAAATGAAACTTGATATTTTCGATAATCCGCATTCTTGTTTTTCTCCGGGTGAAGAAGGGCAGGAAAGCTGCTGGCTCAAGTTTTTAGCTTCAGGGGAAAAGGTGGAATGCCTTTTCCATTCAGATAAAAAATTGGGAAACTGCCTGGAGTGTAGTGTTTTCCTGGAATTTTCCTCAAGGCTGGTGGGAAGGAGGATCGCTGACCGGATTGCAGAAGAGTCTCTAAAATCTCTGATTGAGCAGGTAACGAAATACGATAGCCAACTGGATAAGATCTACACAGACCTTAAAAAGAAATTGGAGGAGCTTTCCCTTCTGAAGAAGGTATCAGATGCGCTCCTGAAGTCCAAGGACCTGAATAAGACCTTGAGGATAATCTTGACCGGGGTGACAGCCGGAGAAGCGTTCGGCTTTAATCGGGCTTTTATCTTCCTGGTAAATCAAAAAACTCAAAGCTTAGAGGGGAGGGTGGGTTTGGGTCCCAAAGATGAAGAGGAGGCTTTAAGGATCTGGTCAAAGATAAAACAGGATAAGATAACCTTTGAACAGATGTTAGAGAATGTGCTTTTATCGGAAGAAGAAGAAAATGAACTCACCGTCATGGTAAAAGGATTATCTTTCTCTCTTCAGGAAAAAGAGAATATTTTGGTGAAGGCGGTTTTAGAGAGAAGAAGTTATAATCTAAAAAGTGAAGAGATTTCGGGTTTAAACCCCAGAGAGGTTTTAAATCTTTTTAGCTTAACTGGATTTATGCTTATCCCTATCCTTTCAGAGAACATACCCTTAGGTCTTTTAGCGGTTGATAATCTCATCACCAAGAATGAGATACCGGAAGAGGACCGGATCGGCCTGGAGACTTTTGCCAATCAAGCTGCTTATCAGATTGAAAACATCCTATTGCTACAGGAGTTAAAACAAAGGCAAAAGGAGTTAGAGCATGCCACAAAGCTTTTAAGAGAAAATCAAAGCTATCTTTTACAGGCGGAGAGATGGGTGGATATCGGTATAATAGCCACCACCGTCGCTCATGAGATAAAAACCCCTTTAGTAGCCATAGGCGGCTATGCCCGCAGAGCTTTGAAAAAATCAGAACAGGGAAAGTTGGGTTCACATGAGTTAGAGGTTATCTTAAAAGAGACCGAGAGGTTGGAGAGGATTACCTCAGAGATTCTGGACTATTCTAAAGCCACGAAGTTAAGTTATGAGAAAAAAGATCTGAATCAATTGATACGGGATGCCTTAGAGGTTTTGAAAGATAAGTTAAAATATAACGGGGTTAAATTAAGAACCAGATTATTATTAGACACTCCGATTATAGAAGTTGATCCTAAAAGGATTGAGCAGGTTCTTTTCAATCTGATCGAGAATGCCATAGAGGCTATGCCTCAGGGAGGATTTTTAACCGTTAAGACTAAAAAGAAAGAGGATTTTGCCATATTCGAGATCGAGGATACTGGCTGTGGAATAAATGAGGAGAACCTGCAGAAACTTTACATTCCCTTTTTCACCACCAAACCCAAAGGCTCAGGCTTGGGACTTCCAGTAAGCAAGAAGATAATCGCAGACCATTCAGGTTATATTGAGGTGAAAAGCGAGTTGGATAAAGGGACGAAGTTTGCAGTGTATTTACCTTTTTGAGTTCCCTCTCCCCTTGTGGGAGAGGGTGAGGGAGAATAAAAAAAATTAATTTCACCCTCCCTTTATCCCTCCTCTACGAGCCGTAAAGCTTTTATCGGCCATCAAGGGAGGGATACATGAAGGTTCTCACATACTATTAGTAATAGAGGATTTTTTATGTATAAGATTTTATTAGTAGAGGATGAGCCTTATCTTTTAGAGCTCTATCGAGAGGAGCTTCAAGATGAAGGGTATGAGGTTTTAACTACTATGGACGGGGAAGAAGCGGTCTTGAAGACCAAAAAGGAGCTTCCAGATCTTGTGATTCTGGATATCAAAATAAGGAAACTCCATGGATTAGAGGTATTGAAAAAGATAAAGGAGTTCAATAAAGACCTGCCGGTTATTTTGAATTCTGCCTATGAGACTTTCAAGTCCGATTTTTCCTCCTGGATCGCAGATGCCTATCTTATAAAATCCTCCAATTTAGCTGAGCTAAAAGAGAAGGTCAGAGATCTTTTAGTGATATAAGTTGAAGTAGCGTCGGGTTTTATGCCCGACGAAAGAAAGACATTGTGTATAAGGCATCGTCACGGACGATGCACTCCATAATAATTCGTTGCTATTCTAGAAACGGAAACTACGTCTAGCGCCCATAGGGCGGGCTGACCCGTAGCCATTGTAAGACAGGAGTGGCAACGCTACCCTCCATTTAATTCTGGAAACTGAAGGTTTCCGCTACAACATCTTTTTCTCTAAACTCTTATCTAAACCTGCCGATAAATCTATTTAGAATAATCTGATAGGTAAAAAATCTTTTAAAAGGGAGTGGTTATGAAAAGAAATGTGTTTTTTATTTTCTGGGCAGTTTTCTTATCGATGATTTTACTTGTTTTCACAACAAGCTGTAATAAAAAATCTACCTCATCTACACCTTCGGAAACTCAACAGCTTTTAAAATCGTTCAGTGCTTCTCCCACTTCTATACAAGTAGGGGATTCAAGTTTGATCCAGGCTACAGTTATAGACCAGGATGATAACCCCTTAGCTAATATCCGGGTTAATTTCTCAGCTACGTCTTCCTTTTCAGGCTTTTTCAGAAATAGTTTCGACTCGACTGATGTTTCGGGACTAGCCTCTACCTATTTTGTTTCCACCGATACTGGCACAGTTACTTTACAGGCTATAATAACTGGCGATACCATGACCACGACTTTACGTATAACCACTACTCCTACACCTTCTGGCTCGATTGCCAGCATTGAGTTCTATTCTACCCGGCCTTCTATTCAGGTTAAAGGGACTGGTGGGATAGAGTCTGCAGTTTTAGTAGCAGTGGGTTATAATGAATATGGAGGAAGAGTTGGGTCGGGGAATGAGATTGTTATCCGGATTTTAAATGGTCCGCATGGAGGTGAAAATCTTGAGGATCAAGATTATGGACCAGTTACTAAGGAAACAAATGATTCAGGATGTGCATTTGTGACTTTGAATAGTGGAACTATCTCCGGGACTGTAGAGTTAAGGGCAGAGGTGGATTCGATCCGTTCACGGGTTACCCGTGTGGCAATTCATGCCGGACCTCCAGCTTATCTCACCTTAGGGATTAAGCCATTAAATATTCGAGGGTGGGATGTGGTGAATGCTACTGCAGATGTCTTAGCTATGGTAGATGACGTTTATGGTAATCCGGTTCAGGATAGTACTGCAGTCTATTTCGGGACTGAAGAGGGGATGGTAGATGCCTATGCTTTAACCTCTGGAGGCTTAGCCACATCAACCTATCATTCAGGTGAACCCAGAAATGATGGTCTGGCTCATATATGGGCATCAACTTCTGGTGGGACTGTGGCTGATACCATAGTGCTGATTGTCTCAGGTCCACCTGATAGTATTACTATTATAACCTATCCTCTTACTCTTATGGCAGATGGGGTTTCTAAAGGTGGGGTAGTGGTTAGAGTCTTAGATCTAAATGGGAATTTTGTAGTGGCTGGAAACAAGGTAGATATGAAAACTGATTTTGGAACCTGTGCCTCTGGAGTTACTAAAGATGGGGTAAATTCCTCCATCTTTGAGACTGAACTTTTAAGCCAGGTTTTAACAAGGGATTATTCACCAGTCTCTCCAGATGATAGCATAGGTGCAATCTCCAACTTAACTGCCAAAGCAGAATTCGCTTCTGCTACGGTTCAGATGAATTTCTTAACCGGTTATGCCTATTATAAAAACTGTCTGATAGATATTTCAGGAACAGTGGCTTATGGAGCTACTGAGCCCTTTACAGTGATAATAAAGGACCGGGCAGGTAACCCCTTAGGAGGTCATTCTATCTCTGCCACTGTTACTTCAGGTTCGATCTCTGGCTCACCCAAAATTACCAATGGCTATGGAGAGACCTCTAATTTATTCTTTACCGCACCAACGGATACCACTATAAAAAGTGCCACAATCAGTGTAACGGATAATGATCCCAGAGGAGGGTTAACTGTAACTAAAAAAGTTTCTTTAAACTCGACTCTTTTAAAGAAGAAATAAATCTTTAATTATGAAAAAGCCCCCGGAAGGGGGCTTTTTTATTTCTGGTTGGGAATAAATTAAGAGAGGAGTTTTGGGAAATATTGTAGGGGCATCCCGCCAAAGGAGGGACAACTTGCCTCTACCACTTTTTATTTTATCAATCCCAGCCACTCTCCAAAAATAAAATAGATCCTGCCGATTAAAAGAGACATACGGGACATAACCGTATACCCGAAGGAGGCGCCAAAGGAAATCATTAGAAACCAGATCCCGATCTTGGCGGCGCCACCTAAAGTCCCCTTGTGCTCTTTGGAGAAGAAAAAGTAGATTAAAGAAGTAATAACCCCTATGATTAAAATGATATTATTCAAAGAGGAAAGCCAGTTGCCGGTCCATAAGGGTAAAAGGTTAGCGTAGATTTGCGTTATTAAATCACCGGTGCTATATCCTATAATGGCAATTCCGGCAAATATACCAATAATCAAAGCCATTGACCAGCGAGAAAGCCAGCCAAGATTCTTAGTAAGGCGGGTAAAAAGTAAGATACCAAAAATGAACGGGACTATAAGGATCATAGATTGCCACATCATCGTAAATCCAAGCTCAGGGAAAGAGAAGAGAAGGTTCAAATCCAGTCTCATCAGAGGGTCCCAAAGGTTAGGTAAGAATACGTTGTGATATTCCATAGAGGTCCAATAGCCAGCAGAGATTCCCACATAGAGATGTTCAGCAAACTTATAAAAGGGGTTATCCTTATATAAGAAACTGAAACAAAATATGGTTAGTCCTGCGGCAAGCCAGGTTCCTATGAATTCAGATGAAGGCATAATCTATTAGCTTTTCTCCTTTTTCATCCCTCTGGTTGAAAAATAAGCGATGTTCCCGATCAAGATAAATAAAAAAATCACCAGGTGCGCTACGGATTGTGAATCCATACCTCTTTTTCCCAATCCTGTGGTTCCAATCAACTGCTCATATTCTGCCGCACCCTTCATCCCGCCTAAAAGTCCGACTAACTGTCCGGATTGTAAATAAGGGTAGAACTCCGGAGCACTCACAGCAGTACAACCTGAAGCAAGCTTTATATGAAAACGGGACTGCACCTGTAAAACCCATTCCTTGGTTCCAGGAAGACCTCCGGAGATATTCACGATCATACCTAAGTCGCTGAAATTTTTTACACCTTGCATTATGGGTAAATCTTCGGTCTTATTACCGTGATAGTCTGTGGGGAAGGTCTGGGGAATTGAATTCCCCATTGAGACCATCACTACTTCCCGGCCTTCTTTAAAACCCAGATTGACAAAATCCTCGCCATATTTTTTATGAAACTCTCCTATAGCTATTTCATTAAAAGCTCTTTCGACTAAAGGGGAACCAGTTGCCCAGAGCTGGATGGAGATTATTTTGATACCTCTTTTGCAGAGCTGTCTTAATGTCGCCAGATGCATTGGCCAGAGCTCCGGCATAGAACCGGGGTCATAGTCAGCACTTAAAAGGATTTTTGAGCCAGGAGGTAAAGATTCAATCGTATCGTAAAAGCTTTGCACCGGCTGGGTAACAGAGAACTTTATATTCAAGGGAATAAAAAGGGGTAAGATCAGGGCGATAGCCACGAAGATAAAGATTATCCTTCGGTCTAATTTCTCAAGTTTTTCAAAGAATTTTTTCATAGATATAATTATTCTCCGCCCATATAGGTTTTCTCCAGTCCGATCAAAACTTTGATACCAGTTGAGATCGCGCCTAAAGCGGCTCCAATCATTATGGCTCTTTTAGCCGCAAGCTGGGGCACATTCATAATCCATTCAGTAAAGGGTGGGAAACCTTTCCAGACCAATTCACCCAACGGCACCCTTCCGATCATCACTAAGACTGCGGTAATTCCTAAGAGAGCGGCTTCCCAGCTTCTTATCCTGAAGGCCCTGAATGCGGCTGAGGCGATATAAAAGGCTAAGAGGGCAAACATTGTCGCCTGCATAGGATAGATGGCGTTCATAAAGACCCAGTTAAAAGCTGTGCCTTCCCTGATTTCACCCAGGATTCCGAAACAGATCATCAGAATTAACCCAGCCACTAAAACGATTTTATAAATCCAATCTCTACCTTTCCGGGCTATTACCTGAGAGTTTACCCTGAAGATATTGGCAACACCTAAGACATAGGCAAAAGCAATGCAAATTATAGCCCACTGATTAACTACTTGAGCTACTGGCTGAAGTTTGGGGCTGAAGTAGTTTCCGATAAAGAAAGCTCCAGCTAAGAAACATATGATTATGGGGATTTCTCTACGCATAGTGTTTTTTGTCTTTTGTAGAGGAAGGCTTTAGCCTTCCAGTTTTCCTATGGAAACCTAAAGGTTTCCGCTACTTCTTCTCTCATCTAACATCTCATGTCTTACCGGAGTGCAAGAGCTTGCTCTTGCGTATTTAAAATTAGCAACAATCCGCTTTTGGCGGATTGCACTCCTCTACTGCACAAAAAACCAGGAGGTGAATTTTGTTATTCCAAAAGTTTCCAATAAAACTCCTAATACTAACATTACCATTATCAAAAACTTGGCTAAATCTGAGGCTTTTAAACTCCCTAAGAGTTTTGGTTCCCGTGAAAGATAGGCAGAGGCAGCGAAAAGCTCTTCTCCGATAAGGGTGAAGTCACACGCTACCACAAAGAAGGGTAGCTGGTGAATATTTGCAGTCCCAGCCACCTGAATGGCTCCAGTTGAAAGGCCGGTCTCAGCCATAAGCAATGATTCCGCATAGAATGAACCAAACATAAAATTAGCCGCAGGTTTTTCCCGAAGCATTATCCCGTTAACCCCAGCCGCATAGGCAAACTGCTCACTGGTCAGATACCTGACATTATTGCGATTATAAGCCTCTGGCCGTCCTGCTTTCGCATAACCCTGTTTAACAGATTCCTCAGCCACTGTCACTACAAAGGGGAGACAAACCGGAACAAGGAGAGGAACATCATAAGCAGCAACCATCTCCGCTACATTCCCCAGGATGATCATACTGGCAACGGTTTGGAGATTGTCCATATCCTCGATCCCGGAGATATAAAGGATCGGCTTCCCCATTTCAGTTGCCCTTCCCACGGCGTCTTCAATCGCATCCAGTCCTGCAATTCTTCGGACAAAAAGGCTTCCTCCCTTTTTAGCTTTCTGGATGAAATAGAGCACGAAGGCAAAGAAAACAATCAAAATGATGAAGACATTTATCCTTTGAGGATTAAACCACTGAGTAGCGGAGATAATTTCAGCAGAGGTTTCAGTTTCTGAAGCTAAAGAAAAGGAGTAAAAGGTAAAATAAATAGATAGAAAAAAGAAAAGGTTTTTTAACCAGAGGAGTTTTTTCATAATGGTAATCCATATTTAAGTAACAGATAGAGATAATATTTCAACTCGACGAAGTAGTCTCTTAAAAATATGACCCTCTCAGCCAGAAGGGCGACCCTACCCATAACGGTAAGGCCAAATCCTGCTCCAAAGGCTATCATCAATATCCAGATACCTAATTTAGCTGAGGCGCCAAATAGACCTTTGTGCTCCCGGGAAAAGAAGAAATAGACCAGGGTGGAAAACACAAAGACAATAACCAAAAGTTGCCAGATCCCGGAAAGGCTGGTGAAATTGACTGGCCGCATAGTCTCGGTTAGATGCTTTAAAACATAGTTTTGCATAGTTAGGGGAATAGCTGCTCCAGTCCCTATACCCATATAGAAGGCTATAGAGAAGCGGGAGATCCAGGAATATTTTTTGGAAAACCTGGTCCACATCATAACACCTAAAATTCCCGGAATTATATACCACCATTGGGAATGTTTAAATGCACTCCCTAAATGCCCCAAATTCTTCCAGTCAATTGGTTTAAATATGGTGTCGATCAGTTTGGGCTCAAAAGCATTATAATAAAGGATAACTGCAAAATACCCGGCTGAGACCCCCACTACCAGATGCTCTGCGAACTTATAAAAGGGATTATCCTTATATAAGAAGGAAAAGGTGAATAGAGTCAAAATAGCGGCTACACTTGTCCAGATGAATTCAACCAAGCTCACTTCATCTCCTTTATGATTTTTTCCTTTTAGACATAAAGAAACCGATATTCCCGATGATTATGAAAAGGATAATCACCACATGAGCAAAGGTCTGGATGGGCATACTCCGGGTGGCGATAAACTGCTCTTTTTTCATATATCCACCTTTCTCCATTAATCTCTCATATTCAGCTGCACCCTTCATCCCACTTATAAGTCCAAATATCTGCCCTGAGTTTAAAAAAGGATAATAGTCAGCGGCCATAACTCCGGTCACACACAGGGCTAAAGGATAGTTATACCTTCCAGCTCCATAGTTTATCCAGTAGTCAACCACACTTCCGGCTGCAATATCGATCACCCCTTTGGTATCTTTGATATTCCTTACTTTATTCATCAAAGGCAAGGAGTCAAGAGGAGTCCCATAATAATCTTTGGGGAAAAAGAGCTTAAAATTCTGCCCCATACCCATAATAACAATAGCGGGATAAGGTTTATATCCCAAATAGACGTAATCTACCCCATTAACTTTATTATATTCCTTTGCGGCCTGGGAGATGAGCTGTTCTGCCATGCCTGGACCGTTTTGATGAAGAGCTGAGATGATCAACTTCACATCCTTTTTAAAACATTGTCTTAAGATAGCCCAGCCCATTGGGTGAAGTTCCGCCATAGCGGTCGGGTCATAATCTATTGCCACGAAAAGGAGGTCTCCTTTTTCTAATTTCTCTACAAAGTCATAAACTTTTTTTACTTCTGGAGTAACATAGGGTGGAATGATTATAGGAATTCCAAATGCTTCCAAGAGTATAGGCAAGATAACTGAAATCCCTACAAATAGGTAAATCCAGTGGCGATCCAAGTTCATCAATCTATCATAAAAACCCATATCTAATCTCTTCCCATATAAGAACGTTCAATTCCCAAGACTATTTTCAGAGCCATAGCTACCATACCCAGGCCAACTCCCATCCAGATCGCCCTTTTGGCAGCCATATTCGGAACTACCAGAATCCAGTTAGCCAGCCATTGATTTAAACCGGATAAAAATCCTAACGGGACCAACCTCAACATAATCACAATAGAAGTAACCAGCAAGATGGTGGCTAAAATCGTCCTAGCCCTGAAAGCCCGATAAGCCGCTGAGGCAACATAGAAAGCCAAAAGAGAAAACATAACCGATTGGATGGGGAGATAGATATACCAGAAGAAGTTCATAAACCAGGTTCCGCTGGCAATAGATTTTGTGCCGGGGAATAATCCCAATTTCGGATCCCAGAGCAACCCCATTATCAGCATAAAAGCCATTCCTAGAATAGTTACCAGACTATAACCCCAGCCTGGCGTTTTTCTCTGAACCTTAATCCAGCTTACCCTGGTCAAGCTCCACAATCCTAAAGCCATAGCAAAGATGCCGATGACTATTATCCAGTCCATAGCATATTCATATACAAACTCTGCTGGCTTACTGGGGACAAAATATTGCACCGCCATAAAAAAACCAGCTACGAAAACTATGATTGTAGGTAATTGCCTTCTCATCTATCTACTCTAAATTGACTCTGAAAAGGTTGACAAAGAAACTTAGATGAAAACTGATAAGAATTGTTCCTATGGCCAAGCAGGCCAGGATTACCGCCTTAGCCCAATCCTGAGCTTTCAAAGCTCCCAAAAGCAAAGGCTCTCTGCCTAAATAAGCTGATGCGGCGTAAAGCTCTTCACCAATCAGGGTATAATCCGTGGCAGCCACAAAAAAAGGTAGCTGAGACATCTGGTCAGTTCCAGAGATCTGAATTGAGCCGGCAATTGAGCCAGTCTCAGCTAAGATCAATGACTCCGCATAGAACATCCCCATATAAAAATTAGTCGCCGTTTTTTCCCTTAACATAATTCCATTTACACCCGCCACATAAGCGAATTGCATAGAGGTAAGGTAAAATACGTTCTCCTCCTTATAGGCATCTGGTCTGCCCGCATCCAGATAAGCCGCCTTGACTGTTTCCTGAGCAACAGCCATAACAATAGGGTCGTTACAGGGAACTATGATCCTGGTCTTATACTCGGCGGTCTTCTTAGCCACCCGGCTCAAGATGGTAAAACCGGCAATAGTAGCGATATCAGCTGCCGTTCCTAAGCCCAGGATGAAAAGTATAGGCCTTCCCATCTCTGTTGCTCTGCCAATTGCCTCATCTACCGCCATAATTCCAGCCAGAGGCCGGACATAAAGCTCCTTCCCTTTCTTAGCTATGCTGATAAAAACAATGGTTAAGATGGTGAAGATTATAACTGCTACCAGAACCGGTGTTTTACCGGTATGGTACCACTGTTGATAAGCATAAGCTGGCAAAGAAACCTTTGAGTCAGTATAAAAACTATCTATTCTTGCTCTTACTTTATAATAGAAATTTTTATGACTGGGGAAATAGTTAGGGCTTTCCTTTTCCTTATCGCCTTTATCCTTATACGTAATATCACTGGGAGTAGCCTTTCCTACAACCACGAACTCGCCTTCTGGAGAATCAGACCTTAAAATTTCGTAAGCTAAGATCCTGTTGCTATCCGGTGAATGCTTCCAGGTGATTATTAATGCCGTGCCGTTATCGTTAGGAGCATCCTTAACCCTTACATCGGTTGGAGGAAGAGGAGGTAAAGCCTCTTGAGGGGAAGACAGGTCGTAGAAAAGAAGTATCAGTAAAATTAAAAATGGAATATATTTTGTTATTTTCATCTGCTCCTAAAAGTTAAGTTAAAAATTTTGAGCTCATTTTATCAACCCTAACCAGGTTCCGAAGAGAAAGTCGATTCTGCCAATTAACAGGGACATTCGGGACATAACTGTGAACCCGAAGGAAGCGCCAAAGGTTATCATTAGAAACCAGATCCCCACCTTGGCTGCTCCGCCAAAAACCCCTTTGTGTTCCCGAGAAAAGAAGAAGTAAACCAGGCCACAGAAAACCCCCACAAAAACTATTAGATTTGAGATGGAGATTCCCAGGTTTCCAGACACATAAATCGGGATAATGGTACTACGAATCTGGTTTATTATATTGCTCTGCAGGTAAGTGATAAAATAAAGGCCTGCGGTTGAACCCACTATAAAGGAAAGGGGCCAGCGGGAAATCCAGCCGATTTTCGGGACAAGGCGCAAAAGCATCATCACTCCCAGGATCCCAGCCACCAGGTAAAGCCACCGATCATCAGAGATCCTTCCCTCATGTAAGAGGGTAGATACGGCACCCCGGATATTCAGGTAAAGCCGGGGGTACATACTCTGCCAGAAAAGGCTGACAAACCAGTATCCGGCAGAGATTCCAATAAAGATAGATTCACAGAGCTTATATATAGGGTTATCCTTATATAGGAAAGACATTATTCCCAAGGTTAGAAGAGCAGCTATCCAAAGTCCAAAAGTTTCCATACTTTCCTCCGACTATTTTTTCTTTACACCGCGAGAAATAAAATAGGCCAGGTTCCCAATGATGATAAAAATTATGATAATCGAATGAGCAAAGGACTGAGAGAGCATAAATTTAGTTCCTTTGCCTTCAAAGTCAGTTAACTTCTCAAACTCGGATGCTCCCTTCATCCCACCCAGAAGACCAACTAACTGGCCTGCCCGCAAATAAGGATACATCTGCGCGGCTTGTACCGCGGTATTCCCCGCCCCCAATTTAGCATGGAACCTGTCTGCAGCAAACTGCACCCACTCCACTGTTCCGGGGTAACCGGCTGAAAGATTGAAAATGAAATCAACATTTGAGAAGTTTTTAATCCCCTGCATTAGAGGAAGGTCTTCTACTGGATTTCCTTGATAATCTCGAGGGAAGGTAACCGGTATATCTGTTCCCATTCTTTGAATTACCAGCTCATTCCCTGACATGTATCCTAAATTAACCCAGTCTTTCCCATATTGAGGTTTTTTTTCTTTAACCATGGTATCTTCCATGGCGCTTTCGATAGCCATATTGGCCTGGATAGAGCCCTGGGGCCAAAGTCCCAGGATTATCACCTTAAGCTCTTTGGCAAAGCAATATTTCATAGCAGCCACAGCCATAGGCTGAAGCTCCGGGGCTGAAGCTGGATCATAGTCATAAGAGATCATAATTTTGGAGCCGGGGGGCAGACTTTCAAAAGCATCATACAGACCTTGCACCTCCGGGGAGATTAAAATTTTCTGGTGAATAGATAAGAAGAAGGGTAAAATCACAGCAGCCGCGACGAAGAGGAAGATTATCCTCCGGTCTATCTTCATCAATTTATCAAAAAAATTCATCCTCTTACTCCTCTTTCTAATCCCCACCTAAATAAGTTCTCTCAATCCCCAGGATTAAACGTAAAGCCGTGGAGATAATACCTAAACCAATTCCTATCATAATAGCTCTCTGTCCAGCAGACTGAGGTATGTTCATAATGAAAGTAGCAACCGCGGAGAGCCGAATATTTTCCGGTAGAAACCCGGAGATCATATCTCCAATCGGTACTCTCCCTAACATCACAAAAAATGCAGCGAGCAAAAGCAGGGTTGCCTCCCAGCTTCTGGCTCTAAATGCCCGGTAAGAAGCTGAGGCGACAAAAAATGCCAGGATGGCAAACATAGTGGCCGAAAGGGGGTTATATACGTTTCTATAAAGATAGTCGAATGAGGTTCCGACATCTTGAAAATGAGAGCCGCGGGAGAAGAAAAACCCAATTATGGCAATCAAAAAAAAGCTTAAAATGGTGACCAGAGCATAAAACCAGTCTCTCTTTTTTTTATAAATTTTATCTGCCGATACTCTCAGGAGATTTAATGCTCCTAACCAGATGGCAAATGCGGCTATGATTAAAATCCAGTCGGAGAAAAGTGTTTCCACCGAGCCAAATGGTCTATGGGGTATGAAAAATGAGATTATATAAACTATTCCCACGGTTGCAGTCAAAATCAGGGGTATTTCTCTTCGCATCTTTTCTCCTATTGAACTATAAACAAACTATCAAACCCTCTCCACAATCCAGTGGTTATGAAAAGAATCCCTGCAGTCAGGATTAGCAAAATAATGGCCTTGCCAATATCCTGCCCTTTTAGGCTACCCAGAAGTTTTGGCTCTTTGGAAAGATAAGCTGAGGCCGCGAAAAGCTCTTCACCGATTAAAGTGTAGTCACAGGAGGCAAAAAAGAAGGGGATTTGAGCTGGCATAGCGGTCCCGGCTATTTGGATTGCTCCAATGGAGTTTCCGGTTTCAGCCATAATTAAAGATTCTGCATAAAAAGCACCTTGATAAAAGATGGTAGCTGGTTTCTCTCTCAAGATCAGGCCATCGACTCCAGCCGCATAACCGAATTGATCATCGGTCAGGTAATGGACCATGTTTTCTTTAAAGGCATCCGGACGGCCTGCAGAAGCATATGCTTCTTTGACCACTTCCCGACAGGTGATCATTACCAAGGAACGGGAAACCGGCACCTCCAGTGGTGTTTCATATTCTGCAGTTATTTTGGCAACCCGGCTTAGTATAGTAACTCCTGCGATGGTCTGGACATTATCCATATCCTGGGTACCGGGAATATACAGGATCTTCTTACCCATCTCCGTGGCTCGACCAACCGCATCGTCCACCGCGTCCAAGCCGGCAATTTTTCTAATGAACAGCTCTTTTCCTGCTCTGGCCTGACTTATAAAGTAGAGGATTAACCCTCCCAGGATCAGTGCAGCAATCAAAGTATTTTTTCTCCTTGAAGAAAACCATTGAGCTTTGGATGTAGCAGGAGGGCTGGGTTCAGAAAAAGAAAAAAGGCCAGATTTATTTACAGCCTTTATCTTGTAATAATAGTTAATTTTATCTTTAGTGTTGCCGTCAGTGAACTCTTTGCTTCCTTTGGCGACCTGTCCAATCTCTTTATATTCTCCCTCCTGCTCTTCAGAACGATAAATCAAATATCCGGTAACGTTATTTTTTCCAGCACCATCATCCGCAGATTTCTTCCAGGTTATGGTAATACTCCCTCCCGCATCATTCGGAGTATCCTTAGCCATAACATCTGTGGGCGGAGAGGGAGGAAGGGTATCTTCTTGGGCAAAAGCAGGACTTAAAATAAATAGGCTAAAAATAAAAAGGAGTAAAACTAAATTCCAGTTTATCCTCTTATTTCTCTTACTCATTGCTCTTACTATTCTCACCGATTATCCTGAAGATATTAAAAACAAAAACCACTAATCTTCTAAAACGGATTAGTGGCTAAAATTAAATATCAATTGCCCAAATCTTCAAAGAGCATCTTCTATTTTGAGCAATCCTTTTTGTCAGAAAGAACCTCCAGACTATTAAGGGTTCTCCATCTTGACTTCTAATTTATCGGGTAAATTTTTTAAGTCAAGCTTTTTTTACTTTTCAAATCAATTATCCCGACCGTAGGGTGGGATAGGTATACCCACGTTGCCCTCAACGTGGGTTCGCAGTTTGATAAAGCTAAAGTCTCAAGACTTTGACGGCTTTATAATCAAGAAATCCAGTTAGTCCTCTATCATCTCCACATTGGCCCTGGGGATTATGGCTCTGGTTTTATCCTCGAATTCTACCTCTAAGACCCGGGCAGATGATTCGGACTCAAGTTTCTGCAAAGGTGAAGGGAGATTGACTACTTTACCCAGTCTGCCAAAATGGGGCTGGCGAATTACCCGGATGGGGCTTCCGATATCCAGGCCGATATTTTCATAGGCTTCAGTTTCAATCTTTCTATAAATATCATCAGTATAAGGTATCACCACCTCAGGTCTGATTACTCCAGCCCTTATCTGGGTGGCTCCATTTATACAAGCCATTTTCCCCTGCTTGGATTTAAGCAGATCAAAAGTTCTCTCGGCCATGTTTATCTGCCCAAAACCTTCGGTTACTACCAGGGTTATGCCCAACTCCTCTGAGCCGGTTATGGCAACTCCTAAATCATAACCTAAGAATTCTCTTAAATCTTTGTCATCAAACCCACCTACTACGATTCCCTTTGCTCCAACTGAAACTGCTTTCTTTATAGCCGGGCTGGTAACCAGACTTCCTCCCACAATCACCTTTCCAGCACATTCTTTATCTATAAGTGAGTCAGTTAAGACTTCGGTATTATCCTTGGTTACGATTTTTATCTCTCCGTGAGTCTCGCCACCAATGCCGAAGATACCCTGGATAAAAGAACCCCAGGTACTAACCGAGACCCCCTCTTTCGGGAAAACTTCGACTACCTCACCCACCAAATAGGCTTTTATCTCCACTGGAATTGGGTTTCCACGAATCAAAACCTGTCCAGTAATGGAGGAAACACTTTCAACTGTGCCCTCAGCTTTGGACCGGCACTCTGAGGAGAAAAGCCCGAAGAAAGATTTACTTTTGGCAATCACCTCATTCTCCTTAACCCTTTCCCCCTCTTTTCTTAACATATGTTCAGGCACATCCTCTGGAGGAAGCCCTAAAATATTAGCTATATTTATCGGCTCCACATTTCCAGGGAGATTGGTTCTGGCAACTACCGTATCAGGGGTTACCTTGTCTCCAACTTTTACCACGACCTCGCCCTTCAAAGGTAGAATCCTTTTTTTGGTTACTAAAATTTTCTCAGTTACTTTTAAACCCGGGGTATATGCATGTCCCATAGAAACTCCTTTAGACTGATTAAATCAATTCTTAAGTATATCGATTTGAACTAAATGCTCATATTCTTTTTCAATCTGCGGATTCAAAAACTTTGGCTTAAGATTTTGGACCTTTTCAATTACTACCTTTTCTAATTCGACACCTTTATAATGTTGATTATTATTCTTAAAAACGAAGTGGATTGTAGCTGCTAATTCTAAATCTTTGGGTTCATAATTGCCAAAATGTTTTAGAACGGATTCAACTTTACCTTTATTTTCTTCTATAAATTCCTTAGCAGATTCAATATAATTTTCCGCATCTTTTTTTACTTCTATATCATAACCCATACCTTTTGGATCTATACCAATATCTATTAAGCCATAATTCTTCATTATCCGGAGGTGAGTGTCTAATGAGTCGTCATATGGGCCAAAATGGTAGAAATAGAAGTTATATGGCAGGTTAACATTGTGAGCTTCCTGTAAAAAATAGACAATTTTTTGAACCACTATATATCCATAATAAGATTTTATATTTTCAAGTTGCTTTAAAATATATGCAATAAACCCAAATAAAACCCTTTCGTCGGGTTGATTCATAACTCCTCCTATAGATTAAGATTCCCAATCCATTTTTGCTACATATTTCTTAATTTCTTCTAATTTATCGTTCTTAGGAGCATATAATCTATTTTTATTAATACCCTCATCTAATGATTTAATAATATTTGAGACCTTTTCAATTTCTTTATACTTATCTTTTATATCACTGGATTTTGGTGATCTCAATTTTACATAAAATCTTCCCTTTTTAAATTTATTGGGGGCATCTTGAGCATTGTCGGTCATGAGATCTTCATCAAACTTTTCTTTAATTTCTGCAACATTTTTTTCAAATACTTCTTTATCTTTAATACTTGTATAATCTAAGGTTTCATAAATACACTCATGATGTTGACGAAACATTAAAATCTTCGCTATCCCCTTATTTTCTCCATTATTTGAAATCTCCTCTTTAACCTTATTAAAAACTGAGATATCATCGTATTCCAAATATTTATTAAAATCAAGTGGATATTTCTCATCATAATCTTTTAACAAGGTTTTCTTGATGAATTGGGTGAAATGTAAGTCATATGCCCGCCTAACGTTGTGAAAGTAAACCTGTAAAAACATATAATATCTTGCCAAAATAAGTGCTTCTGCTGTATATACTCACCATCCTCTATACCTAAGGTTGGCGAATCTTGAACCTTATCATAAACCATTATTAAAGTGTTGATTAGCCTGTCTAAATCAAATTTACCATAATGAACCCCCGTGTAATATGAATCTCTCCATAAGTAATCCATTCTATCAACGTCAAGTGGACCATCTATAATTGGCTGCAGGATTGGATCTGGCTCTTCTTGAGTGATAAACTTCCCAATTCTTTCTGAATCTATATCATATAGACCTTTCAATTCATCTATAATTTCTTTAATTGCTGTGTCTCCCAAAATTATTTTTTTCGAAAAATCTTTATGAGTTAAACTCTTTTTATTTTCCTCAGGGAAAAGCTCTCCTTCTCCAACATGTGATAATGGAGGATGTCCAATATCGTGTAATAAAGCAACAAGTCTCAACAATATCTTGTTCCTTTCTATTTCGCTTTCTTTCCATTCAAGAAGTCTATCTTGTTTATTCTTCATTATTAGTATATCATAGACTTTGGAAGCCAATTCCATAACGCCTAAAGAATGGGCAAATCTCGTATGGTCAGCACCATGATAAATAAGGTTTGTTGGTCCAAGTTGTTTAATTCTTCTTAATCTTTGAAAGGTTGGAGTGTTAATAATATCCCTTTCTTTATCATAAACCTTTATATACCCATGAATTGGATCCCTGAAGATGTGATATTTATCAAAATAGTTACTCAATAAATCTCACTCCTATAAATAGTGCACATACGTGCAGATGTCAAGTAAAAAATATTAAAATTTACAGCCTCTCCAATATCTCCTTAGAATATATATCCAATGCTATCATCCACTCTTTAAGCTTTCGCACCCTGATCTTATCATCTGTTGGCAGAATAAAGGGTCTTCCTCTGCCATCTAAGATTATTCCTGTTACACCACCGTAAATCTCTTTTTCTACTTTAGCCCCTTTCCCTGATCCGAGATCGAATCCTCTCAAAGGTTCCAAGGTGGCTTTAGCTTTTAAGGGGTTTCCTTTTTCATCCAAGCCTAAGGGGTATTTTTTCATCTCACCATATTTTAAAATACCCTCAATGGTTTCTCCATCTGGCATCTGGATATGATATTTTAAAATCTCCTTTTCCTCCCTACGGGTCGTAGAGCTGTAATCGACTTTTAACTCTCCTGATGGTGCAATGCAGGTGCCTAAATGAATCAGGCAATCTTTATTGAAGACCTCTACTGCGGCTTTAGTATGGACAGTGGATAAAACCCCGAGCTGGGGCATCATAAAGATGCTGTCAACTGCTAATCTGGTTATCCCCTCTGGCAGAAAACCATCGATCAACATCAAGGCGGCCTGATGCCTTCTCGGAGCATGAGATAACACCCCTCCTGAGCCGATGAGCATATCTAAAGTCATCATATTTACCAGGGTCAGACCACCTGCGGTCTGGGCAAAAGCATCTGCTATGGTCCTCTGCTGTTGAACCCCTTTTAAGACCGTGGCAAAAGATTTATGCTGGATAAAGGCAAGCCTTAAAGCTTCTTTAGCAATAGCCTGCTCGAAGATTAACTCTTCCAGGGTCTGAGGAATAGTTGTTGGTCTGATCATCTTATTTTTGACCCGATTTCTTAAATCCCTTTCATCCATATGAAAGGGAACCCATCTCATCACATTACTCAATCCCGCTTCAGCAAAGACGTTGGATACAGAATAGCTCAACCCTAAGTTGGCGCTTACGGTTCGGTTGAAAATAGTCTGAAATACGGAGAAGATATCAGTGGTCGCACCACCTATATCCACACCTACCACCTCGATTCCTTCTTCATCTGCTATCTTTTTCATAATTAAGCCAACTGCACCCGGGGTGGGCATAATCGGTGCATCGGTCCAGGTCATAAGCTTTTTATAACCAGGTGCCTGAGCCATCACATGCTCCATAAATAGGTCGTGGATTTTCTCCCGGGCAGGGAAGAGGTTTTCCCTTTCCAGGACCGGTCGGATATTGTCCACTATGGTTAAATCCACTTTGTCTAAAAGTGTATTTTTTATTGCCTCACGGGCATTTATATTTCCGGCATAGATAACCGGTAGCTGATAACCTATACCCAGTCTTGGCTTGGGATCTGCAGCAGAAAGAAGCTCAGCTAATTCCACCACATGGGTAGTGGTTCCTCCGTCGATCCCTCCGGATAATAAAATCATATCCGGCCTTAAATGTCTAATCCTCTGAATCTGCTGATGAGGAAGCCTTTTATCATTGGAGGCGATAACGTCCATCACAATGGCACCTGCTCCTAAGGCCGCTCTTTCAGCACTTTCAGCAGTCATACTTCTGACTACTCCGGCGACCATCATTTGCAAACCACCACCAGCGCTGGAGGTGGAGACATAGATATCAGTGCCGACGTTTCCCTTGGCCGGTGAAATAATCCTGCCCTTCTCATCCAGAATCTTCCTGCCAGAAAGCTCCTCCACCTCAGCCACGGCATTTAATACCCCCATAGTTACATCCTCAAAAGGAAACTCAACTGTGGTAGGGGCTTCACCTCTCACGATCAGACGGTATTCATCCCCTCTTTTCTCAATCAAGATTGCCTTGGTAGTAGTGCTTCCGCAGTCTGTAGCTACGATTACATTGATATCTTCTGGTTTTAAATCTTTCATAGTACTCCTTTATAGCTTTACACAGTCTTATGTAGTTCTTCATCTATTTTTTGGTTTTTCTTCGTTGCATTTTGCACAAAAGTTTAAGGAATTTACATTATGGCATTTAGGACATTCCCATCGAGTAGAATAATCCACTGCATATTCACTTAGGTTATCATAGAATTCATTTAGTATGTTGTCGATAGTAACACGCCCGTCAGTACTTCCTGATAGCATACCGGAGATTTTAGGAATCGCTGTTGACAAGGTAGTAGGAAGACTGGTCTCGGTAATTATCTGAGCAGCTAATTCTAGTTTCTCTTTATCTAACTCAGGAAATTTCTCCGGAAGTTTTTTCTCGATTACTTGTTTTGTTTTATCTTTTGCCTGGAGAAATCCTTCAGGAGTAAAAAAGAAATTACAATTCTGATATATTGTAGTACTATCTCCCCTTACAACGGGAGATCCATCCCCTGTTTTGATGGCATCTGCTTTTGATGTGATTTCATCACCCCTTGCTTGAATATTCACGCTATCAGTTGTTTTCTTAATTGTCTGGTCACTTTTTTTTATATTCACCTTCAGCCCTCCACCAAGGAGTTTTGTGAGGAATCTACCAATCCAACTTATTATACTTATACTTTTCATTCGATTCTCTGTAGGTCGAGCATATCCGAAGTATTGCTCGACATTTTTTGTCTATCCAATAGATTTTTAATAGAATGAGTATAATTCGGTGTCAAGGAACATTTATGTTTTAGTCTTCCCGTAAAGTTTCACCAAAGAATTTTTTGTACTCAGGTTTCACATAATTTTCATAATCCAAGATAAACATTTCCCTTCTCTCTTTTTTTAGTCTCCTATATATTTTAACTGATTCGTCGTAATCATTTTTTGCCAAAATAGGATCTTTTCTATCGAGGAAATAGAATTTGCCTCTTTCATGATAAGTCCTTGCTTTATCGGTTTCATTCCTAAATAGAGAAGGGAAAATGTTCAATGCTAGATTGTAGTAATACTCTGCTTGTTCAAAACGATGAGGGATGTCAGCGTTGATATTTCTAGAAAATAAAGAAGCCACCATACTACACGCGGTAGGCAGAATACTAATATCATGGTTTTTCCAGATAGGATGTGTTGGATTACTGGCATATGGTTGAACGGCTGCAATATACCTTTCAAAATATTCTATTGCCTTTTTATTGTGATAAGCATCATTTTTATAAGTTGCGTGAAGGTTGGCCGCTGTGAAAAAGCTAGCCAGATGTCCTCGTTCTATATTTTGCTCTAATAGACCTAATGCCTCTTCCGTCTGGCCAATTTTTGTTAAAAAATTCATGCAGTAGTCATTTATTATCCATCCATTATCTGGATCAAAGGCTAAAGCTAATGTATATGAGCGTTTTGCAATTTGTTTCAATTCTTCCTTGGGTTCCTTATTAGTTCTATCCAACCATTTCCTTGCAAAATGCATTGCTATAGCGCCATGGGTTCGTGAAAGCTCGCCGGCACGGTCTAAAGCTATGTTTTGCGATAGTTGTTCTACTAATTCGGAGAGAAGAGAGTAAAAAAGATCATAAGGAATTGATTTAACTAAATCGTAATCATCAATCTTAGAGCGAAATTCTACTAGGTTGTTAGATGATTGCAAATTTTCTATCGTTGCTGTGACACTAATATCTTTTGACTCAATACCAATGGGTAATGTGACCTTTGGAACTTGAATATCCCACATACTACTATCTTGAGAATTCAAATAGAGTACAGGTGTTCCCCACTCAGCAGAAACATAGCCTGGGGTAGACGTTTCTGCATGAATTGCAAGTCTAGCCATAGTCACTGCATAATCAATCGGATAATTATTTGCCAAGGCATCATAAAAAATGTGAGCAAACTTGCAAGCAGCATTATCTGAAATTGGGAACTGCATTGCCACAATAGCAGGAATCCTTTTCTTTGCTAATCCTATAGCTAATCCAAGCCGGGCTTCTGTGGGGTCATTATGTGCTGTCTCACATGCATTCAGAACAACTAGGCGCAATGAGTTGATATTCCTCAGAATTTCACAAAAAGCTTCTGTTACTATAGTTTTTTTCTCCCCTTCCGGAGTTTCAAGGAATAAAGCATCTGATTGACCATGGCCTATAAAGTGAATAACATGAATTGGTTCCTCATACGCAAGTTTCACAAGTTCTTCTGAGGTTTTCCTCGCTTCTATGGTCTTTAAGATAACTTTGTTATCACGTATTAAACCTTGTAAAGCTGAGTTTATTAATTCAGTTTCCCGTTCAAGTTTGATACGGACTGTTCCAATTGGATTAGCAACTATCAAGAGAATATTGATTGGAGGAAATATCTGTAACAACTCAGTGATATCGGTACTTAAACGTACAATCGGAGTTTCTTTTGAGAGAGCTAGGAATTCATTCGTGCTATCATCACATAGAAACTCCCAAGGGAGCGAATTAACCTCTGGCGGATCGACCTTTAACCTGATTCGTAATCCTTTTCCTCTAGATCGTGCCGCTTCTAGACACCGATGATAAAAATCATTAAGCGACGAAGTGAAAGCTGCATTAAAAAGTTTCTTGCCTAATATCTCAGGGATATAACCCAGCCTTTCGCTGGAACTTCTTACCACTTGGACATTGGAGAGAGTTATCCTCAACAATTCTCTCCACAGAGTCAGTTCTTGCGGAGTAAACGGGATGTTAAATATATCTTTTTCCTCCCCTAAAAGGGATTTTACATTTATCGGATATCCTTGTTCTTCCTTTTCAAAGATCTCTAATACGAGATTTTCATATTCTACCATTCTCATCACTCCACTTATTATGTTCTGTCAGGACCTAGTCCTGACAGAGAAATTTATTCTCTATTCTCTCCCGGTTATTACCTGCCACAAAGTTCTTCTGCCTTTTTTCTTTCTCTCCTCTTTTCTTCTTTTTTTATTCTCTTTCTCTTTAGTAAAGGCTTCAGCGTCGAACTTCTCTATGGCTTGTAAAAGCCTTTCTGTATTCTCCCTTTCTTCCATCATCTTCCTGAACTCATCATAATCTTTCCAGGAGAAAAGGGTCTGCACAAAAGGCTCGAAGAAGACCAGCATCTGGGAGCCGATATAATTCAAAGGCTTGACTGATTCCAGAAACAGAATTGCCGGCACAGACATCTTCCACAAGACTACCTTTTTAGCAATCTTATTTAAGATCTCCTGTTGTTCAGTGGTAAGCTCCTTTTGTCCAGATTCGGATTTCCCCGGTGATTTGGGCCCCGAGGAGAAGGGCAGCCTGAACGGCATTTTAGCTTTTTATCCTCTCTTTAATAAAATTTACAACTTCTTCTTTATTTTTATTAAACCTTAAATATATACCACGAAAATTTTCTAAACGCGAGGGTTTTTCAAAAGATGAAAGTAAAACCCCATTTTTATCCACATAAAAACTGCGATATTTTTTCCATTCCACCTCTTTGGTATTTAAAAAAAATCTAACCTTTATCCGGTCAGAGTAAAGCTCATAGGTTGTGGGTAAAAAGAAGGAGGAAAGAGAACCCAGCAAAATCAGAAATGCAAGAATAAGAAAAAAAAGACTCTGGGTTGAGAAAAATACTATTGCCGGTGCCAGAATTAGAAAAAGGATAACTAAAAGGGTATTCCTTTTATTTTTCTTTAAAGGATGTGAAATCCAGGTCAAGACATCTTCTCCCATAACTATTCTTTTTTCTCCTCAGCCCTGGGAAGAAGGGTGGAGACAAGCTCCACCCCTACACGATTATTTTTGTTTCTCCTCTGAAGTTTTGTATCTTTCTTTTCTAATTTTCTCCATCATCTCCATAAGCTCTTTTGGGTCGATTATCTTCTTTTTAATCAGAAGGGTTACCAATGCTTCCTGGGCTAAGTTATTGGACAAACAAAGCTCCTCAAAGGTAATCTCTTTGCATTTTCCTTCATAATATATCTTTAAAGCAACCCTTTTTTCTTTCTCCTCCAAACTTTTATCTCCTTTTTCCGAATTTGTCCGCCTTTTGGCGGACTGTGGACAAAATTTCATTCATACTTCCGGTTCTATATCCTAAAAGGTCTAAGGTAATATAGGTAAAACCTAAACCTCTGAATTTATCACATATTTTTACTCTTAAATTTTCCCCTGCTAATTTTTTAAGCTCTTCTGGCTCTAATTCAATCCGGGCAATATCATTGTGGTCTCTAACCCTTAGCTGGCTAAAACCTAAATTCTTTAAGAAATTTTCAGCTTTTTCTATCCGTTTTAACTTTTCAAGTGTAATCTTTTCTCCATAAGGGATTCTGGAGGATAGACAGGCTAAAGCTGGCTTGTTCCAGGTAGGAAGGTTGAGCTTTTGAGAAAGGGCCCTTATCTCCTCTTTGGTAAGCCCGGATTCCAGAAGAGGAGTTCTTATTCCTAATTCAGTCAAGGCTTTTCTGCCAGGCCTGAAATCGGTCTGGTCTGAATAGTTGGAGCCATCTAAAACATAAGAGATTTTATTTTTTTGAGCGATCTTTTTTAATTTGGAAAAAAGCTCGAATTTACAATAATAACAGCGGTCTTGTGGGTTTTCTGAGAATTTTTTAAGCTTAAGCTCTGAGGTTTTTATTATTCGATGTCTTCCATCCAAGCCCAAATCTTTAGCCAGATTTGAAGCATCTTTCAGTTCCTCTCGAGGGTAAGTCTCTGAATCAGCAGTTACTGCTAAGACATTTTCTTTTCCCAAGGTATCCAGGGCGACTTTTAAAAGGAAGGAAGAATCCACCCCTCCGGAAAAGGCGATTAAAACCTTTTCCATCTTTTTAAGTCTTTTTTTTAACTGTGCGAGTTTTACTTGAGCTGGTTTCATAAAGAAGGACCTTATGAGTCTTTTAAAAATAAAGCTGAAGATTTAGAGGGTATATCTCCCGAAATCCTCCGGGTTTATCTTTCTCAGCCTCTCTCTTAAAGATTCTGCATCAGTTACTCCTGGAGTTTTACCATCACCTTTTTTCATCTCAAACAGTTCATCTGCCACATAGATTTTTGCTCCGGCTTTTAAAGCTAAGGCAATTGAGTCTGAAGGTCTGGCATCGATCTCCTTAACTGAGCCGTTCAGCTCTACATAGATTTTAGCATAAAAAGTCTGATTAACCAGCTCGGTTACCTCTACCTTCAGAATTTTACCACCCAGGGATTCAATCGCAGACTTCAAAAGGTCGTGGGTTAAAGGTCTTTTTGAGGAAAGGCCGGAGAGCTCCATACCGATAGCCCAGGCCTCGTAGTGTCCTATCCAGATGGGAAGGAGAAGCTGGTCTGAATCTAAGGGGGCCAAGATCACCACCGGTGAATTGGTAGTGACATCTAAGGCTATGCCATTTATCTTTACTTCTTTCATACCGACTTCTCCTCTGGATCCTGTTTTAGACTATCTTTTCCTTCGGATCTGCTGGATAAAAACTATTCCTCGCTTTTCTTGACCACCCACAATTTTAAATTTGCTACGAGCTCTCCATGAATTTTTACAGGGATGGTGTAAACTCCTAAGGCTTTGATCGGTTCCTCTAACTCTATTTTTCGTTTATCTACCTCAAATCCCTTCTCTTTTAAAAGCCCAGCTATATCCTGAGAGGTTACGGAGCCGAAGACCCGATCCTCTTCTCCTACCCTGACCTCAGCCGTTATGGAGATCTTCTCTAAATCAGCTTTCAGCTTCTCATCCCCTTTTATCTTTTTCTCATCCCGGATCTTCTTCTGCCGGGTGACCTCATTTATCGAGCTGAGGTTCCCTTTGGTAGCAGGTATGGCTAAATTCTTGGGGAAAAGGTAATTTCTGGCATAACCATCTTTGACCTGGATTACCTCACCGCATTTTCCCAAATCCTCTAAATCCTCTTTTAAGATTATCTTCATTTTCTCCTCTGCATCTTTATCTTATCTATAGGTCTCAGTGGTGAAGGGAAGCAGAGCTATATGCCGGGCTCGCTTTATGGCCTGGGTTATCTCCCTTTGATGGCTGGCACAGTTGCCAGTAATTCGTCTGGGGATTATCTTCCCCCGGTCAGTGATAAATCTTCGTAGCAACTTTTCGTCCTTATAATCAATGACCTTCAATTTATCCTCACAGAAGCGACAGACCTTTTTTTTCCTTCTTTCCAGATCGTCTAACATAGTTTTAATTTTATCCTCCTTTTTATAAATTTTCAATTGAGCTCCTTAAGTCAGAGATATTTTCCTCTCCAGAAAATTTTAAATCAAAAAGGCTGGTTTCCTCAACCGGGACTGTTTCAGTCTTTTTGTCTAAAAACTGTACCTGAAAAGCTCTTATCTCTATTAAATTTCTTTTACTGCCATCATCATTTTCTTTGAATCTGCTACGCAGTTCACCCTCTACCAAGACCGCGCTTCCTTTTTTTAAAAATTTACTACAGCTTTCGGCTAACTTCTGCCAAGCCACCACCCCGATAAAGCAGACATCCTCCTTGCTTTCCCCCAGATTGTCCTTGTATTTCTTATTGGAGGCGATCCTGAAGTTTGCCACGGGAACACCTGTAGAGGTGTAACGTAATTCCGGGTCTTTGGTCAGGTTTCCCACGATCAAAACTCGGTTTAGATGGGGTAGCCTGGTATTGGACATCGAAATCCTCCTTATCTCCTCAATTCCTCAACTTAGATTTACACCTTCTCTTTACTTCCACCCAGGGGGGAAGTCTCTTTATCTTTTTCCAGAACCACTTTTTTCTCCTCCAGGACAACATTCAGGAACCTTAAACAGCTCTCGTTTAGCTTATAATACCTGTCAAGTTCCCGGATAAGGCTTATAGGAGCTTCAAACTGGATTAAAACATAATATCCCTCGTTTCTCTTCTTTATGTGGTAGGATAGTTTCCTTAGTCCCCAGCGCTGGGTCTGGATAATTTTACCTTTATTATTTTCTATAAGCTCTTCTATCTTTTTTACCTCTTTATCCCAGGTGATCTCGTCTAATCCCGGGTCCAGGATAAAAACAGTCTCGTATTGTCTCAAAACTCACCTCCTTCCAAATTGAACCTGTTCATACTCTCTTTTAATCCGAATATAATTAAACTCTCCACTGCTAAAGCCCCTTTACAAATCATCTCTTCTACGCTTTTTTCATCTTCTTTTTTAAACTTTTTTAGAACAAAATCTTCTAATATTTCATCTGCTGGTAGAGGACCTATTCCCAATCTAAGTCTGGGGAATTCCTCCGAGCCCAGATGATAAATGATCGAGCTTAAGCCCTTATGTCCTCCATCACTCCCTTTCTCTCTTAGCCTTAGCTTACCTAAGGGGAGGTTTATATCATCACATATAACAAAAAGCTCAGGCGGAGTCAAGTTAAAAAAACCTAAGGAGTCAAAAACCGCCTGACCGCTTTGGTTCATAAAAGTAAGAGGTTTTAATAAATATACCTCTTTACCTTCAATTTTTGGCTGGCAGTAAAGGTATTCCCCCTTTCCTGCCTTGAAGCCCTTTTTATACTTTTCGCTTAAAAGGTCAATTACCCGGTAGCCTAAGTTATGTCTGGTTTTTTGATACTTTCTTCCTGGATTACCTAATCCTACTACCAATCTCACCATCTCTCAATCACAAATTCTAAACTGAAAATACAAAAAAATAAAATACCATATTTTATGGTAGGTAATAAAATAGGGGGAATTTGCAGGTTGTCAAGGGAAATTGAGGATTTTTCTTTGATGTAGCGTCGGGCTTTATGCCCGACGAAAAACTAAGATAAATATAGAGGACAGAAAACTGTTCTGTCCCTACAGCTAATTGTCCCACCTTGTGGGCAAGTCCTGGAACGGATCCGTAGGAGCGGGAATACCGATTCAGGCAGGGACGTATAGCGATAGCCCATTCACTCCTCTTGCTGGAATTCCAATTCTAGCAAGAACTTAGGTTATGGAGTGCATACCTACGGGGAGCTTAGCCCGCCGTAGGCGTCGTAAAGCGCTTATCGACGTCCGCGACGATGCCTAAGTTTCTGGAGGGATGTAAATCCCGACAACAATATGAATCCCCTTTCTAATTTTTAGAAAAAAACAAATTTTTCTTGACTTTTAAGGTCAAAGGACTAAATTTACATTATAAACTATAGAGTATCCGCAAAGATTTATCCTGACTTAAGAGAGGGGATTAAGAAAGGAGGAGCTTATGACGTAAGAGAGCCTCTTTTCAGAGAAGAAAAGTTACAAGAAATTTAAATTCAATATTAAGTCCATCCAGATAGCGACTTAATTGCTATTCCCATTTATTAGAAATGTGGAGGAAGGTTAACTCTTACACAAGACTAATGGAGGAGTTATGAAACTGCAGAATTATATCCTAAGATTTTGTTTTCTTGTCTCTTTATTTCTTGCCATCGAGGTTGCTTGGAGCCAGAATATATCACAGGGTTTGGTTACCTATTACCCTTTTAATGGGAATGCTAATGATGGTAGCGGAAATGGTTACAATGGAACAGTTTCAGGTTCGGTGCTCACGACAGACCGATTTGGCAATCCAAACCAAGCTTATGAGTTTGACGGAGTTGATGATTACATCACAATTCCAGGAACAGGTTCTTTGCATCTAACCACAGGTTTTAGCCTTGCCTGCTGGGCAAATTTCACAGATGAAGCGGATGGCTTTTTGGTTGGCAAGCATGTTTGGTCCGTTTTTACGGGTTATTTCATCGCTGTTACCAATCAACAGTTTGTTGGTTATGTGAATAGTGATACTCGTTTGTATCCAGGAGATAACATCACCTACAATGATGGGAACTGGCATTTTGTCGTTTCCACCTATGATGGTTCTGTTCTCAGACTTTATGTTGACGCCATCTATAAGAATAGCCAGACCCGTGCATATACCAACACTAACACCGCTGATATTACAATTGGGGGGTTGCCTGGTCCTCATGGCAATTTTAAAGGCAAGATTGATGAGGTTAGGATTTACAATAGGCCTTTGACGGTTTCAGAGATTCAAGAGCTATACAGCGGTCAGCCACCGCAAGCCGGGCTTGCTGCATTTTGGCCTTTGGATGAGCAATCAGGCACATTGGTTGCGGATGCATCCGGACACGGTCTCGCCGGAACAGCTAGCGGTGCTACTATCATTGATGGGGTCAAGGGGAAGGCAAGAAGTTTTAATGGGGTCAACAATTACATTGAAGTTCCAGATAATGACTTTTTGGATATCAATACTCAAATAACCTTAATGATGTGGGCAAAAATCGACCCAACGGCTACAGAGGGATTTTTGATTAGCAAGCGTATTCAAAATGACGTAAATTGTGACATAAATTACGACATTAAGTACGGCGGTAGTCCCGGAGGTGTTTATCTTGCTTTTCAGTTTGGTAGTGGGTGTGCAACCGGCAGTAATTATGCTTTAGCTAATGTTCCCAATCTAAACGACAACGAATGGCATCACTTGGCTGTTTCTTTTGTTTTTGGACAACCCTCTTCGGCACTATGGATGATTGATGGAGCAGGTCAGCCAGGAACATGGAGTCACTGGAATGGGTCATCAGGGGGAGGCGACCAAATACCGAACACTAATTCTTACAACCTAGAAATAGGTCGGCAGTTGTCCGCCTCGCCCGGCTACCACAAAGGAGCCGTTGACCAGATAAGGATATTTAATCGAGCATTAAGCGAAAATGAGATTCGGGATATATACAATGCTGAAAAGGAGCAACAGAATCTACCTGAGCTTGCCGTTTCAGATAAGTCTCACGATTTTGGTGAGGCGAGGATAGGCACAACGCAGGATTGGACGTTATTGGTAAGCAATACCGGGAACGCGACTTTAACGATCACTAGCATTTTATCTGACAACACCGTATTCACGGTTACTTCTCCCTCTTTTCCTAGTAGCATCCCGCCAGGTGGCAACCTGACTGTGAATGTGCAATTCAAGCCTGTCGAACAAATCAGTTATAGCGGCAATCTATCAATCAACAGTAACGACCCAGATCAACCGGTCTTCCGAGCAGCTGTCTCAGGGATAGGTCAACTTCTTGACGGCATTGGTGGCATTGTCTACGATCCGAGTAGTCCATTGTTTGATCCTAATGATCTCGCCAAGTCGGGCATACCAGATGCGGAAGTTAAGATATATGTTTGCAGCGCAATCGATTACATCTATAACGGCGATCTGCCAACAGTCCGCACCGATCACTCTGGTCGCTATCGTATTGACCTGTCAAATTGTGGTATTACATCAGAGCGATTTCTTACTATTGAAGTCCATAGTAATAACTACAACCCGACCAGGATTCCCGACATATATCAACTTCAAACTAAATTCATCACTTTGAATATTGCTCTATCGAGCAACCAATTGGAATTAGCGAAGCCATACAAAACTACAGAAGGACATTTCTCGATTTCTTATGAGACTGCTGGACCAGACGAGTGTTTCGAATCAAACATGATGACTGCTTTTCAGATTCAAGAAAACGGTCTTTCAGTTTTTAAGAAGGCGCCAACAATGATCTTTGAACTTGGTCGTAGTCTCGAGTATGCGCTTAAGAAGTTCGTGGAATTTTGTTTTCTACAAATAGATGAAGGGCAGTATCCAATCACTGTAAAAGTAGAGGATGTTCCTGTGTTTTTCGGCCTGCAGCCTAGTGCTCACGGGAAATTCTCGCCTGGTCAAGCCGGTGCAATCTACATAAACGCAACAGAAGGCCACAGAACTGAACTACCAGCCACTGCCGCTACACAGTTTTACTACTGGCTAGGCACAGACGCTGCCCACGAACTCTTTCACCACGTTCAGTGGATCAGGATGGGACGTCCGATCTGCGATGACATTACCTTTCCTCTTCTCAAACCACGTAGCGTTATAGAAGGGACTGCTGTCTGGGTCGAGAACCTCGTCTTTCCGCCACACAGACCTTCTGTTGCTACGCCGTCGTATCTAACATGGACATCTCAAGTTTTTGAATCACCCTATCAGCACAGTGGGCTAGCCAGCGATTTATCTGGTAGTGAGCCATATCAAGGTCCACCTGCTTTTTGGACTTTCTTGAGCGAGCAGACAGGCGAAGTTGTCAATTTCAAAGACTTATTCGATTGTTCAAGAATCGCTTTTGGTCCGAGTATTATAAAGGATTTGCTTTATTCAGGCGCTGACCTGTCAGCACTTGACAAGGTAATACAAGAGCGATGGAAAGGAAATGAGACTCGTTATACCCTTTATTACCGATGGCAACTTGCTAATATTTTAAAGGACTATAGCTTCCAGACATCCGATGGACCAGACACCTTGAAAGTACTATATAGACAATATCGAACCGCTTCTGGTATATCCATTTATCGGCACTTCTACTACCCGGCTCTGATCATCCCTGATAACTGGAAATGCAATGCTAACTTGAATTCATACTACTATCTTGGTGAAACAAGCCCACTAAGGGATCTCTACAATGAGTGCGCTGCTTACTTCCAAATTTCACCACAATCCGATGTCAAAGCTATTGCCCTTCAACCATTCTACGAGAGTAACATAGACTTGGATAATAACAAAGACATAATGCCATGTGATGTTGCCGTCTTCTGCATAAACACTGTGGGCCAGATTATCTCAAGTTCCCAGGACATCAAGCACTTCTCGTTACCTCAGGGTACTGACAAACTCATTGTTATGCTGAGTAATACCAGCACGATTGCAGGAAAGTATAACAATGTTGGACTGGGAATCTTTGCGCACGATGGAACCAAGATCCCACATTTCGAAATTGGAGTGTTATGCCCAGTCCAACTCCAAGTCACATTACCTTCAGGCTTTCAGGTCTCCTCGGGTTCTCCGTCTCCCCCCAACACTTTCTTCATTAACGATATCCTGCAATCAGGTCGTTCAATTAAAGGGATATCATTTCTAGGACCAGAAGATGGCCTTTATCGGATCACTCTGTTGCCAGACTCTACTAGTTCACCTTCCGATAGTTTCTCTTTGTATGCTCTTTTAGGCAACGACACAACATGGTTAGCAAAAGACGTACAGATCGGAGAAATATCAAACGAAGGATATGCCTTTTGCACTCTTCCTAGTGCTTCAGTCAGAGGACGCGTGAGGGAGGGTTCGACCTTTGGTTTAGCTGGTGTGACACTTGACGTCTATGATTCTGCCGGATCTTTATGGGGCTCATTGGTGACAGATGATACGGGTTATTACCATGTCGACAACATCCCCAACGGTAAGTATTCAATTGCGGTTGTTACTCCGCTTGGTTATCAGACAGACCAAGAGACAAAAGAGTTCACTATAAACCATGTGCCAGTGACAGTCAACTTTTCGCTTACGAAACTAGGAATCACTCCTCGACCTCGTTCGCGAGCTTACTGGGCAGACCAGCTCACCAGAGCTCTTCAGAACAAACCACAAGATTATACTCTCAAAGACTTCTCTCGTTTCACAGGTCTTATCAATGTTCACTTCAATCATAACCAGATTAATCCAGTTGATTTCTACTCTGTTCCACAACCAGCCAGCCAGTCTGATAGCTTAATGGTCTTGAAAAAACTCCTACTCATGTGTACGGGCGAAAAAGAACCATTTTTCAAACGGCTTGGCAAATCTGACTTGATGGCTCTGATGCTCAATGTTGTATCCGGGAAAATCAGCCAGACCCAAACAATATCAGCCGACGGCCGCACAGTGAGCCAGGCAATTACCTACTGCGATATGCTTGTGAATGATGAAATCGATTGTCCAAATACAATTCCAGGACATGGCATACAAGGATGCCGGTATGTTCTTGCAGACTTGATCCTTACTCTGGTCAACTTTGGACTCAAAGTGCCCAAGGACTTGATACCAGCTGACGTGATTCAGATAGCTTACAAAATTCACAACAAAGAAACTCTTCCTACTGGATTTGCCCTAGAACAGAACTATCCCAACCCGTTCAATCCGAAGACTCAGATTGACTATGCTCTGCCAAAGGATTGCAATGTCAAGGTGATGATTTACAATATCCTTGGTCAAAAAGTAATGATACTTGTGGATGAATTCCAAATAGCAGGATTCAAGACGGTCGTTTGGGATGGAAAAGACGACCAAGGACAGAAGTGCGGTAGTGGTATTTACTTCTATAAAATTCAGGCTGGTGAATTCACCCAGGCTAAGAAGATGGTAATTGTCAAATAAGAGAAGAGCAATTCACAGCTGATTAAAAGATTAAGAAGATGTTTATAATGTAACCGTCAGCTTAATCATAGCAATCAGTTGTGAGGTAATCAAACATAGGGACAGAACACTGTTCTGTCCCTACAGACAAAAAAGTCAGACACAAAGGTCGGACGCTACGAACTGCACTTGCGGGGGCGTAAAGCAATATGCCTCTACAGTATCCTAATCTTGTATAATAAAAAAGGGCAGGACGATGTCCTGCCCATACAGTAAAAAATTTAATCTTATTTCAGCTTAAAGGTTTTCCACTGGCTATACCATTTTTGCTCGTTAAGGTCAACTACCCTGAATCCTAAGTTATGCCTGGTCTTTTGATACTTTCTTCCTGGATTACCTAATCCTACTACCAATCTCACCATTCCGCTTCTCGGACACAAAATCTAACCTAAAAACACAGAGAGCTCTGAAAAACTCCTATTACGGGGCTGTCCGCCTCAGGCGGACGCCTACGAGAAAAGAGGGTATTGATTTTCCTCGTAGGTCGGGCACCCTTGCTCGACTTCAAAACCATTTCATGAATACAAAATCCAAACTGAAAATACAAAGAGAGCTCTGAAAAAGTTGGATTTGCAGGGCTGGGAGCCCTGCCTACGAGTCATAACCCATTGATATTTCGTAGGGTGGGCACCCTTGCCCGCTTTATTTTAACACTTTTTCAGAGACCAAACAAAAAAATAAAATAGAATTTAAAAAGGATTTGTCAAGGAAAAATGTGAGGTATCTGAAAATCAAAAAAATTAATTCAGGCAAACATAATAGTTCGCATTCCAAGACTTATACCTAAATCCCATTCAAAAACTAATTTTTGAACCTTCCTAAAACCCCTTGACAGAATTGAGTTAAAAGATTAATATAATTTTCAAAAGTTAAATTTTCTTTCTTCAGGAGTACGTTTTGGCAACTGCTTTGTCAGTTAACCCTCAATCCGCTTCTGGCGGACTTAGTCGAATCGACCTTCAAAGTCCGATACAGTATTTGAAAGGGATAGGTCCAACTAAAGCGAAAGCGTTAGACTCCATGGGCATAAAAACAGTGGAAGACCTTCTTTATCATATCCCTCGCAGATACTTAGACCGGAGCACCTTTACCCCCATAAGTCAGCTTCAGGTCAACTCTAAGGTAACAGTTATGGGAACGGTTGAGTCCTATGGTATAAAAAGATGGAGAAAACCCCAATATTGGGTGATCATAAGAGAAGGGAAAGGTTTTCTAAAACTGGTCTGGTTTTCTGGAATCAAATATATTCAGCACCGTTTCAAAGAAGGAGATACAGTCATTGCCTCAGGGGAGGTGAGGGATTTCTATGGACTGCAAATGCCCCATCCGGAATTTGAGATAATCTCCGGTCCTGTGGATCCAAATTCGGAAAAAGGGGAGAAGTTGATCCACACCGGTAGAGTTATCCCCTTATATCCATCAACTTCTGAGTTAAAGAATCTTTACTTAGACAGTCGTGGCTTTCGTCGAACCATAAGCTTCATTCTGGAAAATCTTCAACCTCAGGTTCAGGAAACCCTTCCTTTAAAGGTCAGAGAAGAGCTTGAGCTTCCCTCTTTGGATTGGTCAATGAAAAATATCCATTTTCCAGCTTCTTTAGAGGAGGCTAAAAAGGCGAGGAAAAGGTTAGCTTTTGAAGAGCTTTTCTATTTGGAGCTTCTTTTAGCCTTGAGGAAAAAAAGGTTAGAAATAAAAGAGGAGGGAATAGTTTTTCAAAGACCTGGAGAATTGGTGAAAAAATTTATACAAAACTTACCCTTTGAATTGACCTTAGCTCAGAGGAAGGTTTTAAATGAGGTCTATCAGGATGTTTCCTCAGGGAAAGCTATGCACCGGCTTTTGCAGGGGGATGTTGGTTCAGGAAAGACCGTCGTAGCACTTCTTACTATGTTGATGGCAGTGGAGAACGGTTATCAAACAGCCATAATGGCACCAACTGAGGTTTTAGCTGAACAGCATTATCTGAGCCTTAGTTTCTTTTTAGAATCTTTAAAGATAAAACCACTCCTTTTAACCAGTTCGGTAAAAACCGGAGAAAGGAAAAAGATCTTAGAGAAGATCTCCTCCGGGGAGGCAAAGATCATAATAGGCACCCATTCCCTTATTCAAAAAGAGGTAAGTTTCAACAAGTTGGGTCTGGCGGTTATAGATGAGCAGCATCGTTTTGGAGTTTTGCAGAGATTAAGCTTAAAGCTTAAAGGTAAATCACCTCACCTTTTGGTTATGACTGCCACCCCTATTCCTCGCACCTTAGCCCTGACAGTATATGGTGATCTGGATGTTTCGGTAATTGACCAGATGCCTCCAGGCAGGAAAGAGATTGAGACCAGGCTTTTAGAGGAGAATTCCTCAGAAAAGGGTTATCTTTTTTTAGAGGAGGAGCTTAAAAAAGGAAGACAGGCTTATACCGTTTACCCTTTGATCGAGGAATCAGAAAAAGCTGATTTAAAAGCGGCAACTGAGGGGTATCAATTTCTTAAAGAGAAAGTTTTTTCTCATAGACAAATAGCTTTGCTCCACGGCAGGATAAAAAGAGAAGAGCGCGAAAAGATAATGAAAGATTTTCGCTCAAAGAAATTTGATATTTTAGTTTGCACTACGGTGATCGAGGTGGGATTGGATGTGCCTAATTCTACGCTGATGTTAATTGAGCATGCGGAGAGGTTTGGGCTTTCCCAGCTTCATCAGCTCAGGGGCAGAATCGGCAGAGGGGAGGAACAATCCTATTGTATATTAAAGTTCTCTCCTACGATTTCTGAGGAGGCGAAAAAAAGACTACAGATTTTATCCTCCACCACAGACGGATTTAGAATCTCAGAAGCGGATCTTAAATTGAGAGGTCCAGGGGAGTTCTTCGGCACCAGACAGCACGGATTGCCAGATCTAAAGATCGCAGATTTAACTGAGGATTTAGGGTTACTATACAAAGCTCGGGATTGGGCTTTCCGGATAGTGCAGGAGGATCCAAACTTAAGCTCAAAGGATAATCTATGTTTGAGGAGTAAGTTTATCAAAAGATATAAAGATAAATTCAAGCTGGCGGATATAGGATAAATTTTATATATTTTTCCAAAAAATGGATCCGTAGGAAAAGAGAGGAATTATGAAATCGCTGTTTGTATCTAAAGAGGTAAAGTTCACCGGGGAACAGCTTTGTTCCCATTGGGCTTATACTAATTTTGACCTTTTAGGTGATAGTATCCTAAGCTTTATCGGTCCCTGTGAACTGGAGGAGAAATATTTAGTAGGTATTGATCACTATAAGAAGAAAACCCGGATAAGAAGTGAGAAGATGCTGCATTTTGTTGTCGAACATTTCGATTTAGACTTAGAGAAGGCAATCTTGAAACAGAAGCTTATAGTATCGATCCTCAAGGATAAACTTAATCACCGGCTGAAAGGGGATATTTTGCAGAGATGGGGAGATGACATCTTCGATGGAGATGCCAAGCTTACTATCTCCACAGTTACCCGGACAAAGGTTTCCACCAAGATCCATCTGGCAATTAATATCTCCAGCCGTAACACCCCGGTTAAGACGAAGGGATTAGAAGATTATGGCTTAGATCCTGTGGAGATAGCTCAGGTGGTTATGAATCAATATCGTTTAGACATCAGGAGGGTTTCTGAAAGGCTGGTTAAAACCAGGAGTATGGAGTAAGAAAATTAATTTAGTCTTAACTTTTAAGAAATAGAGGTCTAAATGAGCATAACAGATAAAATTGAAGAGCTTTTAGAAGATGCAACCAGGTTAGAGAAGGGAATTAAAAAATTGCTCTCTGAGTCAAAAGACTATGATCTTAACCGACTTTTGAAGAAAGTGGATGCGGAGATAATGGACTTACAGCATAGTTTAGATGTTGCCTATAAATTTGCTCAGGAGATGCAAAAGAATTGATAATCAAATCATATATCAAGATAGGTAGGTATGAACGAAGAAGATAAAACTCAGAACAAAGAGGAGCTTTTTTTCCATTTAGTTTTTATGTTTCAAACCGCAGCTCTACAGCAGATGGGAAAGCTGATTAACCCACTAACCAAACAGGTAGAGAGAAACCTGGAACAGGCTAAATACTCAATAGATATTTTAGAATTACTTCAAGAAAAAACCAAGGGTAATCTTACCGAGGAGGAGAAAAAATATTTAGATAATGTTTTATTTGACCTGAGGATGAATTATTTAGAGGAGCTGAAAAAAGAAGAAGGGATAACTAAAGAGGAAAAGAAACCTTCCGAATCCTCTGAGGCGGAGGAAAAAGAATAATTTTAACCTTTTAATTTATCTATGAAAACGATAATCTCAATGTTTGCCCTATTTTTTTTGTTTCAAATAGCTTTCGGGGTTGTTGATATATCGAATAAGGCAAAAAAACTTCACACCAGAGCTTCAGTTTGTGATCTGCATTCTGATACAGTCCTGAAGTTGAAAAAAGGTGATTTTATTTTAGGGGAGAAAAACTCGAAAGGACATATCGATATCCCTCGATTGAAAGAGGGAGGGGTTGATCTTCAGGTTTTCGCCATCTGGGTAGCACCTGAGTTTTTACCGGATAGTGCGGCCAGAGAAGCTCTGGACTTAATTGACCTTTTCTATCAACAGTTGGAGAAATATCCAGATGATTTAGAATTAGCTAAAAATATCTCAGATTTCAAAAAGATTAATAAAAAAGGGAGGATTGCCTGTGTTTTAGGTCTGGAAGGTGGTCATTCGATTGAGGGTGACATATTTTTACTGCGGACTTTTCATCGCTTGGGCGTCAGGTATATGACTTTAACCTGGGAGAATTCCAATCTCTTAGCCAGCTCAGCTTCGGATACTTCCACGCAAAAAGGCGGTTTGACTGAACTGGGCAGGGAAGTAGTTAAAGAAATGAATAGATTGGGGATGATAATAGATATCTCCCATTTATCGGAACAAGCTTTCTGGGAAGTTATGGAGTTATCCAAAGCCCCGGTTATTGCCTCTCATTCTTGTGTCAGGGCAATTTGTAATCATTATCGCAATTTGAATGGCGAGCAAATAAAAGCGATTGCTAAATCCGGTGGAGTTATCGGTATTAATTTTTTCTCCGGATATTTAGATGATGATTTCAGGAAAACATCTGATAGTATTTACAAAGAGATTCAGATTAATAAAGAAGAGCTCAAAGAGAAATTCAAAGGTGACGAAAAGAAGATAGAAGAAGAGACCGAGCTTCTCTATAGTAATGCCAACTTTCCTCCTCCTGCTTCTTTATCTAAATTAGTTGACCATATAGACTACGTAGTAAAATTAGTAGGACCGGATTATGTTGCCCTGGGCTCAGATTTTGATGGAATCCCAGCCATCCCCCTGGAGATAAAAGATGCCTCAGGTTTACCTGCGATAACTCAGGAACTTTTGAATAGGGGTTATAAGGATAAAGATATTAAAAAGATTCTTGGCGGGAATTTTTTAAGGGTGTTTGGGGAAGTTTGTAAATAAAAATTATTTAATTGTTGCGTCAGGAGCTACTCCTGACACTTAAACCCTCTGTCAGGACTGAGGTTCTGATAGAACGAAAATGGAACCAAAGATAAATCCTGGAAAATTTACTTAGAGGAAAAATCAAACTGGGGGAAGAAGATAGAGTTCTCCAATAGGTTTACTATGTATCTGTACTTGATTAAATATCTTAAAGAAAAATACAATTATACCGATGTCTCTCTTTGTAAAGAAACAGTTCAGATGTGGGAAAAGTCGAATTTGACCTTGAGGCTGAAGTCTCAATTTGAATCCCAGGATATGGATTATAAGAAGATAAGGTGTAATTGTATCTGGCAAGTGATTACCCCCTGACATCTTAAAAAAACTTTTAAAAATTTGAAACAAAATTTTTTATCTTCCGTATTATATGTTAAACTATTCTAAATTAGAATAGTTTAAATTGGAGTAAAGGTGGCTAAAAACGAACTGGTGGTCCTGGGGCTGTTGAGCGAGATGCCGATGTATGGCTATCAGCTCTATCAAGAGATTGAGAAAAGGGAGATGGAGCACTGGGCGCAAGTGAATTTAGCCTCGATGTATAATACCCTTCACCGTCTGCAAAAGGAGAGGCTTATTGAGGGGAAGGGGGAAAAGCCGGGAAAGATGCCGGAAAGGTTGGTTTACCATATCACCCCTAAAGGGAGAGAAAGATTAGGTGAGCTGGTAGAAATGGCTTTGAACGAGAAGAAGATGCCAGAGGATAGCTTTATGGTAGGAGTGGCTTTTCTACATGGATTGACCAGGGAGAAAATTCTGAGTTCTTTAAACCAGAAGAAAAAACAGCTTCATAAAGTGATTAAGAGAATCCAGGAACTTTGTGGAAATAATTGTGAAGAAATCCCTTTTAACTTGAAATTCATTCTGGAGCGAGGGATTTCTCATCTAAAGCTGGACATCAAATTGATTGATAAGTTGATTGGTCAGGTGAAAAGATGTAAAACTAATAATAAGAAGTAAGGAGAAAAAATGAAAAAGTTGATCGGTATCTTGATTGTTGTTTTGATCCTTTTATTTATCATTTTCAGGATGATGACTGTTTTCAAGGAGAGGAGGGCTCAAACTTCAATCGAGATAGTGGATAGAATTATCCCGGTAGAGGTGGAAGTAGTTAAAACCTCACCCTATACTCCAATACTTAATTACACCGGGGAAGTTAAGGGAGTAGAGGAAATAGATATATTTCCAAAGGCTTCCGGTAAATTGGTAGAGATGAAGGTTAAAGAAGGGGACAGGGTCAAAAAAGATCAGTTAGTGGCTATAATTGACCGGGATATTACTGGACTGGATTATAAGCTGGCTGAAACGACTTCTCCGGTTGAAGGGATTGTTGGAAAAGTATATCTGGATAAAGGAGCACAGGTAAGTGAACCTTCCGGGGGTTCGGGAGGCTCTCCCCTGGCTCAAATATTGAACCTTGATTCAGTTAAAATTGTAATTCAGGTTACAGAAGAGGACCTTCCAAAAATCAAGTTAAATCAGAAAGCCAAAATCAAGGTGGATGCCTATCCTGACAAGGAATTTTCGGGCGTCGTTACTCTGATCAGTCCCACCTTAAATAGTTTAACCCGGACCGCAAGCGTAGAGATAACCATTCCCAACCGGAATCATCTTTTAAAGCCGGGGATGTTCGTAGAAGTTAGACTGGTCATAGGTAAAACCGAAAATCTTGTTCTTATCCCTAAACATACTATCTTAATAGAAGCAGGTAAGAAAAAAGTCTTTGTGCTAAAGGGTAGTAAAGCAGAGGAAAGATGGGTGGATGCCGGGTTCAGCGATAAAGATTTAACTTATATAAAGAGTGGTCTTTCCCCAGAGGATAGTCTGGTTACCTTAGGTCAAAATCAACTGCAACCTGGGGATAAGGTAAAGATTGTCAAAGGAGAAGGAAGATAATGTTTTTGCCCAATTTAGCCATTCGCCGGCCTGTTTTCATCGTGATGCAGGTTCTGGCGGTTTTAGTCTTGGGAGTGGTTTCCTATAACCGCATGGGTATCGATTTAATGCCGAATGTTGATTTTCCCTACCTGTCGATAACCACGATTTATTCAGGAGCCGGTGCTCAGGAAATTGAAAACCAGGTGACCAAACCGATCGAAGAAGCTGTGAGCGCTATCAATGGACTGAAGAATATTTACTCCACCACAGCTGAAGGTTTTTCTCAGGTTTTATTGGAATTCGAACTTGAGGTAAAGGTCCGGGATGCAGATTCTGATGTAAGATCTAAGCTTTCACAGATCCGCTCAGAACTGCCTAAAGATATAGATGAACCGGTCATAGCTCGCTTTGATGTTTCTGCTACGCCGGTGATGATTTTCTCTCTGGCAAGTGATCTTCCTTTAGATGAGCTGAGGACCCTGGCGGATGATAAAATCAAAAACCGAATCCAGCAGACAAAAGAGATAGCTGAAGTCAACCTAGTCGGAGGATTGGAAAGGGAGATAAAAGTGGAGGTTGACAGGAAAAAGCTTGAGGCTTATCATCTGTCAGTTGAGCAGGTTATCGGGAGCTTGTCTCAAGAAAATCTGAATGTTCCTGGAGGGAGGGTAGAGATACAGCCACAGGAGTTTGTTCTCAGAACTACAGGTGAGTTTCAGGAAGTTTCGGATATCGACAGGATACCTGTGGCAAGTTATGAGGGAAGCCCGGTCCATTTAAAAGATGTGGCTGAAGTAAGGGATAGTTTTAAGGAACTAAGGGAAATCTCTAAACTTAATGGCAAACCTTCAGTTTCCTTTATAGTGTATAAACAGTCTGGTGGAAATACGGTTGAGGTATGTGACAGGCTTAAGAAAACCATTGAAGGATTGAAAAAAGAAATTCCTTCAGGCACCTCCATCGAAATTGCCTCAGATCAATCCAAATTTATCCGCAGGTCAGTAGATGACACTATGCGGACTTTATATTTAGGGGCAATCTTTGCGACATTAGTTATTTTCATTTTCTTAGGAAATTTCCGCAGTACTATAATCGCCGCTTTAGCTATTCCTTCTTCTATCTTAGCCACATTCATTATGATGAACCTGGTCGGTTATACCATAAATATAGTCACCTTAATGGGTTTATCCTTGTGTGTCGGTATCCTAATCGATGATGCCATTGTCGTGCGGGAAAATATCTTCAGACATGTCGAGGAAGGGATGGAGCCTGAGGAAGCATCAAGGTTTGGCACTCAGGAAGTAGGGCTGGCAGTTATGGCTTGTACTTTCACCATTATTGCGGTCTTCGTTCCAGTTGCCTATATGGGTGGAATGGTAGGAAAAATCTTAAAGGCTTTTGCCTTCACCGTGGTCTTTGCTATCCTGTATTCTTTATGGGATTCTTTTACTATGGCCCCAATGCTTTCAGCTAAAATTTTAGTGAAAGAGAAAAAGGACAAGGAAAGCCTCTTGAAGAAACTGTTTGCTCCCTTTAACCGGGGCTATAACAGGCTCAATCAGATTTACGGAAAACTTTTAGCCTGGTCTTTGAATCATAAATTTCTGATAATCTTTGCTTCCATCCTTATTTTCTTTTCAAGCTTGGTTTTGATCCCCTTTATCGGCAGGGAGTTTATGACCCAGGGAGATCGAGGAGAGTTCAATGTAATTCTGGAGACTCCGGTTGGTACCTCTATTCAGACTACAGAGAAAATGGCAACCGAGGTTGAGAGAATCCTTTTCACCTACCCTGATGTTCAGTCTATCTTCACTACCATAGGACTGGAGTCTGGAACCTCTAACAAAGGTAGTATCCGGGTTGAACTTGTTCCCTTGGAAGAGAGAAGTAAAAAAACAGTCGAAGTCGAAAAAGAAGTCAGAAAAAGGCTGGCGGAGATGCCAGGTTTGAAAACCAGAGTCTCAATGATCGGGATGTTTGAGGGTGAACAGGATTATCCTCTTCAGCTCTACATCAAAGGTCCAGAGCTCTCGGTTTTAGATGAACTGTCAGGGAGAATTTTAACTATCTTGGAAAAAATTCCTGGTGTGGCTGATCCTGACCGTTCAATTAGAGGGGGGAAGCCGGAGATGAGGGTAGTAGTGAATCGAGAAAAAGCCAGTCGTTTAGGGGTTTCCACTGCTCAGATTGCTACTACGTTGCGTTCCCTGGTAGATGGTAATGTAGCTACGAAACTGAGACAGGGGGAAAAAGAGATAGACATCAGGGTGATTTTACCACCGGAACAGAAGAATAATTTCCAGGACATCTCCTCCCTTGATATTTCGACTACGGCTGGAACTGTTGTTCCGCTTAAAAGCATAGCTGATTTCTATGAAGAGAGCGGTCCCACTCAAATCAGCCGAAATAATAGAGAAAGGTCAGCTACAATTACTGCCAATGTGGTGGATCGTCCCTTAGGGGATGTGGTGAATGATTTAAATAAGAAGTTAGCCGGTTTTCCTCTTCCTCCAGGATATAGGATTGAATATGTGGGCGATGTGGAAATGATGGGTGATATGTTTAAGAATATGGTTTTAGCTTTAGTTATAGGAATTATCTTCATCTATATAGTTTTAGGCTCCCAGTTTAACTCTTTTCTCCACCCTTTCACCATTATGTTAGCTCTGCCCTTAGCAGTGGTGGGGGCACTTTTAGCCATCTTTTTAACTGGCCAGAGTATTAATATGATGGCAATGGTAGGAGTAATCCTTTTGATGGGGATTGTGACCAAAAACTCCATTTTGCTTATCGATTATACTATAACCCTGAGAAAAAAAGGCATGCAGAGGGAGGAAGCACTCTTAAAAGCCGGACCTGTTCGTCTGCGTCCCATCCTTATGACCTCCGCCGCTATGATTATGGGAATGCTGCCTGCCGCATTAGGATTGGGGGAGGGTGCGGAATGGAGACAGGGGATGGGAATCACGGTAATAGGTGGTCTGGTCACCTCAACTCTTTTAACTTTGATTGTGGTTCCGGTAACTTATATTGTAGTAGATAATTTTGGAGAATTTTTGAAAAGGAATATAAAAATCGGAGAGCAAAATAGCGGAGGGGAAAATGCATAAATTTTATTTAAAGCTAATCCTGTTCTTTTCTTTTTTCATCTGGATGACTTCAGTTTCATTCTCTGGTGAGAAGTTGATCCTTAATCTGGAAAAAAGTCTTGATACTGCTTACCAGAATAATAGAACGCTTTTGAGCCAGAAAGAAAAAATAAAATCTTCAAGATTTAAAATCTCTGAGGCGAAGTCAAGTTTTTATCCTCAGATTTCGTTAGAGGGAACCTATACCTACTTAGGGGTTATTCCCAGTATCAGTGCTTTCGGAATGAATTTTACCACAGGTTTTCATGATAATTTCGATTTTAATCTCTCTTTGCAGCAGTCGATCTTCACCTGGGGAAGAGTTCAGAATAACTACTCTATCTCACAGTTGAATCTCAGATTAGACGAGGAAAATTACAAAAAGAATAAGCAGGGGATAACCTTCCAGGTGAAAAGCTCTTTTTACTCAGTCCTGCTAATGCGTGAACTTATCAGGGTAAGGGAAGATGCCTTGAAAAATATAGAGGAGCATCTTAAAACCGTGGAGTTAAGATATAAAGCCGGACAGGCTTCGGAGTTCGACCTTCTCAGGGCAAAAGTTCAGTTAGCCAATGCCAAACCGCCCTTGCTTCAGGCAAAACAGTCATTCGATTTAGCTTTGAGCTCTTTTAAAAATATCTTAGGTCTTACTCAGGAGGCTGAAGTTGAATTAGAAGGTGAGCTTTTTTTCAAACCAATAGAAGTGAAACTGGAAAGTGCGACCCAGGAAGCTCTTTTACAGAGACCCGAATTAAAAACGTTAGAGTTTCAGAAAAGGATTGCCCAGAAGGGCTTAACTATTGCTAAAGCCGGGAACAAACCTTCTTTAATGGGTATAGCTAATTACGATTATGAAAATCCTTTTAATGGTGAGAAAAAATGGGATACTGATTGGAATTTTACCTTAGCATTGAGCTTTCCTTTATTTGATGGTTTTGCTACCCGCTCCAAGGTTAATCAAGCCAGGTCAGATTTGAGACAATTGGATTTAGGTGAAAACGATTTAAAAGAAGGGATTAAATTAGAGGTAAAAGAGGCAGTAACCAGTCTGAACTTAGCTAAGGAGACGATTCTTTCTCAGGAGGAAAATGTTAAGCAGGCAAAAGAGAGCTTAAGGATTGCCAAGGTTCAATATGCACAGGGGATTATAACCAGCCTGGAGGAAATGGATTCAGAATTAGCCCTGACCTATGCCCAGATTAACTATTTACAAGCATTGGCAGATTATCTTACGGCCCAGGCAAAATATGATAAAGCTACAGGTCAGGAGTAATACTAAGTAAAACAATTATTTTTATAAAAAGCTTGACTTATTAAATTCAAACAACTTATATTACTACCCGTCTATTTAATTAGACTATGATCGCGGGGTGGAGCAGGCTGGTAGCTCGTCGGGCTCATAACCCGAAGGTCGTTGGTTCAAATCCAACCCCCGCTATTTTTTATTTATCGTGTAGGGATAGAACAGTGTTCTGTCCCCTTGTTCTTGCTGGATGTTTTCATCAGTGGTAAAGCTGGATGATGATAACATCCGCCTTTAGCAGAAACCGTCTATTAAAATAAACTAAAGATCGCGGGGTGGAGTCCGCCTGCGGCGGAGTAGCTCGTCGGGCTCATAACCTTCGCCAAGGCGAATTGGTTCAAATCCAACCCCCGCTATTATAATTCAAGGACTTATGAGAGCCGAAAATTAATTCGGCTTATTTTGCCTCGTTTATGCCTCAAATTGAAGTTATGTTTTCTTAGAGTAAGAAATATAGTGTAAAGTGGTGGGGTATATTTAGGCTGTTTGGTAATAAAAAAGTTCTAATATTGTTGAGTTACCCCACCTAAAAGGACTCAGAGGATCTTTACTCCTTCTCCATCTTCTCCATTATATGTTTTATCTTTCTCTCTTCCCATTCTTTTCCAAGCAAACCCCCCAAGCCAAAAACACTTATTCCGTGAGCAAGAACGCCAAAACCCCATCCAAATAGTGGCCAATAAAACCATAGATCTTTTGGTGATATGATTATGTTCAAAAAGAATATCCCGATATTCACTACTACATATATAAAAAGGTGAATGTAGAATCCTTTTAGTTCTTCAAATCTCTTCTTGGCTCTCTCGTATTTTTTGTCCTCATTCATCTCAGGATAACCTCCCTCTATAATATTTAACATATGTTCTGCCTATCATTTTTGCCCTTTGTATAAAGGGCTATTCTGTTTATCTAATTAAAGGAATGATTTTCTTGTTGTCAACCTGAAAATATTCTGACGTAGCGTGATTGAAATCCTCCCTTCCTTCACCACCTCAACCAGGATAAGATTTTTTTATAAGGTGTATATTCCACTTATTTAGCTTGACTTTTGCAATGAATGAGGTGTGAGACATGGATTCTTAGAGTCCATTATAAACACTTTTCAAATTACAGTAAGAAAAGTTAAAAGTTTTGACTCTACGTGAATTTCATATTTCTCCATTTCATTGGTTCGGGCCAATTCGCCTCATAGCTGAAAAACCTATATGGATTTTTTGTTTTAGTATATTGCCAATTCCAATCCTTATGTGTTCCTTCCTTACAAAACTCATGTAATGATGGGTTTAAGTTTAAAAAGATATTTTCACCTATACATATTCCATTTGATTCTGCCATCTCCTGTAACTTCGAAGCTCTGTTTGCAGCTCCACCCACAACAGTAAGGAAATTTGTGTTTCTTATTCCAATTCTTGAAATAAGCACTTCATCCATATCAATCCCGATTCTAAAATTTAATACAGGGATTCCCTCTGAGCTAAGTTTATGTTGAATATCAACCAACATAATATATCGCATTGCCATCGCTGCCTCAATTGCGTCTCTTGCGATTAAAAAGTTGTTCCTTGTTTCTGTCCCAAAAATCGACATAAGACCATCACCAGTACTTTTTTCAATTTCTCCATTCCAACTTCCTACAATAAACATCATCTCTGGTATGATAGTGTTAAGAATATATAGAGTGACATCATTACTTACTTTAGAAGTTGTTGCAGTGAAATTTTCAAGGTCAAAGCAAAGTATTGCTGCAATCATCTTCTTTGCGCTTCCAATAGGCACAGTTGCTATCTCAGGCATTGTAAGACCATTAGTAATATTCTTTATGCGTTGAATTTTTTGTCGGGTTTGTTGCACTAATCTACGTTTAACTAAATTATGAAATAACGGATTCCATTTTTTTGATAGAGGAGACTTTAAATCTTTGACAGGAGAAGTAATTCGGATTGGATTTCGATAATAAGGAGGTATAGGGCTTTTGGTTGCGCCTGTGTCTAACAAATTTTTTAAAAACTCTGGCCAATTTGCAAATTTAGAGTTATAATCTTCAGACATATGTTATAATTCCTCTAAGCAATACCAATAGAAACAAAGCTAAAAGACCAAAATATATTGCTCTGATACTTTGTTGCATATTCATCATCTTTTCATTTAGGCTAGTTGCAAGAATATAAGCTTGTCTCATAGCATCCGACTGAATTTCGTCATAGGATGAATTTATCTCTTTATCTAAATATTCATTGATAGACATTTTTGAGACATCGCCAAAGAATATTAGGGATTTTGAATTACCATTAATGGAACCAGTCAATAAGAAAGGATTAACCACTTTCATCATAAGAGCTATTGAAATAATGCTTGCAACAGCTATGATAATTAAAAGAACATTCGCAATACTATAAGACCATCCTTTAGATAGATATAAGCAGAGGATAGAATCATACTTCAATAATATAGTGCCGATAACGATACCATTCCATGCTATGACAATTGAAGCTTTTGCATTTGTTGAGCTTATGTAAAAGTCATAGCGTAATATCTTTTTAAATAGAAATTCCACTTTATCTTTTGCATTCATATTCTCTTGCATACTATCAGTATTCACTGAACGTTTCCCTGAATTATGAATAAAGTAATAAGACTCGCTTCCCCATGAACATAGGTATCTCAGAAACTGAATTTTTAGCATTATAAGGAGTTTAAAGTAAAAAAGCAAGCCTTTTTTAGATAATAAGAATCTGTGACTGTATAGCTGATGTTATTTATTTTTTTAATTAATCCTACAAAAGGGTGTTAGAGAAATATTGAGTGGCACTGGTGGTACTACCTTATTGAAATGTAGTTTCAAAACCTTCGGAGGGGTAGTTTTTCTCTCCCAAAATATATATTAACTCACCCCTCGTGTATTCTCTTTTGGTTTAATAAATTACAAAAAATAACCCCCGGTAAGCTAACCTGAAAATATTCTGACGCCCTTTGGGTAGTCAGAGAAGAAATAGTGTAAACATGGTCGGGGTGAACTTAACTTGAGACCATGAAACAGGTTCTAACATCGTCCCATAAGGCACCCAATAACAGAACTCAACTAATTTGGCGTGTATATCACAATTCTCTGATATCAAAAAAGTTCTAAACTCGTCCATTTTGTGGACCCCCAGCTTCTTTACCTCATTACTAACTGGTCACAGATCACGCAAACTTTTCCTTTAGGTTTACGAGTTCATTGTTAATCATTATTTCATTTACGTGGTATCTTTTGTACAACTCCTCCATGGCTCTCATATTGCCATTTCTTGCTTGCTCACGCAAGACTCTCATCCTTTCTTGATACTTCGTTGGTTTTCCGGGCATGGCTTCCTCCTTATCTTATAGCTTTTTTTGAGCATTCCCTCCACCATAATATTTTCAAAGGGAAAGATATCAGAAGACTCCAAAAAAAAGTTCTGTTAACTGAAAGCGAGCCTCTGTGAACCCCCCCTACCATCCTATAGAACCCCCAAAAAAGGCAGGAATTAATGAGCAGATTTGCGTATCTGAGATCTCCCCCAAACATAAATCCTTTTCCCTCTAAAATCGCTCTTTAAACGCTCGCTTACAGAACGCTAATCTATGATATTAGTCGATTAACATATCTAATTTAGCCAATCCCCTCTGATAAGTCAACTAAAAAATCGAAACTGGTCAAGTTTTTCCTTGCTCCAAATGGTGTATTCCGACAAGGGGCTTGGGGTTGGGCGGTCTCACACTATCCTATTAAACTAATGTTTCCATTATATTGTGACTGGGCTTTTTGGTCTTCGCCATGACCTCTGCAGGGGTAGGTGTCCCCCTTCTTTCCAAACTCGGGAAAAACTTCTACGTGTCCCTGTTATCTTGAGTGACTTTGTGGCAGATGGTGACTACCCTATCTCTTAAGGGATTACTTTACCCTAATGCTGAAGGCGTTCGTGGTTCCCCTTGACCTCTCACACTGATGGGTGTCCCTGTTCTTGTTTGGATGGGTGGGGAACTGTATAATCCGTTGATTCTACGAAGCTTACACAGAGGCTAATAGGGGCGAAGCATCAGGCATGGGCTCTTCCCAACTTGGAAGAAAAGTTCGAAAATCGTCCATTTGGGGACATAGCCACCTGAAAATATTTTGACACTGCGTGCAGAGAGAAAATCTACTCTATAAGAATCCCTATATTTCTCCCTTATGAAATAGGGAGTGACACCAGTGAGTACCTTCGAGGGGTAATTTGCCCCTCCCCAAATATATATCAACTCACCCCTCGTGTATTCTCTTTTGGTTTAATAAATTACAAAAAATGACCCCCCGTCTGTTCCAGCTAATGATATTTTTAGACAGTAATAGGCAAAGGTAGGAGTATATTCCCGTGCCTCTTTTATGCCTCATTTTAGGTTGGATTATCTTGGATTATGGTGGGTTATTATGGATGGTGTAAGAGTAAGAAAGTTTTTGTGTGCCTTTGTAATAACTGATATTTCAAGGGGTTAGGGAAACAAGCTTAATGGGCTCATAACCTTCGCCAAGGCAAATAAACTACGGTCGTCCCGTATTATGCGGGACCCCCGCTTTTTTATAGACCCTCTCTTTTACAGAGATTTTTATAAAATTCTCTTTACCTTAGACCAGAACTTTATATCTTTTACAGTCAAAGGCATAGAACAAAATGGAACATAAGGATCGGATAGCAGAAAAAAGGTGTTTGAAATTCGGGCCTTTTGAAGGTTTGATAGAGGATGTGCTCTGCCGATTGTGTGGAGAAAGCTCCAATTCAAAATTGGTTTATAGAAATAAAGAAGGGGTGGGATTTTACCATTGTGAAAACTGCGGTTTGATGTATGCCTCGCCCAGATTTACCGAAGAATCGATGCTGAAGATCTCTGAGAATGAGGCATTTACCGATCTTTCCATGTTTGATAGATGGTCTTATGCTGAATGGGAAAAAAGCAGAAGCCGCTCCTATATTGTCCAATCTCAAAAAGCATTACTCCTGAAAAAGTATTTACCTGCAGGAAGCAGGACTTTGGATGTGGGCTGCGGCACAGGCCTTTTTGTGTTAGAGAGTATAAAAAACAACTTCTTCAGTGAGGGGATAGAGCCGAGTTCAAGACTGTCAGATATCGGTAGTAAGATACTGCAGGTCCCGATAACCACACTCCAGATCGAAGAGTTTAATCCTCCCTATAGGTTCAAAGGGATAGTGATCTGGGATGTGTTGGAGCATCTCTATGACCCTGTCCGGGTGGTAAAAAGATGTGCTGAGTTATTAGAACCCGGGGGTTTTCTTTTTGCCCAGGTGCCTAATTATAGAGGATTTTCCAATTCACTTAAAACTTTCCTTTGCCGGATCGGGCTTAAAAAATCCGGGCTAAAGCATTTTGGTTTTCCCTGGCATGTGTATTCCTTTGATAAGAAAAGCCTTACTAACTTGATGAATATTTCAGGGCTTAAGACAATCCATTTTGAGTCATGGTCACATCTTAAGAAAGTCGATCGCCGGGATTACCTTTCTCAGATAATAATCAAGGTCACCAAGACCCTCTGTCTTTCTGACTATCTGGTCTGCATAGCCCAGAAGTCTTCAAAATAGATTGTGTTGCTTAAGGTATTGAGATCAAGGTCGTTGGTTCAAATCCAACCCCCGCTATTTTTTATTTATAGTGTAGGGACAGAACATTGTTCTGTCCCTTTACTTTTAGTAAGGATTAACCCGTGTTGAGGGTAACCTGGACCTATCAAGTTTCAATTTCTTTAAGAACTTATTTAATTGACAACTCCTCAAAAACCCTTATATTTATTATGGTTAAAGCAGGGTAAGTGCAAGTAGATAAATAGAGAAAAACAAGAAAAAAAGTGCTTCTTTCAATACTGTTCATAATGGCGGCTTTGATTTTCTACAGCTCAGCTATCTGGTCTGAAAGATTTATAAAAAAGCTAAAGCTCTGGATAGTGTTGGTATTTCTTACCGGATTTTTATGCGATTTAACCGGCACTTCCATAATGTCGATTAAAGCCACTAAAACCAATCTGAATATCCACACTATTTGTGGTTTTTCTGCCTTGATCATTATGTTCCTGCATCTTATCTGGGCAATACTGGCACTGATAAAGCGTGGTAAAGCCCAGGAGCTTTTCAGCCGGTTTTCAGTCTATGCCTGGGCTATCTGGCTTTTAGCATTTATTACCGGTATCCCGAAAAAATAAAAGACCGTAGGGACAGAACAGTGTTCTGTCCCTACAATCTTGAATAGACCCGAGTTATTTATTGCCCTCTCCCTACCCGCAAAACGGGTCTGTAGGACGGGAGAGGGTCAGGGTAAGGTCAATCTTCTCCCTTTCAGGAAAGGGTTAAGGCATCCAAACCATCCTTGACAGTTAGTCAACCATCCCTTATTTTCCGTATGATTTTTAGTTCTCTGGATAAATTTATTATTAAATAAAAATCTATGTCAAAATTACTAAAATATCTTTTCTTCTCAATAATCCTGATAATCTTATTTTTTCTATTTACTGAGATAGTTTTAAGAGTTCTGGATTCAGGTTTTCATCTTATAGCTAAAAGCACAGACCAGGAGAAATTAATCAAGGAGAATAAGCTCTGGCAGCAGGAGCTTTTCTCCCGTTTCTTAGGGGTTCAGGAGAGAGACCCTCTTCTCCTCTGGAAATTCAAGCCCAATGTTCACAAAGGTATCTTTCAGACCAATTCGGATGGACTTTTAGGTCCGGAGATTTCAATTCCAAAGCCAGCTAACACTTATAGAATACTCTTATTAGGCGATTCTGCTCCAGTTGGATTGGGATTACATAATAGAGAAGAGGCTTTTGGGGAGCAATTAATTGAAATCTTAAACCAAAAAAATCCAGATAAGAAATTTGAACTGGTAAATGCGGCTGTTTCCGGGTATACCTCCTTGCAGGGGTTAACCTATCTTAAGAATTATGGATTAAAATACTCTCCTGATTTAATAATTGTCTATTTCGGAAATAATGATGCCTCTCAAAATGGCTATATCTCGGATAAAGAATTAATGAACAGGAATTCTCAATTGGTTGGCTTTCTGGGGACTTTAAACCATCTTGCCACCTATAGATTTTTGAAAGAGCTTATTCTTCCAATTAAGGCTTCTCTTGAGAAAAAACAAAAAGAAAAAAAAGAGGTTGTAGTCAGGGTTTCACCTGAAGATTATTATCAGAATATCGAGGAGATAATAAAATTTGCTAAAGACAATAATATAAAAATAGTTTTGATAAATATTCCAGTTCCCTTAGAATGGCCTTCTGGTTTACAGTTTAAAGTCTTTACCAGCTTAAAAGATGAAAAAGGTGAGCTGGTGATGGCAGATGAGACCCAGAAACTTTTAAAAAGGAAGGTCTCTTACTGCATTGACTGGGCACATTTTGCCAAGGTCTATGATAAGATAGATTGGTATTCAATTACTGTTTTTAAATCAGCTTATGAGGATCAGGGGAACATAGATTCCAGCAAAGCTTTTTATGAAAAGGGTTTGGTTTTTCAGCCAGAAAATTTTGTGTATCTGAATAACCTGGGTGTTTTATACTGGAGAGAAGGGAATTATACTGTAGCAGAAAATCTTTTCACAAAGGCAGTTGCCCAGGATTCCCTGTATGCAATCTTGTATTATAACTTAGGCATTGCCCTGAAAAATTCAGGGAAACTGGAGGAAGCGCAAAAGGAGTTAGAAAAGGCAAAGGAGCTGGATTTCCAGTCTTTGAGGATAAAAAATACCTTTAGGGAAAAACTCAAAGAGCTTTCTTTAAAATATGATGTTCCCTTAGTGGATGCAATCTCTGCTTTCAATAAAATAGGAAATGAAACCCTGTTCATCGACCATTGCCATCCCACCAAAGAAGGGCACAGGATTATAGCAGAGGAGGTTTATAGAACTATGTTTTATGGAGTGCATCCGTAGGATGCACTCCATACCTGTAGCGGAGGTCTTTAGACCTCCATTTTCTTTTTTATAGGGGTTCAAAATTTTGAACCCCTACTCTATTTATTCTCAAATCAACCTATCTTCTATTAAGGAAGCCTTGACAATTATACTTTTGGCTTTAATATTACCTTTCGAGGTAATTCTATGAGTAGTTTTCTGAATAAACTCTGGTCCGGGATTAAAGCCTTTTCCAAGAAAGTTGCTTATGTTCAATCCATAATAATCCTGACGCTTTTTTATTTTTTAATCCTTGGGTCTTTCTCCATTGTCCTCCGTCTTTTAAGAAAAGACCTTTTGAATAAAAAATGGAAAGATAAGAAAATTTCTTTTCTCAAGATACATACGTACTGGATAAAAAAAGAGAAGATAGAAATTAACCTTGAAAACGCTCGCAGGCAATTTTAAATGTATATCTTAGGTATCTCAGCTTTTTATCACGATTCAGCCGCCGCCTTGCTTAAAGATGGGAAAATTGTAGCAGCAACTCAGGATGAAAGGTTTAGCCGAATCAAACATGATTCTAATTTTCCCCTACGGGCAATAAACTATTGCCTTTCCACTGAAAACATATCTGCCAGGGAGCTTGATTATATAGGATTCTATGAGAAACCTTTCATCAAATTTGAGAGGATTTTATACTCGCATTTAGCCACATTTCCGAAATCTTTCATCTCCTTTTTAATGGCAACCCCTATGTGGCTAAAAGAGAAACTCTGGATACCTGCTTTAATCCGGAAAGAGCTGAACTATGAGGGTGAAGTGTTAATGATCGAGCATCACCTCTCTCATGCTGGGTCAAGTTTTTTAGTATCTCCTTTTAAAGAGGCAGGTATACTTACCATAGATGGAGTGGGTGAGTGGTCAACTGGTGCCTGGGGGATAGGTAAAGATAATCAAATCGAGCTTTTATATGAGATGAGGTTCCCGCATTCCTTGGGGCTTTTATACAGTGCTTTCACCTATTATTTAGGTTTTAAGGTGAACAGTGCAGAATATAAAGTGATGGGATTGGCTCCTTATGGTAAGCCAGTTTATTATGACCTTATAATGAAAGAGCTGGTTGATTTAAAAGAGGATGGCAGTTTCAAATTGAATATGAGATACTTCTCCTATGATTATGGTTTGAAGATGACCAGTAGTCGATTCGATAAATTATTTGGCTTCCCTCCCAGAAAACCTGAGACTGAGATCAAAAAACTGCATAAAGATATCGCTTCGAGTTTGCAGAAAGTTACTGAAGAGATTGTTTTAAAGATGGCGAGTAATTTATGTAAAGAAACCGGTTTGAAAAAGTTATGTTTAGCTGGTGGTGTTGCTTTGAACTGCTTGGCTAATTCGAGGATTTTGAAAGAGACGCCTGTTGAGGAGCTATTTATCCAGCCTGGTTCAAGTGATGCCGGTGGTGCAGTGGGGGTGGCGGCTTATATCTATTATTCTCTTTTAGATAATCCAAGGAATTTTGTGTGGAAAGATGCTTATTTAGGTCCGGAGTTTTCACAGGAACAAATAAAAGATTTTTTAATTCGGGAAAGGATAACTTATAAGGAATATAGTCGAGAGGAGTTATTAAAAGTTACTGTTAAACTACTTTCCGAACAAAATATTTTAGGCTGGTTTCAGGGCAGGATGGAGTTTGGACCTAGAGCCTTAGGTAATCGGAGCATTTTGGCTGACCCTCGAAGGGCGGAGAACAAGGATAGAATAAATCAAAAGGTAAAATACCGTGAAGGTTTCAGGCCATTTGCGCCCAGCATTATCTGGGAGAAGGCAAAAGATTTTTTTGAGATAGATAGACCTTCTCCTTTTATGCTTTTGACTTTTCAAGTCAAAAGTAAAGAGATCCCGGCAGTAATTCATACAGATGGTTCTGCCAGGTTGCAGACTGTAAAAAGAGAAGAGAACCAGCTTTTCTATGATCTGCTCTTAGAGTTTTTTAACCTGACCGGCTGTCCAGCCCTTCTAAATACGTCTTTTAATTTAAGAGGAGAGCCGATAGTCTGCACCCCGGAGGAAGCGTATCTTTCCTTTATGCGCTCCGGGATGGACTACCTTATTATGGGTAATTTCGTAATAGATAAGAAGGAGATGGCTCCTCTTGCAGAGGAGTTCTCCTATGAGAGATTATTTGCTCAGGATTAAATGATTGAGTGTTGTCATGCTGAGTGAAGCGAAGCATCTGATAATAGAAAAAAAGAGATTCTTCGCCCGTAGGGCTCAGAATGACACGCGAAAGTGGGGGTGTCATACTGAGCAAAGCGAAGTATCTGAAAATTTCATTGAAAAAATATGAAACAGTATTATGTTTATATCTTAACTAATAAGTCAGGAACTATATATACAGGAGTTACTAATAACTTAGAACGCAGAATGTACGAACATAAGAATAAGTTAATTGAGGGATTTACTAGGAAATATAATCTCACTAAATTAGTCTATTATGAAATGACAGAAGATGTGAGAAGTGCTATTACCAGAGAGAAACAGATTAAAGGATGGTTGAGGAGTAAGAAAATTAGCTTGATAGAATCAGTTAATCCAGAATGGAAGGATTTAAGTGAAGAATTTATTGAGATTCTTCGGACGCCCTTGTAGGGGACTCCCTCAGAATGACAGGGGATGGGAGGTGTTATTCTGAATGAAGTGAAGAATCTCAAACAGAAAAGAAGAGATTCTTCGCCAGTAGGGCTCAGAATAACACGCGAAGGTGGGGGTGTCATACTGAGCAAAGCGAAGTATCTAAATATAAAGAAATGCAGATTCTTCGTCCCCTGCGGGGACTCAGAATGACAAAAAAGGAGATTTATGAGTTTCTTTTCTCGGTTTTCAATTTTTAAGGAGTTCTGGCAGTTCATTCGTTTCCGGAAAAGATACTGGCTGGGACCGATAATCTTCATTTTGCTCATCCTGTCATTGCTTATAATTTTTGCAGAAAGCTCAGTCATTGCCCCTTTCATCTATTCTCTTTTCTAAACTCTGATGGATAAGATAAAATTCAACAAAACCCTTCTCTTTTCTTTCCTGACTATCCTGTTATTCTTGTTGTTGGGGGAGCTGTTTTTCAGGCTGATAGATATACAGATATATCCAGATAGAGCCTTTCTTTTGAACCCGGAGCTCAGTTATCCTAAATATTATAAAAAGGATTCTGAGCTTTTCTGGAGAATCAGATCCAATCAGACCATCAAAGGAAAATTCTTTGTGGATGGGATTTATAAGATAAATTCAAAAGGCTACCGGGATAAAGAATTCTCCGAAAATAAAAATCCGAATATGAAAAGGATAATCTGTATGGGTAACTCCTGTACCTTTGGCTGGAAGGTTGATTCAGAACAGACCTATGCTAAGAGATTAGAAACCCTTATGAACCAGAACTTACCCAAACCAGAGTTTGAGGTGATAAATGCCGGAATGACCGGATACAGTACCTATCAGGGTCTACGGTTTCTTAAAAGAGAGATTTTAAGGTTCCATCCGGATATCATCATCCTCTCTTATGGCTGGAACGATATGTGCCCTTCTACCAGAAAGGATAAATTTCAGAAGTTTCCACCTCAGTGGATTTTAAATATAGACGATCACCTCTCCTTTTCAAAATTCTATTCTTTATTGAAATTTGAGATTATGAACTTGTTAAAATTCAGCAAAAGAGCACCAGAGGAAAAGAAACTCGGATATCGAGTATCATTGAAAGATTATATTATCAATTTAAAAGATATGGTAAGGATAGCTCAAGACTCAGGTATTAAGGTTGTATTTTTAAGTACACCCGTCTCCTCCGCCAGGATATTTTTAGGTCCAGGTAAAACTTCAAAACCTCATATCGCTAATAAGCATTACAATGCGGCTTTAAGAGAGCTTTCTGAGGAAATAAAAGTTCACTTGATTGATGTGGCTTTGCTTTTTGAGGATCGGGGTGACCTTTATGATAGCGGGAGAGAGGATTACATTCACTATAATGCGAAAGGGCACCAGATTATCGCTGATGCTATTTATAAATATTTTCAAGAAGAGAGGACAGCTCAATAATGGAGCAAGGGTTATTCATAGATTATTTTTAATTGGACAGGTAAGAACATCTTTTTTACCTATCAATTTAAAACTTAAAGGCAATCTTCAAAACCGGGAGCAGGAAATCGAGGGTAAAGGCCAAAGAGACTAAATACATCAGGGGATGTACGTTTTTGCCTTTTCCGGATAGAAGCATTATCAAAGTATAGGCGATAAAGCCAAACCCTATTCCATTGGAGATGGAATAGGTTAAGGGCATCACGATCATTATCAGAAAAGCGGGGAAGGACTCTTCGAATTTCTCAAAGGGTATCTCTTTTATAATAGTTAGCATTAAAAATCCTACTATAATTAAAGCAGGTGCAGTTGCCTCCTTAGGCACAATTCCAGCTAAAGGGGAAAAGAAAATAGCTAAGATAAAAAGAATCCCTACTATCACATTAGAAAATCCACTTCTTCCACCGGCCGAAATGCCAGCGGCACTTTCAATATAAGTTGTTACTGAGCTGGAAGAGGCAACCCCTCCCATTACTGCAGATAAGGAATCAACTAACAGGACCCGGTTTATCCGGGGCAGGTTCCCTTTTTCATCTAAAAATTTAGCTTCAGTTCCCAAACCTATAACTGAACCCAGGGTATCGAAAAAGTCAGAGAGCATTACCGAGAAAATAAGCATTAAAGCCGGAAGAATTCCTAATTTAATAATAGCAGAAAAATCGAATTTTCCAAAAGTGGAAAGATCTGGAGCAGAGAAGATTGATTTAGGAATGATAGCTTTTCCTTCTTCAGGGAAAGCGGAAAGTCCGGAATAGTAGTTTAGAATGATAGCTAAAAAGGTTGAGAGTATAATTCCTAATAGTAAAGCGCCTTTGACTTTTCTTTTCATCAGTATAGAGGTAATCAATATCCCGAATACTGAAACTAAAATGGGCCACTTAGTAAAATCTCCTAAAGTAACAAAGGTGGCTGGATGAGCTTTTATAAAACCAGCATTCTGTAATCCGATAAAAGCTAAGAAAAGACCAATTCCGATGGAGATGGCTTGCTTTAAAGACATAGGTATGGAGTTCATAACCGCCTCCCTGAATCCAGTGATAACCAGGATAGTTATGGCTATACCTTCCAGTACAATAACTCCCATTGCCTGGGGCCAGGATAAGCCCAGACTTAAAACCATCTGATAAGAGACCACTGCATTCAATCCCATTCCCGGAGCTAAGGCAAAAGGGTAATTAGTCCACAAACCCATAAAGATACACATCAAGGCAGATGCAAGACAAGTTGCAGTCATCGAGGCAGAGAAAGGGAGAGCTAAATTTTTGAGATTGGGGTCACCGAAGAAACTCAGAAAAAGTGGGTTGACAAAGATAATATAAGACATAGTGAGAAATGTCGTAACCCCACCCAAAAGCTCGGTCCTGAAATTGGTATTAAGCTCACGGAGATGGAAAAGTTTATCCAGTCCTTTTGAGCTAAAATCTGGCTTATTTAAGTTATTCATTCTGTCTTCTCCTTTTTATTTCTCTATTAAAAGGTGTAGAAGCCATAAATTATAGGTTTTTTCCCACAATTTTCTATTCAAAATCGGGTGTATAAAAAAGGTTCATTTAAATTTTAAGCTTTAACTTCTAAAAATAACGATAGTTAGATAGAACCTCATTTTTAGCTATTTCTCGGCATTATCCTTGCTTTTTCCATACAGAGAGTTTTGTCCGCTTATGGCGGATTTAAACCAAAAAGGACCAAATATATGAAAGTTAAATTTACACTGAATATGTCCAATCTTTTAGTATCCGAAAACGAAGCTAAAGGAAATGAAAAACATATAAATCGCATAACCCTTGCCTGGATCTCAGACCTTCCTGAAGAGGAGGTCCTTTCTATCTCCAAGGAGTGGCTTAAAGACCAGAACTTCTTGACCAGAAGGATTGTAGGGCTAAAGAAAGTAGGAGAGTCCAGCCTGACTATTGAACCGGTGGAGGAGGTAATGACTTAACTTATTTCAAAAAGTAAATGCTTTTAAAAATATTCCATACCTTACCAGAAATAATTCAATATTTAAAAGAGTGGCTGGGGTGGCTCTGGAGTTTTAACCTTTACATCCGGGAGAATTTTAGCCTTTTTGCCCAGATCACCTTTGACCTGCTTTTCTTATATTTCTTCCTTTTACTCCTGGTGAAGATCTTCAAAGCCACGCTCAATCTGATCTTTTATATTTTGATCCCCTCCTTAATCTTATCTGGTTTAACCTCCTTTATTATCCCGTATTCTTTTTTTAATATCCTCCCCTTCTATGTCTGCATTATGCTCGGGATAAATGTTCTTAAGATGTTAAAATAAATTTCTGATGGTTTATTTGTCAACAAAAATCCTCTTAATATTGTTATATGGGAAAAAATCTATACTTTTGAACCTATTTCTCAAGGAATTTAAATAGATGTTTTTAAATATGTATCATATTTCCTTGCAGGATAAGTTTTTACATAAACCCTGTCAGAAATCGGCAAGCTGGCATAGCTATTGCTAAAATAATCGCTAAAAGGATATAAGTATGAGGTTACTAAAAAATAAAAGGAAAAAGTCTTGTCCCTTGTGCGGGAAAAATCTAAGAAAAGAAAAGGGGAAATATATCTGCGATAACTGTCTGGCAGTTTTTAA